>JAJFFG010000093.1 GCA_021776825.1 Planctomycetota bacterium
GCGCGCCATGCTGGCACCCGATCCGAGCATCTTCGCGATACCCGATGTCATGGGGGGGCGGCCGGTGGATCGTCACCTCTCAGCCGAGCTTCGTGCCATCCTTGAGCGCTACGTGCCGTAGAGATCAGCCGACCTGTTCCGGCGTCGCAGCACCCGTCGCGCGGCTCGCAGGCAGCCCGGCGGCTGTCAGCGATCAGCATGAGGTCCTCCGCTGCATCCCCGAAGGCACGTCGTGTCCGGGAGTGCACCGAACTCTCACCCAGCGAGTACGCGCGCTGTGGTGCTGCTCGGATCATCCAGCGCGTCGTCGCCAGGGCGCGTGGTCAGGCCTTCGGCGACGTCCAGCGCGAGCGCTGCCTCAGCCTGCGGGCGCCGCTGACAACTCTCGCACTCGGGGACTTCTCCCCGCTCCGCGAACTCGAAGAGGGCGACCAGCGGGCTGATCCTGGTGAGTTCGTGTTCAGACTCCCCGCGACCAGCAGCGTGCGCTTCGTCGGCAACGCACTTCCGTGCCCTGCAGACCACGGGTTCGCCGCTCGCCATGTACAGTTCGTTCTCGTCGAGCCGCGACACTCGGTACCCCTCGATCTCGCTTGTTCATGTGGACGTTGGCCAGCCGGGAGGTGGCGGAGCGGCACGCCCGAGAGGAGGACCGTCAAGCGATGACCGGAGTCCGCGGGTGTCCGCCTGACGTATCGCGACCCTCTCAGCGTGAAGACGGCCCGCATCCAGGGGGGGACACGGACCGCCGTGGATCCGGCCGGTCGCACGCCGGCTGGTCCACTCTCTAGGACACGACGAGCGAGCCGACGGACTCAGGATTTCAAAGCTCTCTTCCGGCGCCCGAGCGCCGAGCCGTCCGGCGAGGGCGCAGACGCGCGCCGCAGACTGATCTGCAAGACCTGGACCCGTTCCGCACGTTCCCCGCTTTCACTCTCGTGAGAGAAGCGTCCCACCTCAGCACGCGGTCGCGTCCTGTGCCGCTCGTCGTGGTCGTCGGCGTAGTCGCGTCGGAAATCTGGGACGTGCCGTCCCGTTGGCGCGCCGTCTTCGGCGCATCCATGGCTGTCGCCATCGTGCTCGTGCGCGGCTGGATCGCCGGGAGATGACACGACACCCCCATCCTGTTGCGCGTCGCTGAACCCGACCATCGTCGCGATCTTCTCGGAATCCCGAGATCGCCAAGAGCCCCGAGACCGCTCGTATTGTCTCTCTTGGTGGCGGGCTTGAGAGTGCCGCGTCGACACCGCCAACGATGTTGGCGATCGGCCGAGAAGCGACTCCCGGCCGCCGACAAGCCAAGGAGGACACAGGGATGAAGCAGCCGCGCGCCCCAGGTGAGGGCGCGGATCGTGTCGTGCCGACGGCGTGGGACCAGAGCACGGCTGGCCCGGACCGCCGTCTCTCCGCGCAGGTCGATCTCCTGTGCGAGAGCCGTGTCGCGCGCACCGTGTCGGCTGCGATAGTCGAGCGCCATCTCGCCAGGATCTGACCGCACTGACTCCGCGGGTCGCCCGTCGATCCCGGTCGAGCGGAAACCGCCGCCGACGTCCTTGGTCAGCAGCGCGGACTTCACCGCGTTGTTCGAACGGACTCACGTGTCTCTCCACCGCTTCCTGTATCGATTGTCACGCAACCCCGCCGACGCTGACGACCTGTTGCAGGAGGCGTTCCTCACCGTCTGGCGTAAGCGAGATCAGTACTCCGGGCGGGGGAGTCTCGATGGCTTCCTGCGACGTACCGCCTACCGTGTGTACCTCAATCACCGTGAGCGCCGCCGGCGACGCGCCGCCCTCGCGCTCCGAGCTCCCAAGCCAGCGGTGGAGACGCCAGCAGATGACTCGGTGGAGCGGCACGACACAGTCAACTTCCTGTTCGCGCGCATCCGGGAGGGGCTGGACGCCCTGCCTGAAGAGGCGCGCGAGGCGTTCGTGCTATTCCGCTTCGAAGGGCTGAGTTGTCGCGAGATCTCCCAGCTGACTCAGGTCCCGGCCAAGACCGTCTCGACGCGAGTGCGCCGCGCGACTCTGCTGCTCGCGGCACGACTTAGGAAGTACCAGAACGAGATGCCGATCCAGTGACCGACGCACCGAAGACCGAACGACCACAATGAGGAGGCGGGGCGAGAGACCCGCGACGGAGATGAACGAAGAGAGCTTCCTGGAGGACCGGATCCGCGCGCTCGTGCACGGCACTCTCTCTGAAGAGGACGCCGAGCAACTCAAGCGCGAGATCGAGTCCGACGCCGAGGCGAGTGTTCTGCTTCACGCGTATCGCGACGTGTACGCACTCACTGCAGCCTTCGCAGACGACGTGCACCCCAGTTCGGTGTCCGTCAGGGACGTCCTGCCGAAGACGCGGATCGACGCACTCAGGAGCCGGTGGCGATCGGCCGTCGCCGCTGTGCTGGTTCTCGGCGTGGCCGCGCTCGCCGCGTGGCACGTGCGGTCGCCTGGCGAACCGGAGCTCTTGGAGCTGGCCGCGATCCCCCTCGGCGACCTGGGCGTCGATACCGCGCCCAGGACCGTTCCGGCCGCGCTCCAGTGGTTCACACCGACGACGACGGACGGCGTGCGGTGGATGGACTCGCTGACAGACGCTCTTGAGATCGCAGCGGTGGTGGACCGACCAGTTCTGCTCTTCGGCGGCATTCGAGGCTGCTCCTACTGTATGTGGATGGACGCGAACACGTTTGGCTCCGACGCAGTCCTTGGGCGATTCGCGGAATTCGTCCCGGTCCGTCTCACCGCCGCCCAACTCCGTGCCTTGGCCCCCGACGAACGGCCGGAGATGCTGAACACGCCGATGCGCGAGTGGCCCATCTTCGCGGTCATGGACTCGACCGGTCGACCGATCGCGAACTTCGCCGGGCTCCACAGCGCAGAGCAGTTCCGCGAGCGGCTGGATGACTCGCTCATCGGAGTTGAGAACGACCCGATCTCGTGGAAGACCGCTGGCGACCTCACGAACCGTTTTCTCAGCGCCGAGGCCGCACGCGCTGATGACCGGTTCGCAGAGGCATGGACGCTTTACTGCGGACTCGCTGTCCGTTTGGAGAGGCCGTTCGCGGGCTTGGGCGCCTGGGGACGTGACGTCCTCGCGCGCGACGCTCGCCGGCGACTCGACGAGGCTCGCGCGGCTGCTGAGCCCGAACGCTCACGGGAGCTGCTCGACAACGCCGCGCGAGCCTTCGCGGGCACGCCGCTCGGCGACGAGCTCGCGCGGGTCCGCGACTCGTTCGTGGACGTGGGCGCGTTCCCGGAACTCAAGAGCGCGAGGTGACGGCGGATGGTGGCGCGTGGCCGGCCCAGCAGGGCTGTCAAACAGGAAGCCTCTTCGTGATCGCCACAGGCCCGAACCCCGGGCCGCCTCGCCGGAGAACCCACAACTCGCCCACAACACCGTGTCTCTGGAGGTCTTTCGAGGTTCCTCAGTACGACATTTGGCAACGCAGGAGGGTCGTCGTAAGGTGTTGTGGCTACACGGCTTTGACACTCTGTACCCCTGCTGGCTCGTGGGTGCTTCTGATGTGAGTTCGGGGCTTGCCAAGGTGGATGTCGACGGTTCGAATCCGTTCACCCGCTCCAGGCGCACCTCGGTGCGCGCGCGCCTGCCGTGACGTCGACCGTTCATCCACTCGGGCAAGGTCTCCCCCGCGCACGCTCCGCGCGCGCGGCTCGCTTCGCTCGCATCGAATCCGTTGCGCTCTCGGACTCGCCCCGGACCTGCGTGCACGAGGCGCCGCAAGAATCGCATCGTGATCGTTCGCGACGCAGTCACCCCGTGTTGCGGAGGCCCTGGGCGACGCCGTTCAGCGTCGTGCCGAGGGCGGCGTCGATCTCGGGCGACGCGGTATCGCCGGCGGCGCGCTTGCGCCACAGCAGGCTGATCTGCAGAAGCGAGAGAGGATCGACGTACGTGTTGCGCAGGCCGATGCTCGACTGCAGCACGGGCTGGCTCGCGAGGAGGTGCTCGGTGCCGCGGATGCGACGGATCGCGGCGACGGTCCGATCGAGCTCGGCGGTCAGTTCCGACAGCAGGGCGAGGTCTCCTCCGAGGCGCCCGATGTAGAGGCGCGCCACGTCGAGGTCGGACTTCGCGCAGACCATCTCGATCTTCGCGATCAGGTCGTCGAAGAACGGCCACGCGACCGCCATGCGGCGCAGCACATCCTCGCCGCCCGGCTCGTCGAGGATCTGCTGCAGCGCCGACCCCGCACCGAGCCACGCCGGCAGCATCAGGCGAATCTGCGTCCAGCCGAACGACCACGGGATGGCCCGGATACCCGCCATCGTGCCCGCACCGCGCTCGCGATACGCGGGGCGTGATCCGAAGTGCACGTGCGCCAACTCCCGCACGGGCGTGCACTCGATGAACATGCGGAAGACCTGGTCGCTCTCGTGCACGCGTGAGCGGTACACCGGCGCGGCGGTCGCCGCCATTCGCTCCATCACGTCGCGGAAGCGCGCCTGGTCGGTCGGGTCCACGTCCTCGCGCCAATCCTCGAACGACGCCATGAGCGTGCCCGTGACCAGCACCTCCAGGCTGCGCTCCGAGATCTCGGGCAGTCCGTGCTTCAGCGAGATCACCTCGCCCTGCTCGGTCAGCTTGATCGTGCGATCGACGGTCCCCGGCGGGAGAGCGCGCAGCGCGCGGTACACCGGAGAGCCGCCGCCTCGGCCCACGGTGCCGCCCGAGCCGTGGAACACACACATGCGCACGCCGTGGCGAGCGCCGAGCTGGGCGAGCGACTCCTGCGCCTTGTAGAGGGCCCACGCCGCCGAGAGCACGCCCGCGTCCTTCGCCGAGTCGGAGTAGCCGACCATCACCTCTTGCCGGCCGCCACGCGCGGCGAGCTGCCGCCGGTAAGCGGGATCGTCGAAGAGGCGCGACATGACCTCGGGCGCGGCGAGCAGGTCGCGTTCGGTCTCGAACAGCGGCGCCACGTCCAGGTGGGAGCGCGGGGCGTCGGTGGACAGGTCCACCAGGCCGACCTCGCGCGCCAAGAGCAGCACGCGCAGCACGTCGTCGGGCGACGACGCCATCGAGATCACGTACGTCGCGGCGGCCTCCTCGCCCGACTCGTCCTGCACCCGACGGATCGTGCGGAACGTATCCAGCACGCGCGCGGTGGGCTCGGACCAGGCGGCGTGGGACGACACGAGCGGGCGACGGCCGAGCAGCTCGGCCGAGAGCCCGTCCGTCCCGAGAGTCCCCAGGCCGGCTGCCCGGGTCACCTCGTCGAGCGCTGCGGTGTGTTCGCCCGCGTCGTCCCGGATGTCGAGGCAGAGGCCATGGAACCCGAACAGCCGTACGCGCCGAATGAGCGGCGCGAGGAGGCGCTCGCGGGCGTGTTGGGCGCCGCACGCGTGCAGGGCTTCGTCGACGATCCCGAGATCGTCCAGGAGGGCGCGCGCAGTCGGGTAGGCCGCAGGCTCGTGGGCTGCGCGACCCGCGTCGCGGGAGGCCACGACCTCGCGCGCCGCCCGAAGGCGGGCCGCCACGAACGTCAGGAGGAGCCGCAGGGGCTCGTCGGCGTCTCGGCGGCGATTGGACTCCCACACCTCCGGCAACAGCCCGCGGCAGCGCTCGATCGCCTCACGGAGCGACGGTGGCGACGGCGCGAGGCGCTCCGAGAGGCTGAGGGTGCGCACCAAGGCATCGACGTCGCTCGCGTAGCGGCCCAGCACGCTGTGCGTGGCACGCCGCGTGGCCGCCAGCGTCGTCTCCGGCGTCACGAACGGGTTGCCATCACGATCCCCAGCGACCCAGCTGCCGATGCGCACCGGGTCGCCGGCATCGAGCGCGGCGCCGAAAACCTCGGTGTACGCGGACGACAGCCGTTCGCCGACTCGGCCCGCGGCATCCAGGAAGCGGTCTTCCAGGTACCACAGGACCGTGCTCACCTCGTCCTGGACCCGCGGACGGTCGCGACGGACCTCCGATGTCAGCCAGAGCAACTCGACCTCCGTCGCGAGGCGCGCCTCGGCGTCGGCGCGATCGGACTCGCTCTCGCGGCGCAGCAGCGCGTCGGCCACGCGCGCCTGCAACGCGAGCACCGTGCGCCGCGTGGACTCGGTCGGGTGCGCCGTCAGGACGGGACGCACGTCGAGGTCGGTGAGCGCGTCGGCCACCGTGGAGGCATCGTGGCCCGCGTCGCGCAGGCGCTCGAGCGCCCAGCGGGGAGACGCGGGCTGGACCGGCGTGTCGGGGCGTCGCCTGTAGGCGCGACGGCGCCGCACGCGATGAACCTGCTCGGCCGTGTTGATCAGCAGGAAGAAGTGCGTGAATGCTCGCGCGACGGTCGCCGCGACGTCGAGTGGCAGCGCGTCGACGCGCTCGAGCAGCGCGTCCAGATCCGGCGCGCCGATCTCCCCGCGGCGTCGCGCGCGGCTGTCGCGCCGCAGTGACTCCACGGCCTCGAACGCGGGCGCGCCCTCCAGGCGCCGGACAACGTCACCCAGTAGCGACGCGAGGAAGCGCACGTCGTCGTGGAGGGGACGATCCACCTCGCGGATGTGATCAGGCGGCGGGAGCAGCGTCATGGTGTCTCGATTCTGGTTCGAATGGGGATCGGTGCGGGACCGTGCTCAGCGGGGCGGTGCTCAACGGGGAACGTACCGCCGGAACACGCGGCAGCCCTCAGGCAGGTCCTCGAGGATCTCGCGTCCCAGACGGCTGCCCGTGGCCTCGACGTGGCGCGTCACGAGCGCGCGGAACGTCTCGTCCTCGGGCAGGATGCGCTCCTTGCGCAGGTACTGCGGGTGGACCAGATGGTGATGCTCGTTGCGCAGGTAGAGCACGCCGCCGGTCATCCCGGCTCCGACGTTGTGGGAGACGCCACCCAGCACGATGACGACGCCATTGGTCATGTACTCGCACGCATGCAACCCCGCGCCCTCGACCACCGCGTCGGCGCCGCTGTTGCGGACAGCGAAGCGATCGCCGACGCAGCCCCCGACGAAGAGCTCGCCGCCGGTCGCTCCGTAGAGGACGCAGTTGCCGAGGATGGTGTTCTTCTCCGGCGCGAACGTCGCGTCGGGGTGGGGAACCACGACGACGCGCCCGCCGGACATGGACTTTGCCACCGAGTCGTTGGCCTCACCGCGCAAGAGCACGTCCGTGCCGGGCATCTGGAACGCCGCGAAGCCCTGGCCGGCGCTGCCCGTCAGCGTCACGCGAATCGTCCGCTCGGGAAGATCCAGGTCTCCGTCGCGCGCGCGTTCGGTATCGCCGGCGGCGACAGCGTCGGCCCGGAGGCGCGCGCGCCGCGTGGCCAGTTCACCAGCGAGCCGCACCAGCACCGCGCGGTCGGTCGAACGGACGTCAAACGACATCTCGACGGGTGCCCCCCCGTCGAGCGCCGGCCCGGCTGCCTCGACGATGCGCGCGTTCAGATCGCTCACGGGGCCGATGTACGTCGGGGTCTCCGCGGCTGTTCGTGCGATGGGCGCCTCGGCCAGGAGCGCGCTCAGGTCGATGCCGCGAGCGGCGATGATCTCGCTGCGCTCCGGGTGCTCGCGCAAGAGCGACGCTCGTCCGCGCAACGCGTCCAGCGAGGGCACTGCGATCGACGCCAGCAGCTCGCGCACCTCGTCGGCGATCAGCGTCAGGAGTCGCACGACCCCGTCCTCGCCGCCCTGGTACTTCGACAGGAATCGCGGATCGTGTGTGGCGATGCCGCGCGGGCACCGGTTCTTCTCGCAGATGCGCGCCATGATGCATCCCACCGCGATCAGCAGCAGCTTGCCGAAGCCGAACTCGTCGGCACCGAGCGCCGAGGCGAGCACGACGTCGCGCCCCGTCGTGAGGCCGCCGTCCACGCGCAGCCACACGACGTCACGCAGCCCCTGCGACGACAGCGCGTGATGCACCTCCACGAGCCCGAGCTCCCACGGCAGGCCGGCGTGTTTCATCGACGAGATCGACGCGGCTCCGGTCCCGCCGTCGCCACCGGAGATCTGGATGACGTCCGCGCCCGCCTTGACCACGCCGACGGCGATCGTCCCGATGTTCGCACCGGCGACGAGCTTCACGCAGACGGCCGACTCCGGCGCCAACTGCCGCAGGTCGTAGATGAGCTGCTTGAGGTCCTCGATGCTGTAGATGTCGTGCAGCGGCGCGGGGGAGATCAGGTCCACGCCCGGGCTCGTGTGACGAGCGTGGGCGATCCCTTCGCTGACCTTGATCCCCATCAGCTGGCCGCCCTCGCCGGGCTTGGCGCCCTGGGCCACCTTGATCTCGATCTCGTCACCCGTGATCAGGTACTCGGCCGTGACGCCGAAGCGCCCCGAGGCGATCTGCTTCGTCGACGCGTGCGTCCCGTCGGCGTAGTAGCTCGGGTTTTCGCCGCCCTCGCCGCTGTTGCAGCGCCCGCCGAGTCGGCGCATCGCCCGGAAGATGTCCGCCTGCGACTGCGCGCTGATGGCCCCGAACGACATGGCGCCCGAGCCGAAGCGGGCCAGAATCTCGTCGCGCGACTGCACGGACGCCACGTCGATGGGCTCCGCGGCAGACCGCACGTCGACCAAGTCGCGGACGTGAACGGGCGCGACGTCGTCGCCGGCGTCGACGAACGCGCGATATGCCGCTCTCGCCCGCTCGGACCCCGGCTCCTCGGCGATGACGTCGTGCACCAATCGGCTGCGCCGCGCCGTCATCGCGTGCCGCTCCCCGGTCCCGCCGGACGTGTCCTCCCGCAACTCGTGCGTGCGGATCAGGGGATCGCCCGGCCCCAGCGATGCGGCGGTCGCGACGCGACGTGCGATGTCTGCGGCGACGTGATCGAGCGTGAGCCCGCCGATGGGACTCGTCAGGCCCGGGAAGAACTCGTCCACGAGCTCCCGCGACAGTCCGACGGCGGTGAACAGTTTCGCGCTCTGGTAGCTGCGCACGACGGAGATCCCCATCTTGCTCATGACCTTCAGCAGGCCGAGTTCGAGCGCGTCGAGCAGGTGGCGTTCGCGCTCGTCAGGGGAGACGTCGTCGAGGAGTCGGTGCCGCGCGTCGCGCGCCATCTCCAGCGCGAGATAGGGACACACGGCGGACGCGCCGAAGCCGACCAGCGCGGCGACTTGATGCGTGGTCCGCGCATCGGCTGTGTCCACGACGATCGAGCACTCGAGCCGCAGTCCCGAGCGGTTCAGGGAGTTCACAACGGCGCGCAGCGCGAGCAGGCTGGGCACGGGCGGGCGTTCGTCCGACGCGCCCCGATCCGTCAGGATCAACAGGCGATGCCTCGTGCGGGCCGCCTTGCGAGCGGTCTCGGCGAGGCCGTCGAGAGCGGCGCGAAGCCCGCGCGCGCCGCTCTCGAGCGAGAAGCAGGTATCGATGTCCAACGGGCGCAGCGACGGCCACGCCGGGCCACGATCCTCGACGTCGCGCAGCGCGGCCATGTCTCCGAGGGACAGGATGGGGCTGTCGAGACCGATGCCGATGACGGGCGGGATGAGCTCCTTCGGAAGGAACACGTTGGGACGCTTGCCCAGCACGACCTCGAGGTCGGTCACCAGCATCTCGCGCAGCACGTCGAGCGGCGGGTTGGTGACCTGAGCAAACGTCTGAAACAGGTAGTCGAAGAGCGGGCGCGACAGGTCCGAGAACAACGCGGGCCGCGCAGTGTCGCCCATCGACCCGATGGGCTCCTTGCCGGTGCGGGCCATCGGGACGAGCACCTTCTCGAACTCCTCGTGCGTGACCCCGTGGAGGTGGCGCAGCGCGAGGTGCTCCGCCGTAGGCGCCGGCTGCGTCTCCAGCGGGACGATCCGCGCGTCGAACGTGGCACCGCGGTTCTCGCCCGCCTGGCTGGGATCGAGGAAGTGCAGGTCGCCGGTGCGGAGGTTCATCGTGACGCCACCGCCGGCCGGCAGCGTGCCCTGCGCCTCGATGCGGGCCGGTGCGATGTCGAAGGAGCCCGCCTCGGACGCCAGCAGGAAGAGGTCGTCGGTGCGCGTCCAGCGGCACGGGCGGAAGCCGTTGCGATCGAGGCGTGCCCCGATGCGGGCGCCGTCGCAATAGGTCACGAACGCGGGGCCGTCCCACGGCTCGACGGAGCGGCCCCAGAAGCGGTAGTAGTCGTTGCGCTCGGTGGCCGGCGGCATCAGGATCGCCAGCGCCTGCTCGATCTGCGGAATCGCGCTGCGGTGGCGCAGCGCCTCGACCATCTCGTTCAGGCTGAGCGAGTCGCTCGCCCCGTGTCGCGACAGCAGTTCGTTGGGACCAACGCCAAGATCCTGTTCGCGGGAGTGGCACCACGATCGGTTGCCCAGCACCGTGTTGATCTCGCCGGTGTGAGCGATCAACCGCAGCGGCTGCGCGCGCGCCCACGACGTGCGCGTGTTGGTGCTGAAGCGACGATGGAACAGCGCGAACCGCGTCTGGTAGGCCGGGTCGGCGAGGTCCGGGTAGAACGCCGCGAGGTCCGCCGAGGTCGTGAGCGCCTTGTAGACGATCGTGCGCGAGGACAGCGACGGCATCGAGATGCGCTTCGCGAAGCCCGCCTCCATCACCTTGGTGCGATTGGTCTGCTTGGCGAGGTAGAGCAGCGACTCGAACGACTCGACCGTGCGCGTGCGCGGCGGACGCTCCACGAACACGTGCCGGATGATCGGCATGTTCGCGCGTGCGTCCGGACCGAGAACGCCGGGGTTCACGGGCACGTCTCGGTAGCCCGCGACCTTCAGTCCGAAGAAGGCGAACGTCTCCTCGAAGACGGCGAGCGCCTCCTGCGCCACATCCCCGGGCGGCAGAACGAAGAGCGTCGCGACGGCGTACTTGCCGCGCTCGAGTCCGAGCAGCTCGAAGGGGATGTCGGTCATGATGCCCGCGCCGTCGCTCGAGCGACCGTCGGCGCCACCCGCGCCGCGGTGCTCGTGGCAGCCCAGGGCACGCAACCCACCGAGCAGGATCTCGTGACTCGAGGTCCCGGTGCGCGACGCCAGGAAGCCGACTCCGCACGCGCTCGACTCGTCTTTCGTCGCCAGGAACGGGGGGTGCGTCGGCGCGACGAGGCGGCGGCGTTGCACGAAGGTCTCCTGGGCCCAAGACGGCGACGGGAACGGCGGCGGTCGCGGCGTGCGCCCGCGCGTCGAGAGCCATCATGCGGGATGCGCGCGGAACGCCCACCAGGTCCGCGAGGCGTTCGAGCATGACTCGCGGCCTCCCGGCGGAGCGTCCGACGCGCTGGGCGGGCCGACGCTGTTGGGCCTCAGCTCCTGTCGACGGCTGCGGAGGGACCCGTCAGCCGCGCTGGTGGCGGGACGAGTCGTCCGGGAAGCCGAAGCTGATCGCGTCCTCGCCCTTGCGGAAGTCGCAGAACTTCGTGTAGTCGCCCGTCGCGACGTCGCGCTCCTCGCCGAAGCAGTAGGGGCACTGCGCGTGCGTGCACGTGTCGTACGCCTCGCCGGTGCGCCGGCAGCGCAGCATCTTGAGCCGCGCGTCGGGCTGGAACTCGGGGGTCGGGTTGTCGGTCATCGTGCTCTCCTCTGCGGCGGCTCGGACTGCGTCGGCCCGCGCTCCCGCGTCATGTGGACAGAGCCTCGCGGATCTGCGTCGCTACGTCGTCCGGTGAGGGGACGACACCTCCGGCCCTGCCGTAGAACGCGATCGCGCGCGACCCCTCGGCGGCCAGTCGGACGTCGTAGAGCATCTGGCCCATGCTCATCTCGACGTCCAGCACGCTCCCGCGCTCGCTCAGGGCGTCCATGGCGGCACGCAGCTCCGAGAACGGGAACGGGTTCAACGTGATCGGACGAAACAGGGCGACCTTCAGACCCTCGTCGCGGACGAGGTCGATCGCCGACTTGCAGATTCGCGCCATGGTGCCGAACGCCACGACGAGCAGGTCGGCCGGCTCGTCACCGGCATCGAGGTCGCAGCGGCGCTCGCGCTCCGCGATCAGGTCGTACTTCGCCTTGAGTTTGCGGTTGTGCGCGTCGAGGTCCTCGGGCGTGAGGTAGAGCGAGTTGACGATGCGGCGCTCGCGGCCGTCCGCGCCGCCGAGCGCCCAGTCGTTGTCGGCGAGCGGCGGGCCGCGCCCCTCACGGTCGAACTCGACCGGCTCCATCATCTGCCCGATCATCCCGTCCGCGCAGACCATGACCGGGTTGCGGTAGGTCTCGGACAGTTCGAAGGCGAGCGTCATCAGGTCGACCGCTTCCTGCACCGACGACGGCGCCAGCACGATGACCTGGTAGTCCCCGTGGCCGTGTCCGCGCGTGGCCTGGAAGTAGTCGCTCTGCGCCGGCAGGATGCCGCCGAGGCCGGGCCCTGCGCGCATGATGTTGATGATCACGCAGGGCAACTCGCACGCGGCGATGTAGCTCATGCCCTCGGCCATCAGGCTGATGCCTGGCGATGACGACGACGTGAGGCACTTCACGCCCACCCCCGCCGCGCCGTAGATCATGTTGATCGAGGCGACCTCGCTCTCGGCCTGCAGGAACACGCCGCCGACCTCGGGCAGCCGCTTCACGAGGTACTCCGGCACCTCCGTCTGCGGGGTGATCGGATAGCCGAAGAAGTGCACACAGCCCGCGCGCACAGCGGCTTCTCCCAGCGCCTCGTTGCCCTTCATCAGGACCTTGGTCATCGGACCACCTCGCTCCCCTGCCGGGCGCTGCGACCCAGCTCCACGCCGCTGCGGAACGCCGTGAGGTTCGCCGGCACGAAGCGCGCCTTGCGGCCCTCGAACTCACGGACGAGCGACGCCTCCACGGCGTCGACGGGCAGCACGTCCGAGGCGCCGACGTACGCGCCGAGCATGACGAGGTTGGCCGCCCGCTCGCTGCCCGCCACCTCCGCCAGTTTGCGTGCAGGCACGGCGACCACAACGCAGTCGTGGTCGCGGTCCGAGCCCACATCAATCATGGACGTGTTGATCACGATCACGCCGCCGGGTCGCACGCGCGGCCCGAACTTCTCGAGGGAGGGGCGACTCATCACGAGCAGGCCCAATGGGCGATCCACGAACGGTGATCCGATCGGCTCGTCCGAGATGCAGACGGTGACGTTGGCCGTGCCGCCCCGCATCTCCGGTCCGTAGGACGGCAGCCAGCTCACCTCGCGCTGGAGGCCCATCGCGGCGTGCGCGAGCACCTTGCCGGCGAGCAACATCCCCTGGCCGCCGAAGCCCGCCATGATCACTTCGGTGAGGTGCGCGCTCACGGCTGCGCCTCCTGCGGCGTGGCCGCGGGTTGCGCGGCGGGCTCCTTCAGCACGCCGAGCGGGAAGTACGGGATCATCTCGTCCGCGACCCACTGCTCCGACTCGGCCGGGGACAGACCCCAGTTCGTCGGGCACGTCGAGAGGATCTCGACGAAGCTGAAGCACGTGCCGTCGCGCTGATGCTCGAACGCGCGCTTGATCATCTTCTTCACCGTGATCGAGTGCTTCGCGTCGTGCGCCGAGCCGCGGGCGATGTACGCGGGAGTGGCCAGCGTCGCCAGCAGTTCCGCGACACGCAGCGGATGGCCGGTGTCCTCGACGTCGCGTCCGAGCGGCGAGGTCGTCGTGCGCTGCCCGGGCAGGGTCGTCGGCGCCATCTGCCCGCCCGTCATGCCGTAGATGGCGTTGTTGATGAAGATGACGGTGATCTTCTCGCCGCGATTCGCCGCATGCAGGATCTCGTTGCCGCCGATCGACGCGAGGTCGCCGTCGCCCTGATACGTGAACACGATGCACTCGGGCCGGGCGCGCTTCGCGCCGGTCGCGACGGCTGGCGCTCGGCCATGAGCCGCCTCGAACATGTCGATGTTGAAGTACTCGTACGCGAGCACCGAGCAGCCGACCGGAGCGATGCCCACGGTGCGGCCGAGCAGGCCGAGCTCCTCCAGGACCTCCGCCGTGATGCGGTGGATCACGCCATGAGTGCACCCGGGGCAATAGTGCGTCATGCGCTCCGTCAGCCCGCTCGTGTTCACGAACGTCTGCTTGTCGCGGTGGTTCCAGACCTCGACGCCCTGGTCGGGACAGACGACAGCGCACATCGTGCAACCGGTGCAGGCCTCGACGTCACCCTCGTAGATCACGTAGCGGTAGCCGCGCTCGTTGAGCTCCGTGGAGAACTCGATCAGGCCCTTCGGGCAGTGCACGACGCAGCGTCCGCAACCCTTGCAGCGTGCCTCGTCGATCTCAATCCTAGCCATGAGCAGCTCCCTCCCGGCCGTTCGCCGGATGCACCGCAACGGGCTTCCCGATCGGGATCGGGTGCGCTGCGGGAAGCGCACTTTCCTCGGTTGCCGCCGAGCGGCGCACGCTCCACGGCGGCAGCATGTGACGAACGAGACGCAGCACCGGCGCATCGAGCGCGGCCACGGCGGGGTCCGCCGCGAGCGGTGCCATCGCCGCCACGCAACGCAGCGGCAGACCCGTCTCCTCGGCGACGTCGCGCGCCAGCCGGCACCCCGAGACGACGACGTCGGCGGTCGTCTCGTCGATCAGGTGGGCGTTTGCGATCAGGCCGGTCACGCGGAGTCGCGACGACGCCTCGATCGACCGGATCGCCTGCACGCATCCCGCGCGGTCGCTCGTGAACGGGCGGCGCTCGTTGAGCACCTGCCAGAGCTCGTACGCGCCGTCGTGCAGGAGCGGCCGGAACGACGACAGCACGCGGGCTCCCACGTCATCTCCGCCGACGTCGAACAGGGTCAGCACGCCCTCCGGCGGCTGCAGCATGCCCGGCACCTCGCGCATCACGATCGGCAGGTCGGCCGACGCAAGCGCTCCCGGGGGCACGACGACGCGGACGCCGTGCGACTCCATCAGCCGGCGCGCCTCACGGCTGCGGAAGTAGGGGTTCACGAGATCGAGATCCGCGAGTTGCACGCGCCGTCCCGACTGCGCCAGCGCGATGGCCAGGTTGACGGCGATCTCCGTCTTCCCGGATCCGTACGCGCCGACGATCATCAGCACGCGCACGTCATCGGCGACGAGCCCCGGCGGCAGAGGAGACACGGCGCCGCTCACGTGACGGTCTCCACGATGCAGGCGTCCGGCGCCACGGCGCGCAGCACGCTGCGGGCGGCGTCGCGCGGCATGCCGAAGACCGCGGTCGCCGCCGCGTCCGCCGTCATGCACGTCTCCGCGCGGACCGTCAGCGAGTGCGTGGTCACAGCGCGCGGCGAAGCCGTGCGCGGGTCGAGCAGGTGATGGAAGCGTCGCCCGCCGTGCTCGAAGAACCGCTCGTAGTCACCGGACGTCGCGATCCCCGCGTCCTCGACGTCGACGCGCCCGACGAGCCGCGTGGGATCGTCCGGCGACCGCACGCCGACGCGCCAGGGGTCGCCGTCCTCCGACCCTCCCAGCGCGTAGAGATCCCCGCCGACATTGACTAGTCCCTGGCGCACGCCGTGCTCTCGCAGCGCGTCGACGGCACGATCCACCGCGTAGCCCTTGGCAATGCCACCGAGGTCGAGCGCGGCATCCGCCTCGGTCAGACGCGCAACCGCGCGACTGCCCCAGGTGTCGACGTCCAGCGCCCGGTACAGCCCGCGCGCGGCGAGCCGCTCGACGCGTTCTCCCGCAGGCGGAGACGTGCGTCGCCCGACGTCCCAGAGCTCTACCGCGCGACCCACACACGGATCGAAACGGCCGTCCGAGGCCTCGGCCCAGCGCAGCGCCGCGGCGAGCACGCGCGCGGTGTCCGCACCGATCACGACCGGGCCCCGGCCGGCCCGCGCGTTCGCGCGACCGACGTCCGAGGTCGCGCGGAAGCGGCTCATGCGCCGGTCGACATCGCCGAGCGCCGCGAACGCAGCACCGATGGCGGCGTGGGCGCGGTCGTGGTCTGCGTCGACGACCGCGACGTCGGCGATCGTGCCCATGATCGGCAGACGCCGCCGGACGAGTCGCGCGCGACGCGAGCGCGCCAGCGGCACGGCCGCCAGCACGAAGGCGCCCGCCCCGAGGACGAGCAGGTTGCGGCGCGAGGTTCGGATGTGCGCGTCACGCATCGTGGTGCTCCGTGGAGTGGGTCCTGAGCGAGCAGCCGCCGCAGCCGCTGTGGCCGTCGCTCTCCGCGCAACTCTCCGGTCCGGGACAGCCGTGCCGTGCACGGACGAACATCCCGAACACGACGAAGAGCAGCGCGAGGGCGGCGATGGCGATCACTTCGGTCATGTCGAGCTCAACAGTCCGGCGAAGCCCATGAAGGCCAGGGAGAGGCTGCCCGCGATGATCAGGACGAGCGAGGTGCCGCGCGCCATGTCGGGCACGTCGGCGAGTTCGCTCGACTCGCGGATCGACGCCATCAGCACGAGTGCCAACGTGAGACCGGCACCGGCACCCAGCGCGAACGCCAGCCCTTCGAACAGGCCGTAGCCGCGGTTGGTCTGGAAGATCGCGAGACCGAGGATCGCGCAGTTGGTCGTGATGAGCGGGAGGAAGATCCCGAGCGCGTCGAACAGCGCCGGCGAGAGCTTCTTGATGGCCATCTCGGTGATCTGCACGAGCGATGCGATCACGACGATGAACGAGATCAGGCGCAGGTACGGCGCGTGCTCGAGCACGTACGTGTTCAGGGCCCACGCGCACAGCGACGTGATGGTCAGCACGAAGATGTTGGCGAGCCCCATGCGGAGCGCGGTGGCGACGCGCCCGGACACGCCCATGAACGGGCAGAGCCCGAGGAAGAGCGCGAGGGTGAAGTTGTTCACCACGGCCGCCGACACGAAGATCCAGAGCAAGTCGCCCATCAGGCACCTCCTCCTTGGATCGCGTCCGTGGGAGCCGCGTCCCCGTCGCCTGCGCGCCGCTTCTGCCACCAGCTGAGACCCAGCAGCCAGATGCCCAGGGTCAGGAACCCGCCCGGCGGGAGGATCATCACAACCCACGGTTCGTACGACGGCCCGAAGATGCTGACGCCAAGGAACGTGCCCGCGCCGAGCACTTCGCGCACGCCGCCCATCATGACCAGCGCGATCATGAAGCCCGTGCCGGTTCCGGCCGCGTCGAGCAGTGCACGGCCGATCGGTCGCTTCGACGCGAACGCCTCCTGCCGACCGAGGATCATGCAGTTCACGACGATCAGCGCGATGAACGCGCCGAGCGCCTTGTGGACGTCCGGCCGGACCGCCTCGAGCGTCATGTCGGCCACGGTCACGAAGGTCGCAATGATCAGGATGTAGGTCGAGATCCGCACCTCGTGCGGGATGAAGCGCTTCAGCGCCGCGACGAGCACGCTGGAGCAGCACAGGACGAAGAACGTCGCGATGCCCATTGCCAGGCTGTTCTCGACCGAGTTCGTCACGGCCAGTGCGGGACACAGTCCGAGCATCTGGACGAGCACCGGGTTCTCGCGCCAGATCCCCCGGATCAGGTCCTGCTGCGCCGTCGTGCCTCTCACCGCGCGTGCTCCCGCGCGTACGCGTCGAGCGCCGGACGCCAGTGCGCGACGGCGTCGTTGATCGCGCGCAGCACCGTGACAGACGAGATCGTCGCGCCGGTGATCGTGTCGATCTCGTTCGGGGCGGATCCGGCGCCGCCCTTGACGCCGACGAGCGGGGGCTCGCACCCCGCGAACTGCCCGGTGAACGCCGCGTCCTTCTCGATCTTGTCGCCGAGCCCGGGCGTCTCCTTGCTCTCGAGCACGCGCATGCCGAGCAGCCGCCCGGTCGCCGCGTCGTAGCCGAAGATCAAGCGGATGACGTCCTGGAACCCCGGGCGCGACGCGCTGATCGCAAAGCCGACCGGCACGCCGTCCGCGGCGAACCCGTGGTAGACGCGGTCGAGTGTTCGCTCGTCCACGCCGTCGGGCAGTTCCGGCGTCAGGGCCCCGTCGACGAGGTAGAGCGTGTCGTAGCGCTCGGGCGCCCCCAACACCTCGTTCACGGCCTGCTGGAGCATGAGCTCCTTGTGCGCCTGGATCGCGGGCTGCGTCAGCTGGAAGACGAACACCAGCAGCAGTCCCGCAAGCGCGCCGCCCGCGCCGAGAGTCGAGAAGAGCCGCCACGCGGGGACGTGCGGTTCCTCGAGGACCGGCGGCGCGGCGGCGGGAGCCCCTGTGCCGGGAGGAGGAGTGCCGGGAGCAGAAGTGCCGGAAGGAGGAGCGCCGCTCACGGCCGGGCCTCCGCGGGCACCGTGGGCACCGTGCCGAACACCCGTGGACGCGTGATCCTGTCGATGAACGGCACGAGCGCGTTCATGAGCAAGATTGCGTACATGACGCCCTCGGCGAGCCCGCCCCACAGCCGGATCACGACGACCAGCACGCCGATCCCCGCGCCGAAGATCCATGCGCCCCGGCGTGTGCTCGGCGACGTGACCATGTCGGTCGCCATGTACATCGCCCCGAGCACCAGCCCGCCCGAGAACAGCATGAACAGCGCGCCGGGATAGCGTTCGCCGTCCACCAGGTGCAGCGCGGTCGCCAGCACCGCGACCGTCGCGAAGATGCTCACAGGGATGCGCCAGTCCAGGAAGCGGCGCAGCGCGAGGTAGCCTCCGCAGATCAGGATCAGCAGCGCCGACGTCTCGCCGAGACAGCCGCCCGTGGTGCCGAACAGAAGCGCCGGGACGTCGGTCAGGGTCCCCTCGAACTTCATCAATCCGAGCGGCGTTGCGGACGTGATCGTGTCGGCCAGGTCGACGGACATCAGCGGAGCCGTCAGGTTGGTGGAGAGCAGCGCAGCGGCGTCCTGTCCCGGCACCGGCCACGTCGTGAGCGCGACCGGAAATGCCGCCTGCAGGAACGCGCGGCCGAGCAGCGCCGGGTTGAACACGTTCTGTCCGAGGCCCCCGAAGACGAGCTTCCCGAACACGATCCCGAACGCGCCGCCGAGGAACGCCATCCAGAGCGGCAGTCCCGGCGGAAGAGTCAGTCCGAGCAACAGTCCGGTGATGACGGCCGAACCGTCGCCGGGAGCGCCGCGGCGGCCGAACAGACGCTCGGGGACGAGGGCGCCTGCGGTGGCGGCAGCGAGCACCGCGAGCGCGCTCGGGCCGAAGAACCAGACCGAGGCGGCGACGATGGGGAGCAGGCTGCCGACGACGTTCCACATGATCGTCGGAGTGCTGACCGGGCCGCCGAGATGCGGCGAAGCGCTCACGATCAGGCGCGGCAGGTTCACGCCGTCGACCGCTGGCTGCGCAGCGCCTTCTTGGCCATCCCGAACATCTGGCTGAGCGGGATGTTCGAGGGACACACGTACGAGCAGCAGCCGCACAGCATGCAGACACCGAGGTGCTGCCCGTCCATCTCGTCCCAGCGCTGGGCCTTCGCCAGGCGCCCGAGCAACTGCGGATCGAGGAACACCGGGCAGGCGTCGAGACACGAGCCGCACCGGATGCACGGATGCGACGCGCGGCGCCGCACCTCGTCCGCGGTGAGCGCGACGATCCCGGTCGTGCCCTTCAGCACGGGGGCGTCGAGGTTCGGCTGCGCGGCGCCCATCATCGGGCCGCCGAGCACGATCTCGCGCGCGCCCTCGGTGAGGCCGCCGCACGCGTCGAGCACGTCGCGGATGCGTGTCCCGACCGGGACGATCAGGTTCCCGGGCGAACGCACGCCCTTCCCGGTGACGGTCATGATCCGCTCGATCAGCGGGAGACCCGTCTCGAAGACCTCGGCGATCGTGGCGACCGACGCGACGTTCTGCACGACGACGCCGCAGTGGAGCGGGAGTTTGCCGACCGGCACCTCGCGGCCGAGCACCGCCTTGATGAGCATCTTCTCCGCGCCCTGCGGGTACTTGACCGTCAGCGGCAGGATGCTGACGTCGAGGTCCCGCGGACGCCGCTCCTCGAGAGCGGCAATCGCATCGGGCTTGTTGCGTTCGATCCCGACGAGCGCGCGTGCCACGCCGAGGCACCGCATCATGATCCGCAGCCCGGACCAGACGCGATCCGGGTACTCGACCATCGTGCGGTGGTCCGTCGTCAGGTACGGCTCGCACTCGCACCCGTTCAGGATCACGACGTCGATCTCGGCGTCGGGCGGCCGCGCGAGTTTCACGTGGGTCGGGAACGCGGCCCCTCCGAGGCCGACGACGCCGGCGTGGCGCACGGCCTCGACGATCTCCTCGGGGGACAGGTCCTCCCACTCCGGAACGAGCCGCTCGCGTGGCGTCTGGGCAGACCATCGCTCGACGGCAATGTGGATCGCCGGACTGAACGAACCGTCGGGATGCGGCGCCAGATCGACCGCGGTGACGGTCCCCGCGGCCGAGGCGTGCACCGGCGACGAGATCCACCCGTCGAACGCGGCCAGCAGGTCGCCGCGCTCCACGCGGTCGCCGGGCGCGACGAGCGGTCGCGCGGGCTTCCCGGCGTGCTGGCTGAGCGGCAGCACGATCTCCTCCGGGAACGGCATCCGCCGGATCGGGATGCCGGCCGTGAGCTCCTTGTGCTCCGGCGGATGCACCCCGTGGCGGAAGGTCAGGCCGGCAAACATGCGGACCTCAATTGAAGGGCTCCGCGCGCTTCACCCACTTCGCGAGGTCCTTCTCGTTCGAGTTCAGCGGCGCTCCGGGGTGGATGATGCGGACCGGGCAACGCTCTGCCGCCGTCACGATCTGCCGGAAGGTGCCCGCCGACGCGTCCTTCACGAAGGCGCGCTTCTTGTCGTCGTAGGCGAAGAGTTTCGCGTTGATGGCCGTGCACTCGTTGCACGCCGTGCAGCGCGCCGACTCGATGTACGGCTCGAGGGCGATGTCGTCGTCCTCCTCCTCTTCCGCCGCGGCGTCCGCCTGGAGCGGCTCCGCAACAGCGGGCGACGGCGCCACCTCGCTCCCCGCGGCGGCAACCGCCTGCCCGACGGAATCCTGCACGGCCGATTCCTGCACGAGCGCTTCCGGCAGCGCCAGACCCGGCGTGTCGGCGGCATCGGCCAGAAGCTCGGCGACCGTCCGGTCCTCTGCGCCCGCGCGCAGGAGGCCCTCCGCCAGTTTGCGGGCGATCAGCGCCGGGTAGGAGGCCTGCACGGCGGAGAGCTGGGCCGCCGACTCCGCCCGGAGCGCGTCGAGCGCGGCGGCGTGGGCGCTCTCGAGCTCGGACTCGATCCTGCCGCGCACGTCCTCGGGCGTCTCGTCGCCGGCCATCTGACGCAGCTGGTGCCAGAACTGAAGCCGCTCTGCCGCGAGTTCGACGATCTCCGGCGAGACCCGAACGCGGGTCAGCCGCCGTTCGTCATCGAGCGCTTGGATGAACGGGATCAGACCCTCGCGTTCGTCGCCCGGCAGTTCGAGGAACGCGTGGAACGGAACGAGCTCGTCGTCCTCGACATCGTCGGCGACGGCCTGGAAGTGGCGCTTGAACCGTCCCTCGGTCGCCGCCCAGTCCGCGATCGTGAGCGGGATGTGCAGCGTCTCCTCGGCGCCGTCGTCATTCACGTACACGAGGTCGTACTCGGGCCACGCGCTGTCCTGAGCGGGGTTGCCGTCGAGGTCCAGGCACTCCGCATGCGTCGCGCCGGCGTCCGGGTCGTAGACGAGGAGCGGGAACGCACGGCTCTCGAGCGCGAGGCGCGCCTGATGAACGGCCGCGTCGTCGCCGACGCCGTGCTCGGGCGGACACGGGCAGTGCAGGACGAACATCGACGGGCGCCGGGTCTGCAACCCCCGCAGCACGCCGCCGAGCAGATGCGACGGCGCCGCCTGCGAAGACTGCAGCACGAACGCACCGCGATGCGCGATGGCGAGCAGCGCCATCTCCTTGCGGATCTCCTCCTTGCCGTGGTGCGCGGCGCCGAACGCCGCCATGTCGGACACCTGGCCGAGGAACCCGCTCGTGCACGCCTGGCCGCCGGTGTTCGAGTACACCTGCGTGTCGAGCATGACGACGCGAATCGGCTTCCCGGAGGCGAGCAGCCGCGAGACGTTCTGGAAGCCGATGTCGAGCATCGCGCCGTCGCCGCCCACCGCGAAGATCGGTGGACAGAGGCCGAACTCCTCGTCGCTGAACTGCTGCCAGTCGAACGCCGTGAAGAAGCGCTCGTGCTCGTCGGCGTCGTACGCGTCGTCCAGTTCCAGTTCCGCGCGCCGCACCGTGGCGAAGTCGTCCGCCATCGAGCGCATATGCCCCTCGAAGAGACCGATCGCGACCGACGGGGCGTCCTGGAAGAGGTGGTTCACCCACGGGAACGGGTACGGGTTGTAGGGGTACGTGCTGCCCCAGACCGACGAGCACCCGGTCGAGTTGGCGAACCCCACCGCCGCACGGCCCTTCCCGCTGGGACCCTCGGTGTAGCGCCAGCGCAGGTCCCGGACGTCGCGCAGGAGCGTCGTGATACGGTTCAGGCGCGGTCGCGTCGCCGGGTCGATGGGAACGTCCGCGTGCTCACCGCCGTCCACAAGCACCGCATCGAGATCGGCATCCGACGCGAGCAGCGCGCGGGCAGTGGCGTCCAGGCGCGCGATGAGGTCGTCGAGGCGGGCCACGTGCTTCTTCACGCGCGGCAGCACGAGCGCGTTGACGGCCGAGAGGACGAGGTGCAGCGCCGTCTTCTCACCGCAGCCCATGCACGCGCCGTCGCCGCCCATCATCGAGCGGTAGTTCTCGCGCTTCAGCAGCAGTGACGAGAGGACGCCGATTCCTTCCTCGACGCTCGTCACGGCGACGAAGCGATCGTCGGTGTCCGGCAGGTGCTCCCAGAGCTCCCAGTTGCGCCGCAGCATCTCGACGGCCTCGGGATCCTGTCTGACCGTCGTCAGCGCGCCGTCCGGGCAGACCTCGACGCAGATGTTGCAGCCCTTGCACGTCTGCGGGTTGACCGTGATCGAGAGCAGCCCGCCCGCCCCCTTCTCGCGGCCCTCGGGAACGTCGAAGAACGGCGCCGTCTTCGCGAGCGGGAACTCCGCCACGGCGAGCGCGACCGGCGCGAACTCGGCATCGAGCTGCGCCCGGCGTTCGGCATCGGCTGCGAGCTTCGGGGCGACCTTCTCGTACGCGAGCCGCAGCGTGTCGCCAAAGGTGGTGAACGGGGCGGACCGCAACACGCGTTGGACCTCGCGCGCCAGCGGCCGGGTCGCCTGACGCATGCGGTCGAGCGACGTGCCGTTCGATGCTGCTGCGATGGCCGCCGCGATCACGTCCTCCGCCGTGCTGACCAGCCCGGGGATCGCGGTGTCCGGACACTGCACCCAGCACTGTCCACAGCCGGTGCAACTGGACGGATGGAACTCGGGCACCTCGAAGCGCACGTCGGTCATGTCGCGGATCGTGCTCGTCGCAGCCGGCACGGCGCTCAGCGCGACGAACGGGTCGGCGATCCCGTCGTCGCCGGTGGTGTAGAGGTGGCCCACCTGCTCCCAGAATCGTCCGGGATCCGCGATGCCCGGCCGCGCCCCGCACCCCCGGGCGATCATCGGGAGCACGTGAGCCGGGCCCACCGAAGGGCCGCTCTCCTCGAACGATGCGACGTCGAGCTGCGCGACCTGTTCGTACCCGCGGAGGATCACGCGGTAGTTGTCGTCCACGACCTGCTCACCGAGGTGCCCGAACTTCTTCTCGAGCTGCTTGCGGACTCCGGTGAACAGCGCGTCCTTCTCGAGCCCGGCCTCGGCGATCTTCGGCCAGACGCGGAAGAAGGCGCCCATGAACGCCGCGCCCTGCATCCGGTATCGCAGATCGGGGTTGGAGGCCTCCGCCTCGGCGATCGCGAACGCGTCGAGGTGGTAGACGGCGACGTTCTTCTGCCGGATGGCGCGCTGTGCAGTCCGCGGGAGCGACTCCCAGAGTCCCTCCGGGCTCAGCGTGCTCTGGATCACGAAGACGCCACCCTCGCACAGCCCCGCGAGCGCGTTCCCGTGCCCGAACACATTCGGGTCCGGCGACAGCACGACGTTCACGTGCTTCAGCTCGCAGTTCAGACGGATCGGTTCATCCGCGAGCGTGGCGTAGAACGTCGTCGGCTGGCCCTTCTTCTCGGACCCGTACTTCGGGTTCGCCTTGAGGTGCAGCCCGAGCAGGTCCGACGCCGTCATGGCGAGGTTCTTGCCCATCGTGATCGCGCCCCACCCACCGACCGAATGCACGCGGATCGACGTGGAGCCCGGAGGCAGCAGGTCGACGTCTCCGGCGGAGCGCAGCGCGAGGTCCCGCAGGTGCGGGTACGCGTCGAGCAGCTGTTCCTGCCAGATCTGCAGCTTGGGCAGGCGCGTGTCGTCGCGGACGAAGTCGATGCCGACGTAGAAGCGGCGCCGCGCGGCGCCGGTGGAGAGCATGTTCTCGACGACGGCGATCAGGTCGCCGGGCTGCAGATCGCGGCTGCCCAGCCCGAAGCACGCGGAGAGGAAGATCGGCATGGCGTCGGCCGGAACGCGGGCGAGACCGGGGAACGGAGGATCCGCGGTGCGCGGGACGCCCGCGTTCTCGAGCGCCTGCGACATGGCCGCGCGGATCTCGCGGAGGAGCGGCGGATCGACCGCCAGCGGCTGATCCAGCCGCTCCATGACGGTGACAGCCTTCTTCCCGCGCAACAGGTGGGAGATGAGGTCGGCGGGGAACGGACGGAACATCGTCACGTTCAGCACGCCCACCTTGAGACCGCGCGTCGCGCGGAGGTGGTCCACGACCGCCTCTGCGTTGGAGACGACGGACCCCTGGCCGGCGATCACGTACTCCGCATCCTCGAGTCGGTACCCGGCGGCCCGCGCGTAGCGCCGGCCGGTGAGGACGCCGTACTCCCGCATCGCACCGTCCGTCAGCTCGGCGACATGATCGAAGTAGAACGGGCGCTGCGCCGCGACGCCCTGCGCATAGCTGTCCTGGTTCTGTACGACGCCGAGCATGGCCGGGTAGTCGACGTCGAACAGCGCCGGGATGCGGCGCCGATGCTCGCCGAACACCATCCGCTGCGCCGGCGTCGGCGACTCGATCTCGTCGGCCGGATCACCGAGGTACTCGCGAATGAGAGCGCGCTCGGGGAGCCGCACCGTTTCGACCACGTGGCTCGTGAGAAACCCGTCCTGCGCGCAGATGCCGGGGTTGAGGGCCAGCTCGGCGACGCGATGCGCGATCAGGTTCAGGTCGGCCGCCTCTTGGACGTCCTTCGCGAAGAGCTGGAAGAACCCGGTGTCATCGACGGCGTGGTAGTCGTCGTGGCCCGCATGCACGTTGAGCGCGTGCTTCGTCATCGCGCGACAGGCGACGTTCAGCACGTACGTGAGCCGCTTGCCGACGGCGGCGTAGAGCGACTCGTGCATGTAGGCGATGCCCTGGCCACTCGAGAAGTTCGCGGAGCGCAGCCCGGTCAGGTTCATCCCTGTGGTGACGGCCGCGGCCGCATGCTCGCCCTCGGGCTCGAAGAACAGAAGGCGGCGGCCGTTCACGTTCGTCTTGCCGGCGGCGACCGCCGCCGCCCAGCCCTCGCCCATCTGGGTCGACGGCGTGATCGGATACGCGCCGGCTGCGTCGCTGGCTGCCGTCTCCATCTCCACAATGGCGGTGCTGCCATCCACGGCCGCCGGCACGCCGGGGAAGCGCGGCGGCTCGGGGGCGGACCGGTGGTTCCGCGATCTCCTCACCCCGCGGCACTCCCCGCGGGTTCGCGCGGCGTCGTGAACTGCGTTCCCTCGACCCAGGCGATGGCACCGGTCGGACAGCGTTCGATCGCCTCGGTACCGGCGAGGTCGTTGCGGTCGTAGTCGACGACGGCCAGGCCGCCGCGCATCGCGATCACACCCGGCGCCGCGTCGAGCGCGCACTTGCCGCACGCGGTGCAGGCCACGCTGCAGATGGCCTCGGCCAGATCGCCCTCGAGCGCGCTCCGGCACTGCACGATCAGCTTCTGATCGACCGGCATGATCACGAACAGGTCCTTCGGGCACGCCTCGACGCAGTCATTGCACGCTGTGCACTTCTCCGGGGTGACGTGCGGCAGCCCGAGCGGGTCCATGTGGATCGCGTCGTAGTCGCAGGAGACCTCGCAATCGGCGAGGCCCAGGCAGCCCCAACTGCAGCCCTTCCCGCCCCCGGCGACCGCGGCGGCGGCGGCGCACGTGGCGAGGCCGAGGTACTCGGCCTGCTGCGGGGCCACGCTGGCGTCGCCCGCGCACAGCAGGCGGGCGACCCGCTGGACGGCCTCGCCGGCGGCGACACCGAGGAACGACGCGACGTCCTCCATGTCGTCGGCCGACAACTGCGTGCAACCGGCGGGCTGGCTCTCCTCCGCGACGAGGCCCTCCGCGAACGCGCGGCAGCCGGCGAACCCACACGCGCCGCAGTTGGACCCCGGCAGCATCTCGGCGACCTCGACGATGCGCGGGTCCTCCCACACCTTCAGGAACCGGTGGGCAACGGCGATGAGCAGGCCGAACGTGAGCCCCACGCCACCGAGGATCAGCGTCGGGACGAGGTAAGTGCTCAGTGAGACGGCGTCATCCATCAGCCGGGCCCCGGTAGCTCCGCCTGTTGCAGCAGCCACGCCGCGAGGCGGCCCGCCGGGTCGGACGCGATCGGCTCCGCCTCAGCGTGCCCACTTGCTACGGCCGCGGTCTCTGCAGGGGCGCAGACCGCGGCGGTCGGCCGGGCGGCAGCCGCGGCGAGCTCGGCCAGCTGACGCAGGTCCTCGGTCTGCTGCAGCACGCTGCTGCCGCCCAGCGCGTGGCGCGGCGTGGCGGACGGTACGTGCGTCACGGTCAGGCGTTCGGCGAGCGTGATCCCCGCGGACGGATCGTGCCGGAAGCGGGCGGCGTCCTCGGGGACGAGCGCCGCGAGCCCCGGTCCCGGCGCGGCCGCGAGACCGGCCAGCTCGGCGACGTCAGAGGTCTGGAGGACGTACGTCCCGGGTGTCGTCAGCCGCGCGAGCGGAGCCGGCGGGGACGGGCCGCGCACGACCAGGACGATCTTCATCGCGCCGTCGAGGAACACCGCGAGGTCAGAGGCCCGCAGGTCGGCTCCGTCGATGCTGACGACGAGCGGCGGAGCGAGGTTGCGCTCTCCGACGCCCCAGGCCACGAACGGGATGCCGCGCAAGAGGTCGCGGTGCGCGGCGTCGTCGTAACGGCCACTGCGAGAAAGTTGTGCAACCCGCGCCGCGCCGAGTGCGCGACCGACCTCGGTCAGCGCCCGCTCGACGCAGGCCCGTAGGTCGCCGCCGGGCGGAACGTCGATGCGCAGCGGTCCGTCGGCGCGAGCGGCCAACGCCGAAAGAGCCTCGAACGCCCGCGTCATGCGGGCGAGCGTATCGGCGTCCGTCACCTCCTCGCGCTCGACCAACGCGGCGAATCGGGCGGCGTCGATGCGGCCGTCGGCGAACGGGCCGAGCGCCGCACGTCCGCCGGTATCGTCGCGACCGTTCGGCGCGGCGTGCGAGCGCAGGTACGAGCGCACCTCCTCGACGGCCTCGGCGAGAGCAGAGTGAAAGCGTTCCCAGGGCGCGGCGAGTGCCCGCGCGGCGGCATCGGCGCGAGGGTCAGACGGCATACCGGTCGAGCTCCTCGTTGAGAGTCGCGATGCGCTCCTCGGCGGTGTGGACCGGCAGGGCCCGCAGTGCGTCGTAGCGAGGGCGCGTCGGGTCGTGGAAGAACAGGCCAAGCCGGACGCGGTCGCCGGCCCGCGCCAGCGCACGAGCCCGATCGAGATCCGCCGGATCGTGCGACAAGTGGTTCTTGTAGAGTTGCGACGTGCCGTCGTCGCCGATGCCATCCTCGTGGAGGAGCAGTTCGGTCATCTGCGGCTGCTGCACGGCAGTGCGGAAGATGCTCAGCGTCCAGACCGGGCACCGTTGCAGCACGCGCACGAACGAGAAGCCGCGGTGCCGGTACGCCGCACGCAGCGTCTCGTAGAGGTGCCCCGGCGCCCAGTCGGCCGTCTGCGCGACGAACGAGGCGTTCGTCACACCCAACGTCACCGAGAGCGGGTCCAACGCGGGCAGGTAGCTGCCACGCGGCTGAGTGTTCGTCCCGAAGCCCTGCGGCGTCGTCGGTGAGGTCTGCTTCTTCGTGAGCCCGTAGATGTTGTTGTCGAGCAGGATCACGACCATGTCGACGTTGTAGCGAATGGCGTGCACCCAATGGGCTGCGCCGATGGAGCAGCAGTCGCCATCGCCCATGACCACGAACGTGTGCAGATCCGGGCGCACGAGCTTCATGCCGGTGGCCAGTGGAAGTGCGCGGCCGTGGATGCCGTGGAACCCGTACGTGTTCAGGTAGTGCGGGAAGCGGCTCGAGCAACCGATGCCCGACACGAACACGGTCTGCTCCGGCGGCAGCCGCTCGTCGGCGAGCAGTCGCTGCACCGACGACAGCACGGCGTGATCGCCGCAGCCCGGGCACCAGCGCGCGACGGTGCCCTCGAAGTCCGACATCTCGAAGTCGCGCTCCTCGACGGTGCCACAGTCCAGCAGGGAGCAGGTCATCGCTCCACCCCCTCTCCGATCCGTGATCGGATTTCGGTCAGAATTCGCCCTGGCCGTAGCGGCTCACCGGGAACGCGAGTCCAGCAGTCGACGTCCACGAGCGTCTGTGCGCGCAACACGAAGCAGAGCTGTCCGCGCCGCCGGTTCTCGTCCGTGACGAACGGGTCGTCCGGCTTGTCGCTGTAGTTGATCTCGACGGTCAGCACCTGGTCGAAGCGCCGGAAGATGTCCTTGAGGCCCGGCTCGAGCGGCGAGAGGAACCGCATGTGGAGCGCCGAGACCGCCAGCCCTTCCTCGCGCGCACGGTCCACGGCCTCTTCGATCGCGCCCCGCGTGCTGCCCCAGCCGACGATCAGGAGCCGCCCCGTCTCCGCGCCGTGCACACGCGGCGGTTCGAGCGTCTGCTGGAGCACGGCCATCTTGCGGCTGCGCATCGAGCACGCGCGCTCGTTCACACCCGGCGCGTACGAGACCTTGCTGTCCTCGTCGTGGATCAGTCCCGTCAGCGTGTGCATCCCGCCGGGCTGGCCCGGGATGATCCGGCGCGAGAGCCCGGTGCGGTCGTCCCAATCGAACGGTCGCGCTCGCTCAGAAACCGGGCTCAGATCCGGCCGACGCGCCTGCCACTCGACGTCGAGCTGCGGCCGCGGGAACGGCTGCACCCCGGTTGCCAGGTTCGCGTCGGACAGGATGACGACCACGCAGCGGAACGTCTCGGCGATCCGGCGCGCCGTGACCATGCAGTGGAAGCACTCCTCGATCGTCGCGGGCGCCATCACGACCTTCGGCACGTCACCGGGCTGCCCGAACATCGCAGCGAGGAGATCGGACTGCTCGACCTTCGTCGGGAGGCCCGTGCTCGGTCCGCCACGCTGCACGTTCACGATGACGAGCGGCACCTCGGTCATCACGGCCAGGCCGATGAACTCCGTCTTGAGCGCGAGCCCGGGGCCGGACGTCACCGTGAACGCGACCTTGCCGGCGTAGGACGCGCCGATCGCCGCGCCGATCGCGGCGATCTCGTCCTCTGCCTGGTGCAGCGTGCCGCCGACGGTGTCGAACACGTCCGCGAGGTAGTGCGACACCGAGGTCGCGGGCGTGATCGGGTACATGGCGCAGAAGTCGAACCCGGCGGCGATCGCACCCATGCCGAGAGCCTGGTTGCCGTTCATGACGACGAGATCGTGGTCCGACGCGACGGTCTCGATCTCGACGCGCAGGCCGAGGTGCTCGCGCGCCCAGGCTGCGCCGCGCTCCATCAGTTGGATGTTCGCCGCGCGGATCGCCTCCGACTTCTTCTCGAAACCGAGCTCGATCTGCGCCCGCACGCGATCCAGGTCACGGTCGTAGATCGCCGCGAGCAACCCGAGCACGAACATGTTCTTTCCGCGTCGCGCGTTGTCGACGATCTCGAGGCACTCCTGCTCCATCGGCACGGGCACGATGCGGTACCCGCCGCTCGCGAGCTCCGTCATCGCCGCCTGCCACTGCGCGCGAATGCGCTCGTCGTGGTGCTCGGCCCACATGCTCTCGATCAGCACGATCGCGCCCGGCGCCAGCGCGTCGCACCGGTGCCGCGCGAGCAGGACCTGCTCGTTGAACGCAACGACGAGATCGGCGTGATCGCCCCAGTTCGTCACCGCGCCGGAGCCGATGCGGATGCGGACGCCGCTGGCTCCGGAGGGCGTGCGCGCCGGCGGCTGGATCTCCGCAGGGATGATCTCCACGGTCCAGACGCCGTTGCCGAGCTTCGCCGAGATCGCGCCGAAGAACTGGCCGCACTTCTGCGCGCCCTCGCCGGAGTCGGACACGACCTCGACGGCGTGCTCCCGGACCCGGATGGCACCGGGGGCCGACGCGTCGGTGACGGAAACGGGGGAACGCGTGCTCATTTCCAGCAGCCCTCCACGAGGAGACATCGGCTTCAGGAACGGTGCAGCGTCCGGACGCCTCGCGCGACGGCAGCGGGGTTCCCACCGCCCAGCAAAAGAGACCCGGGTCGCGCGTTCCCGAGTCCGTCGTCCTGCCGTTGGCGGGTTGCCATGTCGCACCGCGAGGCGGGGACCGAGACGCCCCGTCCATGCGTCCGAAGAGTACGCCGGTCCCGGATGGCTGACCGTGATCCTGGTCACGCTGCGGGGATCCCACGAGCGTGTGGCTCGCGCGCGCCGTTCCGGGCCCAACAGCGAATTCACACTCCGGATGTGACTTCGGTCCTCGACGCGAATCGATGCTTCGGGGACGCTGGACGGCAGGCCCGCGCGGAGGCCGTGGGCGTCGCACTCCGATACGAGGAGTTCACGATGAGGGCCGCCGAACTAGACACATACGAACGCGCGATCCACGAGCAGATCTGTCTGACCTGCCCGAAGACGCTCCCCGACGGGACGTGTCCGCGGCCCGACCAGCGGCAGTGCGCGCTCTCGATGCACCTCGAGCCGGTCGTCGACTCGATCCTGGGTCTCGAGCAGAGCGCCGCCGCCGAGGACTATCGCCGCGCGTTCGAAGATCACCTCTGCGAGATCTGCCCGGTGGACGAGACCGGCTACTGCTCGCTCATCGAGCTGATCGGCAGCGCGACGGACGACGACGTGGGCCGCCTGGCGTACGTCATCCGGAACGTCTCGACGACGCACGGCTGAGTCGGCGGTGCGGGTGGTCCGCTCCGCGGCGGATCCGCAGAACGACCCGAACTCGTCGGTTGGCGTCGGGACGGAGACGGCTCCTCGCAGGTCGAGCACCGGCTGCTCGGACGCGCCGCCCTCCCGGGCGGAGCGCGCCACCCGCTCTCGATGGAGACACGGCCACCGAAGCTCGAAGTTCGGCCGATGGCCTCGCCTGCCCAAGGCCGTGCCAGTACCGTGGATGGCGATGCCTCGAGGCGCGGCAGATCAAGAATGGACGAAGCTCAGACCCGACAGCGGATCATCGACAAGCGCCTTGCGCTTGCCGGGTGGACGGTCGACGACCCGACGCAGGTCACGTCCGAGTTCGACATCGACCTCACCGGCGGAACGAGCCAGGTCGCCGAGCCGACGGGGCCGTACTCCGGCCATCAGTTCGTCGACTACGCCCTCCTCGGACACGGCAAGCCCATCGCGGTCGTCGAGGCCAAGCGCACGTCCAAGGACGCGCAACTCGGCAAAGAGCAGGCGCTGCAGTACGCCCAGAACCTCCAGACGGTTCACGGCATCCCGTTGCCGCTCGTCCTGTACACGAACGGTCACGAGATCCACCTCTGGGACTACGGAACGTACGCGCCCCAGAAGGTGCACGGGTTCCCGACGCGGGACGACCTGGACTGGATGGCGCAGCAGCGTGAACTGCGGCAGCCGCTCTCCGAGGAGCGCATCAACACCGACATCGCCGGCCGGGGCTACCAGATCCAGGCCATCCGGGCGGTGCTCGAGCGGGTCACGGCCAAACGCTGCAAGCTGCTGCTCGTGATGGCGACCGGCACGGGCAAGACTCGTGTCGCGGTCGCCCTCGCCGACGTGCTGCGCCGGGCGAAGTGGGCGAAGCGCGTGCTCTTTCTCGTGGACCGGATCGCCCTGCGTGACCAGGCGCTCGAGACCTTCAAGGAGCACATCCCCGCCGAGCCCCGCTGGCCCAAGCGCCGCGGCAACGGCATCGAGAAGGCGTTCGCCAAGGACCGACGGATCTACGTCTCGACGTACCCCACCATGCTCAACCTGATCCAGGCGGGCACGACTCCGGCGACGTACATCTCGCCCTGCTTCTTCGACCTCGTGATCGCCGACGAGAGCCACCGCAGCATCTACAACGTCTACCGACAGGTGCTCGACTACTTCAGGGCGATCACCGTTGGCCTCACGGCGACCCCGCGAGACCACATCGACCACGACACCTTCAAGCTCTTCGAGTGCGACTCCGGCGATCCGACGTTTGCCTACACGTACGAAGAGGCCGTCGAACACGAGCCGCCGTACCTCAGTCGCTACGAGGTCCTGAAGGTCCGCTCGAAGTTCCAACTGGAGGGCATCCAAGGCGGCACGCTGCCGCTCGCGGTGCAGAAGAAACTGCTCGCCGAGGGCCTCGACCCCGAGGAGATCGACTTCGAGGGCACGGACCTCGAGCGCAAGGTCAGCAACGCCGGCACGAACGCCCTGATCGTGCGCGAGTTCATGGAGGAGAGCATCAAGGGCCCCTCTGGCACGTTGCCCGGCAAGAGCATCATCTTTGCCATCAGCAAGGCGCATGCACGCGGACTGCAGGGGCTCTTCGACACGCTCTACCCCGAGCACAAGGGACGCCTGGCGCGCGTGCTCGTCTCCGAGGACAGTCGGGTCCACGGCAAGGGCGGACTGCTCGATCAGTTCAAGACGCGAGACATGCCGCGCGTCGCCATCAGCGTGGACATGCTGGACACGGGCGTGGACGTCCCCGAGGTCGTCAACCTCGTCTTCGCCAAGCCCGTCTACAGCTACACGAAGTTCTGGCAGATGATCGGACGCGGCACGCGCGTGCTCGACGCCAACCCCGCGAAGCGCAAGGTGTGGTGCCCGGAGAAGGGCAAGTTCCTGATCATCGACTGCTGGGGCAACTTCGACTTCTTCAAGATGAAGCCCGACGGCCGGGAGACCGGGCAGCAGATCCCGCTGCCCGTGCGGCTCTTCCGGTCCCGGCTCGATGAGTTCGAAGCGGCGCTTGCCGTCGCTGACGTCGCGGCCACCGCCACCGTGCGCACGAACCTGCGCGAGGACCTGGCCTCGCTCCCCGAGAACAACGTCATCGTCAGCGAGAGCCGCGTGGCCCTCGAGAGAGTCTTCGCCGACGTGTTCTGGACGTCGATCTCCGCCGACGACCTGGGCCACCTGCGCACGGTGATCGCTCCCGTGCTGCGTGCTCGCTCGGGCGTCGACGTGAAGGCGCTGCGCTTCGAGCTCGACATCAGCGGCGCGGCCACCGCACTTCTCGCCGGCAACTCCGACGCCGTGCAAGCCATCGGCGCGGTGCTGATCGAGCAGATCGCCGACCTGCCGCTCACCGTCAACGTGGTCGCCAAGGAGCGGGACCTGATCGAAGCGGTGCAGACGCCCGCCTGGTGGCAGGACGTCACGCACGAGCAGTTGCACGATCTGGCCGAGCGGCTGGCACCGCTGATGCGCTATCGCCAGTCGCGCACGGTGGGCATGGTTCACCTCGACATCGAGGACCTCCTCGCCATCAAGGAGACGGTGGAATTCGGGCCGGACAAGTCGCGGCTGGGCGCCGCCGCCTACCGCGAGAAGGTCGAGGCGTTCGTGCGGGCGCTCGTCGCCGAGAACGAGGCGCTCCAGAAGCTGCGGCGGGGTGAGGACCTCTCTCCCACCGAGGTCACGTCACTCGCCGAGCAGTTGGCGACGCACGATCCGTACGTGACCGAGGATCTGCTGCGCCGCGTGTACGACCACCGCACAGCGCGGTTCCTGCGCTTCATCAGGCACATCCTCGACCTCGAGCCCCTCGGCTCGTGGACCGAGGAGGTGACGGCCGCCTTCGACGACTTCATCACGCGGCACGACACCTACTCCTCCGCCCAGATCAGCTTCCTCAAGGCGCTGCGGACGTTCGTGATCCAGCGGGGCGAGGTACGGAAGCGCGACCTCGTCTCGGCCCCCTTCACACGCCTGCATCCCCAGGGCATCCGCGGGCTCTTCGCCGAGAGCGACATCGACGAGATCCTCAGCCTGGCGGGCGGGCTCGTCGCCTGAGCCGCAGAATGCGATACTGGCGCCGATGAATGTGATAATGTCCGCCACTTAGTATCACGATTTTGTCGTTATGTGATCACGTTCCAGGCTCAGTCATGCCCTCGCTCACTCCCTCGTACCGTTCCGGGCTCGCCTTCTCCGGCAAGCAGGCCGCCGCCATGGCTGCGCTCAGTGGATTCCGTGGGCGCCAAGAGCTGTTCACTCGGCAGACGCCGGAGCGCCTGGAGGCACTCCGGGAGTCGGCGATCGTGCAGTCCGCCGAGTCCTCGTCCCGGATCGAGGGTGTCGTCGCGGCCAGCGGCCGCGTCGAGGCGCTCGTGCGACAGAACTCCACACCACGCAACCGCCCCGAGCAGGAGATCACCGGCTGCCGCGACGCGCTGTCCTACATCCACGAGGACCCGGCGGCGCTGCCCTTCAGCGAGCATGTGATCCGGCAACTGCACAGCATGCTCTTCCGCTACACGTCGGAGCCCGCCGGCCAGTGGAAGCTGGCCGACAACCTGATCACGGACAAGGACCGCGACGGCAACGTCAGCCGCATCCGTTTCCGCCCCACGGCGGCGGCCGGAACAGCGGCTGCCATGGGCGACCTGGTGGCGGCCTATCGGGTGGCCGTTCAGAGCGGCGAGGATCCGCTGATCGTCGTGCCGCTGGCGGTCTTGGACTTCCTCTGCGTGCATCCCTTCGCAGACGGCAACGGGCGCGTCGCTCGGTTGTTGACGCTCCTGTTGCTGTACCACGCTGGGTTCGAGGTCGGTCGGTACGTCAGCCTCGAGCGGATCGTCGAGGAATCGAAAGAGTCGTACTACGAGACGCTCGAGTTGGCCTCGCAGGGCTGGCATGAGTCGGAGCACGACGTCATGCCGTGGGTCGAGTACCTCTGGGGCGTGATCACCCGCGCCTACAAGGACTTCGAGGAGCGCGTCGGATCGCTGCCCGCGGGCCGGGGCTCCAAGACGCAGATGATCCGCGACGCCGTGGGGCGACGCATCCGACCGTTTGCGATCTCGGAGATCGAGCGCGACTGCCCCGGCGTGAGCCGCCCCATGGTTCGCAAGGTCCTCGAGGACTTGCGCACCGAGGACGTGATCGAGCTGCGCGGGAGGGGTCGCGCAGCCCGCTACCACAAGAAGGGCCTCTGACCGTGCTGTCCCCTGCTCTGCGTTCGAAGATCGACCAGCTCTGGGACCGCTTCTGGTCCGGCGGCATCGCCAACCCGCTCACCGCCATGGAGCAGATCTCGTACCTGCTCTTCATGCGCCGCCTCGACGCGGTCGACCACGACCGCGCCGAGAATGCCGAGTTCTCGGACGAGAGCTACACGTCGCTCTTCGCCGGTGAGTTCACACGCCCTGACGGCCGATCGGTCCCGGCCGAGAGGCTGCGCTGGAGCAGCTTCAAGCACAACCCCGCCGAGGAGATGCTGGCCCGGGTCCGCGACGAGGTCTTCCCGTTCATCAAGCAGCTCGGCGGCGCCGAACACCCGCTGTCCCGCCACATGCGGGACGCGGTGTTCCTCGTCCCGAAGGCGTCGCTCCTCACCGAAGCCGTCGGCATCCTCGACGGCATCTACGAGGAGATCGAACGCGAGCGTCGCGAAGGCGGTCAGACCTTCCACGACACGCAGGGCGACCTCTACGAGTACCTGCTCTCGGAGATCAGCTCGGCCGGCAAGAACGGCCAGTTCCGCACGCCCCGTCACCTGATCCAGATGATCTGTGCCCTGGTCGATCCGAAGCTCGGCGACGAGGTCTGCGACCCGGCGTGTGGCACCGGTGGGTTCCTGCTCGGAGCGTTCCAGCACATCCTCACGCAGCACACGAGCGAGGCGCTGTGCGAGACGGACGAGAACGGTCTCGTGCGCGGCGTCGCCGGCGATGAGATCACCAACCCCGAGCTCTGGACGCTGCTGCGCGAGCGCACATTCTTCGGCTTCGACTTCGACACCACGATGGTGCGCATCGGCCTGATGAACCTGCTGCTGCACGGGATCGACAACCCGAACCTCGACTACAAGGACACGCTGTCGAAGCGCTTCGAGGAGCGCGAGCGCTACGACGTCGTGCTCGCGAACCCGCCGTTCAAGGGCAGCATCGACAAGGGCGACATCAACGAGACGCTGCGGCTGAAGACGACAAAGACCGAGCTGCTCTTCGTGAACCGGATCGTGGACCTGTTGCGCATCGGCGGACGCGCCGGAGTCGTCGTCCCCGACGGCGTCCTCTTCGGCGGGAGCAAGGCCCACCAGCAGCTCCGCAGGATCCTCGTGGACGAGTGCGAGTTGCAGGGCGTCATCTCACTGCCGGCCGGCGTCTTCAAGCCGTACGCGGGCGTCAGCACCGCCGTGGTGGTCTTCGTCAAGGGCGGCAGAACCGAGCACGTGTGGTTCTACGACATGCAGGCCGACGGCTACTCGCTCGACGACAAGCGCGACAAGATCGACGCCAACGACATCCCCGACGTCGTGGCGAGGTGGAAGGCACGGGACCCGGCGAAGGACACCGACCGCACGCAGAAGGCGTTCGTCGTCTCGGCGGAGGAGATCCGCGAGCACAAGTACGACCTCTCGCTCAACCGCTACAAGGAGATCGAGTACGAGGAGGTCGAGTTCGACCCGCCGCTGGAGATCCTGGCGCAGCTCCGGACGCTGGAGGACGAGATCCGAGCGGACCTGGACGCGCTGGAGGGGCTGCTGTCGTGAGCGCAGGATCGGGCTGGCCCGAGGTGGCGGTCGGCGACGCCTTCAGCGTGCAACTCGGCAAGATGCTCAGCAAGAAGGCGAAGGTCGGCGTGTCGCCCTTCCCGTATCTGGCAAACCGCAACGTGCAGTGGATGAACGTCGACATCTCCGGACTTGAGTGGATGGACTTCACCGAGCAGGAGCGGCAGAAGTTCGAGCTGCGCCCCGGCGACCTCTTGGTGTGCGAGGGTGGGGAAGTTGGGCGCACCGCTCTGTGGAAGGGCGAGGTGGTGCCCTGCTACTTCCAGAAGGCAATTCACCGACTTCGCCCGACGGATGCGACGGTCGAGCCGAGGTTCATGCTGCACTTCATGCGGTTCGCGGCCAAGCGAGGCCTGTTCGCGCAGCTGACCTCGACCACGAGCATCGCGCACCTGACGAAGGTGAAGCTCGAGCAGATGCAGATGCCTCTTCCGCCCGTCCCAGAGCAACGCCGCATTGCCGACATCCTGGACCAGGCCGACGCCATCCGGCGCAAGCGTCAGGAGACGCTGCGCCTGAGCCAGGAGTTCCTCCGCTCGGCGTTCCTCGACCTCTTCGGCGATCCGGTCACGAACCCGAAGGGGTGGCCAGAGCACGCGCTAGACGACGTTGCGGAGTTCCGCTCGGGCTCGACGTTGCCCGAGGGCGAGCTGTTTAGCGGTCAGCGTGATGGCTACCTTCTGCTGAAGGTTGCGGAGCTGAACATGCCCGAGAACCGACCGACGATTCGCGTCGCGAGAGCCTGGTCGAGAGAGGGGGCGGCGAGATCCGTCACGTGCATGCCGGGAGCTGTCGTGTTCCCCAAGCGAGGCGGAGCGATCTCGACGAACAAGAAGCGACAGCTGGCAAGGCCTGCCGTACTCGATCCCAACCTAATGGGCGTCGAGCCACGTTTCGGAATCCAGCCTAGTTTCCTGCACCAGTGGTTTGAACGCTTCGATCTCAACCGGATCGTGAGCGGCTCGACGGTCCCTCAGTTGAACAAGCGGGATCTGGCGCCATTGGTCATTGCAGTGCCGCCCCGTGAGTTGCAGGAGCGCTTCGATTCACTGCTTGGGCTCGCGCGACGTTGGCGTCGACGGGCCGGCGGACACGCGGCCCAACTCGACGTGCTATCGGCCTCGCTCTCGCAGCGTGCATTCGCAGGGAAGCTCTGAGACCGTGACTGAGCCTGGACGGGCCATGCGGCGCGCCGCATGGCCCGGGCAACTCCAGTCGGCGGGACCTGGGATGCATGTCGCTCTTCGGCATCGTCGATGACCTGAGCGCGTTCGCTCCGTCGACCGTTGGCATCCGGACGGAGACGTCCCCTACGCCATTCGAGAGTGAATCGCTCGCGTGCGCACGCCCCCTCGACGCGGTCCGCGGTCCTCGTCTGCCGTCGGGCTAGACTCCCCGCGAGCACGCCCGATGCCAGCCGAACCCGACTCCGCCGCCAGCCCGCCAGACGATCCCGCCGTGGCTTCGTCTGATCGTGGGCCGGTCCTCGTGCTGGCGCTGCTCATCGTGATCTTCGTGCTGGTGTCGGCGGTGGCCTACACGGACTACCCGAAGGCGTCGTGGTCCGTCGAGCCGATGAACGAGCTCGAGAACGACGGGCTCGGCGTCTGGCGGCGCGAGAACTGCCAGGCGTGTCACCAGCTCTACGGCTTCGGAGGGTTCCACGGGCCGGACCTGACGAACTACGTCGACGAGACGCGCTACGACCACGAGTTCACGACGTTCCTCACGGTCGGCCAAGGCAGGATGCCGGCGCTCGATCTCTCCGAGCACGACCAGGCGGCCGTGCTCGCGTTCCTGCGAGCGGTCGATCGAACGGGGCGTTCGGAGCCCCGCCCGCTGCGCAGCCGGAAGACAGTCGACGAACGCGCGCATCTCGGCCTCCTGGTCGATGCGTGGCGCGAGAGCGTGGGCGGCGAGGTGCCGACCGACGCCGCCGCGGGTCTCAAGATCTGGAACGACTACTGCTGCGGATCGTGTCACACCCCCCTGGAAGCGGGCCGGCACCGCGCCCCCGACGTGACGCGCAACGCCTGCGATCGGCGGCCGACCGCGCTGGCCAAGCTGCTCGGCGAGTCCCGCGGGCGCATGCCGTCGTTCTCGTTGGATGCCGCGCAGATCGACTCGCTGGCGGCGCTCCTCACGTGGTGCAACGAGACCCGCGCCGAGCTCGTCTCCACGAACGACCGGTTGCTGGATCGCGAGAGCTTCGACGTCAGCGACATCCCCTGGTTCGAGTACGAGTAGCGTGGGCACGAACAAGCCGTACGTCGGACTCGCCCTCCTCGCGCTCGGCGCTCTCGCGTTGACCGCGGTGTCGGGCCTGGTGGGCGCACTGACCTACACGGACATGGAGCCGCAGATCCGCGCGGCGGGGCTGACGCTGCAGCACCTGCGACCGATCCACACGAGCGGCGCGTTCGCGTGGGTGTTCCTCGGCGGCGTGACCATCGCGCACCTGTTCCTCCGCGACTGCGGCGCCGATCGGGTGCCTGGCTTCCGCTTGCGACTCGTGCTTCAGAACGCGCTCTGGGGCCTCGCGGGCATCGGCATCGTGGTGAGCGTGCTCGCCGGCCAGTTCAGCGGTCGCGAGTACGCGGGGTACCACCCGATCTTCTCGGCGCTGATCCTGCTCGGCTGGCTGCTGTTCGCCTGGAACTATTTCCGCACCGTCGGGTGGTCCCTCCGGGGCAAGCCGGTCTACGTCTACATGTGGTCAGTCGCGGTGCCGCTCTTCGCGGTGACGTACACCGAGGGACACCTCTACCTCATCGAGGCCATCAGCTCGCGACCGCTGCGCGATCTGGCCATCCAGTGGAAGTCGAACGGGACGCTGGTGGGCTCGTTCAATCTGATGGCCTACGGCTCGCTCGCGTACGCCGGCTGCAAGATGAGCGGCGACGCGACCTACGCCCGCTCGCGCCTGTGCTTCTCGCTGTTCTTCGTCGGTCTGCTGAACACGTTCACGAACTACGGGCACCACACGTTCCACCTGCCGCAGACGCCGTTGATCCACTGGATCAGCTTCCTCATCAGCATGCTCGAGGTGGTGATCCTCGCGAAGGTGGCGTGGGACGTGGTCGGCCTGCTGCGACGCTCCGGCTCCGGCGGTGGGCATCCGGTCGCGCAGCGCTTCGCCGGCAGCGTCACGCTCTGGACGTTCCTGCTCCTGGTGATCGCGCTGGTGATCTCGATCCCGCCGCTCAACTCGCTCATCCACGGCACGCCCGTGATCGTGGCTCACTCGATGGGGAGCATGCTCGGGATCGACTCGATGATCCTCTGGACCGCGTTCGCCTACCTGATGCACCGCATGCTCCGCAGCGACCACCCCGTGCTCACCAAGCCGGCCATCCTGCGCGTCATCCCGGTCATCAACGTGACGCTCTTCCTCTTCCTCAGCACGTTCCTCGCGCGCGGCGCGATCGAGAGCCAGAAGCGCTACCTCGGTCCCTCGGCACCGGACCTGTCGCACCTGGTCGACATCTTCCCGGTCGCGATGGTCCTGACGGGCACCGTGCTCGCCGGCTGCATCCTCTGGCTGACCACGGTCTGGGGCCTCGCGCTCCTGCGCCGCAGTGGGGCCTGAGCGCCGGGAGCTCACCCGGCGCGGCGTCTGTCGACGAGAAGACGTGCCCGCTCGCCCAGACGCCGCATACAGTACACGCGAGTGCTGTTTGATCTGACGACCGAGAGGACGACGATCGATGAGGGAGTTCCGGATCATCCAGGGCGGCATGGGGGTTGGCGTCTCCGGCTGGCGCCTCGCGCGTGCGGTGGCGCAGGCCGGGCAGCTCGGCGTGGTCTCGGGCACGGCGCTCGGGCTCGTGCTCGCGCGCCGGCTGCAGCTCGGCGATCCGGACGGGGAACTGCGTCACGCTCTCTCGCAGTTCCCGTTCCGTGAGATCGCCGCGCGTCTTCTCGAGCGCTACTACATCCCCGGCGGCAAATCCCCCGATCAGCCGTTCCGCAGCGCGCCGATGCCGTCGCTGCCGACGCGACGCGCATTCGAGGAGCTCTCGGTCGCCGGCAACTTCGTGGAGGTCTTCCTCGCACGCCGAGGCCACGACCACCCGGTCGGCATCAACTACCTCGAGAAGATCCAGGTGCCGACCGTCGCAGCGCTGTTCGGCGCCATGCTGGCGGGCGTGGGCGTCGTGATCATGGGCGCGGGCATCCCGCGGGCAATCCCAGGTGCCCTCGACCGCCTCGCCGCTGGCGAGGCGGTGCGGCTCCCCGTGGCGGTCCGTGGCGCCGGTCCGGACGACTTCGCGACGCACTTCGATCCGGCCGAGTTCTGCGGTGCAAGGCCGCCGCAACTGCAGCGTCCGTGGTTCGTCCCGATCGTGTCCTCTGCCACGCTTGCGAACGTCCTCGTTCGCAAGGCGAGCGGCCGCATCGACGGGCTCGTCGTCGAGGCGCCGACGGCTGGGGGCCACAACGCACCACCGCGCGGCGCAGTCCGACTCAATGACGACGGCGAGCCCATCTACGGACCGCGCGATGCGGTCAACTTCGATGCCTTCCGCGCACTCGAGCTGCCGTTCTGGCTGGCCGGCGGACAGGGCGCGGCCGGCCAGCTCGGCGTGGCCCTCGAAGCCGGCGCGGCGGGGATCCAGGTTGGGACGGCGTTCGCGTACTGCGAGGAGTCGGGCTTCCCGGACGATCTCAAGCGACGCGTCCTCGCGCAGGTCCGTCAGGGCGGCGCCCGCGTGCGCACCGACCCGCGCGCGTCGCCGACGGGCTTCCCGTTCAAGGTGCTGGAGCTCGACGGGACGCTCTCGGATCCGCGCGTGCCGGAGCAACGCAGCCGGACCTGCGACCTCGGATACCTGCGCCACGCCTACGTCGACGCCGACGGCGCGCTCGGCTGGCGCTGCCCCGCCGAGCCGGCGCCGGACTACGCCCGGAAGGGGGGCGATCCCGACGACACAGCGGGTCGCGTCTGCGTCTGCAACGGCCTGTCGGCGACCGTCGGTCTCGGTCAGGTGCGCCGCGATGGCACCGTCGAAGCGGCGCTCGTCACGTGCGGCGACGACCTCGCGGCAATCGATCGCTTCGTTCCGCCGGGAGCGAGCTCCTACACCGCACAGCACGTCGTCGACGGATTGCTCGCCGACGCCCCCGCGTGATGTCACGCCGTGACGCCCGCGCCGCGCTGACGGGCATCGCCGTCTCCTCCCGCAGGCCGTGGCGGACAGTGGGCGACCATGCTCGCCCGTGAGACGGGACTCTGCCTGACGATCCTCCAGTCGCTCTCCCGACGCGGCGGGGAGTCGACGACCATCGGTGCGCTCGCCGAGGAGCTCAAGCTCTCGCGACCGTACGCTGCCAAGCTGTGTCGACGGCTGCGAGATGCCGGCTATCTCGACGCGCGACAGGGCGTCGGTGGCGGGATTGCTCTCACGAGTCGAGCCGCAGAGCGCATGCTCTACGACCTCGCCGTCGACCTCGCGGATCCGTTCGTGAGGGGCCACTGCGTGCTGCTCCGGGATCACTGCGTCGACGACGCCCCCTGTCCGCTGCACGAGGCCTGGAGCGTGCTGCACGCACAGGCCCTCGACACGTTCCGGGCGTGCCCCCTCGCGACGGCGCCGACGGGCCACTCGGCGACGTAGGTCTCGCGTTCCTCGTTGCCACAAGCGCGACGGAGCGACTGGATCGAGGTCAGGCGGCCGGGCTCGCGACGAGTTGGCGAACCCGTGTCGGATGCCAGAGCACGATCGTGTTCAGCACGAGCAGGATGACGGCCATCCCAACGCCGGCCGGGAGCATCGTCGCGTGGAACGCCAGGATGCCGAGGCTCATGGGTACCTGGAGCAGAGCACCGGCGAACCGCGTGCGCGGAACGAGAAGCATCACGCCGATGACGACGTGGCTGAGCGCCACGACGCTCATCAATCCGCCGGAGCGCATCAGCTGCAGCAGCCGATCGCCCTCCAGGCCGTCGCCCGGTGGCAGTTCGAACAGCCCCACGAAGTCGTTGGCGCCGAGGACGATCAGCGGCAACGCGAGCAGCACGGCAGCGACGATGCGGGCGATTCTCATGGAGCTCTCCTGACAGACGGGTCGCGGACCATGTGAGCGGCGGCTCGCCGCGCACGTCAACCGGCGAGTGCGAGGAGTCCCGGTCGGGACCCCTACGATGGGGAAATGCGCACGTTCGTGCTGGGGCTGCTGGTGGGTGTCGCGCTCTCGACGGCGGTCGGCGTCGCCATCTGGCCGGAACCCGCGTCGGAAGCTCCCGTCATCGCCCCCGACGCCCGTCCGATCGCGCACGAGCCCGTGCGGGAGCCCGGGCGAGAGACCGGGCGGCGGCGTGTGTCAGAACGATCCGACGTGGCGGCCGTTGGCGACGCCGAGGTCGGGCGCGCGCCCCCTGTGCCGGCGTCGACCCCCGCAGACCCGCGAGACGCGGCGTTGGAGCGTCTCGCCGCCTCCGTGGCTGTCGGCGACTGGAACCACTGCCATGCGACCGTGGCGGCGATCCGCCGTGCGCACCCGGGTCTGATGATCCCGCGGGAGCTCGTCGAGCAGATGGCGAGGACACCGACCGACGCGTCTCTCGTGAATCTCGCTCGTGGCGCGGCCCAGAATGCCGTTCACTCCTGGCCAGACCCGGCGCTTCGCGAGGTGCTCGAGGAGCTGCTGAGCGCGGAGCCTGGCTCGCATCCGCTCGACTCCATCACCGCAGACGTCGCAGCGTCGTTGGCCGAGCGTCCTCACGAGTTGAACGATCTAGCGACGCGGCTGTCCGCATCCAAGGCAGAGTCGCTGCGCTTCGCCGGGCTGCATCTCGCCGCGACGTCCCTACGCGCAGATGTGGAGCTGCTCGCTCGCGCTGCTCGTGGGGACTCCGTGCCGAATGTGCGCGCAGCAGGGATTAGTCATCTCGTGGCCCGTTCGCTCGGTCACGGCGACGCACGCGCCCAGGCGGCCGTCGGCCCCATCGCAGTCTCCATCTTCGAGAACCGGAGCTCGCGCGGCGAGCGCGAGAGCGCGATCGGCGGGCTGGCGTACGGAGGCGAGCGCGGACTGGACATTGCCCAAGACCTGCTCCGCGAGGGCGGCCTCGACGGGTGGGACCTCAAGACCCTGACGAACGGCCTGATCCGTGGCGGACGACTGCCGCAGGTCGTCGAGAGCGTCGCCGACGATCACGCGCTGCTGGCCGACGTCGCCGAAGCAGTCTTCTCGGCGGAGAACCCGAAGCTCACCGACGTGCTGGCGATTTGGCCCTACGTGCCGCGCGTCCTCGACACGCCGGACTCTGACCTGGGCACGACGGTGCCGGAGACACTCGCTGAGCTGGAGCGCTTCGACCTCATCGAGGAGCTGATCGAGAATCCGCGTCTGTCCGTCGTCAACCGAGTCTCGGCGCTCGAAACGCTCATCGACGACGACGCCGCCCCCGTGCGCGCGCTCGAGCTGGCGGATGCGATCCTCACCGACACGGCATCGAAGTCGGCGCTGCGCCAAGGCGTGCTCTACGCCGTCCAGTGGATCGGCGAGCAAGGGCACATGCGCAACACGGCCGCATCGCTCGCGATCCTCGAGCGGACGGTACGCGACGACCCGAATCAGTGGGTCCGCGACGCCGCCGACGACGCTGCGGGGTTCGTGCGGAAGGCGCGCACACGGTGGGAGAAGCTCGAGCGCTGAGGCAGTGCTACTTCAGGCTCTCGAGCGCGTCGGCGTCGACGCGGACCGCGATGCGCTTCTTGCCGGCGCCGGGCTCCAAGCGGAAGCGCTCGGCGCCCTCGGCCACCTCGATCGTCCACATGCTCGAGTGGCGGATGGTCTCGAGCGCCTCCATCACCGTGACGACCCACCAACCTGGTTCGGTGACCTGGAACGTCACCGGTCGGTCGCGGCGCAGGATCTGCTCGATGTGCCCCTGGCCACGCGGGTCCCACCAGTCGAAGTCGTCGTCATCCGGGTCGCCGGGCTCCCCATCGAGCGGCCCGAGGTACTGGAGCATCACCTGCAGCGTGTGCTCGCCGCTCGGGATCGCCGACTCGGGCGAGAGCGAGATCTCGACGTCCACCGGCGTGGCGCGTTCGAGTTTCACGACGGCTCCGTCGGAGGCGCCCGCCACGAACGTCGCGCGGTAGCCGTCAGCGAGCGCGAGCACATCGAGAGCACCCGGCGGCGCGACGACCGTGACCGCGCCGCGCTGGTCCGCGCGAGCATCGAGCCACTCGTCGGAGGTACCGGTCAGGCGAAAGTGCACGTACGCCTGCGAGATACCGCTCCCGTCGGCGGCGACGACGCGTACGGAGCGCGGAGCGAGCTTCTCGCGCAAGTCGATCGCGGCCAGCCGTTCATCGTCGGTCTCCGCCCCTTCGCGAACGCGGACCCCCGCGACGCTCGCGAGCACGACGTCCGTCCCCGAGAACTTCACGACGACGTCGGCGGTGCCGTTCAGGAGCGAGGTCACCTCGAAGCGCCCGTCGTCCCACATGCGCGCCATGCGCTCGGTCTGCGGCCGGGAGTAGCGCCAGGCGATGCCCGCGACAGGGGCGCCGCTGACCATGACGTCAAAGTCCTCGCCCTTCGAGTCCGGCGGCAGGAGCAGTTTCCCCGACAGCGTGCCGCCGTGGACCGCGACGATCTCGACCTGGTCGGAGCCGACGGCCACCGGATCGGCGCCGCTCACCAGGACGATCCCGTCGGCCTTCGGCACGACGAGGACGTTCGGTCGGGAGACCTCGCTGCGTAGCTCGAAGCGCCCGTCGTCATCCGTGAGGGAGACCTCCTGCACGTGGCTCCGGTGTGTGCCCTCGACGGCGATCGCGCCGAGCACCGCTCCGACGATCGGGCGCCCCTCGCGGTCGACGACGCGTCCCGCTGCCAGAACTGGGAAGTCCGACAGCACCAGATCGCCGACGTCGAGCGGCCCCTCGGGCAGCGTCGCGGGCAGAGCCTCGTCGTAGAGCTTGCGGTTCTGCCCGCTGCGGCCGACGCGCTGCGAGGCGTTCACGACAAGTCGACGATCGAGCAAGTTGCTGCGCGAGTGATCGAGCACCACCTCGAAGCGCCCCTTGGCGTCGGTCTCGCTCAACCCGTCCATCCACGGATCGTCGCCCTGCGCCTTCGCACCCGCAGAGAGCATCAGCTCCGGCACACCGACACCCTCGCCGTCGATCACGCGCCCGGTGACCTCGAGGCGTCGGCCGACCCACGCGAGCTCTACCGTGACCTCTTCGCCGACGGTGGTCGGACCCTCGAACTCGACCGAGACGCTCGCGTACTCGCCCCAGCGATCCTCGAGCCGGGCGCGGAGTCGAGTTCCCAGGCCGACGAACGAGTAGCGCACCTGCCCACTGAGCTCGCCGCTGGCGACGAGCGATCGCTCGCGATCGCGGAAGCGCGTCTGCTCGCCCACGACGTCGAGCAGAACGCGCCAGTAGGCGGGCGCGTCGATGCGCTCGTCCTCGTCGTCCGACGCGGCGACCTTCACGCGGACCGAGCCGAGATCGGGGATGACCAGCTCGAGGGGTTCCTTCGGCGGGTCACGCACATCGAGCAGTGCACGCGGCGGGTCGTTCATCGGAATGGCGGGACGCACGAACATCACGATCTCGTCGTCATCGGCCCACTTGCGCAGGTCGCCGAGGTCGGGGAAGCGTGCGAACCCATGTTGGTCGGTCTTCGTGATGGCGTGCGTCGTGCCGCCCCACGCGTACGACTCGGCGAGGTGCAGCGGGAACGCGACGAGCGGTTGGCCGCGGGAGTCGATCACGTGCACGTCGATGGCGATACGGGGGACCATCTCGAGCGTCCGGGGCTTGCCGTCGAAGGGGGCCGAAGCGCCCAGTTGCCCGACCAGGTCACCGAGCTCCGCACCGGCCCAAACGTGCTGCATGCGGCCCGGCGCCGGAAGTCGCACGTGGCCGTTCTCGTCGGCTCGGTACGGCTTGCCGACGTCCCGCAGCGTCTGGTGCGGGTAGGCCATCTCCCAGAGTCCCTCGGACGGCGACTCGTTGGTCTGCCAGTAGCGTGACGAACGCACGACGGCGTAGACGACGATGCCCGGGATCGGCTCGCCGTCGGACGCCCGCACGACATCAACCTCGACTCCGCTCTCGGGCCAGGGCTCGGCGTCGACCAGCGGGACGAGGTTCTCGTTGGGGTTATCCGGCTCGCTCGGCCCGCCAGTCGCCGCGCCCAGGGGCAGGCTGACCCGCACCCGTCGCGCGTCGCTCTCCTCGTCGGGGACCGGCGCTTCGACCAGGCTCGGTCGCACCTTCCCGCGGCCGCCCCCATCCGGATCGGCGGAGACCAGCAGCAGCGCCACGCCGGCTCCGACGAGGAGCAGCAAGACGAGGACGATCAGAACCACCCGGGCCCGCACCGGCCCATTGTGGACCCACCCGCCAATCGTGCGACACCTGCACAGCGGGCGCCGCACGCACGCAGCGCCACGCGCGGGTACCCTGAGCAGGACTGCAAGGGGTGCGGTCGGAGGCAGAGCATGCGCAACGTCCTGGCAATCGGTCTGACGATCGGACTCGTGGGCGCGGCGTGGGCCGCACCGGACGGAGCGGATACGGGCCCCACCCCGTGGGAGGACGTCGAGCCGATCTCGCTGTGGAACGCCGTCAATCGCGGACTCGCCAGCGCCTCCGGCAAGGACCCGGCCAGCTACCGGCAGGTCGACCTGACCGTGCAGTCGATGGCCGACCGACGGGTTGTCGTCGACTACGGCGGCTCACACCTGCGGCCGAAGCGACGCGGATCGTGTCAGCGCCTCGGGCTCGGTCCGCCTGTCGTGGCCGCCCTGGACGAGGACGGCGACGCGCTCGGCGCCACGCTACAGCTCGAGCCCGGTCAGACGACGACGCTCCGCGTCAACACGGTCTGCCTCGACGCCAACCGCAGCGGTCCCGGAACCCAGTCGTTCGTCGCCGTTCCGGAGACCCTGCCCGCAGTGCGCCGCAAGGTGCTCGCGTGGTGGGTCGAGAACCCCCTCGCACCGCAGTCGTCCGTCAACTCCGCGATCTGGCGCAATGCCCCGAAGGTCAGGGTGCACGACTGGAACGGTTCGGCCGGACGTCGCGAGACGGTGCGGAGCGCGGCGGTCCACGGCGGCATCTACTACCAGCTGAAGAACCACGAGCTCACGAGCTTGGACCCGGACGGCGTGCGCCGCATTCTCGGGACCGAGATCCGTCAGGTGTTCCCGACCGACCAGGCCGTCTACGCGACGATGCCCGGTGACGACGGCGAGATGGACCTCTGGCGAATGGCGCCGACGGGCGACGACCCGTGGGGCTTCGTCACGGACCTCGATCCGGGCTGGGAACTCCTCGATCTCGTCCCGGCGGGCCGCGGGAACCTCGTGCTGGTCACGGACTCCGGCGTGCGCTTCTTCCGCGCCCAGAGTCGGACCCAGAACCGGACGCAGAACCGCACGATGCAGAACGTGCTTCCGCTCGAGTCCATCAAGTCGCTCTCGACGCGCGTCGGTGCGAAGACCGGGCGCATCTACGTCACGACGCACACACCCGGCAAGCCCGGCGTGGCGCGGGGCGGAGAGATCGAGGGGCAGACCTCCGAGACGTTCGAGCTCTGGCGCATCGACCCCAAGACGCGCAAGCGCGACAAGCGCGGCTCGTTCTGGAACGTCTCGCAAGTCGCCGGCGGTCCAGCAGCGATCTTCGGCCTGAGCCCGGTCGGTCAGTTGCGTCGTCTGAGGGACGGCAAGTTCAGGGACCTGTCGTCGACGCGCACGTACGCGAAGATCCTCCAGGTCGGCACGCAGCGCGTCTGGGTGCTCGACAAGGAGAACGTCCTCGTCGCGGTCGACCCGCGCACCGGGAAGCGACTCTTCACGAGCGATGCGAAGGTGACGAAGGAGACGCATCTCGACTGGGACCCGGTCACCGACGACCTGGCGTACACGAGTCGCAGCAAGTTCATCCGCGTCCGCGCTGCGGACGGGAAGACAGAGATCATCCCCGAGGACTAGCAGGCTGTCGGAGTGTCGGCCTCGACGGGCCACGCAGGTTGGCGCGACAGCCTGCTAGTCATAGGCCGACTCGGAGGTGGACGGTGGTGAACTGCCGTGCAACCGGGCCGCCTGCGGCGCCCGGTGCCAATGCGGGGCGCTTGGGAGCGGATCCGCCGCCGAAGCAGCCTGTCGCGCCGACGTTCTCTCGCACGGCGACGCCGAAACTCCGACAGGCTGCTAGCTGTCCAGGTACGTGTCGAAGTCGTCGACGTTGAGCTCGGTTCCGTCGTCGTCTCCGCCGGACTCGTCGTCGATGAACTCGTCGTCGTCGAAGTCCTCGTCGCTGTCGTCATCACCGACGATCTGAAGGAGCTGCGAGGCGGCCTTGGCCTCCTGCAGATCGACGAGCGTCAGCATGAGATCGTCCAGCCCGCGAGCGACGCGCAGCTGCGCCAGAACGCCGAGCAGGTCGTCGTCGTCGAGGTCGTCGGGGACCTTTCCGGACGCACGCAGCACGTGCGAGGCGAGGTGCAGAGCGTTGAACTCGTCGGCGAGGATGGCGGCCATCTCTTCGGCGTCGGAGCGGGAGTCGCGCGGGTCGGGCATCGGAGTGTGATCCTGGTTGGGGAGACGGCAGGGTAGCGCCGGCGTCGCGGGCTACGCGCGTTATCGCTTCCCGTACGTGATGCCCTGCGACTCCTCGCTCCGATCCGTCGCCGGCGCCGGTGCGCGACTGAGCGCGGAGATCTCCTCGTACAGATCCGGGGTGACGTCGATCTCGACGCAGCCGAGCACCTGATCGAGCTGAGCGAGCGAGTTGGCACCGAGGAGCGGAGCGGTCACCGCGGGGTGGGCAGCGACCCACGCGACCGCGAGCGCGGCCGGATGATGGCCATGGCGCTCCGCCAACGCGGTGAAGCGTTCGGCAACGTCGAAGACTTCGGGGTCGCCGTAGCGCGAGGCGTAGTCGCGACACGGGGCGACGAGCTCGCCGAGGATGCGCTCCGACTCACCGCCCGTGTAGACGTCGGCAGTGTCGAAGTGATCGATACCGACCTCGCGGCAACGGTGGAAGAGCCGCTCCGACTCGGCGCGATCGGCGGCGCCGCCGAACGGCATCGCACCGAACGCGAAGCGACTCACCGGCACACCGGTGGAGCCGAGAAGCACGCGTTCCATCAGGACCCTCCCTCGAGACACGCACGGAGTTCGGTCTTCACGGTCGACTCGATCGTCCCTCGGAACATCAGCGCCGCGAACGGCAGATCGAGACGCGTGCGCACCTCGGCGTGCGCGACGTCGACCGTGCCCTTGATCTTCTGGCCCATCAACTCGAACGAGAAGTCGCCGTTCGTCTTCCCCCACCACTCGTCGACGTCACGGATGCGCCCGGCGTAGCGCTGTCGCAGTCGGGACATGAGTCCCTTGACGCGTCGAGTCGCCTCGTCGCGTTCGAGAGAGTGGGGCACGGTCACGGTGAGTCCAGCCATCTGGCGATGCTGTACCGTCGGCCGCCATGCGAAGAGGAATCATGCGTTGGACCGTGTGGGCCGCCGCGGCCGTGGTCGCCGTCGGCTCGCTGGCAGCAGCGCAGGACGCCGCAGAAGACCCAGCGAAACACACCGGACCGGAGGACGTCTCCGCCCTGCTCGCGAAGCTGTGTGAGCAGTTCGACGTCCCGGCCGTCGGCGGGGCGATCGTCGGTCTCGACGGCGTCGTGGCCATCGGCGTCGACGGACTGCGCGCCGTCGGCTCGGAAGAGACCGTGACCACGACGGACCGGTGGCACCTCGGGTCCTGCACGAAGTCGATGACAGCGACGCTCATCGCCCGCCTCGAGATGCGGAAGAAGCCTCCGCTGACGTTCGACACCACAATCGAGAAGGCGTTTCCCGAGTACGCGAGGAAGGCGCTCGAGCCCTGGCGCACGGTGACGATGCGGCAGCTCCTCGGGCATCGCGGTGGAGCTCCGGGAGACCTCGAGCGGGACGGTCTCTGGGGGACGCTCTGGGTCAGCCGGGACTCGCCGCGCAAGCAGCGGGCCCGGCTGACCAAGACCGTTCTCAGTTGGGAGCCCGAGCCGGTGGCCGGCACGGGGTTCAGCTACTCGAACGCCGGCTACGCCATCGTCGGTCACGCTGCCGAGCTCCGCACGAAGGTCGACTGGGAGTCGCTGATTCGCGACGAGTTGTTCGACCCGCTCGGCATGGACTCGGCCGGCTTCGGCGCACCCGGTGCGGGCAAGAAGAAGCCCGGTGCGGGCAAGAGGAAGAAGAAGTCGAAGACGATCGTCGAGCCTCAGGGACACCGGCGCATCGGCGAGAAGTGGTTCGCGGTCGGGACGGAGCGACCGCTCTCGGACAATCCGGCCGCGATCGGCCCCGGCGCCACGGTCCACGCCTCGCTCGCCGACTGGGGCAAGTTCATCGCGGCGCACCTGCGCGGGGCGCGGGGCGACGTCGAGGGCTTCCTGCCGAAGACATCGTTCGAACGCCTGCACACGTCGCTGGACGGTCAGTCCTACGCCCAGGGCTGGGATGTGACGGAGCGTGGTTGGGCACGGGGCGAGGGCGGCAAGGGCCTCGTGCTCAAGCACAACGGCTCGAACACGATGTGGTACTGCGTCTCCTGGCTGGCGCCGGAGCGGGGGCGGGCGTACATCGCGGTCTGCAACGCGGGGGGCGATCCGGGCACGAAAGCCTGCGACGCCGTGGTGTCGGCGCTGATGCGGCGCGATCAGGAGTAGCCGTCGGCCGTTGCGATCGGGAGCCGCGCTCGACGCCTTGTCGGATCGCCATCCGGCCGGATACTCGCAATTGGGGCCGCGCACGGGGTCGCGCCCGGGCCCAGGGGGACTTCTGTGCTCTCCGTTCTCTCGAGTCGTTTCTCCGCTCGCTCACTTCGTGCCGGCGTCGTCGCCCTGACGGCGGCCGCGTTGCTCTGGTGCGCTCCCGCCGTCTCCGCGTCGACCGGCGCGGAGCGGTCGCAGGACTTCGTGCGCAACGTCAATCGCGGCATCGACCGTGGCGCCGAGTGGCTGCTGAAGCAGCAGCGCATGGATGGCACGTGGCCGGGCTACGAGCGCGACTACCCCGTCGGGATGACCGCGATCGCGTATCACACGCTGCGCACGTGCGGCACTCCGCGCAGCGATCGCCGGATGGTCGCGGCGTACAACGCGATGCGACGGGACTACGTGAAGGCGCGCGACGACGACAAGCTGCGCACGTACTCGGCCGCTCTGATCATGATGGCGATCGCCGACGATCCCGTGGCCGGATCGGCCGCCAAGAAGTCAGGCCGCGGCCTGCGCTACGGCAACCAGACGAAGCAGAAGAAGAGCAAAGGCCTGAGCGATCGGGACCGTGCGTGGATGCACGAGCTGGTCGAGTTCATGGAGTTGAATCAGACGCCGTTCGGCGCGTGGCGCTACGGGCGCAAGGTCAGCCGCTACGAAGCGCGCGAACCGAGCTACCACTACGACCACAGCAACACGCAGTACGCGTTGCTCGGGCTGAAGGCGGCGAGTCGCTCGGGCGTCGAGGTCAACAAGGACGTCTACCTCCGCGCGCTCGAGCACCTGATTCTGTCGCAAGAGGAGAAGGGGCCCCGCGTCGCGCGCTTCGCCGTGCGCAAGAAGGGCGAGACGTTCGCGAAGGCCGTCGATCAGGCCCGCGGCTGGGGCTACTACTCGTTCGAACGCGGCACACGCATCCGCTCGAGCGCGCCGGACGGGCAGCAGGCGACCGGATCGATGACCTCGGGAGCCGTCGGCGCCATCGTGATCTGCCGCAGCGAGCTCCTCGGGAAGCGCGGCTACTCCAGTCGCCTGGACGCGCGCGCCGAGACCTCGATCTGGGACGGGCTCGCCTGGCTCGGTCGGAACTTCAGCGTGACGGAGAACCCGGGCCGCGGCGGGTGGCACTTCTACTACCTCTACGGTCTCGAGCGCGCCGGCATCCTCGGGGGCGTCGAGCTCATGGGCGAGCACGACTGGTATGGCGAGGGTGCGCAGTTCCTGCTCGACGACCAACGCCGCGACGGCGAGTGGAACGGCAGCGAGCTCGACACCTGCTACGCGTTGCTGTTCTTGAAGCGCGGCACGCGTCCCGTCGCACGCGGCGCCGCGATCACGCCGTCCGGCGGCGGGAACTCGATCCGCTTCGACGGCGCGGCCGACCTCGGCGAGAAGGACTTCGAGGACTTTGTCGACCTCGTGGTCTCACGCTGGAATCGCACGCGGGACGGCGCCGTGCGTGACGAGCTCCTCGGCGGGATGGTGCGCGTGGGCGCGCGCATCGTGCCGTCTCTGATCAAGCGGATGGGCGCCGGAGACGAGATGGAGCGCGCCGCGGCGTACGCGATCCTGGTCGATGCAACCGGTCTGATGCTGGCGTACGACCCGCTCCAGTCCGCCGAGCAGCGCATGGAGGACCTCGTCGCCTGGGAGGTCTGGTTCATGACCAATCAGAAGCGTCTGCGCCTCGATCCCGAGACCGGGCACCTCACGGTGCGGTAGGGAGGTCCGTTCTTCACACCAGGTCGCCGCGGCATGCGGCGACCTGGCGCGACTCTGAGTGGGTCCCACGCCGTGGCAAGCCTCCTCCTCACGTCACTGAGCGTCCTGACCGAGAAGGGCGCGCGAGATCCGGGGCGTCGCAGCGAAGTCGGGGCTGCTCCCCCCAACGAGCTGGGAGAACCCGGAGGTCGTGTGCCCGGCGACGCGTCAGGCGCGTCGACGTGGTGCGAAGGACGGGCCACGGTCGTTGACCAGACCCGTCCGTCCCCTACTCTTGACCCTCGCAACCATGGCCACGCAACACCGCCCTCGGACCTGGATCCTCGCCGCCCTCGCGATCGCGAGCTCGGCGACGCTGGCGATGCCGCACACGGGTGAGGGCTTCGCGCCTCCTCCGCCGCCCACCGGCCGTGGGGCCCCATCCGGTCCGCGCGCGGGGCCGACGTCGCCTGGAGGCATCCCGAGCGGCGGTCCGACGACTCCGGGCGGAGCTCCCGGCGGCGGCCCGACGACGCCCGGCGGCCCCGGTCCAGGCGCGAAGCCGACACCCGCGCCGACGCCGACTCCCAGGACACCCAGCGGTCGCGGTGGCGCACCGAAGCCCTTCGATCCCAATCGGGCATCCGCGCCGTCGAACGGTGGAGTCGATCCGGATCACTGGTCGCTCTGGTGGTATGCGAACCGACGCCGCTACCTCGACCGCGCGCCGTCGGGCGCGTTGACACCGGGCGCGCGCGGGACCAACGAGGCACTCGACGACCAGCTCTGGCGCGCCGAGGCGGCGGGACTGCTCTCGAGCATGCTGCGGTCCGATGACGACGCGATCGTGGCGTCGGTCGCCGTCGCGCTCGGCAAGGTCGGCGACCCGGTGACGGGCGATCAGCTCCTCGCCATGCTGGCCGACGCCGATCGACCGAAGTCGCATCGTGAGTCAGCCGCATTCGCACTGGGACTCATCGGCGCGGGGCCAGACGCCCAGGCCGCGCAGCGGGCGAGCGCGACGCTCGAGCGCATCGTCCGCGACTCCGGCGAGTCGACCGAGCTGCGCGCGATCTGCGTCTACGCGCTCGGGTTGCGCGGCGAGACTCAGTCCGTCCCGTTCCTCTCGGCAGTGGCGGACACGGCGCAGCCGCGCTGGGATCTGCCGGTCGCCGGACTGACCGCACTCGGCCTCGCCGGTGACGAGTCCTCGCGCGAACTGCTCGAACGGCATCTGGCCGGACCCCGTCGCAACAAGGAGTCCATGCCCCGCATCTACGCCGCACAGGGTCTGGCTCGACTCGGTGACCGCGCTTCGCTCCCCGCCCTCGTGATGGCCACGCGCGCCAAGGACGAGCACGTCCGGCGCGCCGCATTCCACGCGCTCGGCGAGCTGGCGACGGCCGACGACTCGGACGCCATCGATGCCCTCGTGAGGGCCGAACATCGCGAGCGGGACCGCGGAGCTCGCAACGCCGCAGCGATCGCTCTCGGCAAGACGGCGAGTCCGCGCGCGCGGGCGGCGCTCACATTCGGCTACGAGAAGGGCGATCGACTCCATCAGGCGTTTGCGGCCATCGGAATGGGTCTGCTCGCGCGCGGCACGGACGATCCGTCGCTCGTCTCCGGCCTCCACCGCGACCTCGAGGAGCGCGCGAATGCGGACCTGCGAGGCGCGCTCGCGGTGGCCGTCGGGCTGGCACGACGACGCGATGCAGCCCCGATCCTGCGCGAGTTGGCTTCCGATCAGGGCGACCTCAAGATGCGCGCGCACGCCACGCTGGCGCTCGGCATGATCGGAGACCGCGATCGCGGCCCGGACGTGCTGCGCACGCTGCTCACCGACGAGCGTGACCCCACGATCAAGTGGGAGGCGGGGCTGGCCCTCGGCCTACTCGGGAACAAGCGATCCGTGCCGATCCTCGCCGAGCAGCTCGCGAAGGGCAGTTCGTACACGCAGGCATCTGCCGCCATCGCGCTCGGGCACATCGGTGGCAAGGATGCCGCCGCTGCACTGTCCCGGCTGCTGCGCACGGACGACGCCACCGGGACCGCGCGAGCCATGGCGGCGATCGGCCTCGGACTCGCGCTCGACCGCGACGATGGCGAGCGCTTGGCACTCGTCGGCTCGGACGTCAGTTGGAGCGCACTGACTCCCACGGCGCGCTTCGTGATCCAGATCCTCTGATCTCGCGACGCTAGCGACGCCACTCACTCGGAGGCGTGCGATCGTGGTTCCGCCGGTCGCCAGTCGGGAACGAGATCGTTGAGGTCGACTGCAATCAGCGTCGCGCGGCGCACCTCAGCGACGTAGCGTTCGCGGGGCCATTCGACGGCGCCCATCGAAGCCAGGTGATCCGTCATCATCTGCACGTCGAACAGGCTGACGCCGCGCGCGGAGAGCGAACGCACTCCCGCGACGAGTGCCGCTTTCGACGCGTCCGTCTCGCGATGGAACATGCTCTCTCCCGCGAAGAGCGCGCCGCAGCGCACGCCATAGAATCCGCCGACGAGCTCGTTCTCGCTCCAGACCTCGAGGCTGTGCGCGTAACCGAGCCGATGCAGCAGGGCGTACGCCGCGAACATCTCGTCGATGATCCACGTGCCGCCGTCCCGCAATTCGGCGCACGCGCGCATGACGTCGTCGAAGGCTCGATCCCACGTGAACGTGAAGCGTCCCTGGCGGAGCCGACGTTCGAGGCGACGCGAGACGTGCAGCGTCTCGACGGAGATGACCGCGCGCGGGTCCGGTGACCACCAGAGCGGCGGCAGGCCATCCTCGTACCAGGGGAAGATCCCGTTCTCGTACGCGCGCAGCAGCCGCTCGGGTGAGAGGTCGCCGCCGACGGCGACGAGGCCTTCGGTATCGGCATCGATCGGGTCCGGGAAGACGATCGGCGCGTCGGGCAACAGGAACGTGGGCGGGGGCATGCAATGGACGCGGGAGGGCGGGCGGCTACAAACTACCGCATGTCCGATCTTCACGTCCGTCCCCTCGGCGACGAGGACGAGCAGCACGCGCTCGCTGCAATCCTGGCAACCTGTTTCGGCTGCCCCGTGGCGGAGAGCCTCGAGTACGTCGAGGGGATGCGCCCGTCGAACGGCCTCGTCGTGACGCGGCGAGGCGACCTCGCCGGTGGCACGCTCGCGATCCGCATGGGCCAGTGGTTCGGCGGCCGCAGCGTCGCGACGGCAGGCATCGCGAGCGTCGGAGTCGATCCCAGCGCGCGCGCAGGCGGCGTCGCCACCTACCTGATGCAAGAGACGGTGCGGCATCTGCACGACGAGGGCGTGGCGCTCTCGACGCTCTCGCCATCGACGCAGCCGGTGTATCGGCGCGCCGGGTACGAGCAGGCCGGCGGACTCTATCGGGTGAGCGTCGCTCTGGAACGGCTGGCCGTCCATGACGATGAGCTCCCGCTGCGCCGCATGTGTGACGACGACCGCGAGTCCGTCGAGCAGCTCCAGCGCGAGCGCGGCCGCCGGAACAACGGCAACGTCGATCGCGACGAGGTCATGTGGCAACAGGTCCGCAAGCGCGCCACGTCACCGCTGTACGAGTTCGTCGTCGACGGGGCTGACGGCCTCGAGGGCTACGTCACCTATACCTCGAGCAAGAACGCGACCGGGCACAACGATCTGTTCCTGAACGACGTCGTCGCCGCCACGCGACCCGCTGCTCGTCGCATCGTCTCGTTCCTGCGCGATCATCGTTCGCTGGTGAACCGCGTGAGTTGGTACGGCCACCCAGCCGACCCGTTGCTGCTGGCGATGCGCGAGCAGCGTCACGACGTGCGGCTCTGGGACGCGTGGATGCTCCGCATCGTGCATCTCGAGGCAGCGCTCACGCAGCGCGGCTACGTGCCCGGCGTCACCGCCGAGATCCCGTTCGAGATCACCGACGACGTCTGTCCCGGGAACGCCGGACGTTGGATGCTGCGGGTCGCGGACGGCCGCGGTGAGGTCACCCGCGGAGGTGACGGCCGCGTGCGACTCGACGTGCGCACGCTCGCCTCGCTCTACTCGGGCTGGGTGGCACCGTCACAGGCGCATGCGGGGCTGGGCCTCAGCTGCAGCGACGACGATCTGGCGGCGCTCGCTCGGGCGTTCGCTGGATCCGCACCGTGGATCCAAGACGACTTCTAGCCCGCTAGCGCGTCGTCCCGCCGCGCCCGCCGTCGTCACCACCGCGTCCGCCGTCATCGCCACCGTCGCCGCCACCACGGCCACCGTCATCTCCGCCGTCGTCGCCACCACGCCCCCCACCGGGGTCCTCCGCGATGCGTAGGTTCGGGAAGGTGTTGCCGCTGTAGGTGTTCGCGCGCGGGCCCATGCGGTCGTCGAGATCAAAGCCGCCGCTCTTCTTCGCGGTGTTCCGCGTGAACAGGTTGGTGTTCTCGTCGACCTCGAAGCCGTTGTCACGGGCCTGCGAGACCTTGTTCTGATCGAACGAGTTGTCGACGCCCTCGACGTCGATTCCGTCGTTCACCGGGCGCGTGATCTTGTTGCGCGTGATGTTGCCGTCAGTGGCCGTGACCACCATGCCGTCGTCGCCGGGTGAGACGATTTTCGAGCGGTCGACGCGCGGTGTGTCGCCACCAACGGCAATCCCGGACAGCGCCGCGTCCTGGACCGACGTCCGATCCAGGAACGTCCCGCTCCCAAGAGCCGTCACTCCGTTGCCGCCGCAGCGCGCGATCTTGTTCTTCTCCGCTCGCGTGCGCGTCGAAGCGGGACCGATCTGCAGGCCGTCGCCTCCGGCGTCGTCGATGCGGTTCTTCGCGATCGTGTTCGAGTCGCCGTTCGCCAGGATGCCGACTTCGCCCGCGCCGGCGATGCGGTTCTTCTCGACGCGGCAACCGGTCGCGGTCGTCCCGCGCGATCCGATCCCGATCCCGTTCAGCCCGGCGTCCTCGACGCGGCACTTCGTGATCACGACCTCGCTCGACGAGTCGACCTGGATACCGTTGGCGCCCGCGCCGCGCACGGTGCACTTCGAAAACGTGACCTCGTCGGAGAGCGTCACGAAGACCGCGTGCGACCCAGAGTTCACGATCTCGACACCGGTCACGACGATGCCGCTGCTGCGACTGATCGCGAGACCGACGCCCGTGCCTCCCGCATCGATCTTCGGCTTGCCCTTGCCCTTGATCGTGATGCCCTGCTCGCCGCCGACGACCACGTGCTCGAGGAACGAGCCCTTCGAGAGCAGCACGACGTCACCCGGCTGCGCGCGGTCGATCGCGTCCTGGATGCGCACCTCATCCTGCGGGACGCGGATCGTCTCCGCGGCGGCGGGACCGGCGAGAGCGAGGACAGCGGTGAGGGCGAGCGATGCGCGCATGGCAGACCTCCGAGGGGATCGGCAACATCCAGTGGACCAGGGGTCACCGTGGAGTGGCCGGTCCCGCATTCTGACATACCCGGTGTCCCGACTTCGGAGCGGTTCCCTCCGTATCCGATGAGGGAGCATGGGCCGCTTCGACGAGCTGATCGAGACGACCGAGGCCGGATCGGACTCGGCTGAGGCTGCTTCGTGTGGCCGGGCCTACTCTTCGTCGCGCACGGACTGCATGGCGTCTTCGCTGCCGGGGCGCGCGCTCGCCGTCTGGAGCGTCATCCCGACCGACCGTGGCTCGCCGACTACCGCGAGACGTTCCTCATCCTCGTCTACTCGCGCGTCTAGTCGGCTTAGCACGCACCGATCACGAGCTACTCAGAACGCGCGCCGCAGGAAGTTCGCGCCCAGCACGAGCAGGAGCACGAGCACGAGACGCCGGAACGTCGCCGCGTCGATGCGTCGTCCGAGCACGATGCCCACCGCGAGTCCGAGGCCGAGACCCGGGAGGCCGCGCAGCCACGCGTTGCCGACCTCCGCCGTCAGCGCGCCCCCGCTCCAGAACAGCGCGAGTTGGTAGAGCGTCGAGACGAGGAAGAACGCCTGCAGCGTGCCCTTCGCGACGAGCGGCGGCCAGCCGCGCCAGGTGATGTACAGGATCACCGGCGGAGCACCGGTGTTGAAGGCCCCACCGAGCACTCCGCCGAGCGTCGCCGCGGCGCCCGCGAGCAGCGAACTACCGAGCGACTCCGGACGATCCGGTCGCGGCGTCCTCGGCCGGAGAAGTCCATGCGCGGCGTACGCGACCAGCACGACGCCGAGCACAGCTTCGACGCCGCGCGGCTCCGCTTCGTTCAGGAAGTACACGCCGAGTGGCGTCCCGATGAACGCCCCGATCAGGAGGGGTAGCACGCGCTCACGCGACACGCCCCGCCGACACTGCACGAGCACGACGGCGCAGGCGCAGAGCCCGTACGCCCCGACGACGGGCACGGCTACGCGGACGTCGAGAAAGAGCGGGAGCACGCTCATCGACACCATGCCGAACCCGAACCCAGCGGTGCCTTGGACGACGCCGGCCGCGAACAGCGCGAGCGCGATCGGGACCAACTCCTCCATCGGCGCACCGTACAAGGGGCGCTAACCTGTCCGGCATGCGAAGGGCTCTACTGGCTGCCGCGCTGGTCTCAGTGCTGACGACGTCGGCGCCGGCGCTGCATCGGATCACGGACGTCCAACTCGGGGAGACCGTGCTCGCGCCCGGCGACACGATCGTCGTGCGCTTCGATGCGTCGAACCCCGCACAGAAGACACGCCGGGAGCGCATCTCGGTACGCGTACGTGGCCACCGACAGGCGTCGCGGCGCACTCGGCGCATCCGCGTTCGTCCCGCGCGCGCCACCGTGAAGCTGGTCCCCGGTGAGGAGCGAGCACTGGAACTGCGTGTGCCGCTACCGACCGATGCGCTCGGCGCCCTGCGCGTGGAGATCCGCAGCAGTCGGGCGTCGACACCCCGTCACCACGCGCTACGTCTACGTCACGGACGGTCCCCCGGTCCCCGACAACGCCGGTCCGTTCGGCGTGCCGTACCAGCCGTTGTTGGCGACCTCCATCATTCGAGGAGATGCCGACGTCTCGCAGCGTCACCTGGTCGTGGACGACGCGCCGGCATGGACGCAGGTCCTCGACGACCTCAACGTCCAGACACCCGCGACCTGGGGGCGCGATGACCACGACGCCACGAGCGCACCCGGCTACGCGCGACCCTTCCCGGTCGACTTCGAGCGCGAGACCGTCGTCGGCATCTTCACGGGCACCGTAACGACGCGGCAGGATCGGGTCCGCATTGCCGCGATCAAGCGCGGGACGAACTCGATCGTCGTGCTCTACGACGTCATCCGCGATCGCCCGGTCCGCGGCTTCTTCACCTTCGACCACGTGTGGTCGCCCTACCTGTTCGTCACGCTGCCGAAGGCCGATCTACCGGTCGTCGTTCGACGCCGGCAGTGATCTCGTCCGGGCACCGGGCAGGTCGACGGGTTCGGCGACACGCCACAGCAGGTTGTGCGGCTGCTCATCGGTCGGACCGTCCCAGGGCGCCCCAACCGTCGGCCCAGGTGAGGACAAGACGAGCTGCCCCTCGGCCTGGGCGCAGCGCATCGCCTCACCGGTGAACGGGTCGTCGGGCACACCGTCCGGGAAGAAGCTCGCGAGGTCCGTAGCCGCCGCAGGCCAGACACCATCGGCGGCGCGCGCACACGCGGCCGCCAGCGCCAGGCGCGCCAGGCGCTGCTCGGTGTCGACCTCGGCGAACGACTGCATCATCGACGGGTAGATCGAGAACATCGCGTTCGCCATGCCCGGAAACAGCTGAGTCTCGATCCAGTTGTCCTCGCCCCGCATCTCATCGCGCGCCGTGACGACCGCCGACTGGTACGAGCGGTGATCGGAGATGGGCGTCTCGATCAGAGCCTGCAGGCGTCGCGCCCGCTCGGCCGCATCACGCGCCAGCCGCCCGACATGGAGCGAGGCACCGCCCTGGCCACCGAACTCGGCGCGGGCCGCGTGGAACAGCGTGCCGTGCGGTCCGCTCGGGTCGACCGGATCCATCGAGTCGTCCGAGTCGACCGCTCCGATCACGGCGCGACACGCACTCAGCGCGAACGCGCGCTCGCCGCGGATGCAGTCGGGCGCTCCGTTCAGCGTGTCCACATTCAGCAGCGGCTCCAAGAGGTCGCGGGCGCGCTCAGGATCCTCGAGACCGGACGCCATCTCTCGGCGGATCTCGCCGCAGGCGGTCTTTCGCATCGTCGCGGCGATCGCGTGGTCGAGCAGAGAGACGGTCTCCCATCGCTCGGCCAGGCGCAGCAGAGCCGCGGCGGCATTGAGTCGGTCGGTCTGCGTCGACGCCGACACGGCGCGTGCTTGGAGCAGGTGTAGGACCTGGATGAGTGCGGTGGGATCCGCGCCGCCGGGCCACCCGCTCGCGTCGGCGGTCAGCGGGAATCGGAAGCGCGGCGCTCCGATGGCGGTGTCGACGGAATCGTAGAAGTCGAGGTGCTGCTCGAACCAACTTCGTAGCGTCGCGCGTTGCTCGTCATCGAGATCGCCACGCTCCGGCCACTCCATGTGCCACGGCCCGATCGGCCACGCGGTCTCGCCTCCCGTCGCGACCTGCAGCATGTGAAGCGCGTCCATGAGCGCGATCGCGCCGTTCGCCTCGTCGGGAATCTCCTCAGCGTAGAACTCTGGCAGCCAGGTGCGCTCGCCCGCGGCCTCGAGTTCTGCGACAGCGGTCCGGAACTCCTCGAACGCCGCCTGTTGCGAGGCTTGGAGCGCCCACCAGATCAGGAGCGGCAGTGCACCGAGGAACAGTACGAGCGCGATCACCCAGCGACGTCGAGAAGCCATCGCCCCATTGGACGCCCGAGCGAGCAGAAAGCCCCAAGGACTCGTGCGATCCGCCTTCAGCGGCGTGGTGTTTCGACGGTGCGGTACCCGCCCCAGGAGAAGCCCCAGGACGAGCACTCAGGCGGGCGCCTCGCCTCCGTCGCGGACCCGGACGGGAACGGGAACGTCCTGGGTCTTTCGCAGCGGCGCTGACTCGTGTGGCTACTTCGATCGGCTACTGCGGCGCGACGATCGTGACCGGCGTGGTCAGGTAGTCGGCCTCGCCGAGGCGACCGCTGTCGCTGTACGGGACCGCGCGGAAGAGGTAGTCCCCCGCCGAGAACGGGGCCTGACCGACGTTCGCGACGAAGTCCCAGACGAACGTCCAACGCGTGCCGATGCCGAGCCCGCCGGAGGGCACGCCGTCGTCGGGATCGCCGAGGTCGGCGCGCGTGCACGGGCGCCAGTCGAGACCGGCGAGTTCCGCGTCGGTCGACGGGATCGTCTCGCCATCGGCCAGCGCGTACCAGTCGAAGGCCACGGCCACGTTGACGTGATCGAGCACGCCGTTGCCGTTCCTGTCCTCACCGTCGAGCGGATCGAGCTCGCCGTCGGCGTCGAGGTCCTCGGTGTCACGGCTGAACGCCGCCCACTCCAGATCGATCGTGCCGGCGGCAGCGTCAGCCGAGCCGCCCTCGATGACCGCGCCCGGCGCCGTCGTGTTGTCGATGGCGAAGGCCTCGGTCGTGACCCAGTCGGTCTTCGCGCGCGGGCCGGAGTTGCGAATCGCGCGGACCCGCAGCCTCACGCCCGTGTGCTGCTCGAAGATCGGCGTGTCCGGATCGAGCGGGTTGACGTCGGGGCGGCCCTGCACGGTGCGGGCGAGCACGTCGCCCTCCGCGAAGCGAGCGACGCCGATATCCGCGAGCTGGTTCCAGGACCAGAGGTGGAGAGCGCCGGCAGCGGCGGTGCCCGGGCGATACAGAGCGAATGTGCGCTTGCCATTCTTGCTCTTCCGCAGCTTGCGCGTGTCGCGGCCGTCGCGGAGTTCGTGCGTCGCGGAGCGGAACTCGGACGGGCTCTCGGGGTCGGTGCCGTCGGCGATGACGCCGTCGCCGTCGTAGTCGACGCCGTACTCAACCTCGACCACCGACCGACGCCGTGTGCGGTCACGCAGCTGGAACGCGACGAGAACCGCTTCGCCGGCTCCGGCGAGTCCCTGGAGTCCGGTCGGAGTCTGGACCATCGGGATCGAGAGCTTGGTCTTGCGCCGCTTCGACTTCTTCGCAGCCTGGGCCGAGTCGCCGGCTGCGGCGATGAGCGCGGTGCACGCGGCACCGGCCAAGACGAGGCGGAGGGTTCTTCCGTGGATCATGTGCGTCTGTCCTTGCGATCCTGCCAACCCCGCACACATCGTATGCGGGCGCGTCCAACCGTGGGGTGAACGTCGCTAACTCGTTTGTGGTTGCAGGAGATATGACGATGGCCGACCTTCTTTCCGCGCTCTTCGATCGTGCGGGCAAGTACCGCGGCGAGGACGTCAACCACGCCGGCGATGCGTTCGTCGGTGAGCTCGGCCTGGCCCCCCTCGGGACGGACGATGGCGTGATGTTCGCGTTTCGCGCCACCGGCAAGGACGGCGAGATCTTCCACGAGGAGGGCGGGCTCATCGTGAAGGGCACCGACGGCGTGCCTGTCTACCAGTGCGTGAGCTCGTCGAACCCGGTGCCGACTCCGTTCCCGCTCCAGTCGAGCCGGCCCAGGTCGAAGGGCGCCGACGGGACGCTCGTCTTCCGAAGCGACGACACCCCGGGCGGCACCGTCGAGCTCATCGTCGACCTCTGGCCCGACGGCGACATCTCGGCCCGCTGGTTCTGGGGCAAGCCGTTCCAGCAGCAGAGCGGGGTCCGCATGAAAGAGACCAGCGCATGAAAGAGACCAGCGCCTGACGGACGCGGCGAAACCCGCCGACGACCTCCCCGACAGCTGGGTCACCGACCTCGCGTGTGCCCTCGCGGCGCCGATGGCGCGGCACCCTCGGCTGACGCTCGTCGTCTGTGTGATCCTCGGCGTCCAGGGCCTCCTGGCCAACAGCGCCGCCGTCCAACTTCTCTGCGTTGTAGCGGCGGCCATCGTCGGCGGAATCTCCACCGGCCCGCGGAGTCCGCTCGCCCGGGGGCGTGGCTCGAGGTTTCTCTGGCCCGCTTCCCTCGTGTCCGGCGCCGTGACGCTCGTTCTCTTCGTGACGCCCGGGCTCTCGACGTGGCCGTACGGAGTCTCGTGGTACTTCGCACCGCACGAATTCGTTGAGTTCTGGGCTCTCGCCGCGGCCACGGTCCTCGCAGTCACGCTCGGCGCACGTGTCGGCGGTCCCCGGTCCGCCCCGGGATACGCGGTGATCGCGGCCCTCGCACTCGCGGAGTGTGCGCCCGTCATGGCAACATTCGAGCCATCGTCGGGGTTCGGGCTTGAGTGGGGGGCGGGCATCGACTCGCCGAGTCTGATCGCGACTGGGTCGCTCACCATCCTGGCCACGCGCCGACGCTCCTGCGTCCTCAACGTGATCTGCGCTCTCCTGCTCGGGTATCCGGACTTGTACCAGTTCCAGGTGCCGTGGGAGGCGATGGGGCTCGTCTTCGCCTGCGTCCTGGCAGGGCGCGCCGCAACGGCGCTGCATCTCTCGGAGGCCGCTCTCCGCGAGCGCGCTGTCCATCTGTCCATCGCCGCCCAACGTCGCCCGTGGCGCACCGCAGCGGTAGGGGTCATCGCCACGGAGATCGCTCGCGGCGCGTGGGACGCTGCCATCACGGTCCCGTACGAGTACGAACTCGAGCGACTGGAGGACGTGTTCTCCACAGCAAGTCTCCAGTGGCCCCACGGGCACCTCTTCGTCGCGTGTCCGGAACCTGTGTGGCTCGGTACGTGCGTCCTGTTCGTATTCTCTTGGCGCGCATCGCGCGCGTTCGATCGCGTCGCGCCGTGGGTCACGGTCACGGTCTGGTGGACGCTCATCACGTTCGTCTGGTGGTCCGGCGCACGCGCGGTCGGCTGGGCCCCCGGGCTCCAGCCCGACTTCTTGGCGGTTCCGCCCTTCAGACTCGCGCCGCTGGCCGTCGGCCTCGCCGTCGCCCGCGGCCCGGCCCTGCGACGCTTCGGGTGGGTCGAGGTCGTTCTGATTGCGCTGATCGCAGTCGGCGCGCCGCTCGTGACCTGTTGGCTCGCGGATGCGTGGGGGGACTGGGACGATTTCTGGAGATCGGACGCTGTGGGGGTTGGGTTCTGCGTCCTCAACGCGGCACTGGCGTTCCGTCTAGCCGGAACAACGGTGCGCGCGAGCAGCGTGGTCGCAGGCGCACTGACCGTCGCGATGACGGTCGCCGGGCTCCTCGCGTACATGTCCGGACTCGACGGTCAACTGCTCGGCATCCTCACTCTCGCGCTGCCGAGCGCGCTGGTGTTCGCCGTCTGCGTCGAGCTGTGCCGGACCTTCCGCTCGGTGACGGCGATCCCGCCGGATCATCCGGTGATGGAGATCCGCGGGTGACGGCCGAGGGCTGTCCCACCCGCCAGCTCCCGGACTCGTGGGTGACCGATCTCGCCTGCGCCATTGCGGCGCCGATGGCGCGGCATCCGCGAACGACACTCGCCGTGTGCGGGTTGCTCGCCGTGCAGGGACTCGCGTTTCCCGGCGGGAATTCGCACGTGTTGTGGGTCGTGGCCGGTGTCGTCGCGGGAGGCATCCTCTCGCGCCCGGGTGTCGCGCTGCGTGGGCGGCGTCTGCCGATGGCGACGTGGCTGTTCCCGATCGCCGTCCTCGCAGCGCTGTTCGCAGTCGAGGCGCTCGAGGCCGACTCGCCGCTCCGGCTGGGCGACTCGCAGCGCGGCTCGCTGTCGTGGTGGGCACTCGGCGTGACGGTCACCGGGATCGTGCTGACGGCTCGGCGAGGGGGATATCCCCGGTCCGCTCTGGCCCGGAGTCTGCTAACGCTCGCGGCGCTGGTCGGTTGCCTCGCCGCGATCCTCGGTCGGACCTCCTCGTGGATGGTCGAGACCGAGAGGTGGGCCGCCTGGGTCCTGCCGACCGTCGTCGCCTACGGCGGCCTCGCGCTCCTCGCGGGCGGACGCCGCTCGGGGCTGCTCCACACGGCGGCCGCGATCATGCTGGCGGCCCCGGAGGCAACGGGGCTCGGGCAGCCCCTCCTGGGACCGGGCATCGTGTTCCTCGTGCTCGTCGCGGGTCGTGTCGGCTGCGTCCTGTCGGTTCCGATCCCCGTACTCGCAGAACGCGGCGCAGGCCTGGCGATCCGAGCCCAACGGCGCCCGTGGCACGCCGCAGCGGTCGGCTTGGTCGTCTCCGCTCTGCTCGACGCAGCAGCTACGTCCGCCATCCATGTGCCCCTGTGGAACGCGATGCACGCGATCGAGAAGTCCTCGCCGTCCGCAGCGGTCGCCCTGAGCCGCGTCCCGCGGCTCGTCCCCACAGAGACCCTGCTGGTGCTCTGCGCGCTGTTCCACCTGAGCTGGAACGTGCCGCGGGTCTTCGAACGCGCTGCGCCATGGCTCGCGGTCATGGTCGGAGGGCCATTGCTCGCACTCCTCGTGTGGATCAACCTGTTCGCTTCTGGCTTCGCATTTCATCTGCCGTGGGAGATTCTCGTCGTCCGCCCCGAGGCGCTGGCACCACTGGCCGTCGGTCTCTGGCTCGGTCGACGCGCGATCGGAGCGCGGTTCCAGTCACGCGACCGCCTCCTGATCGCCCTGGTCCTTGTGGCCGTTCCCCTGACGGCGATTCTGCCCCCGGTGGGAACCCGCGCGTTCGCGCCGCTCAACCCGTCGCGCGTCCCCACGGTCTGCGTGGCGCTCTCAGCAGCGCTGGTCCACCGCCTTGCCGCCACGTCGGTGGACCCCATTCGCGTGCTGCGGGCGGCGCTCGCCGTCGCCGCACTCCTGTTCGTGACGTTCGCCATTCCCTACGAGCCGCTCGCCGTCCTACCGATCCTCGGCGTCCTCCTGCCGAGCGCCGTGGCGTTCACGCTCTGCATCAGCGTCTGCCGCACGCTTCGATCGCTGACGGCGATCCCAGCCGACCATCCGGTGTTCACCGAGGTCGCCGCGAAGTGATCTAGCCCGCATCGTTCACGAGGACGCCGCGCCTGACGTCCCCGAGCACGCGATCTCCCGCTCCGGATCCGCTTCACAACCGCATCGAGAGGGTGCATGCGCGTCTCCGGAACGAGATCTCACGCACTCGAAGCCGTCAGGACACTCTGCGACGTGCGGTCGCGAGGCGTACCGGCGTACACCCCTTGCCAGTCCTCGATCTCGCCGCGTGCTCGCGACGCCCTCGCGAACGATCCGGGCTAGCGCTGACGCGCGTCGCGCCAGGTTCGCCAGGCGGCGACGCCGCGGCGGCCTTTATCGCCTGTCATGCGTCGGAGGACGGAGGCGGCGTAGTCGTCGATCTTGGGGTGATCGAGGAGCACGGCGCAGGCATCGAGGAGAGCATCGTCGAGCTGCTTGCTGTCGGCGCCGACCAGGTAGCCAGCGGCCCAGAGCGCAGACTCGCGCTCGCCGTCCAGCGCGTCGGCATCGGTCAATAGGCGCAGGATGCGCGGCTTGACGGAGGCGTCCCCCATCCACGCGAGCGCACCGAGGGCCCAGCCGCGCGTCTCCGCGTGCGTGTCGAGCAGCGAACGGTGAAACGTCGCCATCACGCGCTCACGCGCGTCGACGTCGTCCTTGGCGTGGCGCTCGAACGTCTCGCGGAGATGCAGGATCGCCTTGCCGCGGACCTCGTCATCGGGGTGCGACGCGAGGCGGCGCAGCTCATCGACGAGGTCGACGCCGAAGGCCATCTCCTCCGCGTGCAACCGCACCGCCACGGGAGTTGACGAGCTCCCGCGCGTCGGGCCGAACATGCCGAGCCGGTCGATGAGGCACGCGACGAGACACGGGTTCTCCGAGCGCAGGCCGCGCTTCCAGAGCGAGGCCGCACTGTCGGCATCGAGGCCCGGGGCGTTCAGATCCCGCAGCGCACGCACGGCGGCCAGGGCCTGCTCGGTCGGACGCGGATCGTTGAAGCCGAAGCGCAGTTCGTCGGCCGGCAACTCGCGCAGGATGTTCGCGAGATACGTGCCGTCCTCCTGCACGTGCAGGAACAGCAGCACCTGCCCGAGCTCGCGCTCCCGCGCCTCGGGACGCTCGGCGTCGCGCGGGGGCGGCATGCACGAGAACGGCCAGGCCGCGGCGACGCGCAGCGGTCCCTCGGGCAGCCGGCCCTTCAGGACCTCGTCGGCCTCGATCTCGTACAGGTCACCGGACTTCTCGGGCCGCGTGGTCAGGTGCGCGACGACGATCAGATCCGCCTGGATCACGATCCCCTCGAGCGGAGGCGGGCTCCGCGGTGACGCGAGAGCAGAGGGAACAGCGAGCGCGAGGGCGCCCGTGGCCAACAGCAACGCACGTCGGAATCGGATCATCGGTCCTCCGGTTCGTTGGACGCGGCGCGGGGCGGGTCGTTCCGGATTGTCCACGCGGCTGGAGTCGATCTCGCTCAACTCGGGCTGCGACGCCTCCGCGTCCCGGCCCCTCGACGGCGTCCTCGCTGGGCCACTGACGATAGCCGGAGGGCGGCGACGAAGGAACGGTGGCTCCGCTGCCTACGTCGCCTCAGCGAGCAGCCGGCCGACGGCGCGCCGGACCAGGACACCTGGGTCTCGGCGTCCGGTCACGAACGCGACGGTACCGGATCGGTCGATGACGACGGTGGTTGGCAGCCACCTCTCCTCGACGACGTACGACGCAAGCTGGTGCCGAGTCGCGACGCCGAGCGGATATGTCAGTTCCAAGCGGGACCGGACTCGCGCGGTCTGCTCGCCGAACTCCTCCCGCGACAGTCGCGTGAGCCATTCGCCGTCATGGACCTCGCGCGAGAGGGGCACGTGGCAGGAGCCGCGGATCTGCGTGACGCCGAAGACGTGCAAGTCGGCCGCTGCGTGCGCGCGGCGCAGATCGTCGAGTTGCACCAGAACGCGAAGCGAGTCTCGGATCTTCGACTTGAACAGGACGAACACCACGACGCTGCCCCGGAGCGCCGAGAGCGGGCGCTCGCGGCCGCCGACCCAGTCCTCGACCGACAGGTCAGGTGCGCGCGCTCCGAGCAGCCGCAGACGGAGCGCGAGCAACTCCCGTTCGTAGCGGGTCGTCTCCTCGCGCACGGCGGCCTCTCGTCCGAACTCGTACGCGGCACGGGCGACGATCGTCTCCCCTCCGGAGGCGAGGACGTCGCCCTCCACTCCCGCCCACCGAGGCGTCCAAGACGGCATGGCGGTGGTGAGTCGCCGCACGAGTTCGACAGCCTCCTCGTAGCCCTCCAGTGCGACGAGAGCTGCAGGCGCCCGCATCCAAGCCTCCAGGGCGTCACTCGCGCTGGATGTGGAGTCGATGAACGCGAAGAGCGCTCCGAGGGTCTCGGCAGGGCAATCCGCGGTGCGGTCGTCGCACGCGCGAAAGAGCGCCGTCTGACCCTGCGTCGCGTTGAGGTCGGACCGCAACTCGCCGGACGCCGCGGAGTAGACCGCGAGGTAGCGTCGACTCGCCCGGACGTACGCATCCTCGGCGACGCGTCGCTTCCCTTCCCATCTGGTCCCGGCGAACCGGCGATGGAGGTCGCGGGCGTAGAGCACGCTCGAGAGTTTCGAGTGGAACGCGTCTTGCTCACGACGGAGGTCCCTCAGCCGCCGAACTCGAATCGGGGCACCGGGCGCGGGCGAGACATCGAGTCGCTCCACGACGGATGCCAGCCAGTCGATGAGATCGTCACCGAGGTGCACTGCGCCCTCCCTGCGGGCGCAACGGTACCCGTAACCGGGCACTCAGCGGAGCGCAGGTTCCACCAGGCTGGTAGGTTCTGCGGGTGACGACCGGGAAGCCGCACCCCCTCCGCGCCCTCCTGGTCACCCAGTTCCTCGGCGCGTTCAACGACAACGCCTGGAAGATGATCGTCGTCTTCCTGGCGATCGGGGCGGCGCAGACGGACCTCACGGGGGACGCTGCGCAAGCGGCCGCGCAGACGCAGACGGCGCTCGCGTTCGTGGCATTCATGCTCCCGCTCGTGCTCGTGTCGCTGCCGGCGGGCGCGATCGCCGACCGGGTCTCGAAGCGCAGCGTCATCATCGCGATGAAGGTGTTCGAGGCGCTGATCATGGCGGCGGCGTGCGTCGTGCTGTGGTTCCAGCCCGAGGGCGGCACGGCGGCCCTGTTCGTGCTCGGTCTGATGGGCCTGCAGAGCGGTCTGTTCAGCCCGGCCAAGTACGGCATCCTGCCGGAGATCCTCCCGCACGACCGACTGTCGGCGGGCAATGGCCAGCTCGAGATGTGGACGTTCATGGCGATCGTCCTGGGGACCGCCGGTGGCGGACTCTTGCTCACCGGCGCCGACGCGGCCCCCTGGGTCGCCGCGTCGGTGCTGCTCGTCCTGGCGATCGTCGGGTCGGTCACGTCGTTCGGCGTGCCGAAGGTGGGACGCGCCCGCGACTCCGGTGGATTGATCGACACAGTGGTCGGCGGCTGGCGCGCGGTCCGCGACGACCGACCGATCTGGCTCTCCGTACTCGGGCTCGGGCTCTTCTGGGGCGTCGCGAGTCTGCTCGGTCAGAACGTGCTCGTCTACGCGAAGCTCGTGCTCGACCTGTCGGACACCACGGCGGGCCTGCCGATGGCGGCGATCGGGGTCGGGGTCGGCGTGGGCAGCGTGCTCGCCGGCAAGCTCTCCGGCGGGAAGGTGGAACTCGGACTGGTTCCGCTCGGCGCGATCATGATGTCGGTGTTCGTCCTCGTGCTGGCGCTCGCGCAGCCGGGGCTGGTCGGCACCCTGTTCGTCATGGGCGCGCTCGGCGTCTCCAGCGGCTTCCTGCTCGTGCCGCTGAACGCGCTGATCCAGTGGCGTGCGCCGTCCGATCGCGTCGGGTCGATCATCGCGATGTCGAACGTGCTGCACGGCATCGGCATGCTCGTCGGATCGTTCGGGATGGGTTTCCTGGCGCAGGCCGGGATGGACGTGAACGACATCACGCTGGCCACCGGCGTGATCGCGCTCCTCGGCACGTTCTGGGCGCTGTGGCTGCTGCCGTCGGCCGGCTTGCGCATGGGGCTCGTCATCGCGACGCACACGATCTACCGACTGAAGGTCGTCGATCGGGACAAGCTGCCCGCGAAGGGCGGCGTGCTGCTCACACCGAACCACGTGTCGTTCGCCGACGGGCTCTTCGTGATCGCGTCCACCGATCGGCCCGTCCGCTTCCTCATCGACGCGGAGTACTTCGAGCGCCCGCTGCTGAAGCCGTTCGTGCGGGCGCTCGGCACGATCCCCGTCTCCCCGCGTCTCGGCCAGGACGAGATCCTGCGCGCGCTGTCGGCGGCCGGCGAGGCGCTCGACCGGGGTGAGGTCGTGTGTGTGTTTCCCGAGGGCCAGATCACGCGCACCGGCGGGCTGCTGCAGTTCCGACGCGGGATGGAGCGCATCGCGCGGCATCGCAAGGGCGTGATCGTGCCGATCAACCTCGACCGCGTCTGGGGCAGCGTGTTCAGCCGCGAGGGCGGACGCTTCCTGTGGAAGTGGCCGAAGAAGATCCCGTACCCGGTCACGGTCGTGTTCGGCGATCCGCTCCCAACGGACACGTCGGCGAACGTCGCACGCAAGGCGGTGCATGCGCTGTCGACGCGCGCGTGGGAGTTCCGCAAGGCGGACGGTCGTCCCCTGCATCGATCGGCGATCCGCATGTTCCGTCGACGGCGCTGGCGGCTGGCGTTTGCGGATGCGGCCAAGCCGAACGTCACGCGCTTCAAGGCGCTTGTCGGCGTGATCGCACTTGGTCGCGCGTTGCGGGACTCGTGGGACGGACGCGAGCGGATCGGCGTGCTCATGCCGCCGACGGTCGCCGGCGCGCTCGTGAACATCGCCGCTGCGGCCGCCGGGCGCACCACAGTCAATCTCAACTACACCGCCGGTCGCGCAGGCATGGAGGCAGCGGCGCGCATCGCCGGCGTCGATCGCGTCATCACCGCGAAGGCGTTCCTGCACAAGGCGAACCTGGAGTTGCCGGATGGGCTCGAGCCGATCTGGCTCGGCGAGATCGCCAAGGGGATCAGCGACGGCGATCGGTTCCGAGCGGTGCTGCTCGCGCTGTTCGCGACGGCGCGCGGCATCGAGCGCTCGCTGGGTCGCACTCAACCCGCGTCGATGGACGAGGTCGCGACGATCGTCTTCAGCAGCGGCAGCACCGGCGACCCGAAGGGCGTGCCGCTCACGCACTTCAACCTCGCCTCGAACGTCGACGCGGTCGCGCAGGTGTTCCGTCCGGAGAAGGACGACCGGATGCTCGGCATCCTCCCGTTCTTCCACGCCTTCGGCTACATGAAGCTCTGGTTCGCCGCGGTGCATGGCATGCCGTCCGCGTTCCAGGCGAACCCACTCGACGCCATCGCGGTCGGGCGCACCGTGCAGAGGTACGACGTGACGCTGCTGCTGGCCACGCCGACGCTGCTGTCGCTCTACACCCGCGGCTGCAAGCCGACGCACTTCGGGTCGCTGCGCGTCGTCGTGGCCGGCGCGGAGAAGATGACCGACGCCGTCGGTCAGGCGTTCGAGGACCGCTTCGGCATCCGTCCGCTCGAGGGCTACGGCGCCACCGAGTGCGCGCCCGTGATCGCCGTCGGCACACCGGACTTCCGCGCCCGCGGCTTCTATCAGCCCGGTTCGCGACGCGGCACGGTCGGGACGCCGGTACCGGGGGTCAGCGTCGAGATCGTCGATCCGGACACGTACGCCCCGCTGCCGTTGAACACGCCCGGGATGATCATCGTGCGGGGTCCGAACGTGATGGCCGGGTACCTCGACCGCCCGGACCTGACGGCGGCTGCGATGCACGAGGGTTGGTACGTGACCGGCGACATCGGCACGCTCGACGACGACGGGTTTCTGCGCATCACAGACCGTCTCGCGCGCTTCTCGAAGATCGGCGGCGAGATGGTGCCGCACGGGCGGATCGAGCACGAACTGGCGCTGGCGGCGCACACGTTGCGGCTGCCCGAAGAGTCGCAGCTCGCGGTCACGGCCATCGTCGACGAACGCAAGGGCGAGCGGCTCGTCGTCGTGCACACGGTGCCGGATCTGGACGTTGATCGACTGCGTGCGGAGCTGCGGGAACGTGGGCTCCCGAATCTGTGGATACCGAAGGCGTCGGACTTCGTGCGGATCGACGAACTGCCGGTGCTCGGGACGGGGAAGCTGGATCTGCGGGGGGTGCGGGCTGCGGCGGAGGCGGGGTTGGGGGCGTAAGTCGCGTCGCCAGCCAAGACGTACGTACGGGCGGATCTCCTGATCCGCCCCGCCCGCTGGGGGTGCGCGGTCGATGGGGTCCGGTGGCGCCCCGCGGACGACCCTTGTGACTCGGGCGACCATCGGTCGACAACCCCGGCCCCGCTCGGCGCCCTCGCCGCGCTGCGTGCCGCCGAACGCCCCCCAAACGCCGCCGCATCGTTGACACCGCACCTTGCCCGGCGACCATGAGGGCATGCGTGTTCGCGTTCGGTCGGTTGCTCTTGCTGCGCTCGTCGGTGGCCTGCTGGCCGGGCCGGCGCCTGCGGACGATGGGGAGCCGTTCGACGAGCGGGCGCGGAACGTCTTCTTCCACCGCCCGGACAGCAAGACGTCGGATCTCATCGAGGACCTGATCTCGAACTTCTCGACGGGCTCCGTCGCCGATCGGACGCGCGACCGGCACGAGCTCGAGCGCATCGGGCACTGGTCGGTCGAGCCGCTGGTCGAGGCGTTGATCGAGGCCGAGCCGCCGATCCGGAGCGCATCAGCCCTGACGCTCGGGAACATCCGCGATCCTCGTGCCATCGTCCCGCTCCGCGAGGCCGTAGAGCGCGAGACGTCCCACCCGTACGTCGCTGGGTTCGCCGCGCTCGCGCTTGGTCGATACCGCGACGCCGACAGCGTCGCTCCGCTCGCCGAGGCGCTGCGTTCGCCGAAGAGCATCCGCATCCTGCGCGCCGCGGCGCCGCTGACGGTCGCGCGCATCCGTTCGCCCGAGGCCGCCACGCTGCTGATGGAGCGCATCCGCGAGGGCGAGGGCGACACGTACGTCAAGGCGTCGCGTTTCCTCGCGCTGGGGTTCTTTCCGGAGCTCGCGCTTCGGGCAGATCGACCGGAGCCGTCGGAGACGCTGCGTAAGGGCATTCGCAGCAAGCGCCGGGAGCATCGTCGGGCGGCGGTGTTGGGCTTCCTCGTGGCGACGTCGCATCGCCGCGACACCCGCGACTTCCTGCTGAAGCGTCTGGACCAGGCCGACTCGCCAAGCGTCGAGATCCCCCTGCTCGTGGGACTCTCGCGGTACGCGGACGCCGACACCACCAAGCGTCTCGCGCACGTGGCAGCGCGACCGGGCGACGAGATCGTTCGCGCGGCCGCCTGCGGGCTGCTCGTGACGCGTCACGATCCGGCTGCCATGAGCGACCTCCTGTCGATCCTGCGCAAGGCCGCGCCCGCCACGCTGAAGGCGTCGGCCGTCGTCGCTCTCGCCGGAATCGACGACGACGACGCTTCGTCGGCCGTGCTCGATCGCTTGAACGGCAAGAGCCCCGTCGTTCGCGGGGCCGCGGCCGTCGGCGCCACGCTTCTCACTTCGCTGACGGCGCGCGACGAGGCCCTGCGTCGCATCGATGCGCGACTCCGTCGCAACGCCGAGACCTCGCGCGACGTGCGCGCCAATCTGAAGATGGCGCGAGCGGTTCTGCGTGGCGAGTTGGCGACTCCGCAGTGGCGTGAGGTCGGCGCGGACCGGGTGTTCGGGTTCCTCTTCGCCACGTACGAAGATCGGCTGCTCCACCTGGTGAACCGGACGGCAGAGGAAGTCCTCGACGAGGGCAAGATCAAGAACCTCCAAACGGACACCGAGATCCTCCCCGGCAGCGGGGATGGCGGCTCGTCCGGCTCGGGAGGGAGCTCCGCCGACGACGGCACGGAGACCGGCGACGGCGATGAGACCGGGGACGATGGCGGTCAACCCGGCGAGGACGTCGGCGAGACGCCGCCGGACGGGAACGAGACGGACAACCCAACGCCCGTCGACGATCAGCCGACGGTCGAGCCGCCGCCGGGTGCGAAGGCTCCCTCGGTTGGCTCGCCGCGTACGTCAGCGTGGCAGGAACTGCGCGACTTGAAGGTCGAGCTCCGCCGCGAGCCGTACTTCGGTGTGGACGACCTGCCGGCCCCGCCGCCGGCGACCGGACCCCGGTAGGGGAAGGCTGGCGACCGGAGTCGCGCGTGGCGCCGTCGGCGGCATTCGTGTTACCCCGCCAATCAGCACGGCGACACGGCAGACACGCGCTCGCCGAGCAGCGAAGTCCTTGACCGACCGCCGTCCGCACGGCGCGGGTCCTTCGCCGAGCGCCACCGGACCCCATCAACCGCGCCACCCCAGCGGGCGGGGCGGATCAGGAGATCCGCCCGTACGGCCCGGTTGAGGTGGCGCGTGCCGGGGATCGGATGCGCACCTGCGACGGGATGCGGCACCGACCGGGAACCAGACCGTCGACCGATGGCCGTCCGCATTACGAGGGTCGCGCGCAGTGCGCCGGTGGACGACCCTCGCGCGAGCAACCCCAGCGGGCGCGGGCGGGCCAGGGGGCCCGCCCCTACGGCGCCGTTGACGTAGCGGACCCGTCGGGTCGGAGGAGGCGACACCAACCCGGATCCTCACCGGGGCACGCTGGTTGCGCCCAAGCGCAAGCGCCGTGACGCGGGAATGAGGCCACGCAAGGATGCGACCGAGGGGCGACGCTCTCGCGTGAGAGGTGACGCAGCCGCGGAGCCGCCCAGAGACACCGAGGGCGCGGCGATTGCCGCATGGCCCGATCTGCGTCACCAACCCAACGCCCAGCAATCGCCGTGACCGCCCCGCGTCAGCGCAAGCGCCGTGACTCAGACCCCCGTGTACGTGAAGAACAACTCGCCGTCCTTGTACTCGAACTTCATCGGGTGCCACTCCCGGATGAACTCGATCGCCTGGCCGAGCGTGAAGCCCGCCGGGAACTCGACGTCGATGTGGGCCTCCTCGTTCTTCGCGAGGCCCTTGAAGTGCACGGTCTTCCCGATGCGGCGACCGAGATCCTGCAGAGCGGCACCGAGCTCCTTGTTGCGCCACTTGATCTCGGGCAGCTCTTGCGCGAGGAGTTCCTGGATCGCCTTGTTCGTGCTGGGCGCCTTCACGTGCAGACCGAGCACGCGCTTGCAGATGTCGATGACCTCGATCGAGTTGTCCATCTCGAGTGTCAGGAAGTGGCGCAGGTGCTTGTCGTTCTTCCGGATCTCCGCCAGGTTCTCGGCGTCCTTCTCGGCGTCGCCGGTCGGTTCGTAGGGCGTGAAGCCCTTGAACGACTTCTCAGCGATCCGCCGCTGGTTGTGGCGATCGCTCGACTCTTCGATGATCCAGATCTTCAGGAGCTTCTCGCGCAGCAGGTCGAGGTCCATTTCCTCGACGGGCGCCGCGTCCTGGGGAGGCGCACCCTGGGCGGGTGCGGTCGTCAACGAGATCCCCACGAACGCGACGATGATCGCCGCGACGTAGAGTGTGGTGGAGAGAAGGCGCTTCATCACTTCTCCTCCTTCTTGTACTCACCGCTGGCGTCCTCGCGTTCCCAGTACTTCAGACGCACGTCCGGGTGCTTCTCCTGGTACTTGAGGAAGCGCACCTCGTTCGGCGTGAACTTCTTGAAGAGGATCACCTCGCCGTCTTCGACGGTGTAGCGCAGCTCGAAGTAGTTGCAGAGGCTGCCCAGCACCGTCGATGCGGGCGCCCGCCCGAATCTCATCGAGACACGGTTCATCTGGACGACGTGGTAGGCCATGCGGATGCGCACGCCCATCGCCGCGGAGAGGTCCTTGATGGCCTTCCGGAACGTGACATCGTCCCAGGCGATGTTGTGGAGCTCCGTGCTGTGGATGACGTTCATGACGTCGCGATCCGTGCGGCCGGTGACCGGCAGGTTGAGCACGCCACGCATCTCGGACACGACACCCCGCTTCGTCTGCATGAGGTGCTCGAGCGTCGACTTCACCTGGGCGCGCGTCTCCTTGCGCTCGGGCGTCGTGAGCCCGGTGTCGAGCTTGTCGACGAGGTCGTGCAGAGTCAGCATGTCCTTGCCGCTCGCCTCGCCTAACTCCTTCAGCTTCGGCAGCGTGCGCTGCACGAGCCCGTAGTCGAGCATCCCGTCTTCGCCGCGGGCATCCGGTGTCCCCGGCGCCGCGAGGGCGGCTCCGGCTACGAGCGCCGCACAGAGCACGGTCGTCCTGGGTCGCATCGCGTCAAGCCTCCCCGATCGCAGCCCGGCTACTTCCGGGCGGAGTGTTCTGGGCATTCGCCCAACTGTCTAGACGCACGAACGGCGCTCGCCGCTCACTCGTTTCGACCTTCACACCTTAAACGCCCATCTCGTCCGGCGGTTCGTCTGGCGTCAGGGCATCGTCCGGAGGGGGGAGCGCGGCGAGCTCCGCGAGGGCTGCCACCACGCCAGTCAGCATGCGTCCGGCCTCCATCGAGATCCGACCATCGGTGACCTGCTCCGGCAGCGGTGGCAGATGCAGGAACCCGACGCGGACGCGCAGTCGCCGACGGCCGCAGTGGCGCAGCGTCTGGTAGAGCACCTGGTTGCAGAGGTACGTGCCGGCATCGCGTGACGGAGCAGCCGGCACGCCCGCACGAAGGCTGGCGCCGACCAGCCGCTCGACGGGTACCGTCGCGAAGCAGGCGGAGGGCCCGGCCGGGTCGATGCGCTCGCCGTCGACGCGCACCCCCGAGTTGTCCGGCGTGGTCGACGCGCGCCAGTTGACCGCGAGGCGCTCGAACGACAGCGCGGTGCGATCGGCGCCCAGGCCCATGAGAAGGACGGCGTCGAGTCGCTCGCTCTCCAGCGCCTCGCGAACGGGGGCGAACGCATCGCGATATACGACCGGAAGCACGCGCGTGGACACGATGGCGCCTCCGGGCGCGCTCTCGGCGAGTGGACGGAGCAACTGCTCCGACGGGTTCACCGCATGAGGCCCGAACGGGACGAACCCAGTGACCAGCAGACGTGTCGCCATGCGGCGTCGATCCTACGCACTCTCTTCCCGGTCGGCACGCCGTCAGCAAGGCATTCCTTCCCCGCGAGAGACGGAGAGGGCGTAGGATCTTGTTCGTGACAGAAGCGCTGTACTCGCCTGAGCGTGCCAATGCGGCCCTCCCGCTGGTGCGCGCGATCGTGGCCGACCTGGTCACCCTCGAGAGCGGTGCCACCAAAGCGCTCGCCGCCTACCGTGCGTTGAAGTCGCGCACCGACACGCCGCAGGCCGGGCTCAACGGCGCGCGCCGTCACTTGGGCGAGGTCGTCGCCGACCGCGACGCGTGCGTCGCAGAGCTCGCGGAGCTTCACGTCCGGGTCGGAGACGCCGGCACCGGCGTCGTCGACTTCCCGTCCGAGTTGGACGGCGAGGCGGTCTACCTCTGCTGGAAGCTCGGCGAGGATGCCGTCGACTGGTTCCACGCGCACGACTCCGGGTTCGCGGGGCGCCAGGCGCTGCCGGTTCCCGTCGGCACGCCCTAGCGCGTCAGCGACCAGCGCTTCACGCCCGTCCGTGCCGGTCAGTCCGTGCCGGTTAGTCCGCGCAGGTCAGTCCGCGCAGGCTTCGTCATGAGAGCTCCGCCCAGAGCCCGCGGATGCGGCGTCTGGACAGACACCGCTCGAGCGCGACAATGCCACACGCGGGTCCCTCGCAGCGGCTCGCCGGAGGAGGGGGAACGATGAGGCTCACACGCTGGGCAGCGACCGTGCTCGTCGCGGCGCTCGCCGTGACCGCCGTGGCCGCGGACACGACGACCGAGGTGAACGACCTGCGTGAGGTCATCGCGACCCGCCTGAACGTCGCCACCGGCAAGGAGGCGAAGAAGCTCAAGAAGGCGGTCAAGCGCATCGACAAGGCGTCGGCGCCGCTCGCACCGGTCGACCTCGGCCGGATCCTCGTCGACACCTACTCGTCGAAGACGCTCGACGACGCCGTCCTCGCCGAGGCGGCCGACGTTCTTGCGTGCCTGCTCACCGAGGTGGACGACGCGAAGACCGCCGCCGCCGACGCGCTCGACGAACTCGCGGAGCCGCTCGCTGGGAAGTACGCCGCGCTACTCGCGCGGCTGCGGACGAACCACGACGAGGTGTCCGTCCTGCCAGAGACCGATCCGCCGCGCGCAGCGAAACTCCTCACGCGGCTCTATCGCGACTACGTGAAGGCGCTGAAGAAGGGCGAGAAGTTCCTCACGAAACAGGGCGGCGGCCCCGTGAAGGTGCCGTCGGGCCGGCAGGTTGTCGCGCAGGTTCGTGCGCCGGGCTACAGCCACAACTTCAAGGGCTTCGCGCTCCCGCAGCGGGTGGGCAACTCGCTCCTCCTGCAGGGCTGCGAGACGCTCCCGAAGCGCGACGAGTGCCTGCGGGTTCTCACGATGACGCTCCTCTACCCGCAGGACTCACGCGAGACGGGCACGGTGCCGGCGTCGGTCCTGCGCTTCCAGGACCTGACCCCGGGCGCCGAGCAGACCTACGAGGCGTTTGGCGGAGTCACCGCCACCATCACCAAGTCCAGCGCCTCCACGATCGCCGGGACGTTCTCCGTGACGTTCCAGACGCTCGCCGACCCGCCGGGCACGGTGACCATCACGGGCGCGTTCAAGATCAAGCGCTGAGCGCGAAGGCTCCGCGCCGGACGGCCCTGCGTGCGGACATCACGGCGTGCGGACATCACGGCTCTCGGACGGCCCGGCTCTCGATCAGCCGCCGAACACGCGTCGCAGCAGAAGCGCCTTCACGCCCGTCTGGGCGATGCGGTCGGTTGCGCCGTGCGCGTCGTCCGAGAGCAGCAGCGGGCCCTCGTTCGGCGTGCGCGGCAGAAGACCGTGCGAGCCGCGCACGAGAGACGTGTCGAGCGGGATGCCGTCGAGCAGGTTCCGGAACCCGAGCTTGCGAGCGATGACCTTGCGGATCATGCGTGCGCCGACGAGCGTCTTCTTCGGATCGAGGAACAACTCGCGCGGGTCGTATCCCGGCTTCCGGTGAATGTCCACGGTGCGCTGGTAGTCGGGCGCGCGGGCGTCGTCGGTCCACCAGTCGTGCGCGAACCAACGGTCGCGGTCGGCCAGTACGACCAGCTCGCCGGAGCGTGCGTGGTCGAGACCGATCTCGCTCCGCTCGTCGCCCGCGAGGATGCGTCCGATGCCGGGCTGATCGACGAGTGCGGCGCGCGCGGCGGCGACGTCGTCGTCGGTCTGGCAGTAGACGTGCGCGATCTGGTGATCGGGCACCGCGAACGCGGACGAGGCCCCGTGATCGAGGAGCTCGCCCGTCACGTCCTCGCGGAACGCCAGCAGGCCTGCGTCACGCAGCAGCCGGTTGGGGAACACGGCATCGACGACCGGTGTGATCCCGTACTCCGACAGCACGACGACGCCGTAGCCCTCCGCCTGATACGCCGCGATCAGACGCCCGGCCTCGGTGTCGACGCGCTTGACCTCCTTGGGGATCGACGCATGCGCCGGTCCGAGCTTCTGGAGCGCGTAGTCGAGATGCGGCAGGTAGACGAACGTCATCGTCGGCCGCTGCCAGCGGAGCACGCGCAGCGCGGCCTCCGCGATCCAGCGCGTCGAGCGGATGTCGGCCTTCGGGCCCCAGAAGTGGAACAGCGGGAACGTGCCCAGCTCGGACTGCAGACGGTCGCGCAGATCGGGCGGGTGCGAGTAGCAGTCCGGGATCTTCCGACCATCTGCGGGATACGCCGGGCGCGGCGTCACCGACCAGTTGGCCGAGCTGTACATGTTGAACCACCAGAACAGGTTCGCGCTGGTGGCACGGGGATCACGGGCGCGTGCCGCGTCCCATACTTTCTCCCCGCCGACGAGTCGGTTCGACTGCTTCCAGAACAGCACCTCGGCGCGCTCGCGGTCGTACCAACCGGTCGCGACGACACCGTGTCCGGACGGCGGAAGGCCCGTCAGGATGGTCGATTGCGCGCTGCACGTCACGGCCGGCAGCACCGGCTCGAGCGGCGCAGTGAATCCAGACTTCCCCACGGCCGCGATCTTCGGCGCGTGGGGAAGCAGGTCGGGCGTGAGGCCGACGACGTCGAGGACGAGCAGCGGCTTCACTGGGGGAGCTCCGACCTCAGGATGCGAGGTCCTCGTCCGTCACACGACGCACGAGCTCCGAGAGGAGCCCGACACCGTGACCCGTGCCGCGCAGGCCGCGGAATGCGGGGCCGGCGATGTCGACGTGCAGCCACGGGACGCCGGTGTCCTCGATGTGGTTGTAGACGAACTGAGCGGCCGCCGAGGACTGGGCGTTCATGCGGTCCTTCACCGAGTTCCGCATGTCGGCCACCTTGCTCGGGAACTCGCCATGGAAGAACTCCGGCGCGAAGAGCAGCGGGTGGGTGAGGTCGCCGGTCGCGCGGCCGCAGGTCACGGACAGGCGCTCCAGGCCCTCGCGGTTCGAGATCGAGCACGACACGTTGCGCCCGGTCGAGATCAGCGCGGCGCCCGTGAGCGTGGCGATGTCGATGACCAGGTCGGCCTTGATCTTGCGCGCGGCCCACGAGACGCCGTCGGCCAGTACGAGGCGGCCCTCGGCATCCGTGTTGTTGATCTCAACCGTCTTGCCGGAGTGCATCGTCAGGATGTCATCCGGGCGGTAGCTGTGCGGGCCGACCGCGTTCTCGGCGAGGCAGAGCAGCGCGACCACGCGGTCCTTGCAGCCCGACTTCGCCAGAGCGACAAACGCGCCGACGACGGCAGCCGCACCGCCCATGTCCATCTTCATGTTGGACATGCCGCCGCCGACCTTGATGTTCAGGCCGCCGGTGTCGTAGACGATGCCCTTGCCGACGAGCGCAATTGTGCGCGTCGACTTGGCCGGCTTGTAATCCATGATCACGAGACGCGGCGGTACGACCGCGGCGCGACCGACGCCGAGGATGCCCCCGAGGCCGGCGGCTTCGAGCTTCGCCTTGCCCGTGATGGCCGTCACGCGCACACCCTTGACACCGCGGCAGGCCTTGCGCGCCTCGCGCTCCACCTGCGCCGTCGTCATGACCTCCGGGTGCGTGTCGACGAGGCGCGCCGACAGCCGGACGGCGTCGACGGTCTCCTTGACCACCTTGTCGGCGCGAACGACCGAACCGTCAGCCAGCACGAACACGATGCGGACGCGGCCGTTGCCGCTCTTGCCCGACTTCGCACTGAAGAGCGGGAGGGCGCGTGCGATTGCGACGCCGGCGGCGAGTGCGTGCGCTGCGTCGTCGAGGTAGACGATCGCGGCCGACTTCTTCCCGCTGGCACCGACCGACGCGAACGTCGAGAGGATCGACTCGGAGCGCGTCGGCGAGTTGTGGCGCGAGACGCTGTCGGGCAGCACGCAGGCGACGAGCTTGCGCGGAGCGCCCGTCGGTCCGTACGTGCTTCCCGCCGAACCCGAGTCGCCGGGCTTCGTGTCCTCGATGGCGCGGTCGAGCGCCGACGCCCAGTCCTGGCCGATCGCCGTCTTGTGCCAGCCGTCGGCGAGGGCCTTCTGGGGGGCGAGCACGGCGACGATCTCAGCGCCGCGGATGGCGGCAGACACGGTGTTGGCGAAGCGGATCTCGGTCACGGAAAGCGTCTCCAGAGGGCGAGGGGCCGGTGCGTCGGGGGGCGGCGCGCGCCGCTCCCAGCGGGGTGCCGGGGCGAAGCGGGCGAGTCTACGGCGGTCTCGAAGGCCCCGCGAGAAAGCCGGGGTGGGTGCCGGGCGAGGCTCTGGCGCAGGCTCGGCAGGCGGTTCGTGGGAACGTTGGGGGCGCCTCGCCGGTAGGGGATGATGGCGCGATGTTCATCACCCTCCTCGCCGAGAACCCCCTCTATTGGGTCTTCGGCGTGGTCGTGGTCATCGGCAGCGTCGTGCTTCACGAGCTCGGCCACGTGTTCGCGGCGACGTGGGAGGGCGACGATCTGCCGCGGCTGCGCGGGCACATGACGTGGAACCCCCTCGTCCACATGGGATGGATGTCCATCGCCGCTGCGTGCGTGATCGGGATCGCGTGGGGTCAGACGCCGGTCAACCCCAGCCGCTTCCGGCATCGGCGCTGGGGCGACACGATCGTGTCGTTCGCGGGACCGGCGGTGCACATCCTGCTCGCCGCCGTTTCCGCATTCGTGTTGGCGCTGGTCGGCGAGCCGGCGGCGGGGTCCGGCCTGATCTTCGTCCGGTTCTTCTGGGAGATCGCGCTGTACTTCAACGTGCTGCTGCTGCTCTTCAACATGATCCCCGTGCCCCCTTTTGACGGGTTCACCGTCGCCTCCGGCTTCTTCAACATGGGCGCCTACGGTCGCTGGGCACGCAGTGCAGGGATGCTCCCGATGCTCCTCGTGTTCGTGTTCGTCTCCGCGACTCCGTTCTTCGGGAAGGCCGTCGCCGCCGTGACCGACGCGTTCATCTGGGTGTTCTCAGGGGGCGGCGCCTGATGCGGGCCGTCGTCTATCGCGGAGTCGGGGACGTGCGCGTCGAGGACCTGCCGGTCCCGCAGGTCGCCGACGGCGAGCTGCTCGTGCGCATTGCCGCGTGCGGCGTCTGCTGGACGGATCTGAAGAAGATCGACCACGGCACCGTCGCACCGCCGCGCGTGTTCGGCCACGAGATGGCGGGTGTCGTCGCCGAGATCGGCGCAGGCGTGACGCGCTTCGACGTCGGCGATCGCGTGCAGGTCTACCACCACATTCCGTGTCGCTCCTGCGCGTACTGCGAACGGCGTCTCTACGCGCAGTGTCCCGGCTACAAGCGGACAGGCGTGACCGCGGGATTCGAGCCGGCCGGTGGCGGGTTCTCCGACTACGTTCGCGTGATGCCGTGGATCGTCGAGGGCGGGGGCGTGACCCCCGTGCCCGACGGAGCGTCGCTCGAGGCGGCGTCGCTGCTCGAGCCGATCAACACGTGTCTCAAGTGCGTGCGCATCACGGCGCCGCGTTCGGGAGACGTGGTCCTCGTGGTCGGGGCGGGGGCGATTGGGCAGATCCTGATCCGGCTGCTCGTGTTGGAGGGAGCGCGGGTCGTCGTCAGCGAACCGCTCGCCGATCGGCGCGAGCGCGCCATCGCGAGCGGCGCGGCCCGTGCACTCGACCCATTCACCGAGGATGTCGCCACGGCGCTGCGCGAGGAGTCCAGCGGAGTCGGCGGCGACGCGGCCATCGTCGCTGTGCCCGGTCAGGCACCGCTCGACGCGGCCGTCGCGGGGGTGCGTCCCGGCGGGCGCGTCGTGCTGTTCGCGCACACGCGGCTCTCGGACCACGTGCAGATCGACGCGGGCGAGGTCTGCTATCTCGAGAAGGACATCGTTGGCGCGTACAGCGCGGATGCGGACCTCAACGAAGAGGTCGCGGACCTAGTGTTCTCCGGCCGCCTGCGCGTCGACGACCTCGTGACCGATCGCTTCGACATCGCGAACGCCCCGGCAGCGTTCGACCTGGCGCGCTCACCCCGCGGCGGCTCGCTGAAGGTCGTCGTCACCATGGGCGGCGAGGACTCCTAGGCCGGACTATTCATGAGGACTCACACACCTGAGCGGTCCAGATCGCCGATCTCCGCGTTGCGCCTCCTCCGAGACGGAACGACGTCGCAGTCGTCGGCGCGCCTTGATCTCGACGATCTGTCCTCGCTCAGGACGGGCCTCTCGGCACGTGCGGTGGCCCCCGCATCCCGGCTGCTCCTCTACTCCCGGACGACGGTCGTCACGGAGTGCGCGAGCCTCATGAATAGGCCGGCCTAACCATGCAGACCATGCGAGCGGCGCTCCTTCGCGGTCAGCGCGACGTCGGACTCGTCGACGTGCCGCGTCCCGATCCGCTCCCGGGCGAGATCGTCATCCGCGTTGACGCGGCGCTCACGTGCGGCACCGATGCCAAGGTCTACCGCCGCGGCTATCACGCGCGCATGCTCCAGCCGCCGTGTCTCTTCGGACACGAGTACACGGGCACCGTTGCGGCCGTCGGGCGCGATGTCGTGAACGTGAGCGAGGGCGACGAGGTCGTCGGCGGCAACAGCGCACCGTGTGGCGAGTGCAGCTACTGCCGCGAGGACCGACCCGCGCTCTGCGACGACCTGCTCTTCGTGAACGGTGCGTTCGCTGAGTGGATGCGGCTTCCGGGGCGCGTGGTCGTCCGCAACCTCCACGCGCGCCCCGCCGGCATGGAGCCCGTCATCGCCGCGGCCACGGAGCCGGTGGCGTGCGTGCTGAAGGGCATCGAGACCGCGTGCGTCCGGCGCGGCGAGAGCGTTCTCATCCTCGGCTCCGGACCCATCGCCGGTGTGTTCGCTGCGGAGCTCGCCGCGCTCGGCGCGCCGGCGGTGGTGTTCGCGCGCTCCGCTGCTGCAGCGGAGCCGATGCGACGCATGGGCGCCACGCAGGTTGTCGTCGGTGACACCCTCGCCTCCGCCGCCGACGAGCTGCGCGCGGCGTCTCCCGACGGACGCGGCTACCACCTGGTCGTCGAGGCCGCCGGCGCCGCATCGACGAGCGCCGCCGCGCCGCTGCTCTGTCGCAAGGGCGGTCAGGTGCTGCTCTTCGGGGGCTGCGCCGCCGACCTGCGCGTCGAGTGGAGCCCGGCACATCTGCACTACGACGAGATCGCGATCATCTCGTCGTTCCACCACACGCCGCGTCACGTCGCCGCGTCGCTCGAGGCCCTCGCCAGCGGCCGCATCGACATCACGCCGCTCCTCGAGGAGCCGGTCAGTCTCGACGGCGTCGCCCAGGCGCTCGAACGCATGTGCGCACGCGAGCTACGCGGCAAAGTGCCGGTGCTGCCGCACGGGGGATCGGCGTGAGACAGATCGTCATCGCGCTGGCTGCGCTCGGGCTCATGTCGGCCGGTGTGTTGGTGAGGACCGCCGGTGGTCCCGAGCCCGTGCGCCGCGCCATCCCGATCCCCGGGCGGCATCTCGTCGAGGCGTACCCCGCGGTCGCGGCAGCGGCGTACGGACGCCGCGTGCTCATCGTTCACGACGTGCCGCTGAACGCGCCGACCGCCGAGATCGTGGAGAGCGCGCGTATGCCGGGTGGCTGGGCGCTGCACCCCGCGACCCCGCCGGGAGAGACAGCGCTCGCGTCCGGCCTGGCCCGGCTCGCCGCCGACGCGGCCGCGGCCTGGGATGCCGACGCCACGCTCACCGAGGCATTGGTCCGGGATCTGGCTCGTGGCTGCGTTGCGGTCGTGCTGATCGAGAACGGCAAGGAGGTCGTCTCGGCCCCAGCGCTGGCCGCAGTGCCCGGCCTGTCCGCACTCGCCGGGACGCGGGTGTATCGGGTCGCGGGCGCCGAGCCGGTCTATCGTGACGGTGGCGACGAGAAGGGACCGCACGGCGTGCGCCCGTACCTGTCGCCCGCCGCGCACCTCCAGTACGAGGACAGCCTCTGGGGCGGCAGCCTGACGATCGATGCCGACGCGAGCGGCGACTACGTGCTGCCGTGGCCCGTCGAGGGCGCGGACGTCCGCGTCGGAGGCGCGCCCGTGACTCCCGCGACACTGCGCGCCGAACTGCCCTACATCGTGCTCTCGCTCGACTCGGGTCGGCATGACGTCGTCGTCGCCTATGTCGAGGACGGCGCGCGGGGACGCTTCGCGATCGGCGGTGCCCTCGGCCTGGCGATCGCCGTTGTCGGGCTCCTCCTCGCGCTGCGCCCTGACCCGAACGCGGAGGAGGCCGACCCGAACGCTGACATCGACGACGGCTCCCCTCTCGAGGAAGACCGGACGTGAAGGCCGTCGTCCAGCGTGTGAGTAGCGCGGCCGTGCACGTCGATGGCGACGAGGTCGCGGCGATCGGACCGGGGCTCCTCGTCCTCCTCGGCGTGGAGCGCGGCGACGGCCCGGCCGAGGTCGAGCGACTTGCGGGCAAGGTCGCGAAGCTGCGCATCTTCCCCGACGACCTGAAGCCAATGAACACGAGCGTGCTCGACACCGCCGGCGCCGCGCTTGTCGTCAGCCAGTTCACACTCGCGGGCGACGTCGCGAAGGGCAACCGCCCACCCTTGCGTGCCCTTCTGCCATGTATCGCTGGTAGGACGCACCCCTAGTCAGAATGCGTCGCTTGGAGCCCCGCGACACCTCGGCGATCACCTACGGCGCAAGCGCCTCGACCTGGGCGTGTCCATGGCAGAACTCGGCCGGCGCCTCGGCGTCGATGGGGAGACCATCGCAAAATGGGAGTTCGGCAGCTCACCGCGGCGCCGCCGCCATCGCGACGCGATCTATCGGGTACTCGGGTACTGCCCCGTCGATGTGACGACCCGGTCGTATGCGGCGGAGATCCGGGGCTGGCGAGCGTCAACCGGCCTGTCGCAGCCGAAGGCGGCCAGCGCTCTGGGAGTCAGCTTGAGCACGCTTCGTCGCATGGAGGGCGGAGCCGTGCCGGCACCTGCCGTGCTGCCGCAGTTGCTCGCCGCGCTGGAGAAGGCCACACTTCCTGCTGAGTGAGGCTGGGCACGGACGTGGTCGTGGTTCGGGAGAGTCAGTGCGATGAAGGCCGTGGTTCAGCGCGTGACCGAGGCGCGCGTGACGGTGGACGGCGAGGTCGTTTCCGAGATCGGCCGCGGCCTCCTAGTCCTCGTGGGCGTCGAGGTCGGTGATACCGATGGCGACGCAGCCGCGATGGCGCACAAGCTCGCACATCTGCGGATCTTCCCCGACGACCTGAAGCCGATGAACGTCGATGTGCGAGCGATCGAAGGCGAGATCCTCGTCGTCAGCCAGTTCACCCTCGCTGCCGACACGTCCAAGGGACACAGGCCGAGCTTCATGAGGGCGGCACCACCCGATGCCGCAGAACGGCTGTACGAGGTCGTGATCGAGCGGCTTCGCGACGCGGACGTGCCGACGAAGACGGGGCGCTTCCGGGCCTCCATGGAGATCGCCCTCGTCAACGAGGGGCCGGTGACGATCCAGCTTCAGTGCGGGTCCCGAGGCTGACCGCCGGCGCCGATCCTGGAGTCGCTCACGGACCTACGCGAAGGTCAGCCGTGCGACAGCAGAGCCTCGCTGACTCGGGGCTTGGTGATCGTGACCTCCAATATGAGAAGACCTAATCGTGCCCGCGACCAGGGACACAGGTCTGGCACAGTGGCCGTTCGGGACAGTTTCTGAGTTGCGACAGAGGACGGGCTCTTACGGGGTGCCAGCCGTCACAGATCACCGCCATCGTCCTGCGCGAGAAGCCAACCCGCGGCGAGGCCCCCGAGGGCCCACTTCCACCAGTTGCCACTGCTCTGCCGTGTGGGCGTGCTGGCGGTCGGCGGGGCCAACTGCGCGAGGACGGTCGTGACCTCCGCCGGGCGGGAGACTTGGCGCGCGACCTTCTGAAGCTCCTTCACGACGCGGCGACAACTCGGGCGCGTACGCTCGTCGCTGTCCGTCATGCGTCTGATCAGCGTCGCGAGCGCGGGCGGTATCCGCACCCGACCGAGATCAGTCAGATCACGGCTGCCAGTGAGGAGTTCACACGCCGTCACGCCGAGAGAGTAGACATCGGCGGACGAACGAAACTCCTTGCCCGCGAGGACCTCGGGCGCGATGTAGTTCGGCGTGCCGCCGAAGCCGCGCGTCATTGGCGACCCAAGCGTCTCCGGCGTCCGCGCCAGACCAAGATCTCCGACCTTCACCGAGAAACCCGTGCCACGCGGACCGGCGACCTCCACGACCAGGAGATTGTCCGGCTTCACGTCTCGATGGAAGCCCCCCCTCGCATGGAGTTGGGCGAGCCCGTTCGCAGCGAACGCAACCGCGCACAAGATGGCGGAGAGCTCTGCTCGTTGACCAACCCACGAGCGGAGCGAGCCAAGCGGGCAATACTCCATGACGAAGTACGGCGGGCTTGCATCCAGGTCTGCCCCTACGATGCGCACGATGTTCGGACGCCCCGCGAGGCTCGTCATAATGCGGATCTCGCGAGCGAAGCGTTGAAGCGCGTGCTCTCGACGCGGCTCAAGAACTTCACCGCGACGGTCTCCCCGTTTCGTCGGTCAACCGCACGCACAACACGTCCGAACGCCCCACGACCGATCTCTGCCTGAACCGAGAGATGTCCTAGCACGGCGACGTCCTCCTCATCGACGGGGTGGTTCCGAACCACGCGACGATATGGGACGCGACAGACACGGTTTGCGTCGATCGTTCGCATCGCAGGAGATCGGCGTACGTCCGCGCACTGAGCTGCCGCTTGCAGATACGCAGGCCCGGCGGTACGAACGCCCGCAAGCGTGGAGGAGGAGCGAGTCGCTGGGACCGAGTGGCGGAGGAACCGCTATTCCCCGATGATCTCGCTCGCCGCCGCGACCAGGAGCCGCCTGGCCCACGTCGTCGGTCGCTTCTTGGCGTGGCGTGCCGCCGCGCGAATGAGCTCGAGCTCCAGATCTGAGACTCGGATGCGCAGGTAGTGGTCGCGTCGCTCCTCCGCCGGAAGCCGCGGTCGCCCAGTGGGGCTGGCCATAGGCACCTTCCCTGAGGCAGTTTTCGATGCCTCAAAAAAGGTCTTGGCTGGGGGAACTAGAGGGTGTCTCCTTTGTGCTTCGAGGCATCAAAAAGTCCGAGCCGATGGGGTTGGATCCCGAGCGGGATCACCGAGGGAATGGGAAGAGAGGGCAGGCACCGACCGCCGAACATCAGAGGCGGAGGTGATCGTGCGCTGCCCGCTGGCCGCCCTTGTGCTCGCCGCTCCGCTCTGTCGGCGGACTCACCGTGGAGGACACCATGAGAGCGTGGGCGAGTATCGATCGGTGGCTGGTCGCGATCTTGGCGATCTGCTGCGTCTGTGCCTGCTCTCTCGCGGAGGCGAGCGTGCAGACCTTCGAGAGCTTCGACGGAGCCAAGGGCTTGCGCCTTCTCGGCGACGGTGAGGCTGAGGTGACCATCGACGCCGCCACGACTCTGCTGGGTTCCTATGACTGGGATGGCGACCAGCTGCGTGTCCAGGTTGAGGTCCGCGGCACCACGGTGGTCGCCACGTACGAGCGCACGACCGCCGGACTCGACCGCCAGCGTGGCGACCGGCTCTTCGGGGAGAGGCTCTTGGACGAGAAGGGGCTGACCGCGGCCAACGCGCCGCCGGCGCTTCTCGCGCGGATGAGTTCCGACGAAACACACCGTGACATCGCCTACGAGCGCCTCCGAGAGCTCGCGCCCGAGGCTCTCAAGCCACTGGATGCGACGCTGCGGACGCTCCGTGACGGAGAGAGTGCCTGGCTGCGACCCCGTGCCGCCTACCTCTTGGCCCGCACGGGGGATGACTCCCCCGAGACCAACGGCTCTCTCGTCTCCGCCCTTGTTGGCGAGCACGGCGGGAGCGGACTGGCCGCGATGGCGCGCTCGCTCTCATCTCGGCAGAAGACCGCCTCCGCGGAGCAGCTCATCGACGCACTCACGGATGGCGATGGAGGCCGCGTGATGGGTGCTGTGGCGATCCTCCACCACGCCCTCTCGTCGTCCAAGGCGGGCAAGGCGCCACTCCTGCCCACCAGTCTCGCCGGGGCGGTGGACGAGCAGAGTGCCAGCGTGTTCACGAGGTTTGCGCGGCTGCGCGGCAACCGCACGACGCCGTGGAACACGGGGCTGGCGGCGGTCACGAGCCGCCTCGGGAGTGCGGAGCGTCTCAGCATGCGCCTCGAGCTCTCGTCCCGAGCGCTACTCGGTGGTCTCAAGGAGACCAACCTGCTGATCGTGGCCACGAGCGAGGCGGACGAGCCCGAAGGTCGCATGGTCGGGGAACTCGGCAGTGTCGTGCACCAGTAGGGGACTCGTATCTCAGTCGTGCCCACGAGGGTCGCGGCGCACTGAAGGAGAACCGAGGTCATGAGTCACTCTCAGTCCGTTGCTCAGCGCGCACCGCGCCGTCGCGCCCGCGCGTCGCGCGGGGTGTCTCTGGCGCTCCTCGCTGCGTTGGCGGCGTTGCTCGGGGCCTGTGCCTCGTTGCCAGTGGATCTTCTTGAGCTCGGGAGCGGAGTGCCGCAGGCCCAAGGTGAGACCGCCTCGCCCGAGGAACTGCGAGCGGCCGAGCAGGTGGCCTCCGTCCTCGTGCGAGCGCTACGCCGGGGTGAGTTCCAGGCGCTCGGGCCGGCACTTCCCGACGCGAGTTCCCTGCAGGGGGCGTTCGGCAGGAGCGAGAGCGAGAGCCGCGAGACCGCCGAGGCGGTCGTCGTCAAGCTTCGGCGGCACTTCGACTCCATCATCGTCAAACTCCGCGGCCGCGCTTGGCGCGTCCGCTCTCTGCGCGTCGAGGCGCGCACGCACGGGCGGGGCGAGAGCGCGTACCGCCAAGCCGACATCTTGGTGTCACTGGAACTTGGCAAGCGCAGGTCTCCGACCGTCCGACTGGACGACTGCAGATGGTTAGATGGGGGTTGGCGGATCATTGACGGTCTGCGCTGGGATGAGTGAGGCGGGTCCTGCACCGATCAACGATCTGAAGGCGAAGCTCGACAGCCATGTCCCCGCGCCCGTCGATCTCGATAGCCGACCCGCCGAGGGCACTGGCAGGGGTTCCCGTTCCCGGCGGGGGCTGAGCCCCTACGCCGCGATTTCGTGGGCGTCTTCACCGAACTCGAGTTCGGTCACGGCCATCGCCAAGGCGTCAAAGATCGCAGTGCGAGGGCTCTCGGGATCGAAGAACAGGCGAGGCTTGGGTAGCCGCGCGCGAAGCTCCGGAAAGCAGGTGACGAGAAGCTCGTGAACCGCGCGACGGGTGTCTGCGCCGCGGTCGGCGAAGGCGCTTCGTACGAGGGATGGCCGGAGGGGGCGCACGTCCAAGCCCTCGCGGGCCAGGACGTGCCCGATGACCTCGTAGAACCTCTCTAGAGCGCGGACACGGAGTCGGCTCCCTTCGAGGATTGACGGCACGACCACGGTGGACGGCTGCGTGAGCTCGATCCGTTGACGAACAGCCTCGTCGCAGCCCTCAGGCGTGCGCCGGCAGTACGCCACGCCGTAGTCGACGAGGCGTTGCGGATCGCCTTCGAGAACCGCGAAGCCAAAGCCCTGCGAGACAGGATCGAGTGCCAGGATGCGGCGCTTCGGAATCGGAAGGTATCTAAGCATCGAGCGTGGAAGGCTGGCGAGTGAGTTCGACTAGGTACTCGATGCGTTGATCGCGTCGCACGCGACACGCGGTCTCGTGGCGTAGTTCCTTGAGCAGCCGGGCAGCGTGGCTGGCGACGCTCTCGGCTGCCGCTTGGTAGCGCCCGGCGAACAGCTGACGCGGATCTACGTCGAGTATCGCGGCGTATGCGAGAACGGCCGAGAGCCCGGGGCTGCGTCGGCCAAGTTCATATCGAGACGGCGTTGTGCCGTCAACTCCGCCCAGAAGGCGTGCCACATCACGCTGGGTGAGTCCCGACGCGAGGCGTCGGGCGCGTAGGTAGTTGTGCAGTGATTCAGGCCTCATGTACGTGAAGTTTACATGTGGGCGTAATTCACAGCACGGTAGGGGAGTGTGCCGGATGCGGCCAGATCTCGACCTGATCTACGCGATCACATGTACTTAGTGTAGCGCAACGACCGTCGCGGACAGCGCCGGTAGCCGACCACGGGCTGCATGTCCGCGGCTCTACTGAGCGTCGTCATACTCGAAGTCAACCGCGACGAGCTCGCGCGTCGCCTCGTACGCGCGCCCTGTCTGCGTCTGGCGACCGGACTCCGCGATGAAGTGGAGATCCCGCTTGGCCCGCGACGCGATGACGTGGAGTAACCGCCGCGCTTCACGAGGCGCGTCTCGCGGATCGTCGGCGTTGATGATCGTGCCCCAGTTCGGGATGTAGCCGCGAAGGACGCCAACACAGATCACGGTCTCGAACTCGAGCCCCTTGACACTGTGACATGTTGTGACCAGGACGCCGCCCCGGCGCCCAAAGAGGCGGCGCATCCCCTCGACGTCGCTCGGCATCGCGCCATCGGAGCCATCCAGTCGCCTCTGCGCGCGCTCGAAGTAGGCCATGCGAGACGCGCCCATACGCGGGTGGAACGCCAGGTCCACGCCAAGAGCCACGAGAACCGCGGCGGTCGCTCGGCGGACGAACTCGAGGCCCTCAGTTGCGTCGATCTCAACGCTGTTGACGACTCTCAAGAAGATCCGCGGGTCGCGCAGATCGGTCGGCAGCGCCGCTCCGAGCAGCTCCTCGAGTTCTGAGACCGTCTCGGTGGCCCACCTCAGTCGCGTTGAGTACATCCGTGGCGCGGACTGGCCGAGAACCAAGCGTGTGAACTTGTACCAGACACCGCCGTCGCGAGCCCCGAAGGGCGAGAGTCCGGGCGCGTTCAGAGGAACGTCTGGCAGTTCGACAGTCAGCCCTCGCGCGAGCTCCTGAACGATTGCCCATCTTGGCGCCAGGATGCAGATCTCATCCGATGGTCGCCCTGCCTCAAGATGCGCCCGAACGATGCGCGAGACTGCCGATGCAAGACCTGCCCGATTCACGGTGTGGTTCCTGAAGGAGATCGCGCCTTCCTCGTCACGGTGAGCGGCCATCGAGGCGATATCGGCATCGTCCGACCGGAACTCAGAGTAGTAGTCGATCAGTCGCTGTGTCGACCGGTAGCACCCTTCGAGCGACATTGCGGAGAGGCCTGGGAGCTCGAACTCGGTGCGGATCTCGTCCGACGTCCGCGCCACGCCCCCGAGTGAGGCATAGATGGCCTGGTCGGGGTCGCCGACAATGAACAAGTCAACTGCTCCGTCGCCCGCTCGGACGACCCGACCGAGGATGCCGTACTGAAGGTCGTGCGTGTCTTGGTACTCGTCCACGCAGATAACGCGGAAGATCGAGGCGAGGTTCTCCGCAGTTTCGGGAAGATCGCAGAGCAACACGTACGCGAGGTAGAGCGAGAGGTCGTGGTCCACGAGTCGTTCGGCCTCGAGCCGGGCTCGATACTCGTGCGCCGCGGCCATTGCCGCGCGAGATTGTTGTGGAAGGCGACCGTGGCGATCAAGTCCCGTGACCACGTTCTCATAGAGTGGCAGGTTCTGGTTCCGTTTCGCGGCCTCGAGAACTAGATCGGCGTACTTCTCGTCGGCGAACTGGAAGCCTCGCCGGAGCCGTGGGATGTAGCCCGCGAACGGTCGCAGGACCCACTGCCGCACGAATGAGTGAATCGTGCCCACGACGAGCCGGTTGGCGTCAACGCCACTCGACCGAACGCGCGTGCGAATCTCCTCCGCAGCCTTCACTGTGAAGGTCACGGCAAGAACGCGGTCGGTGGCGCGATCGGACTCCCGCAGCGCGCGAAGCACGCGGTGGGTCAGAACGCGCGTCTTCCCACTCCCGGGGCACGCCGTGACGAGGACGGAGCCGGGCGCCGTCGCCACGGCGTCCTGCCGGGGGCTGAGCGGGATCATGCGGGAGTCCGCCGGGCGACCGCCGTCGCCAGCTGCGCGAATTCGTCGTCCTCATGCTCGCGTTGGAACCAGGCCAGCAGCTTGTCGACCGGGCCCCTCAACAGCGCGCCCGCGTCTTCCTTCGAGATGCCGTAGTCGCGATCGGGGGACATGACGCGGTGGCGCGCGATCGTCCGCAGCACGGCATCGGTGAGAGACGGAAGAGCGGCGAAGACGAGCGCTTCGCGAATGTAGCCTGGTAGGCCCGTGTCGACATCGACGTGCTCCGAGAGCAGAAGCGCGAACCAGCCCTTCCCAGCGCGGGTAGCTAAACGCAGGATCTCGCGCGCCGCCGTCCTCTCATCGGTGTCCTTCAGGCGCGCCGTAGCGGCTTGGATCCGGGCCCGTTGGGAGTACGTCGAAGGAAGCGTCGCTGCCGCCTCGCGCCAGTTGCCGGACCTCAGGAACTCCGCCTCGAACGTGCTCGCGGCATAGAACGCCTCCACGAAGTCGTTCCCGTTTGTGAATGTGTCGAGAGCGGCGCGTCGCGCCGCGCCGACCGCCTGGGAAGCGCGAGCTTGCTTCTGGGCCTCGTTGTCGTCCTCGGGGTCGTCCTCCAAGTCGATCAGCGACGCATCGAGGTCCGTCACGATGGCGCACGGGCGCCGCACGCGAGTCTCGGAGAAGACGATGGCGACATTGGTGAAGAACGCCGTGCTCATCGAGATCAGGCTGACGCCCAGTTCGTCGAGCGTGACCCCCAAGACCTCGCGCACCATGCGGGGAATGAGGATCAACTCAGCGTCGCCCTCGACGAGGATCACGCCCTTCGCGAAGAGCAGAGTGCTGCGGGTCGCATCGAGATACCGCTCAAGCCGTACGATCTCGTCTGGCGCTAGGCCCGTCGTCGGCTGGTAGACCTCGGACGTCCCTCCGCGACGGGCGAGGACGTTCATCGCTTGCGCGCGGCTCGCCGCAGAGAGATGCGTCGAGTGGGTGGACACGATGACCTGGGTGCTCTGCGCGGGACTGCGCTCGAAGAGAGCCTTCTGAATGTGCGTGTGGAGATGCGCCTCTGGTTCCTCGAGCAGCAGGATGTGGGCGACACGGTTTGAAGCGAGCTTCAGCTCGAATTCGAGCAGTCGAAGACAGATGAAAAGGAGATTGGCAGAGCCAAGCCCTTGGTGTCGCAGTTCGCCGTGAAAGTCGTCGCCAGGGGCGTCGGCTAGCTGCACGTTGAGGCTGGTGAGGAGCTGTTCGAGATCGGCAGGGATCGCCGATCGGACTTGCACGCTTGGCGCGTACGTCCCGCCGACGGTGTTCGAGAGCGAAGTCTGGATGCCGTCCTCGATTCTCCCAATCTCCTCAAGTGCTGAGATGTCGGCGTTCAACTCAGTCACCGCGCGAACCAGCTTCTGAGCGTCGCCGATGCTCACGGTCTTCTCCGCTCCCCTTAGTAGCCCGAGGAGAGGGTTGTTGCGCTGCCCGCGGAGATCGGCGACTGCGTCGCGAAGTGCCTTGATGAAAGTACAGCTGAGCTCTCGGTGCACTCCTTGCACGGGCGAGCCGAGCAGGAGAGCGTCTTCCTCATCCGGATCCGGGAACTGCGACTTCCTCGGATCGCCGGCGACCGCCTCGAACTCGGCGTCGTCCTCGAAACGTACGGTCCCTCTGCCGGTCACCGTGGGTTCGTAGTCGTCGATGGTCATCGCCTTAAGGCGCGCCTCGAGCTCGTCGGCCCGCTCATCGTCCCTGCCGATCTCGAACAGCGCGCCACGGACGTCGCGCTTCGGACGGAAGAGCAACGTCACGCGCCCTGTGTCCGAGCCGTCGAAGCGGCCGGCCTCGTGCTTCAGGATCTGGCAACCCTCGCTGGGGTCGAGTTCCGCGAAGTCGATGGCCACCACGATCCAGTGGCCGGCCCAACGCCCAATCGCTCGGTTGAAGTCCGATTCTCGAAGCTGCAGCGCTCGTCGAGAGAGGCCGTCGTCGAGGAGCAGTCGGAGCGCGTACAGCGCATTGGTCTTGCCCGAGCCGTTCTCGCCGACGAGCGTGTTGACCCCGCGATCGAAGCGGAACTCGGCATTCGTGAAGTTGCGGAAGTTTCGGACGGCGAGCCGCGAGATGTGCATGACGACCTCCCTCCACGAGTTGGCCAATCCAAACTACGCGAGGCGCGCGCCGCGATGAGCGTGCGAATTGGGGGCGTACGCACGAGAGATGCTGACCGTTCGCCGGTTGTGCGTGCCAAGGGCGTCCCCGAGCCCACCCGAGGCCAGAGACTGAGATCACGTGCCCGGGTCCGACTCGACTCGAAGAAGCGACGGTCCCGGTCAGAGCACGAGCGGCGCGTGCGAACGGGCTATCCGCGCGGAGCGCGCGTTGCTCTACTCCGTCGCGCTGTCGACTGGGGTGCGTCGCGAGGATCTCATGTCGCTCCGCGTGCGAGACCTCGTCGTGTTCGATCCGACCAACGCGTGGGTGTGAGCACACGCGTCCACCACGAAGAATCGACGCGAGGCGCCCATCGAACACGGGCGCACGCGCAGGTCAGCGAAGCACAAGATGTTGCCCGACCACCTCGCCGACACGCGTCCAGGTCTCTGGAAGGGACTCGGGGCGTGACTGTTGCGGACCGTCGCTCCGCCAACGGCCGAGCAGACGCAGTCTGACGGCCTCGGATGCTCGCCACACGCCGTGTACGATGGCACTGGTCTCATCCCATCCCTCGCGGACCTGCTGAGGCGATGGGCACGACGGCGCGCGCGCCGACGGCGCAAGAGCACTCATGACACCGCGACACTCGACAACCAAACCGCCGAACTGTTGCATCATGATCCAGGGGATCGGACTCAACTCCTCCGGAGAACATCGTGGCCGGGAGATCGAAGAACTCGTGGCGTCCTTGGTGGGCGAGGAGAACATCTTCCACGCACACTTCTGGCAAGCGTTGGGGAACATCGGACTACGACTGCCGCTTCGGGAGATCCCATACAAGTTGACGCGCGCTCTTCAACAATGGTGCGCGTTGCCATCGACTGCAGCGATGAAGCCGTCGTTCCATTACTTGGGCGCCGATGAACGCGGGCAGTACCAGTACCCCAGGCTCTCGGCCGACAACGCCCTTCAACTTCACATGGAGGGGCACTTCCAGACCCCTACCGCGTTTCCGCAATCGTCAGTCACGCTCGACGAGACGCGCATACTTCGGCCCGAAGAGATACTCCGAACTAGAATAGAAGTCCTGCCACTTGACCTCCGCATCGCTCGCTACTTCGTCGAGCGGCCAGACGCCATGTACCGCGACCTTACGCCGCGTCAATTCGAAGAACTCGTCGCCGCGTTGTTGGAGCCCCAAGGATTCAAGGTCCGCCTAACCCCCCCAGGCCGAGATGGGGGAGTGGACATCTTCGCAGAGCGTCAATCCCCGCTAGACGCGCCGGAGCTCGTCATCGTCCAATGCAAACGGAATCGTCCGGATCGGAGAGTAGGCGAGCCCGTCGTGAAACAACTGCTCACCGATGTCGATATCCGAGATGCTACGCGTGGCTTGATTGCCACGACATCTACATTCTCGAAACATGCAGCTAGCCTGATCAAGCGCTTCAAGTACCGCCTGGACGGCGCGGATCAGGGCCGGCTACAAGACTGGATGCTGCTGTTTCTGAACAAGGACGACGGGTAGGCCACCTGCACAATCTCGCATCAAAGGGGGACACGGTCGACTAGCTCGTTGTGGGCACCCGTAGTATCGCTAGCAGCGTCTACACGGTCGTGTCTCGGGAGGACGAGCGGCGCGCGGTCGCGGGACTTCCCGACGTTCTGGAGACCGTCGCTGCGCCTGGTGTATTGGGGCCGGACTTGCGGTCGACCTTGCACACGGAAGGAGACACCGCGGGACGAGCTGAGACGTTTCCAGAATCGGAGCTGGCATCCCCGGCAGGACTCGAACCTGCGACCTACGGTTTAGGAATCCGGTGAACGTCGTGAAGGGGGTGTACGTCCTGGCGCGTCGCAATGCCGTAGCGTGCCCAGAGGCGCGCGAGCTTGGGCGCCTCGCTCGCCGGGATCACGTAGCCGGAGCGTCGGCGCTCGGCCCGGAGTCCAAGGCCGCTTCGGAGCCTCTGTCCGACCCAGCGGGGCGTTACACCGTCGCGGAACTCGGCGCCGTACGTCGACTGTAGTCGCTCGGCGATCGCGCCGACCGACGGCGATGCTGTGCCGGCCGCGACGAGGTCTCGGATGGCTCGCAGTAACTGCGCCTCTGGGCGCAACCCTCGCTCCTCGATGAGCTGATCGTGGTAGCTGCGTGCGAGGTCCTCGACTTCGCGCCGGGCTTCGGGCTCGTCGATGATCGCCAGAAGCGGCGAGAACATCTGCGAGAGACGGGGGTCGAGCTCGCGCTCGACTCGCACGTCCACGGCCGCGACGCGCGCCCTCTCGCGGAAGCGGAAGAGAAGGAGCTGGTTGCGAAGAGCTCGTGCCCGATCGTCGTGGTCGCGCGGGAGGCTGATCGGGATGTCCTCTCGCAGGTCACGCTCCCCGGTTCGCTCGGAGATGAAGCGGCTCTCGAGAGCCGGGTCGGAGAACGGTTGCCTCGTGGCGACGATCTTCGGCCCGAACACGTGGTAGGCGCGCGGGCTGTACTCGCTCGTGCGGGCGTCCTGCTCGGTGCGTAGGACCGGGAAGCCGCGCATGATGCCGTTGTTCAGGATCTTCACGAGCTGGCTCTTCTCGTCTGATCGACGGAAGTCCGCCTCGTCCAGCACCAGCGTGCCACGCATGGTGTCGAGCATGCGGAACACAGGGCTCGTCGTAGAAGCTCCTGACGCGAAGATCGGCCGGTAGCAGAGCGAGCCCACGACTCGCAGGAAGCGGGTCTTGCCCGTGCCAGGATCTCCAATCACGCGCAGATAGGGGACTTCTTGGAAGCAGTCGTACAGCCACGAGAGCAGGACGTAGTACGTCGCCAGGCGCTCGAAGAGCGGCGACAGGTCTACGAACTCATGGATGTGCGACTGGATCCTCCGAAGGAGATCTCGCTTGCTGCCGTACTCCTCCGCGCCCGAGGGGAAGAGGACCACGTTGTGGGCGATCAGGCTGTTGACGGGGGAGAACGGACGCAGACGTCCGAGTCGCTCGGAGCGGAACTCGCTCTGCGTCTCGATGTTGTCCGAGTCTCCGACTGCGAACGCGGTCTCGCCGACGTCGGCGTCGTGCGTCATCTCGACGAGAGTGCCGTCTGCCTCCACGTGGGAGGCGGCCGCGCGGCCGCGCTTCTCGCCCGGCGCTGCGGATGTGGGTGTTTGCTTCATGCACTGAGGATGTCCCATCAGGCGCTCCGCGCGACAGCCGGTCGAGCGTGCCGCCGGCGGCGCGAAGCGACGGCTCGCTGCGCTGCGCGCGATGAGCCAGACTCAGAGGACATGGACCTCACAGAGAAGGAGATCAACGCGTTTCGCACGCTCCACCGGGACATCTACGGATCAGCACCTGACGAGCAGACCGCTCGCGAACAACTGAGGAGACTCGTGTCTCTCTACTTGTTCCTCCAGCGCCACGGCCCGGGCGCCTGCAGCGAAGTGGACCGTGTTGCCGAGCCTCGAGATTCCTGCTAGATTCAAGGCACCTGTCGTGGCCGTAACCTACGACATACAAAAACGTTATGACAGATCACCGCGACGCACAATCTGGTCGCGCTCTCCGCTACTTCGCCTACGTCCGAAAGTCGAGCGAGGGCAAGGAGCGACAAGCCCTCTCGATCCCCGCGCAGATCGAGAAGCTCGAAGATGCCTTCGGTCATCTCGATCTTGAGGTGCTTGAGGAGGAGCGCAGCGCGTTCAAGCCCGACAACCGTCCGGTGTTCGCCTCCATGCTCAAGCGCATTCGGCGTGGCGACCGAACCGGGGTCGTTGCCTGGAGCCCGGACCGGCTCTCGCGCAACGAGCGTGACGCGGGCGAGCTGAGCTACATGGCGCGGATGGGGATCATCGCCGACCTCCGCTTCGCGACCAGCCACTTCGAGAACACACCGGAGGGCATCTGGATGCTCCAGTTGGCCCTGTCACAGTCACAGTACGAGTCCGCCAAGAAGGGACGTGATGTCAAGCGGGGCCTAGAGAGCGTCGCCAAGAGTGGGACCCCGCCGACCCGCGCGCCGCTCGGCTACGTGTCTCCACGCAGAGGCAGGGCGTCGGTACGCGTTCAGGGGCTAGATCGCGCGGCTGGATCAGCCAGGAGCGGGTGAGGCGGTGACCGGTAGGAGCGACGGTGGCGCTCGGCTCCCCCACCGCACTTATGGCAACGGTAATAGATACGTCCCTTCTGCCTGCTGCCGATGGCACTCCGAGCACAGAGACGACACGTGAACAACCGCCGGAACAGGTAGCGGTGCTTCTGCGTGCGCGGTGCCAGCTTGCCGTCGAGAAGGCACTGCACTCGGACGAAGACGTCCCGCGAAATCAGCGGCTCGTGCAGGCCACGGAACTCCTCGCCGGTGCGACGCCATCGCACGGTGCCGACGTAGAAGGCGTTGCGAAGGAGACGCGCGAGCTGACTCACGCTGATCAACCGGCCGACGTCACCACCGAGACCGCGACGATCGAGCTCAACCCCAAGTGATCTGAGGGAGTAGCTCCCCGTGGCATATAGACGGAACGCGAGGCGCACCGTCGACGCACGGATCGGATCTGGAATCTTCGGCTTGCCCGAACCCGTGTCGAGATAGCCGAAGGGAGCCATCCATGGACAGAGTCCTTGGCGGAGTCGTCCCTCGATCCCCTTGCGTACTTGCTCGCGGAGGTTGCGGACGTAGTCAGCTGCGATGACCGCCTGGATGTCTGCGGTCAGCCGACCACCGCGACTCTCGAGGTTTAGGTCCTCGTGAACGAACTGCACGTCGATGCCGCTGTCGATCAGCTCGCCGAGCTCAGCCCAGTCCCGCAAGTTGCGAGCACCTCGGTCGATCTTGTGGATCACCACACCGCGGGCCTTGCCTGCGCGAAGCGCCTTCACCATGGCGTTGAACTGTGGTCGTCCCCGGCGTGAGGCGGTCTGCTGATCCTCGAACCAGGTCGTGATCGTGAGGCGCCGTCGGGATGCATACTTGGCGATCGCGTTCCGCTGCACGCTGAGAGAAACGCCCTCGACGCCCGTACGCGTTCAGGGGGTCGGCGGCCCGTGCGGCGTGACGTTCTGACAGGATCCAGATCTGCGGGCCTCGGGACGATGAAGACTGTGTGGGACAAGCATCGTGCAACGACCCGACACACGCCGATCTGCTTGCGGTCGTCGAGCACCTGGTCGCGGAGAATCGACGGCAGGCTGAGCAGATCGAGACTCAGGCTGCGCAGATCCGCACCCTGACCGAGACCGTCGAAGCGCAGGCGCGGACGATCGAGTCGCAGGCCAAGCGGATCGCGGCTCTCGAGGAGCGGCTCGGACGTAACTCGCGCAACTCCTCGCGACCCCCATCGAGGCGCGCGAGCGCTTCTTGGGCGAGGTGCTCCTGGCCGTGCTGGTCACCGACCGCTACGTCGCCTACGCCGCGCAGCCCGCACTGCGCCACCAGTTCTGCCTGGCGCATCTGGACCGAGACGGCAAAGCGCTCATCGCGCGCGGCAACGCCGCCAAGGCGTTCGGGGAGCGGTTCCGAGCTCTGATCGCCGTCGCCTTCAAGGAGTACCGGGAGTTCCAGGAGGACCATCACGACCGCGCGCTCATGCGCCAGCGCCTTCGCCCCACCTGGGCGGCGATGGTCGCGCTCTTGGTCGAGGGCGCCGAGGGCGCGCACGACCGCGTCGCCCACTTCTGCGCCCACCTGATCCAGAAGGCCGAGTCCATGTGGACCTTCACCGAGGTCCCCGGCTGTCCGCCTGACAACAATCTCGCCGAGCGCAGCCTGCGCAAACCCGTGCAGTGGCGCAAGGGCTCGCTCGGATCGCAGAGCGAGGCGGGATGCCGGTTCGTGGAGCGCATCCTCACCACCGTCGAGACGCTTCGAGCGCAAGGTCGCGATGTGCTCGAGTTCCTGGTGGAGACGACGCGCGCCACCACGCAGAACGGTGCGGGAGGACGACCTCGAACGTGCCGTCGTCGACCGTCTCCGACCGGTCGTCCTGACGGAGCCTGATCTTCGTTACGTCGCCCAGCGCGTCGCGTTTCTTGGCTCGGAGTCCCGACGGGTCGAGGAGATGGAACAGCGGGCGCTTGCCCTGCAGAAGAGCCGACTCGAGGCCCGGCTGACGAAGCTTCTGTACGCGTACCTCGATGACGTCGTGGCTCGACCGGATTTCGAATCTCAGACGGCGCGACTGAAGGACCAGTGCGCGCGGATCGAGCAGCAGTTGGAGCGCTACGAGTCAGCCCCTGGCATGATCCCAGAGATCGAGTGCCTTCTTCGTGATCCACGTCAGCTCTACGACCGTGCCACAGAGAACGAGCGTCGTCAGCTGATCGAGCTCGCGACCGAAGGCCGTTTCGTCGCGAGGCGGGCCGTCTTCGTCGAGCCTCGAAGAGTGCTCGCTGGTTGCTAGGAGTTCGAGCTACTGAGCGTTCGCAGCGTCCTCGAGGGGAGTCTCGGGGTCGTCACGGACTCCGTACAGCGCTCTCGCGCGACGGAGCCCTTCCTCATCTAGGATGGCCTTTCGAACCGACACCTGTCCGCTCTCAAGTTGCCCAATCACCACTGCGCTAAGGTGAATTGTCGTGGCGGCATCTGTTTTCTGGATTGACTCCTCGTAGAGCAGGCTGAGCGTTCTCTCTCGAAAAGGAGCGAGGTCGCCGAGCTGGTCCATTCGAATAGATGGCTGATGCTGGGTCTCGTTGTCGGTGTGAAGTGCTGCGAGATCCTCGAACGCTTGGTGGAGCTCGGTGAACCCGACGTGAAGAGTCTGCAGAGCGTCGTTCTCCAAGTCGTACTTGAGGTCTCCTGCGATCCCTGCTTCGTCATAGTCAGGGAACTGCACGTGGACTCTCAGCTTCGGTCGAACCTGCATGAAGTACCGATTGAGCACCGGGCTGCTTGGGTAGTAGTGCTGATCAACGTCTCGTAGGTACTTGATGTAGTGTCCGGATGACCTCCAGTAGTTGACGATGATCCTGACGGCCTCTGGGCTCAGTCCATACTTGTCGGGCTTCTTAATAAAATCGTGAATGCTACCGGGTAGCTGCCCCTTCGCCTTCTCGGTCAGAGCCGCGAAACGCAGCAGGTTGTTTTGAAGAACGCGCAGGCGTGCGAGGACGCTCGGGATCTCGTGAAGAAGTAGTCCCAGAGTTCGGGAAGAGAACACGACCAAGTCGTCCTTGATCTCAAGCTGGTCACGGTATAAGCCGAATTCCTGCACGCACCGTTGCCCGAGCTCCACGATTCGAGTCAAGTGAAGGGCGATGGACGTACCGTTGTTTAGGACCGACGCCTTGAAGTCGTCCGGGCTCTTTGGGTTGCTCGGGATCGGTGCCGAGTTGAACCGAAGAAACAGTCGCTTTTCGTTTAGGAGTTCAGGGAGTACGAGCATGGGGATTGATCATACCATGCTCAGAGGAGCTTCGATGTGAGCGGGCGGTGGCTCAATGTGACCTGCTGGCAAGGGGAGTTCGAGCATCGTTCCGGTCCTGTCTCGATCCCGGGACGCTCGAACTTGCCGAGGGCAATCCTAGGCTTTGTGCGGGTCTTGGCAAGTCGTCGGAGAATGCCACCCTGGAATGCCTGCTCGGCGTATGGGACGAAGTTCGAACCAGCATGGTGTTGCCGCCGTCCGCAGGGCTCAGTCCGGATCAGGAAGCAGACTGCAGCACGGGTGTCGCCGAAGGACGTACACGTCGTTCACGATCTTCACTCCTGCCGGCGCGCGCTCTCGTCGGCGTGGGCCGCTCCGACGGTCTCGACCCACACGCTGCGGTCGGCTGCCACGATGGCGACAGTCGTTCCGCGCCGGTGCATCAGCAGCGCGAGGCACTCCCCGCGGCAGAGCGGGACGCCGGTGCCCAGTGGGGCAAGCGTCGGCTCCGGTCGGCCGAGCTCATTTCATCGGAGAGTGTCGTGGTCACTGGTTGTCGCGTCGTCAGACAGAGGCTTCAGTACGCGAACGCTACCGATCGCCGAACGCATGTGGAACCGCGTCGAGGCGGCATGCGCCTGAACTAGAAGTCTCCCGTCGTGCAGCGAGAAGGGTGCGTGCGCTTGATCAGATCGCGTACGCCCAGCCAGAGTTCATCGTCGCAACGCCACCAGATCTGCATCCAGTGTTCGCGGCAATGCATGATCGAGGGAACACCACTAGGGCTCGCGGAGCGGCTGACGGCGCACTAGCTCGGAGGACGCCACGGACCCCTCGGTAGGGCGGGGGCTCACGCGGCCACCGGCGGCCCTGGATTGCGTCCGCACCAGGCGATCATTCCAGAGCCGTTCGCGCGCCTGACTCACTCGTGACTCACGCGCGTCGACGAACTCGTGCTACTCTTCGGTTCCGCGAGGCTCTCGACGGTCGAGAGACTTGGAGATTCTGGCATTTTTGAGGAGTAGCATGATGACATTGGCGCCAACTTTGCCTGACCGCACGCGGACGAAGATCGAGAGCGTGATGGCGTACCGAAACGAGACAGTCATCGAGAGATTCCGTCGTGATTATGGAAACCGGACGAGCGACGCCGAGATTCTGTTCGAAGCGTTCAAGCAGTTCATGGTGACTTGCATTGTCACCGACGGTCCCAAGACGACTTCGCCCGCGATCGACGACATGTGGCATACGTTCGTGCTGCACACGAGGGAGTATCGCGCATTCTGCGAGGAGTACCTCGGCGGGTTCGTTGAACACGAGCCAGTCCACGACGGGGGCGCGCCGGAGAACTACAAGCAGACTCGCATGACCGCACTGCGGGTGTTCGGGCAGTTGAACGAGGCGGCCTGGCCCACCAAGGGGAAGTCGAGTTGCTCGAGTGGTTGTGGCGACATCTCCGCTCGCCTCCCGCTGAACTGATCGTCTCGGAGTCAGTTAGCCTTCGCTGCGTCCCTAGCAATGTCCCCCGACCGCGTTCTTCCGATCGTTCACGTGGGATACACCACCGCTGGCTCGAGCTGGCTGCGCAGGAACGTCTTCTGCTCTGCGCAGTTCGGGCTACGGTTGGCGATCAATCGTCAACAGGTCTACGAGAGCCTAATCCTCCCTCACCCGCTTGAGTTTGACGCTGTTCGGGTTAGGCGAGCCTGGCACGAGCAGCTGATCGCGCAATCCACGGTCCCCGTGATCTCACACGAGCGGCTCGCGGGATCTGCCCATAGCACAGGGTACGACTCGTTGGAGATTCTGCGGCGGCTCGAGGCTGTGCTGGGCGAGTGCAGAGTGCTCTTCGTCGTCCGCCGGCAGGAGGACCTCCTCTTCTCGTCGTATGATCGCTACATCAGGCACGGGCATGGTGCGCTACCGCTCAATCGATACCTGTCGCCGACCCAGCGGGGACGGGGGGCACTCCCGCCGCGTTCCCACGCGTTCTTCGAGTACGATCGACTTGTCTCTCGATATCGCAGTACGTTCGGCGAGGAGAACGTACTTGTCGCGCCCATTGAAGCGTTCTCTCGTAGACCGGGGCAAATCGTCCGTGCAATCGATCGCATGGTCGGGCGTGAGTCACGACCGGATGGGGCCAGTGCGATGGGCTTAACCTTCATCGACCCTACCCGGCGACCGACCGTCGTTGCTGTATCGAGAATCGTCAATGCAATGCTGGTTGACGGACAGCACAACCCATGCCCTCCCCTCCGCCTGGCGAAGCTCGGAGTCATCTTGCGGCAAAGGGGCGTGGAGCGACTTCCCCGGGTCCTGACGGCCGCAATCGACCGCGTCCTTGACGCGTCGTGGCGTGATCAGATCAGAGTCAGTCTCGGCGATCGCACTCTCGCGTCGAACCGACGACTTCAGGTGCAGACGAGATCGTGCTTGCGGTGCGCCGCGTACAGCGGAGTCGAACATCACACGGTCCTCTGTGAGCCTACAATAGGCGAATGCGCTTCAAGTGACGCCGACACGTAGGATCGGTCTGCTCCACCCCGGTCCGACCATGAAAGAGCGCGCGATTGTCGAGGATCACGATCAGCCCCGGGCGCCATACTAGGGCGCAGTGGACGCTTGCGTACATGGCTTGAATGAGCGCGGCAATCGCGCGATTTCCGGCGGTCGCGTCTACGCGCAGTCCGGCCCGGGGAGCGACTCGCCATCGCAGCGGGGTTCCTCCAGGATCGCGAAACGCGAAGATGGGTCTCGTCGCGGGCCCGCGAAGGAGCGTGGGCGAGGCCGAGTGGTCAGCGTACGAGATTCTCCTCAGAGTCGAGCGCTGACCTGGCGACAGGCGTTTGAACACTCGCCCAAAGGGGCTCAAGAGTGTTCGTCCTCCGTGAGGAGGGGCGGAGACGCACATTAGCGATAGGAGTCTCGGTTGCCGATCGATCGGAGTCCTGCTCTCCTCGGTGTGCAGCAGCAGTGGGGCGGCAGACGTGGCTCCATCAGAACTCGTTCCCGAGAGTTCGAACCCTCCTCCGAGGTTCAAGACGACGTCGTGTTCTGCCGCATGCTGGATCGACCGCGATCGTAGAGGGATTGGTCGTCCCAGACGGGCGGCGAGTTCGATGAACCTCGACGTCTCCAATGGCGCTCCGAAGTCAAGCATCGCAATCCCGTCGCAGGCGAGTGCATTGACGGCGTCGACTGCCGCGTCGCCGACGTGGCGATAGCGGCGGGCCGGAGGACCGCCGCTGATACACGACGAACTCGCGCGTCGCAGCGTATCGTCTCTTTGACGCGCGTGTGGGGCGAGTGAGGTCTCTCCGAATTGAAACACTGCCAGTTCCTTCTCTGAGTCGCCGATCAGCCCGGAGGTCTCAGCCCAGTGCGGACCGAGTTCTCCATGCTCAATACGATGGCGGTCGGGATCGTCGTGGCCCGGCTTCCCTCTACTTCGATGAGTCGTCGAAGTCGCATCCCGCGGCTGAGGCACGCGTTCACATAGTACTGGAGCGGTCGCTTCAGGCATGCGTAGGAATATGCATTACCGCGAGAATCGGTACCAGTGACTCGTGTGGAGTGCGGTTGTGAGTAACTCGCCCAGATCCGGTTCAGGTCGTCCAACGATTCCCCGTAGGCGACGGTGCGACCTGCGACTTTCCGGGCCGCTGGGAGGAGGGGGTGATGAACATCGAATACTAGGCTTCCACCGGACGTCAATACTCGGCGGGCCCCGTCGACGATCCTCCCGAAGTGTTCGATGTAGAACGCTGCGCGGTGGAGAACGACGGCGTCCACGCTGGACGAGCTAATGCGGGTGAAGTCCGTGGCGCGGCGGTTCATGTACTGGATGGCGGTTGTATCTCTCGCACTTGCCAGTTTGATCAGCCGCGGCGAAATATCAGATGCAATGACGGAGAGGGCGCCTGCTCGAACGAGGCGACGCGCGAGCGCTCCGTTTCCGCAGCCGAGATCATAGATTGCCTTTCCCTGGACAGGTGAGAGTGCGTTGATGAGTGCGCTTGCGGTTGAGTCTCCACGCTCGTCACCGTATTCGCCGGCTCGCTCGTCCCAATCATCGGCGAGGCCGTCAAAGGATGTGCTGAGCTCCATTGAGGTTGAGGTGAATTGTCATGACATCATGTTATCACATAACTTGCTTCCTTGAGTAGATGCGTGGGTCTGGCGGTGCTGCAGCGCAAGTTGCGGTGGCAATCGCTACGTCCGGGGCGTGCCCTGGGCGGCGGGGTCTACCGCGCAGGCAGCATTCGTCGCCTCGGCGCAGGGCCGTAACCCACCCATACTGATGCAGCAGGTAGACGTCTGGCCTGCCGCGTGGCGAAACCAGCATCTTCATCGACCGGTTCGGGAGGGGCGTAACACCTCCCGCTGACGAGCCCAGAGCGGCTCTTGCCCCCTCACGGTGCCCCCGTGAGACGGGGGCAAGGAGTCACCCATGACACCGCTCACCGAACTGAGCATCGAGCGTCTCCTCGACCTCGCGCTCAGCCCCCAGATCGCAGCGAAGCTCGCTGCGGTCACCGATCTCTCGAGCCTCCGCTCGGCCCGCGTAGCAGAACTCACCGCTTCGTACGGTCTGACGACGCGAGCCGCGAAGAGATGCCTCGCAATCGTGGAGCTTGGCCGCCGACTGGCTGGCCACACTCTCGAGCCCGGGATGACGTTCCGGTGCTCCCGCGACATCTTCTCGCACGCGCAGCGCACGGGTCTGATCGATCTGCCGTTCGAGCAGTTCCACGCGTTCCTGCTCGACGGCAAGCATCGCCTCATCGAGGCGATCCTCATCAGTCAGGGCACGCTCACAAACTCCCCGGTCCACCCGCGCGAGGTCTTCTCCTCGGCGGTTCGGATGCGGGCAGCCTCACTCGTGCTCTGTCATAACCATCCCTCAGGAGATCCCACGCCGAGTGCTGATGACCTCGAGGTCACACGCAGGCTCAGGGAGGTCGGAGACCTCCTTGGTGTTCGCGTGCTGGACCACGTGATCGTTGGCCGGGAGACGTTCGTCTCCCTGGCGGATCGGGGACTCCTGTGAACCGGCCCGTCAGAGGTGCTGCGGCTCTCCCGTCCTGGGACGACGCTGCGGCACCAGGTGGGGAATTGGACCGGCACCTCCTGCGCCTGGCGCAGAGCATCGTGCACGACCGCCATCTGGCTGAGGACGTCGTCCAAGAGGCGCTGGTCAGAGCATGGCAGCGCATCGCGACGCTCCGAGATCCGGTGGCGTTCCCGGCGTGGATCTCAACGATCACTCGTCGGCTCGCGATCACTCGACTCCGCAAGCGGAGCCGAGACGCAGCTCGAAGTATCGAGGTGTCGGAGGACGAAGTTCCGCCTGTCAATCACGTACACGCGTGGTCCGAGCGGGAGATCGAGGCGCTCATCGAGACGCTCACTCCGACGCTTCGCCGCACGGTTGAGCTGTTCTGCACGGGCGCATCTCTCAAGGAGATCGCGGTCGCCGAGGAGACGAGCTACGGCTGCGTCAAGACTCGGCTCTGCCGTGCTCGTCGTGAGATCCGTCGGATCGCCATCGCGCGGTCCGTCACATCGCGTCTGGGCCCGACCTCTCGGTCGGGCCCATTCTTCGGCGCGGTGGATGCCCGCTGGATCGGACGACACGGCTCAGTGCGTCGAGATCACTGCGATCGCAAACGCGCACGATCTGCACGAGTCAGATCGCGCATACATCACGAGAGGCGCTGGCCTCAGTCGAGTGAGAAACCCTTAATCCTGGTCAGACCGATACATAATGCGCACCCCTTTTCATACACCCATCGATCGCCTGTCGATCCTCGGCAGGACCAACTGGCGCGAGCGCGAACGCGGTCGCGTCTTCGGCATGCACCAGAGCGATCGTCTGCATCACCTCTACGTGGTGGGGCAGACGGGTACCGGCAAGACCACTCTTCTCGAGAATCTCATCTGGCAGGACATCCGCGCTGGCAGGGGACTGGCGTTCCTCGATCCGCACGGAGACTCGGTTGCCGCCATCGAGAGTCGAGTCCCTAGTGCGCTCTCCGATCGCGTGCTCTATCTGGACGTACCGAGTCCGGACTGCGTGCTCGGGTTCAACCCGCTGGAGTCAGTGCCGCTTCCTCAGCGCCCGCTCATGGCCGCCGGCATGGTTGAGGCGATCAGGAGCGTGTTCACCAGCTCGTGGGGGCCGCGCGCCTCGAGCACATCCTCCGAAACGCCGTGCTCACGCTGCTCGATCAGCCGAGGGCGACTCTGGCCGATCTCTCGCGGCTGTTCACCGACGACGCGTACCGCGCCGACGCGGTCTCGCGCGTCACTCACGTCGTCACCCGAGAGTTCTGGGCGAAGGAGTTCGAGGGATACCAACGCCGCTCGCATGCCGCCGCTCTGGCGCCCCTCTTTAACAAGCTCGGCGCCTTCCTCAGCCAACCACCGATCTACCGAGTGCTCACTCGGGAGCACTCGGGGTACGACATCCGCGACGTGCTCGACGGCGGCCGCGTCCTGTTGGTCAACCTGGCCAAGGGGAAGATCGGCACGGACGGAGCCTCGCTCCTCGGGGCCCTGATTCTGACGCGACTCTCGGTCGCCGGGCTCTCTCGCGCGGACACCCCCGTCACCCGTCGCCGACCGTTCTTTGTGTACGCTGACGAGTTCCACAACTTCACCACACTCACCACCGCCACCATGCTCGCCGAGCTGCGCAAGTACGGTGTCGGACTCATCCTGGCACATCAGTACGTTGGCCAGCTCTCGCGCGAACTCCGCGACGCGATCCTTGGCAACGCCGGCACAGTGATCTCATTCCGGATCGGAGCGGCAGACACGCCGCTGCTCTCGCGCGTGTTCGCTCCCGACATCTCAGGTCTCGACCTGAGATACCTCCCCAACCACGCCGTGTTCATCCGCATGATGGTCCACGGCCAAGTCGTCTCGCCTTTCTCGGCTAGCACGCAGCCACCGTCTCTCTGAGTGGCGCCATGAATCATCTTGATGTTTCACACTCGCGTGTCGTCTCCGTCCGGTCTACAATTGCTCCCCGATTTGGGAAGGAAGAGGTGCCGGTTTGGTGCCGCAGGCCGAGCTCTGCCCACGTGCGGAAGGGGGAGTGTCATGGCTCAGGTCGAAGTGCTCAGTCACTGGCATCAACTCGTTGCCAACCTGAACCACTCGTCGCAGGACTTCTACCGCGCTCTCGAGGGACGTCTTGAGAGTGCGGAGATTCCGAGCGCCAGCTGCTCCCGCGTGGAGCACAGCGAACGCGGAGTGCTCTCGGCCAAGCGCGAGTATCTTCGCGTGAAGCGCGACGAGTTCACCTTCGACATCTGTGCCGCTCCGTTTGGGAGCGGCTTTTTCGTATCGTCGTGGCTCGTCACACAGACAGGCTGCCTTCGCTGGCTCGTCGTGGCCTGCTGGTACATCTTCTCTCCGATCATGTGGCTGCTCTACATCTGCAGGCTGATCCATCGTCCGAAGACGTACTACGAGATCGACACAGAACTGATGTTCCAGAGCGCGGTCCACGGTGCCGTAGTCGCGACGCTTGAGGATCTTCTTGATGTGAGGGGCGTGCGCCCCCTTTCGGACTCCGAGAAGAAGCCGATCATGCGCGAGCTCATCGGAAAGATGAGGTAGCTGTAGCCGGAGCAGAACGCGTTCCGGGAAGCGGGTCCCTAGCGCGGAACCGCGAGAAGAATGGACCACGGATCACCAGACCCGTCGCAGCCTCCTCGGACACTCTCCGACGCCCTCACCGAGCAGTTCTACGCCTGGGAGCGCCGAGGTCGAGGATGGGATCTCTTCGAGTACCCAGTGCTCCTGGAGCCGCCGTTCCGGCCCTTTGTTCGATACGACCCCACGGAGCGCCGGATCGACGACGGCCGCAGACCCGGCTTGCTTGAGACGCTCGCGCGCTCCCTCGCTGGGCGCCTCCGGTCGCCGACTGACACCGCGTCGATCGAGCTGGAAGAGCCAGAGCCAGACGTGGACACTCGCTGGAGTGAGCTGATCGAGCTGCAGCTGCGAATCCCAGAGCACATAGAGACTGGGCGCGAGCTCGCCGAGCGCCTCCTGAGCAGTCTCCTCGCGTTTCAGACCCGCCTGAGCTTCGAGCTGTTGGGGATCGGATCGGAGGTCTTCCTACAACTGGCGATCGCAGAGGAGCACGTCGCTGGCGCGCGCGCTGCGCTCCAGGCGTTCGTGCCTGACGTGGCCATCGCTACGGTACCCACGCTCAGCGCGGCGTGGCGCATGAACGCAGACGACCAGACGGCGATCGTCGACTTTGGGCTGGACGCGGAGTTCGTGCTGCCCATCACGGTCTCGGCGTCGCTTGCAACCGATCCCTTGCTCAGCTTCGTCGCCGCCCTCGAGACGCTGGCGCAGCACGAGCTGGGGCTCCTTCAGATTCTGATTGAGCCTGCCTCCGCTCCCTGGCCAGAGCACGCGCTCGCGGCGCTGACCGATGGGGGAGGCGGGGCGTTCTTCTCCGACGCACCTCAGTTGCTGCCGCTGGCACGCGAGAAGCTCTCCTCCCCGCTTGTCTGCTGCGTCATTCGGACCGCGGCGCGAGCGAGAGATACGGCTCGGGCGTGGGCCATCGCGCGGCAGCTGGCCGGCGGCCTGGATCAGTTCGCTCGGCCTATGTCGAACAGGTTCATCCCGCTCTCAAACGCGCACTACCCAGATGGTGAGCACGAGGTCAACCTGCTCGACCGTCAGAGCCACCGCACCGGCATGCTGCTCTCGACAAGAGAGCTGGTCGGACTCGTGCATCTGCCGACGCGTTCCGTCAAGTCGGACCAGCTGCGCGCCACGCCGGCGAGGACGAAAGCGGCGCCGTCGGACGTCGCGACAGGCGACGTCTCGATCGGCACCAACTGCCACCGCGGCCGGGAGAGGTCTGTCCATCTCGACCTTGAGACCCGACTTCGCCACGTCCATGTCGTGGGGGCGACCGGGACCGGCAAGTCCACGCTACTCGCCTCGCTGATGGAGCAGGACATCGACGCTGGACGAGGCTTCGCGCTACTCGATCCTCACGGAGATCTGGCAGACGAGATCTTGGCGTTCATCCCGCGCGAGCGGCACGACGATGTGCTGCTCTTTGACCCATCTGACGAGGAGTACCCCGTCGGCTTCAACGTCCTTGCCGCGCGAACCGATCGCGAGAAGGAGTTGCTGGCGTCGGACCTGGTCGCGATCTTCCGGCGGTACGCGACGAGTTGGGGCGATCAGATGACGGCGGTCATGAGCAACGCCGTCCTCGCCTTCTTGGACAGCGACGTCCCGGGAACGCTTCTTGATCTGCGCTACTTCCTGCGGGACCGGGCGACCCGGGACCGAGTGCTCGCGTCCGTGACCGACCCGCTTGTCGCAGGCTTCTGGCGAGACGAGTTCTCGCGCCTCTCTGGCGAGCGGTCGGTGATGCCGATCGTCAACCGCCTCGATGCCTTCCTCCGCCCGAAGACCATCCGCAACGTCGTGGCGCAACCGGGTGCCGACCTAGACCTCGCCGGATTGATGGACGAGGGGCGGATCTTCATCGCCAAGCTCAGCCAGGGCGCGATCGGTGAGGTCAACGCACACCTGCTCGGAAGCCTGCTGGTCGCCAAGTTCCAGCAGGCGACGCTCACGCCTCCATGCGTGCGTGCGTGCGTGCGTGATGCTGCGTTGAGGCGATGAGTCGCAGCGCAGTATCAACGCGCCGCCGAGACGCAGTTGACCTGCCCCCCGAGATCCGGCCCACCCTTCATCTGAGGATCTGGCCGGAGAAGGAGGCTGCAGATGCCGACCACCCAAACAAGCGGGTGCGCGGCATCAGTCGCCACCTGATCGGTCGTGCGGAGGCGCTGCTCCTGTTCGCCGAGGTCCCGGGAGTCTCCCCGCCAACAACGCCGCCGAACGCGCCGTGAGCAAGCCGGTACTCTGACGGCGCGGATGCCTCGGCAGCCAGAGCGAACGGGGACTACGCTTCGCCGAGCGGAGACTGACGGCGACAGCAACCATCCGGCACCGCGGCGACAATGTCTTTGACCCCCTCGCCGCCGTCACCGACGCCGACACGCGCAACCGATCGCCTCCCGCGCTCGTCGCGATGCCGACTGCGCGGTGAGCCGAGGCCGGTTCGATCGCTAAACGCGTACCCAGGCTGCCCGTCGAACGCCGGCGTGAAAGCGGGCGGCTATCTCTCGACCTACGAGTGCGCCCCGCTCGCGACGGTCGATGACCTCCGCGCCGCGCTCAAGGCTGCCTCGAAGCCGGAGAGAGGCGCTTCCAAGTCTTCGTCTGTCGCGGCGCCAAGCGTCTCGAACTTGGACTCGGCCCCGGCCGCATGGTTCGACCGCCCGTTCTTCCGAGCGATGCACCCCGAGGCACGCGGCCGCATGAGGATCTGGCGACACGAGGACGATGTCACGATCTGTGCAAGAGAGCCGTTCGCGCCCGACAGCGAGGCAATCGTCGTTCCGGCACGGCCCCTCGGCACGGAAAACCGGCATCCGCGGTGGTGACTCGACCATCGGCGGATCCTCGGACGAGGGGCGATCGATGCACGAATGTCTATGAGTGGCCGGCGGACGACGACCGGTCCGCTTCAGCGTCTGGGGGGCAGTCGGATCGAAAGACCGTCGATGAACACGCTGATGGACGGCTTATGGCGATCTGGGTAGAGTCATCCGTCCGGTGGAGTTGGAAAGCCGTGGCCCGGGCCGACGTTCGCGCCACCGCAGAGAACTTATGCCGCGATCGTGAGTTCGCGTCAGCACGACTGATGGACAGGGAGTCTCGATCTCGCGTAGGCCGATACGTCACCGCTACTCAGAGGCGGTTGGCAGCCACCATAGAGGGAGCCACGAATGACCCAGCCTGCGGGGGGCGGACGCGTACTCTGGCGTCCCGCTCCGTCGGCCCAACTTCGTAGCGCGCTCTTCGGCGCGCGCCTTCGGCATCCGCGCGCGCATGATTGAATTCGTCGTCTTCGCACCGCTCGACCTTGAGATCAAGGCTCTCCTGGGCGCCTTCGAATCTGAAGGCACGCAGGACAAGGTCCTCCCAGACGGTACCTGCTACTATGAGGTGTGCTGTGCCACCACGTCGGGCGACGACGCCGATCTGAGAATCGTTCAACTCAAGCACGCAGGCGTGCTGCAGACGGCCGTAACAGCATCACGCGTCATCGATCTGTGGCGACCCGCCTGCGTCGTCTCGTTCGGAATCGCCGGTGGTTTCCTCGGAAGCGGCGATGTGGAGTTGCGAGATGTCGTAGTGGCTGATTCCGTTTTCTACTACGAGCCCTCCAAGGAAGGCGTCGGCGCGACATCGAGCGAGAGACGGCGTGACGGCGCCTTCAATCGAATTCGCGGTGCTCGACTGCTGCCGTTGCCCACCGACGATGACCTCGTCGTTGCCAGTCGCAGTGCTTGGGCGGCGTGCCGAGACGATGTCGACTTCAACGTGCGTTTCGGTCCCATTGCGTCCGGTGAGAAGCTCGTCGCCGACCTCAAGAGTCCTACGAGGGAATCGATTCTCGCACTCAATGGGAAGATGCTGGCAGTGGAAATGGAAGCGGCAGGCGTCGCCGCAGCGTCTCAGGAGAGAAGCCTGTCCCCATTTCCTCGGAGGTTCCTCGCGCTCAAGGGGATCTCAGACAACGCATCCGCGGACAAACAGTTGCAAGAGGTGCATCGCGAGCCGGCGGCGGCCAATGCAGCGTCCTTTTTTCGCAGACTCGTCGCATCCCTTCCCGTTGAAGACGACTTCGTGCGTTTGGAAGGAGTCCGACTCGATGACATTCGCGATCGCGCAAGGAGCGTTTTCGAGTACGTGAGCCCTTTGCTTGTGAACAATGCTGCCATCTCCGAGGATGGAGTCGCGACGCTACTGCACCCAGATCCGCCTCCTCCAGTGTTCTACCATTGGACGGTCCGTGCTCCGTGCGTGCATTGGATCGACTTTCGCTTCCTTCTTGTGCTGCGCCGATTGAAGGGCCTCGGGCTTGCCCCTCGTGTGCTTCTATCGGACATCGACTCACCTGCATCGATCGCAGGTCGTACGCATGTCGAGCGCGTCATCCGAGGCGTTCTCGGTGCGGACACACCTGTGTACTGGTTCAGCGACGCGGAACGATACCAGCAGAGGTACTTCACTTATGCCGCTTCGCGGGGCCTGACGGACTCCGTGCTGGACCGGATCACTCGCGGCTCCGAGGGCTTGAATACGTCGCGGGAGGACGTCGTCCTGAAGGCATTCTGGGTGAAGTTCATCGGTTGGGAGGTGAGGTGGCTCAACCGATGCGTTCTCCTTCAGTGGCGCAAACACGCAGCTCTCACCGCACGGATGTCCAAAATGGTCGTGCTTCGCTCGATGATATTGACGACACCCGACCTTACCTTAGGCGGAAGACCCGGAAAGTATGGCGCTCCCGGTGCCGAGATAATGATGGATCCGCCTCATTTCAAGTCTGTCCTGGATTGGCTCGAAACGGATCCAGATCCGGCGCTCATCGATGAGTTTCTTGCCCACTTCTCGACCGCCGATCCCTCACCTCGTGATCGCTCTACCGATGTCTCGCCTCTTCTAGAGGGCCGCGAGGCAATGCTTGGTCGAGTGGCGCCTGGATGCAGTCCTCCGCAGTCTCTGCTCTCTCTGCTCCAGCGTTTGGCGCAGTGGAGGATCGAGTTCTGTTGGACGGGCCAGAAATGAACCGTGGGACGGTTCTTGCCGAGCTGCGGGCCGCCATTCAGGCGTCTCTCCCGTCCTCGGGGGATCAAGTCGGGGCAGTCCGCGTCAACGGTTCTTGGAGCACAGGTGACGTGCATCTACCGACGAGCGGGAATCGTTCGGTGCGTTCGTTCTCTGATGTCGATCTCGTCACTGCCAATCCAATCGATGCGAGCGCGGCTGAGGCCATACGTTCGCGAATCCTGGACGTTGCGTCAGGTCGAGGGGTGCTGCTGACCGGTGTCTCGCTTCGGTCGCAGCAAGATCTCTCGAAGCTGCCCCACGCTGCCACGTTGCCAGATAACGGCTACGAGTGGCCTCAAGGCGCTACGTCGCAGCGCGCGATTGTGTTCTGGGCGAACGTCGCCGCGCTCGAAGCCGCAATTACTCTCCGACGTCACGAGACGGTCGACCGCGCGGTAGCCTCCTCATACATCATCGGGAAGTTCTTCTTCACTCTCGTGCGCAACGCGGCGCTCTCGTCCGGCCGGGTGCTGTTCGGTTACTCCGAACTTTGCGACTGGGCGGATCGGCGACTGCGTCATCTCCCATTGGTGGCGGCTCTTGAGGTGAAGCGCGGCGATCGCGATAGCCTCAGTCAGCGTGAGGCCGAAGACCTGCTGTCTCCGTCAGCGGTCGGACGACTTGCCTCGGCGCGTGTAGAAGTCTGCTCTCTGGCAGCCGACGTACTGCGCACGCGCGTCACGACGCTCCCCTTGCCCGTTCAGCGGTACGTGTCTCAGTCTGCCGAACTTGCGTACAGTCCTGCAACGCGGCGTGTTGTCGAGCGTGAGGAGCGGAAGTACCGTCTCGCTGGAGGGGATTGTGAGTAGTGCGGGCTGTGTCGGGCGAAAGTCACTGTTCTTGTTCTTGACGGAGGAGTGCAACCTCGCCTGTGCCCACTGTTACGTGAGTGCAAGTCCGTCTAGGCAGTTTCGAATGTCGGACGATGTACTGGAGCGGATTCTTGCTGTGTTCGTTGGCCGCCTCGGTGTCCGGGACATCAGGCTAACGGGCGGTGAGCCGACGCTGCACCCGGGATTCCGGGGACTCACGAGACGTCTGAAGGACGCGGCTTGCTCGGTGCGAGTTATCTCCAACGGTGCGGTGCTCTATCGCGGTGCACGCGGCCAGGAACTGCTGCAGTACACGGATGACTGCTGGATCAGCGTTTACGGCACGACCGTCGAGAGACACGCCGCGATCGCCGGGCGCGGAGCGCTGGAGCTGGAGGAAGCGTTGGAGTTGGTTGTGCGTGTGGCATCGACGGGCTATCGGGTCGGGGTCAGTGTCCTCGTGTCGCCAGGAGACTCGGAGTTGGTGGTTCTCGCGTTGGATCGACTGCTCGCGTTCGGGATACGGCGTGCGAGGCTTATACCAGTTCAGCCAGATGGGAGGGCCCTCAGTACAGGCTGGACGTGGGCGGCGTGGCCGAGGGAGGTGCGGCAGATCTATCGCGCTCTGACACGGTATCCGCGACGCTACGAGTTCGACGAATTGACGATGAACGACCCGCTCGACCTAGAGTCCTCTGGCACACCCGGGTGTCAGTCCTGTCTGCTGCTTAGCCGGTCGATGTGGTCAGTCGTTCCTAGTGGTGACGTCTATACGTGTTGTTTCAATGCGTACGATGCGGGGCATCTGCTGGGCAATATCGCGGACGATGGGTTGCGCACCGATCTCGCTTCGAGCCGATTGCGATGTCGCGGCCTCGACGATCGGTTTTGGTCAGAGGACGGAACACACAGCGTGTCGCCCAGTTGCCCGATCCGGGCGTTGGACGTGCTCGCGGACGGCGAGGTCTCAGCTGCACTCCTGAGAACCTAGGGTCAGATCGACGCTTGTCGCTGGGCGCCGGGACGTTTCGGGTGAAGTTCGGTGTGCGGAACCGAGCGTCCGCTGTGGCGGGGCTGAGTCTTAGACTCAGCCTCGATCGATGTCGCCCGAACTGTGTCCGTGCTCTGGAGCCGGGCTCAGCGGCGATGCCTGAACAGGTACCGCGACGCAGCGGGTCCGGTCGCTCACTCGTGATGCACGCCCCCGCTTGACGACGTGCGACCGGACTCGTTCGAACGCTCTTGGTCGGATCTGAAGTTGCGTGACAGGACCAATGCGAAGTTGACGGCGTGGCGCGCGGCCGTGTCTCGTACCCGGTCTGCCTCGCGTCGCCCCCGCTTCTTGCCGTCCAATAGGTCGGCGATACCGCGCACGCTGACGAGCGGCGGACCGTTGCTCGCCATCGAGACCGCGGTCGCAAAGCCTGCTCCCTCCATCTCGATGGCGAGCAACGGTCCCCACATGCGGACGAGCTCGCGTAGCTGCCTCGTGCTCTGCATTCGCTTCTCGCCCGAAGCCACCGCGCCGATATGGACGCGGGATTCGCGGGCGAGAGCGCCAGAACCGGCGTCCGGTGGCTTCTCCCTGACCTCACGCGCGACGACCCGCGCTACGTGAGTAAGCCAAGCCGGCGTCAGTCCAACGACACGGCAACGCGGATTGACGCCGCTCTCGGTGAGCATCGCGGGTTCGTAGTGGACGATCTCAGACGAGACAACGACGTCTCCGAGTGCAACTCCCGACTCCGGGACGCCTCCGGCCAGTCCAATGAGGATGAGGCCGTCGACGGTGTGCTCCAAAAGGAGATTCGTTGTGGCTACGGCTGCCGAGAGGTTTCCCGCGGACTCCAATCCATGGACGACCACCGTCGGCCCGTCCGGTCCGATCTGTCCGGTGAAATAGGACGCTGCGCCCCGGTGGACACGGGTGACGTCTTGCAGGCACCCGAGGACTACTCGCAGCGTGTGCTGGCTGTCGACAAGCATCCCCACGTGAGGAACGCTGCGGGACGGTCGCTGGCCCTGAGGGCGTCCATGGGAAGCGTGGACGGCAACTGGCCGCAGGGCCATGGCTGCGAACGCGGCGGTAATCGACTTTGCAAAGACCCGCTGTCTCCGGGGCATCGCGGCCTCGTGGGCCGTGGCGACGAGAAACCCGACCGGGCGTCCGTCGGCGTCTGCAACGATGCAGCCGGAGTCTCCGCGTTGCACTGTCCCTTCGGTGATCCGAACCTCGAAGAGATCGGTCATCGACCGGACGCCATCCATCCCAGCGACGCGGAGACTGGCGGCGATGCCGGAGATAACCCCTGCCACCGCGCGTTTCGGAAGCACAAAGCGCACGAGGAGCTCGAGAGCGGGCTCGGCCAGCGTGACAGGCGCCCGAGTGACGCTCGCAGAAGGCACGACTAGGAGGGCGACGTCAGTCGCTCGGTCCAAGCGCGCCACCGACGCCTCGAAGACCTGTCCAGTCGCTTCGGAGCGAACTTCGACGCTCGCGTTCGGGGCCGCGGCGTCCGTCGCGTGCGCGACGGTCGTGAGAAGAAGGTTGCCGTCGTTGTCGGAAACCCACATTCCGACGCGGGCCATGTGCCCCTCGCCGTGAATCACGCCGTCTCCGCTGCGCGGCATCGAGAGCGACGAGAACTGCAGCCTATCGATCCTGCGGACCACGACATCGAGTTCATCGAGCCTGTCGGGAATGGTCACTGTCGCGCCGTCCTCGACGAACACTACGAGTGCATGGCGAACGGTGAACGTCACGATGCCGGGTGATCGAAGCAGTGCGTCGTGACGCCGCAGCGTCTCAGTGATGTCGTACGTGCGGCCACCCGACGCTGGCCTGCGTTCCGCGGAGGCAACCGCGGCGGGCACGGCGGCTGTGTCGGTCGTCGCGCTGTTCGCTACGGAAGACGACCGTGCTTCCGGGAGCACGGGTCTGACTGTCGAGTTGTCGGCGCGTGGGCAACCGGTCAGCGCGGCGCGCAGCGTCTTGGCTGACTCCTCCCACGAGTTTGTTGCCATCAGATGCTCGAACATCTGGTGTGCCCGCTGTGCAGCGAGCCGCTCGTCGACGAGGGCGCTCAGCACCTTCTCCCCATACCGCTTGGCGATCGCTTCGTCGGACCCGGAGTGCAGCACGATCGATCCTGAGACGTCCTGCCCGGTGCGCCTCGACATCTCCTCAATCGACTCCGCCAACCCGCTCTCCGACGTGATTACCACGGGCACGCCTAGCGATAAGGCCTCGCACGCCACGAGTCCGAAGCCCTCCTCGCGAGACGGCATGACGAAGACGCTCGCCCCGCGGAGGTCTTGGTTGAGTTCCTCGGCAGATGTCGTGTACGGGCGCACGTGGATACGGGCCGAGATACCGCCCTCCCGCCTCGACAACTCCACGAGTCGCTGTTGAAGCGCTTCGGGCTCCTCCCTTGCGCCGCGCAGGATGAACTCGGGGGTGGGACGCTTGTTGGTGGCCGGGTGCGCCAGCCACCCCTCGGTCAGCTCGCCGGCCGCAATCGCGAACAGGTCGAGACCCTTCACGAGAGTGCTGTCGGCCCGCCCCATGCACAGTACGGTCGGCTGTTGAGGAATGTCGCGTTCGTGTTCCACACGTTCGAATCCGCAGTCGATCCGTACCACGCGAGGCTTCGCCTGGACCGCAATCAACTGCTGGTTCATGTAGCGGTGCAGGCGCGGCCCGACGCAGGCCACGACGTCCGCACGCCCCGCAAGGGCGAGTTCGAGTGCGAGCCGGCGCTCTCTCTCAGCGACGTACCGGTCACGACGGTACTCCTTGAGAGACTCCGTGTGCATCGGGCTCATGTGAACGAACTGGACGAATGTCGCAGCGGGGAACACGTTGTCCCTGAGGTGTAGGGCCTGCTGACCGGAGAAGTGGCTGTGCCCGATGATCGCGGTCACGGTTGACGGGTCGAGTTCCCTAATCTCTCTCAGTAGGAGCACGGACGTCCAGTCCTGATCTGACTGTCCCCTAATGAGCGTGACGCCGTCTCGGGCGGCACTCTCAATCTCTTCGTCCGACGCGGCCATCACGACGGCGACACACTCGACGCCACCGTCTAGTGCCGCCAGCGCGCACGCAAGTTTCCTGTTCACGGTCTGGACGCCGCCGGCGGTGCTAAGCCACCGGTTCATTAGAAACAGCACACGACTCCTCGGCATGGCTGCCATCGTACGCTCACGATCCCCGCCGGACGAGCAGCGTTACCGCGCCGAAGCGCCTCTCTCTGTGCCGCGGATTCGAGACCGCGCGGCCTCACGCGCCACGGGCACTCACCGGCGTGTCATGAGCTCGCCGACTCGCGTCGGCGCTGGTGCACGGATCGAACTTCGCCGATCTCCCTCCAGCGGGAGCGCCTCCTGCATGCCGACCGGGTATGACTCGGGTCGAGAGATTCCGCTCATCCGGATGGGGACCTTGCACGCGAGCAGCGCCTCGACCTCCTGCGCTCTTCGACTTCGCGCGCCGTTGGTGCATGAATGCCCTCGTGGCCCGCGAGTTCCCATGAGCGAGCCTCCATTGAGAAGGAGACAGGCCCATGTCGAGCAAGCGATCCAGGGGCAATCCCAACTTCAACACGAAGTAGCGCGTCGGCAACTGGCGTGAGTACCACGCCGGGCTCGTTGACTGCGGCGACCTGACGGACTGGTTCTCGCACGCCGCGATCGACAACTGGTGGCCGAAGCCCACGCGGGAGCGCGGCGGACAGCGCAGGCTCTCCGATATCGCGATCGAGGCCGCGCTGACGTTGCGGCTCGTCTTCCATCTCCCGCATCGCTAGATCGAGGGCTTCCTGCAATCGCTCTTTGGGCTGATGGAGATCGACCTTCTATCTGCCGAGTTGGGCATCTCCGAGGCCGATCGTCAGAGCCACTACTTGCTAGCAATGCGATCTTGTGGTTTCTCCGGAATGCCCACTCGAATTCGTACCAGATGCACAGGTCGTACGACATGAACCACGAACTCGGACACGCTACGCGGCGATCGGTCGTCCCCTGACCAACCCGAAACGAAGTCGTAGGAAACGTAGTCCTGGAAGTCTACCGCCACGGCATCCAATTCGTCACGGGTGATTGTCTGCGAGCGCCGCGAATCAACGTATGCGCGTACCACACGGGCTGGAACAACTTGGGGGCATTCACGGGGAGCGGCGGTCGGATAGAACAGGTAGTACGCCGCATGCGTGAAGTACAAGAGCCGATCCAGCTGGCGTCTCGCTTTCCCGGAGAGTGACAGCGGGCGTGACACTTGCCGCTTCGCTTGAAATACGCAGAACGCAGAGCGCGTGTGTCGTTTCGCAATGTCGATGTCGAGCAAGATGGCGAAGTCGGCTCCCCCAACATCTTCCGTCTTCTGGAGATCGACATGGGAAAGCTCGAATTCCACGGGATTCCCAGTCGGAGACAGGTCTCTGAGGGAGTCTCTGATCTCCTCACTCAGGTCGTCCGAGTGACTGCATAGATACGCGGCAAGTGCACCGGTGATGCCAATCTCTGCACTGTCGTAGTGCCTTATGACGTCGCGCGACGCACGGCTGAATACTGTGTATAGTAGGCGTTCTAGTTCGGCCGATTGCAGGCCCGACCAAATTGAGCGGGAAAGGTCAAGTCTAGAGTTCCTCTTCTCCTCGATCGCCCGTCGTCGTCTGGCGAGATTGTGCCGACGGCGGCGCAGATCATCGCGCTTGCGTTCAAGGTCGGCGTTGGCGAGTTCTAGCTGAGTGAAGAACTTCTTGGTCAGTCTTTGCTCCCCGGGGACCAAGTCCAGGAGGGACCTGGTGAGTCTTGTCTCCTCTCTAGCGAGCGTGACGAGTTCTTCAAGCCGTTCGAGTTTGCGGTCGCGAGACTCGAGTTCGGCACGAAGTTGAGAAATCATCGCTCTGCGACTATCGCTGCGTTCGGTCACGCTCAGCAATCTCCCGTCTGCAATGAGTGCACGTTGGTGACGCTTCGTTGACCGCGGGAGCCGCCCCAACATCCGTCACACCCCGCGAGCGCCGTGTCGAGAGTACACCGCCATGCCGTACCCAATGCCATGAACGCTTCCAATTGCGTCGCCTGGGCGCCCAGCGGGGCTTCGGCCTGAGTGACCTGCGCGGATACGAGCGGGCTGGACGCGGCGTCTTGAGGGGGCGGTGCCTGCCCGACGCGGTTCCTGCACCAACTCCGTTCGGCTGCCCGGTACGATCTCTGCCAGGACTGCCGTGTCTACCGCCGAGCCGCGATGAACAGCCCACCATCTGACGACGAACTGGTATGCGCACGTGAGATCTTCGCGAGCCTGCTTGCTCGACGAACCTCTGAGGCAGAGTGGCAGGCGTTCTTCAAGACCCATCCATATGCACTGACGCGGGCGCTCCCTCTTCGACTGCAGCCATGGCATCTGCGCCCGATGGGCCGTCCAGGCCGCACGGAGCCCGATTTCATCTTCGTCGATGACGACCCTAGATGGCCGACCTATGGGGCAGTTGAACTCAAGCGCGCTGATCAACCGACCATCGTGCGTGTGCGTAGTGCCGACTTCATACTCTCTCGTTCGGCGGAAACCGCGGTCGCTCAACTGAGCCGATACGCGGAGGACCTGGAGTTTGGTCCAGACTCCCCGGTCTCACGTCGCGCACTTGCGCTCGGGAATCGCGCTCACCTCTTTGTGATCATTGGCCTGTCAGATCACGACTCCGTACGTTTGCTGGACGAGGCGACTCAGATCCGAGCGGTCTCACGCGGACATGTACAGTTCCTTCCCTTTGACACAGTGTACGAGAGATTCGCGAGGGGAACGCCGGCTTGCGGCCTCCAGGTCCTTACGCCGCTGAGCGACTTCTGGACATCAGGTCACGTGGTACTCATCCGTCTGCCGTCAGGGGCATCGTCCAATCTAGTCTTGCGCGACGACATCGCACCGTTCGCCGTCGAGATGAGCAACTTCTTCGAAGCGCGCGACCTCGCGCCTGACGCACTGCAGGCGTGGCACCGCTGTTGGGGAGACCCGATCTACCGGTGGGCGGCGAAGCAGCCGCGCGCGCACTGGAAGCCGAAGGCGTGGACGCCGCACGAGGACGTGGCGGCGACTTGGTGGATGTGGACGGGCCGCGAATCCATGAGTCGAACATTGGCGTTCGATCGGGAGCCTTACGGCCAACGCGACAGCGACTGGGCGTGGCGAGTGACTCTCGAGCGCCAAGACGTTCGCCTCGTATGCGAGACGCAAGGCCTGGAGCTTCGCGTCGTCGGGCTCGGTAGAGACGTGTCCGAACACACGGAGGGCTTCACAGCGTTCATTCACTGACCCGCGCATCTGGAAGCGACACCCCCCCCGGATGAGGATCACGCAACAGGGGACGGCCGGAATCTCGTCACGTACCACAAGCGTTTCGAGGCGGACACGCCTCCGTTCGTTGCCCCGCTGTCCCTCGTCCCCGATTCCATCGAACCGCAGGTCAGTCGCGGGCGCGCCTGCCGACCCCCCGGTTCAGAATCGTCGCAGCGCTGACGCCCAACTGAGTTCCTGCGTCGGCTATGGTCTGGCCGAGATCGAGGCGAAGCCAGCGTAGGTGATGTCCAATGTGCCGGCCCTCATGCGGATACCGGTCCGGCAACGGCTTTCGTGTCGCCAGCGAGACATGGCGAATGGGCCACGCATCTCTGGCGATTGCGCGTGCTCATGACGAGCGAGCAGTGGGGGTAGTCCGCGATGTAGTGGCGGCGGAGATCGTCGCTCTTCAGCACATCCTGAAACACGCCGTAGTCGATCCACAGAACGTCGATCGTGAACCCGTCACCGAGGAACTCTGGGTCGTATCCGGACACGCCACACCTCCCTAGTCTTACCTAACGTCGCCTCTCCAATCCTCTCACGACGTCGACGCGTGGTGTCCGCGCGGATTTCCCGATTCGTGCTCGGACACCACGCGTCGCAGGCGCGATGGCTCACGCCTCGTTGCGTGTGTGCTGCTGCGCCGAGGCGGACTGTCCTGGCGTTGCAACGCGCACGCCTCGCGGGATGCGGGCATTCGCTATCGAGGCGAGTACTCACTGTGAGAACGGCGAATTCGCGCGCCGAAGTCAAGCGCCGCCGCGGCACGCTCTCGATCGTCGCATGTCTTGGCTACGCTTGGCCCTCTGGTCTCAGCATCGGATGACGTCACGACCCGACGGCGTTCGGACTCCGCCGCGCGCTGGATCCGCGTCGCGCGACCATGTAGGCTTGACAGCCCATCGGCCCGTTCTCGTTGGAGCCTGGAGGAGCGGCATGACGTCAACCCGCAGGATCGGAGTCTGGATCCGGGTCTCGACCGACGAACAGGTCAGGGGCGAGAGCCCCGAACACCATGATCGTCGTGCTCGGGCCTACGCCGAAGCCAAGGGATGGTCCATCGCCGCGACGTACCGCCTTGATGCGGTCTCAGGGAGGAGCGTCAGGGAGCATCCTGAGTGCCAGCGCATGCTGGCCGACATCGCGTCAGGTGAGGTCACCGCGCTGATCTTCAGCAATCTCTCGCGCCTGGCTCGCAACACGCGCGAGCTGTTGGAGTTCGCCGACCACTTCAAGGACCACGACGCCGATCTCGTGTCGCTCTCCGACGAGATCGACACGACCACCCCAGCCGGGAGGATGTTCTTCACGGTGAAGGCTGCGCTGGCTCAGTTCGAGCGGGAGGAGACGGCCAGTCGCGTGGCGGCCTCTGTCCCGGTGCGAGCGAGGCTTGGCAAGCCTCTCGGTGGTAAGGCTCCGTTCGGGTACCAGTGGGTGGACAAGAAGCTCATGGTCAACCCTGATGAGGCACCGGTGCGGTGCCTCATCTACGAACTCTTCCTCGAGCACCAACGGAAGAAGACGGTTGCCAACATTCTGAACGAGCGCGGCTATCGCACTCGCCGCGGCCGGCCATGGTCAGCGACCTCGATCCGAGGTCTCTTGGAGGACCCGACTCCGAAGGGGCTGCATCGGGCCAACTACACGCGCAGCGGCCCGAACGGAGTCGAACGCAAGCCAGAGTCGGAGTGGATCTGGAACCAGGTCGAGCCGATCGTCTCGGAGGAGCTTTGGGACGCGTGCCACGCGATCTTGCTCGAGCAGGCGAAGGGCCGGAAGCCCACGAAGCGAGCGAAGCACCTGTTCACCGGCTACGCCTTCTGCCACTGCGGTCCCAAGATGTACGTGCCGTCCAACAGCCCGAAGTACGTCTGCTGGACGTGCCGCAACAAGATCCCGGTTGCAGATCTCGAGACCGTCTTCCACGAGCAGCTCCGTGGCTTCTTCCTCTCACCGGACGAGATCCTCCGACACCTGGAGCAAGCTGACGTGGACCTAGAGCGCAAGCAGGCGCTGCTTACCGCGCAGGAGAGCGAGGCGGCACGACTCACCGCGTCCATGGACCAGGTCATGGCGCTCTACCTCGACGGCCAGCTCTCGAAGGCCGGGTTCGGCGAACGCTATCGGCCACTCGAGGAGCAACGCGACGCCATCAACGACGAGACTCCGCGCCTCCGGGGAGAGATCGACTTCCTCAGGATTAGCCGCCTCTCGGCGGGCGAGATGGTCAAGGAAGCTCAGGACCTCTACGGCAACTGGGACCATCTGACGCCTCAGGAGAAGCGCAAGATCGTCGAGGCGATCGTCGAGCGGGTCACCGTCGGGAAGGGGGAGATCGGGATCGATCTCACGTTTCGCACCCCCGCCTCCCAGACCATGATGGATGGGCGCGGAAGCCCCCGTCATTCGTCCACGCCGCCGACCCCGCCGACGGCGAGCGTCTCTACCTCGCCTTCGCCGACGCGCTGCGCGCGCTGGGCGTCCCCACATCCACCGGCCGCTTCGGCGCGATGATGGACGTCTCCCTCGTTAACCAGGGCCCCGCAACGTTCGTGCTGCATCTGCCGCCCGGCGAGACCCGGGTGCGGTGAGGGCACACCCACCCACCGCACGCGATCCGGTACCGGAGTTCTTCCCGTCGGAGGGGTGCGGAGCGCGGGACAGTTCACGGTTCCCGCTTCCAAAGTTCGGGTCCGCGAATAAGTCGGGCTTGGTCGGACGTTCTCTCTGCTGAGTCGCCCCACTGAGGGGGGCGCGGCAGCGCGCCGTCGACGCCGGAGGCACACGTATGAAGACCATCTCGCCCACGATCCCCTTGCTCGCATTCGCAGCCCTCCTCCTCGGGCTCGCCGGCCCGGCGCAGGCGGCACCGTCGGCGCCGGAGGTGCCCGAAGCGTCAACCGTGTTCCCAGACCTCGCGGGCGGCCCGTGGCTCGACCTGGGACAGCCCGGTTCGATCGCGGGCCGGGGATGCGGCGGCTCCCGAGGCGGTACCGGCCGGACGGGAGGTAGTCGCGGCCCCTCCGGACGCCGCCCGGCGGGCGACCGGCCGAACGGTGGCGATGGCGGCGCCGGTCAAGGGAGCGGTGCATCCTCGGGGACTCGCCCCGGGGAGGAGGACTGCGACCGCGCGTGCCGACGGGAACGAGCGGACCTCGCGAAGCTCGAGGTCAATGTCGCCAAGGTGCGCGGCTTACTCGCCAAACAGGGCGTCGCGAGGGCGCTGGCTGCCTACAGGGCCCTCGAGAAGTGGGCCACGGGAAAGGGCGGCGGCCTGCTCGCCAAGACCGCGAGCGTGAAGGCCGAACTGATGGACGCGGCCGAGAAGGAACTCGACTCGGTCGGGCGGACGCTGGACGCGCACGACGTCAAGGCGGCCAAGCGAGTGCTCGTCCGACTTGCCCGCGAGTTGCGGGGCACCAAACTCGAGAAGCGAGCCAACGAGTTGCTCGATCGGGCCCGGGCCGTGCTTCCGACGTAGGACGCTGCCGTCCGGGGGTCACTTCGAGTGCGCGACGTCGCTCAGGTGACGTCGGATGCGCTCCGGGTCGACGCGGAGAGAGAGCGTGCCGGCGCCAGTGAGGACGGTCTCGACGAGTTCGCGCAAGCGTTCGGCTTCGAGCACGTCGGCGGCCAACATCGCTCGGATGTCGGAGAGGTCGCGCGCGTGTGCTCGTGAGAGCTTGGCCAGCGCGATCGAGTACGGGTCGTCGAGGTCGAGACCTCGATGCGGCCAAAGCGCTCGATCCACTCGCGGCGGCTGTCCGAGCCGGGAGGCAGCGGGACGAAGTGGCCGGGCGAGGCCTCTTCGACGAGCACTCCCAGGCGTTGCGAGACCGCTCGGAGCTCGCGGACCCACGCCACGACATGCTCGCTCGCGACCTCGTACTTCACGTCGACGGCGCGCGTCGCTCCGCGTAGGCCACGCCAGACCAGCGACTCACCGCCCGAGAGAATGAGGCGCGCGGGACCGTGGAACGCCCGCCCGAGCTCCGTGAGGAACGCGCGCAGGCGCTCGCGGTCGACGGACTCAGGCATGGTGGGGTGCGGGCCGCGTGCGGGCTGCGAGTCGCAGCCACGTGTCGAAGAGATCCTCTGCGTCTCCGACCAGGCTCGCGGTCAGCCCCTCGCGCTCCCTCTCGCGCACGACTGCCAGGAGGTGCTCGCCGTAGTCGTCGTCGGGCGGTGGCAGATCGTCCGGCTCGACGGGCGAGGGCGGCACCTGCGGCTGTCGGCCCAGTGCGTACGCGAGATTCGGGGCGCGGGAGACGGCGAGCGCGCGAGAGATGCGAACCAGCAGTCCGAGACGCGTGCGCTGCGCGGCGTCGAGTTGTGCGGCTGCGGTCGAGATGGCGTCCGCGCCCCTCTCCGCTTCAGCGGTCAGCAGGCAGGGCAGCGAGGCGACGAGGCGCGCGTCGTCGCTGGCGGCCAGGTCGCGTACCAGTTCGGCGAGTACGTCGCGTGAGAGTGGCGTGTTCGCAACCGTGGACGCGAACCGGCCGACGCCCGCCCGGGCGAGGGCGGTGCGCAACTTATCCAGCGCGGCTTCCGAACTCATGTGGCGTGCGAATCGTAGCACGCGGCGGGCGGTGAGACGGTCGCGCTCCCTACTCGCGCCGTCTACTCGCGCCGTCTACTCGCGCAGGGCCGCCACCAGCGCCGTCGCGGCGGCGGCGTTCATCTCGATCACGATCGCGGCGCGGCCCTTCGCGGCGTCCTGGAGCAGGAAGACGAGCGGGCGCGCGGGGTTGCTCGGGTACGGCTTGATCTCGATCGTCAGACCCTTCGTGAGCTCGATCTTCGACTTGCCGCTGTAGGCCGACAGATCGATGCGACCGCGCACGGAGGGCTCGGCGTCCGGCTCACCGGCTGCGGCGTTCGCCACGGTCTCGAGACGGTGGGCGAGGCCAAGCGCGAAGCCAGAAGTGCCGCGGATCTCGGCGACGCGGTCCTTGCCCTCGACCAGCGCGACGGTCACGCGCTTGCCCTTCTTGCGCACGTCCCAGCGCACGTCGGGTTGCAGGACGGCGACGCGCTGCGAACCGAGTCGCTTGGGGCGCAGATCGGCGGTGAGCTCGGGCGCCTCGAAGAGCAGCGCGTCGACGGCCTGACTGATGGCCATCATCTTCTCGCCGTCGTTCCCCAGGACGGCGATGCACGCGTCGTCCTCGAGGTAGCGAACGAAGTTGGTGCGATAGCCCGAGACCGAACCGGTGTGTGAGACCTGTTTGGTCCCGCGGTCGGTCACGGCGACCTTCCAGCCACAGGCGTAGCCATCCTTGAACGGCTCGTAGTAGGCGGCGCGCGTCGCCTTGTCGAGCAGGTCGTCGGAGCGGAGTGCTCGGTCCCAGCGGTGCAGGTCCAGGATGGTCGTGACGACGCCGCCCATCCCGCGATAGCCCCAGCCCCAGCTCCACTCGGAGGCCGTGCCGGGCAGTTTGCCGCGACGCTTCGAGACGCGCTTCGACTTGACGAGGTCCTTGTCCCCGATGAAGCCGGTGTCGCTCATCTTCGCCGGCTTGAAGAGGTGCTTCTCGCAGTACGCCTCGAAGGGCTTCTTGGTCGCCTCCTCGATGATCGCCGCGAGCATCGCGTAGCCGACGTTGCTGTACGCGTACGTCTCGCCGGGCGGCGACGCGAGCGGCCGCCCGAGGATCAACTCGACGTAGTCCTTGCGCGAGATGGGGGAGCTGTAGCCCACGCCCTCGAGCGTCAGTCCCGACGTGTGCGTGAGGAGCTGGTGGACGGAGATCGCCTGCTTGTCCTCGGGGACACCCTTGAAGAAGCGTGTCAGCGGATCGTCGAGCGAGAGCTTCTTGCCCTGGCTCAGGTGCAGCACCGCAGCGGCCGTCACGTGCTTGCTGACCGATGCCAACTCGAACAGCGTCCGCGGCGTGTTTGGTCGCGACTCGAAGTCCGCGTTGCCATAGCCCTTCGCGAGGACGATCTCCCCCTGCCGCGCGACCAACACCGTGCCCCAGAAGTCGGAGCCGGCAGCGGCGTCCACGGCCTCCTCGACCTGCTTCCCGAAGTTGCCGGCGACGATGGGGTCGTCGGAGTCCTTCGCCAGTGTCGGAACAGCCAGTGTGGGAACAGCCAGTGTCGGAACAGCGATCGCCGCAACCGCGACGGTCGCGATCCAGCCGGTGACTCTGCGCATCGTGCATCCTCCCGCCCCAGGTTCTCAGACGGAGCCGCGGGGGCAAGCGTGCGGAGATTCCTCACAGGGGCCTCACACGCGCGCACGACCTCGCGGCGCTTTCTGCGACCGTTCGTCGCCGTCGCGACGGATACTCCGGCCTTGCGACCTTACCGTTCCCGTTCGCCGTCCCGCGCTGATCCGGGCGAGGAGACGGCGCGGTGAGCAGCGGCCCGATCCGCGGCGTGAAGCACCGCTCCGCGCAGGACGTCGCAGAGATCTGCGCCGCGGCCACGGCGCGAGCCGCCGACAACACAGAGCTCTTCGCGCGGGTGCAGCGCTTCCTCATGTTCGTCGGCTACGCGCGCAGCGGTAGCTCGCTCGTCGGCGCGCTGCTCGACGCCCACCCGCAGCTCGTCTGCGCCAACGAACTCGACGCTGTGGGATTCGTCGATCACGGCATCGGTCGTGCCGCCTTGTTCCAACTGCTCCTCGAGAACTCCCAGGGCTTCGCCGACGAGGGCGGTGAGTGGACCGGCTACTCGTACGCGGTGCCCGACCAGTGGCAGGGACGCTGGCGTGAGCTCCACGTCATCGGAGACAAGAAGTCCGGCGTGGCGACGAGCCGGATCGCCGAGCAGCCGGACCTGCTGGATCAGCTGTGCGCGCTCGTCGACGTGCCCGTCCGGATCGTCCATGTGGTGCGCCATCCGCTCGACAACATCGCCACGAAGGTCGCGCGCAACCCGACGCACGACATGTCCCGGCACGTCGACAAGTACTTCCATCTCTGCCGAGCGGTTCAGGACATCAAGGATCGGCAGCGGAGTCCCGACGGCGGTCCCGAGGTCCTCGACGTCCAGAGCGAGCGCCTGATTGCCGAGCCGCGCACCGAACTCGTGCGTCTGCTGCGCTTTCTGGACCTCGACGAGGACGAGGCGTACCTCGCTGCGGCGACGTCGATCGTGTACGCGTCGCCGAGTCGCAGTCGCGACAAGATCGAGTGGCCCGCGGCAACGCTGCGGGACATCGCGGAACGGGCCGCTGCGTTCCCGTTCCTGGCCGACTACGCGTTCGACCTCTGAGCGGCGCTCAGCAGGAGAGCGCGGTCTCGCGGACCGGCGCGGACTCGGCCTGCGGGGCGGGCTCGTGGTAGTGGAGCTGCCAGCGTCGGAGCGCCGGCCGCGGAGCGACGTCGAGCAGACGTCGGACGCCGAACGTCACCTCCGGGTCGCGACCCGGGATCCACGCGACCGAGGCGACCTCGACCTCGCACACGATCCGGTCGCGCCGCCGGCCGGACGCACTCCGGTGGACGAACACGGACTCGCCCCGGCTGCGGGACTCCTCCAGCAGACGCGCGACCTTGTCGGTCGTCGTGATTCCGAGAAGACGCTGATCGTCCTGCCAGCGCGCCGCGAAGCAGTGCGGTCGCCGATCGGCGCGATGTCGGACCATGATGTAGAGGGGCATCCCGACCTCATCGAGCGGAGAGCGGGGCGCGCTGGAGTCGGTTGCGGTCGGCTGAGCCTGCGGCGCTCACGCTACACTCCCTTCCGGAGGGGGAGTCGACGATGAGAGTCGCGTACTTGCGGGGGGTCGCTGCGCTCGCTGTCGTGGCGTTGTCGCTGAGCGCGCGCGCCGATCTCGACGTCTCGATCCCGAACAACGTGCAGGCCGATCTCGAACTCGCGCCGGCCGACGAGATCGAGACCTTGCGCGCTCGCATTCCCGCCGGCGCGAAGCTCTCGATCACGGTGAAGGCCCGACCCGAGAAGGGCGCTGTCGCCCCGCTTCTCTTCCTCCGCCTGCTGGACCCGAACGGCGCGGAAGTGGCGGTCGGCACGCCGAAGGGCAAGACCGTGCGCCTCAAGGGGCACGTCGTGGCCGAGTCCGGCGAGCACCGCGTCCAGGTGACGGGCGACGGCTCGGCGTCCGTCCGGTACCAGGTCAAACTGCGCTGGAAGGCGGCGAAGCGATTGCGCGGCGTCGTGACGTTTGACGGGGGCACGAAGACGGTCGACATCGACGCGGATGCCCGCTCGACGGCGCGCGTGACCGTCAAGGCGGCTCGGGGGGCGGCGGCGCTGCCGCGCATCACATCGATCGCTGCCGTCGACCCGGCGCTGCTTCTCGATGGCTTTGCTCCGCCGAAGGACGGCGCATCGAGCCACAGCGTGAAGAACATCACCCTCGGCGACGCGCTGGAGTACGTCGTGAGCGTCACCGACGTTGGAGCGGGCGGCGACGCGGCGACCGACGTGCGACTCAAGGCGCCGAAGTCCCGGAAGACGAAACTGACGCTCACCGACAGCGCCATCGGTGGCGGGAGCACGCCGGGCGCCTCCGGCGGCCCCCTCGGTCTCGTCGTTGCGGGATTGATCGATCCGAGCGGTGGCCTGATCGTGGCCGACGACATCGCGATCGGCGCTCTGCTCGGCACGCAGGTGGACGTGCCCGCCGGCGCTGTCAGCGCGTCAGCGGCCATCTCCATCTCGCTCGCGACCAACGAGCTGCCGCCGCCGACCGCGTCGCTCAACGGCATCGGCCCGACCGTGTTCTTCGGTCCCTCGGGCATCACGTTCGATCCGCCCGCGGTCGTGAGCATTCCCTTCGACTCGGCCGGGCTCGAGAACAACCTCGACCTCGTCGACGTCTACGCTCGCGACGAGGACGGCACCGTGTCGTTGATCTTGAAGCCGTACACGTTCGACCTCGACGCGGGGCTCTGTTCGTTCCCGGTGAGCCACTTCACGTCGTTCCGCGCGTTCGCCCCCGCGCTCGTGCCGTCGCTCGCGGGGGAGGTCCAGCTCGTGCCGACCGACGCGGCCTCTGCCGACGCCGTGGGGTTCCGTGTTTCCCTCAGCGGCGACACGGCGGTGATCTCCGCTCCCTCTCACGATCTTCCCGTCAGCGGTGGCGGCGCTGTCTACGTCTACGTTCGCGATGGCGGCGGCACGTGGACGTTCCAGCAGAAACTCTCGGCCTCGGACGCGACCAGCAGCGCGCGCTTCGGCTCGTCGGTGGCGATCGAGGGCGACACCATCCTCGTCGGCGCTCGACTCGCGCGCGAGACGCCGCTCCTCCCGGGCAAGGTCTACGTCTTCACCAGGACGAATGATGTCTGGACCGAGGTGCAGCGGCTGCTTCCGAGCGTCGCTCCGAACAGCGGACAGTTCGGATTCAGCGTGGCGCTCGACGGCGATCGCTTCATCGTCGGCGCGCCCGGACAGAGCGTTGGCGGGGCGGCGTTCATCTTCACGCGGACGCTGGGAGTCTGGAGCGAGCAGCAACGCATCCCGTACGGCGGCACGAGCGGCAACCATCGCTTCGGCGAGTCGGTCGCGATCGACGGACCGCGTGTGGTGATCGGTGCGCCGGGCTCGCTTCTGCCCGGAGAGGCGTACGTCTTCGACGAGGTGCTTGGCGTCTGGAGCGAGACCACCTCGCTCGCGCACGACGGCGGTGTCGAGGAGGAGGACTTCGGCGACTCCGTCGGGTTGGCCGGAGACATCGCGGTCGTCGGTGACCCGAACCTCGACGTGACGGACGGCCCCAACAACTCCGGCGGCGTCTTCATCTTCGAGCGCGGCACCGGCGACTGGTCCCAGGTCGCGTTCCGCGAACTCGACGCTCCGCACGGGAACGCGCGCTTCGGGACGTCGCTGGACATCGAGGGCACGCGTCTCGTCGTCGGGGCGCGCGGAGCCGACAGCCCCGGCGCACCAAGCGCCGGCCAGATCGACGTGTTCGACCGAGAGGACGGCGCGTGGAGGCGCGTGCTCGAGCGGACGACGAACACGCCGGTGACCCTCGACGGGCTGGGTACGTGGTTGGACCTGGACGGCGAGCGGCTGTTGGCGGGCGCGAGCGCGATCACGCCGTCATCGGGCTCGGCGTACATCTACGACCTCGAGCTGGTCCCCGTGGTCGAGTAGCCCGCTACGATGGGGGCCGCGCCCCTCGGAAGGCCGAACGGGCGCGTTTCGCGATCTCGGAGCCGACGCCGCATGTCACGACTCGCTCTCGGTGCCGCCACCACGCTGGTGGCTCTGGCTGTGCTCGGCCCCGAGCCGGTGGTGGCCGCGCAGGACGTCCATCCGCGCACGTACCGCATCCGCATGAAGACTGCGCAGCGCGCGAACGCGCGCGCCATGGTCTCGCTCGGAAACTGGTGCAAGAAGAACGGCTTCCCGGCGGAGTCGCTCGAGTGGCAGCTGCGGGGGCTCCAGTCGAACCCCGACGACAAGAAGCTGCGGAAGAAGCTCGGGTTCGTCCCTGACGGCGAGGGCTGGCGCTGGGATGCCATCAAGCGCGCTGAGGCGAGCGAGACGCTGCTCGAACCGGCGACGGGCGACACCGACTGGTTCGTCTACGACAAGCGCGTGCGCAGTCTGCGGAAGCGCGCGGTCGCCCGGTTCGTCACTCTGGGACTGGAGATCGAGAAGCACGCGGCCGCGAGCGACGAGAAACTGCGGCCCGAGTGGGACGACGCCGAGCAACTCGTCTGGTCCGCGGCGCTGCGCTTCGACCCGACGGATCAGAAGGCGCTCGCGGCGGCCGATCACCCCCAGCTCGACGGACGGTATGTGCACCGCGACGCATTGGAGTTCCTGACCGCGCGTCGGGATCGGATTCAGCGCGCCGCGCGAAACTGGGCGGCCCCGGTTCCTGTCAAGGTGACCGGCGAGGACGCGCGACCGAGCGGCGGCATCAAGTGGGCCCGCGCCAAGGGCGGCGGCGTCACGGTCGACTCGACGTTCGGGCTGTATGGGGCTCAGACCATCCTCGAGGCCGGCGTGCGCGCCGGCTGGGAGGCGCTGGACACCCTCGGCGTCGACCGCGCGCACGAGTCGCGGCTCAACCCCGATCACTTCGTCGCCACCCGCAACAAGGCGGAGATGAAGGTCGGGCTGCGGCACTTCTCCGACTGGGACGTCAAGAAGATCGAGGAGCGGACGGAGGAGTGGGCCTCCCAGTGGGTGGGCGGCTCGATGGTCATCTCTCGCGCCAACGACATCGACAATGCGCTCGACGTCTTCATGTCGAACCGCGTCACCTCCGCGACGTTCCAGGTGCGCAAACTGCTCCGCAAGAAGACCAAGCTGCCGCGCGTCGACCGCGAGAAGTGGCTCGCCGAGGCGCTGAAGGTCGACATCCTGATGCGCCTGAAGGGCTCCCTGCTCTCGAAGTTTGCTGAGAAGGGACGATACGAGAACGAGTCGCGTGAGTTCGAAGAGGGTGACACGTGGATGGCGAAGGCGCAGCGCTTCCACGACGTCGGCCTGCTGCCGCCGCTGCGCAACCTGATCACGCGTGACCTGAACCGGCTGGACTCGCTGCACACCAGCACGGGCTACGCGTTCGTGGTGTTCCTCTGCGAGCGGGACGAGGGGACCGCGCAGCTGTTCCTGCAGATCGCCTGCCACGCCGGCGCCGATGCGGCGATGAAGGCCACCTACAGCCAGACTCTGGAAGACATCGAGCCCGACTTCCACCGCTGGCTAGATATCGCGCGCTAGACGGGCGTCACCGATCTCGGACGGCGCCCGACTCGGGGCGCAGGGCCGTCCGCTGTGTCGGAACTCCTCCGCGACCCGCAGGGGTCGCGTCGTCGTCGCTCCTTGCCGCCAAACCCCGCGCGAACGTCGGGCATCCGCTCGATCTCGGCGCCGCCCATCTAGCGTGCGGCGCGGCGTCACCACCGTGGCAGACGCCGTGGCCCGTCGTTGACCGGGCGTAGCCTCTGGGGCTCATGCGACTGCGGCTTCAGAGCGCTCAGGTCCTGATCCTCGTCGGCGTGCTGCTGTTCGTGGTGGCGGTCGTCGGCGCCAGCGCCCACGTGAACGCGAGTTTCGCGGTCGACGATCTCGGCTCGAAGGTCCTGGCGCAGGCTGCCGATCGCGTGGATCAGCAGGTCCAGACCGTGCTCGAGGTGGCGGTCGGGCAGGGGCGTCTGAACGAGCGGCTGCTCGAGACCGGACGCATCGATCCGCACGACCACGTGGAGATGACCGCGTACTTCCTCGAGGCGCTCCGCGCGCACGAGAGCCTGTCGTACATCACCTTCGGGCTGGCGAACGGCGAGTACTGGCACGTGTTCCGCGACGCCGCCGGTGCGATCACGACGCAGCGCCTGATCATCCACGACGACGGCTCTCGTGATCTGGTCGACTCCCGGCCATCGGAGACCGGACTGGTCGAGGTGGCGCGGGACGAGGACACGTCGCGCGTGCCACCGTACGAGCGGCCCTACTACCGATCTGCTGCGGAGGCCGGCGTCGCGATCTGGCCGGAGACGTACGTCTTCCTCAGCGCGGGCGGTGCGTTCGACATCCCCGGTGTCTCGCGAGCGAGTCCCGTGACCAACGCAGCCGGCGAGCTCGTCGGGGTCCTGACCGTCGACTTCGATCTCTACGCGCTGAGCCGCTATCTCGAGCGCGTGAAGGTCGGCGATGCCGGCGTCGCGTTCCTGCTCGAGATGCGACAGGACGGCGAGGTGCGCCTGATCGCGCACCCCGACGCGCCGGAGCCACTGAAACTGACGGCGCCCGGTCCCGAGGGTCAGGGAAGCGCGGCGCTGCCCGCGTCGGAGATCGCGGACGCTCGGGTCCGCGCTTTTCTGGACCACCTGCCCGCCAGCGCCGGCGCGATGGGGAGCGGTGTCACACCGGTGGCGTTCACAGCCGATGGCACGCGCTTCGTCGGGGGCTATCGCCGCCTCAGTGGCGACGACCGACCCGCGTGGGTGATCGCGATGGTGCTCCCGGAAGCGGAGATCGTCGGCGGCGTCGAGCGCATGAACCGGATCACCGTCGCGGCGGCGATGGTCGGTGTGCTCCTCGCCCTGCTCATCGGGCTCCGTCTCTCGCGGCGGGTCGCCGGTCGTCTCCACGCCATCGCCACCGAGACCAGCGAGGTGGCGGAGTTCCGGCTGGATGCGAAGCCCGTCGTGCACTCGCGCATCGAGGAACTCGACAGCCTGGGCGTGGCGGTCGAGGACATGAAGGCCGGTCTGCGATCGTTCCAGAAGTTCGTCCCGCACGAGCTCGTCCGATCCATCCTGGCATCCGGCGAGGAAGCTCGGCTCGGCGGCGCCCGGCGCGGTCTGACGGTCTACTTCTCGGACATCGTCTCGTTCACGCGCATCGCGGAGCAACTCGAGCCGGAACCTCTCGTGGAACTGCTTGCCGAGTACCTCGATGCCATGACGCACGGCTTGCTCGAGACGGACGCGACGGTCGACAAGTACGTCGGCGACGCGATCATGGCGTTCTGGGGCGCACCCGACGCCTGCGAGGACCAGGCGGCGCGCGCCTGTCGTGCCGCGCTGCTCAACCAGCGCGTGCTCGCCGGGCTGCGCGAGACGTGGTCCGCCGCCGGTCGCCCGCAGCTGCACGCGCGGATCGGCCTCCACACGGGCGAGGCCATCGTCGGCAACTTCGGCAGCGAGCAGCGGCTCGCCTTCACGGCCATCGGCGACACCGTGAACCTCGCGAGCCGGCTCGAGGGGCTGAACACGACGTACGGCACGTCGATCCTGATCAGCGAGGCGACGCGCGTTGCGGCGGGCGAGGCCTTCGTCACACGTCCCATCGACCGCGTCGCCGTGAAGGGGCGCGACGAGGAGACGCTGGTCCACGAGCTGATCGGCGAGGGCGACTCCGTGTCGGTGGCGACGCGAGAGTGGGTGGCCGTCTACTCCGCTGCGCTCACCAGTCTGTTCGCCGGCGAGCCTGACGAGGCGCGCGCACGCTTCACGGATGCGCTGCGGCTCGAGCCCGACGACCAGGCGGCGCGCGTGATGCTGGCGCGTCTTCCGTAGCGGCGTCTTCCGGAGCCGCGTTTTCCGCGGTGGGGTGAGTCACGGCGAGAGCGAATCCGACCGCCACGGCGGCGTCGACCGCATTGCCGCCGTTGCGGAGGACGGTCGTCCCGATCTCCGTCGCCAGCTGCTCCGGCGCAGACACCGCGCCGTGGGCGAGAGGGGGCGTCGGGCGGACCGACGTGCACGCGCTGCTCGTCACGGCCAGCAGCCCCCAGGCGATCACGCTGCTCAGCCGCATCCGAACCTCCCGGTCAGAGACCGACGAAGAGCAGGAGAACGAGGCCCGCGAGCGCACCGATCAGGGCGCCGGTCAGGACGCCGGCCAGGAAGCGCTCGTTGCTCCGTGGTGGCTCGGTGTGGCGAGCGGACTGCGCGGGCGCGCTCTGGGCGGAGCCACGTTCGCCGGGACGCGTCGCCGGCTTCGTGATCGGAACTCCGCGCGGACGGTCGTGCGGCTTCGTCTTCGCCGGGCCGTCGTCGGCGCCGATCTCCTTCGTCGGAGCCTCGCCGAGTGCCTCACCGTCGCGCAGCGCCTGGATGATCTCGAGCGTCGGGCCGCGCGTGCTCATGCGCACGATCGACCCGACGAACGCCGGAGCCTCGCCGAGGATGCGCTTCCCGTCGATCCACGTCCCGTGCGAGGACCCGAGGTCGCGCACGATGATCCCGCCGGTCGTGACGATGATCTCGCAGTGCTGCCGAGACACGCCGGGCCGGTCGAAACTGACGTCGCACGTTTGACTGCGACCGATGACGGCCGAGGTGCCGAACACGCGGTGGTCCTCGTCGCGATGCCGGACGATGATGAGGTCGCCGCCGCTCACTCGGCATCCCCTCCGCCGCCGAGGTCGACGAGTCGCAGTGCCGGTGCGAGCCGATGCAGTCGCTCGCCTAATGGAGTCGAGAGGCCCAGCAGCACGATGATCCCAAATCCGATCGCCGCGCCGATGAGCAGCCCGCGACGGTAGCCGCCGTCATCGACGGCGATCTCGGCGGTGGGCGCATCGGGGACCACGGGAGAGGCTGCTCTGGGCGCTGACGGCTCCACGCTCCCGTCATTGCGCTCGTTGATCACGGTGCCCGTGCGGTCGCCGCTCGACAGCGCGTCGAGCGGAGTCGCCACCGGGATGTCGCGGCGTGGAGCCTCGCGCGTCGGTGGCTCGGCCTCCTTGGTGCGCGGCTCCTCCAGGCGCTCCGAGGCCCCGGGACCAACGGCAACGCGCGCGACGACGCCCTCGGCTCGCGGGTCGCCGACGATGAGCGTCTTCACGTTCGCGTCCGCGAGGTCGGTCGCGATGTCCACGCCGTCGAGCTCGGCCGAGACGATCTGGAACGCCGGCCCTTCCTGACCGACCCGCACGACGTCGCCGACGAACGCGCGCGTCGTCTGGTTGATCTTGCGGTCCGAGAGGAACGTGCCGTTGCTCGAGCCCAGGTCCTGGACCTGCACCCCTCCCGGGGTCAGGACGATCCGACAGTGTCGCCGCGACACGAGGGGGTGGATGACGTGCAGCGCGCAGTCGGCGGTGCGTCCCAGCACCACCTCGTCCACGCGCAGCGTCATCGTCTTCCCTTCGTGCAGCAACTCGAGCTTTGGAGCCAAGCGCCTACCTCACAACGTGACGGGGGGCGATTCTACACCGTCAGCTCTGGGCTTGCCCGTCACGGCGACATAGGCGGCGTACGCCGTCACGGCCACCGAGACCGCAATCCACAGCAGACCCCACACCAGAGAGGGCACGCCGGTGAGCTCCGCGAGCCGGGCGGCGTCCGAGTCACCGCCCGGTCGGTCGAGGACGTCGCTCTTGATATCGAGCAGGACGTAGAGGCACGAGGTCACCGCCACCACACGCAGCGCGACGGTCGCGCAGACCCGTGGTAGCGCGGCGAGCCCGATGAACAGCGCTCCGGTTCCGAAGGCAAAGACCTTCCCGAACGTGTTGTCACCCCACGGCACGAACCGCACTGCGACGACCAGGAGGAGGAGCCCGAGCAGCGCCGCCACCGGCTTCTCGACCTTGGTGCGCGTCGACGCCACGAGCAGCAGCACGCCGAACACCAGGCTGCCGAGATACCCCGCCGAGTAGATGAGGAAGCCGTTCCCACCCATCGTGACCGCGTGTCCGGCCTCGCCCTGCTGGATCTGGATCTCGACGATCCGGCCTCCGGTGGCGACTGCGGCGAGCCCATGGCTGATCTCGTGGAGCAGCACCACCAGGAGCTTGAGCGGGGTGACGAAGACCGTGTCCCACGTGAACGCCACCACGACATAGGTGACGACCAGGAGCGCGATCGTGCCCCAGTCGAGGCGGGGCCCGGCCGAGCCGGAGAGCGCGGTCGTGCGGCGGGCAGATGCGGTCCGGGGCACGGGGAGCCAGGATCGCACGGTGTGAGGACGCCCGAGACGTTTCGTGACGACGGGTCACGACCTCAAGGCAGGGCACCGCGTGTTCCGATGAGGCAAGGCGGTGAAGAGTGCACGGATTCTGCTCGTCGAGGATGACCGGGACATCCGGTGGACCCTGGCGACGATCCTCCGACGCGAAGGCGCGCAGGTGACCGAGGCCGCCGACGGCGCCGACGCCCTGGGCTTCCTGGCGCGCGCCGAGTTCGACATGGTCATCGCCGACGTCGGAATGCCAAATCTCGGGGGCTTCGGGGTCTTCTCGGCGGTCCGATTCGCCAGCGGAGGAACGGCCGCGCAGCGAGCGAACCTCCCGGTGATGCTGATCTCGGGGCAGGCCTCGCGCATCGAGATGGCACGCGGGCTCGACGCGGGCGTCGACGACTTCATGATGAAGCCGCTCGATCCGATCGAGTTCAAGGCTCGCGTCCGAGCCCTGCTGCGACGCTCGCGTGCGACGTCGGCCCCGACGGCACGGACGCACGGCGATCTGTCGGACTTCGGGATGTCGGCCCTGACCCAGGCGCTCTCCAACAACTGCAGCAGTGGCCGGCTCCAGGTCCGCTCCGGCACGGCATCGGGGTTCGTCGACTTCCAGCGCGGTGAGATCTCGCACGCCGTCTACGAGGGGCCCGGGACCGACCTGAGCGGCGAGCGAGCCGCGCTGCGGGTCCTCGGGCTCCTCGAGGGCGTGTTCGAGCTCTTGCCGGTGCCCAGTTCGGCGACTCGCACGGTGTTCGATGACACGCAGGGCCTGCTTCTGCGCGCCGCGACGCAGGCCGACGAGACCGCCTCGCAGACGATCCAGCTAGGCCCCGCCGACATGGTCACGACCCTCGAGATCGAGACCGAGCGACGAACCGTCGATCCGGCCGACTCCCGGCGAGTCGATGCGGTGCGATCCGAGGCCATCGCCGCCGCCGCGGCGAGCGAGCCCGCGCCGACAGGCGAGTTCGGATCGGACACGACGGGCACCCTGCTCGGCGCGCTCGACGACCCGTCGCTCGCTGGAGCGAAGCAGTCCGGATCAGGGCAGTCCGGATCAGGGCAGGCCAGCACGGGCAGAGTCGCGGCCGAGCCGCCGTCGACCGGGGATCTTGCCCAGGCGACCGGTGAGTTCGAGGACGCGATCTACGACGAGACGTACGACGGGACCGATGACGACCAACCCGACGACGACGAGTTCGACCCGAACATCACGTTCGATCTCGGGCTGAAGCCGTCCGATGCCGCGAAGCGTCGCGCGCTCTAGCCGAGCGGGACGCCGATGTCCTTGCCGGCGAGGAACGCCAGCGTGATCCGGTTCCACTCGTCGGCCATCTCCACGCAGGCGCAATGGCTCGCGAAGTCGTCGTCGAAGAGGTGGTAGCGCGCGCCCGGGATGGCGCGCGCGACCTGCTCCCCGTAGCGAGGCGGGACGAGCCAGTCCATCGAGCCGGCCGTGACGAGCGTGCGCGCCTGGATCTGCGGCAACCGATCGAGCGTGTCGTGGAGCTTGTCAGCGTGCGTGTGGCCCATGATCCCCTCGCGACTGGGCGGGTAGGGGTTCTCGTCCAGGTACGTCCGCACGATGTCGGCCACGGCCTCGGGCTGCTCGGCGAGGAAGCGCGGCGAGAGCACCCACATCAGGGCCCAGTACATGTAGCGCTGGATGTCCCCCTGCTCGGCCGGGACCTCGAGCGTATCGATGGCGCGGATGAACCACTCGTCGGAGCGTCCCCAGGTCCCGTGCAGCGCCAGGCTCAGCACGCGCTCCGGTGAGGCGAGCGCAATCTCCTGCGCCACGGCCGATCCGAGGCTCAGGCCGCCGATGTGGGCTTGCTCGATCCCCAGGTGATCCAGGACGCCGAGGGCGTCGCGGCCCAGTGCGGCGGCCGTGCACGTCGTCGGATCGGAGGGGCGCGAGCTCCGTCCGGTGCCGCGGGAGTCGAGCACGATCGTCCGGTAGCGCTCTGAGTAGGGGCCGATCTGCGGCCCCCAGAACGTGTGGTCGGCGCCGGTGCCCATCAGGAGGAGCACGGGCTCACCCGTGCCGTGCTCTTCGTAGTAGATCCGGATCCCGTCGGGCACCTCGGCGAAGGGCATCGCGAGCATCTCCTCGGTTTCGCGGGGCCGTCCGCCGCGCGCCGTGCGTAACGTTCGAGAGCCAGGGGCCGTTCTCGTGGCGAAGACCAGTCCCGTCGCGAAGACCAGTCCCGTCGCGAAGATCGGTCCCGTGGCGAAGACCGGGACGATACGCCGCATGTCCGACCGTTGCATTCGTGCGATGGGGGCATCTTCACCTCAGGAGGCCGCCGAGCCGACGTGCACGACCGAGAACGCGCGGTGGCCGAGGATCGGCGGCTCGTCCTCCTGGCTCAGGGGGGTGACCGGGTTGCGTTCGGTGCGCTCGTGCAGAAGTACACCGGCGTGGTGCGGGCACTCGTCGCGGCCAGGGTGGGTTGGGGCGCGGACGCTGACGACGGCACGCAGGACGTGTTCCTGCTGGCACTTCGGAGGCTGAGTAGCCTCACGGAGCCGGAGCGCTTCGCGGGTTGGATCGCGCGGATCGCCACGAACAGAGGTCTGGAGATGCTGCGCCGGGCGGCGCCGCGACGAACGGCGTCTCTCGACGCCATCCCGGTCGAGCCGGCAGCGGTTGCCGCGCCTGACCGAGTGGAGACGGAGGACGAGGTCGGACGGATGTTGGCCGCGATCACCACGCTGGACGAGACGACGCAGCTCATCGTTGCGCTGCGCTATCGCCAGGAACTGCCGGTGAAGGAGATCGCCGTGCGGCTCGGGCTGCAGCCGCCGGCCGTCTCGATGCGGTTGACGCGTGGTCTGCGCCGCCTGCGTGAGCACCTGACGGAGTCGTCGTCGTGACGTCAGAGCGAGCCCGCGAGATCCTCGAGCAGACCGTCGGCGGCACGGTTCCGCCGGAGGAGGTCGGGATCGACACGACGGAGGCGGAGGCCTTCCGTCTGCTGATCGCAGCGGACCCGGAGCTCGCGGCAGAGGCAGCGGCGCTCGCCGCGACGTCGCGCCTGCTGGCCAAGGCGCTGGCTCCGCGCGTGGGGTCCCTCTCCGACGCCGAGCTTGCGAACCGCATCGTGGGCGCCGTCCCGGGTGGTCGTCTCCTGCGGATCTGGCGTCCGGCCGTGGCTGCGGCGTTGATCGTCGCCGCCGGGATCGTCGCGTGGTCGTTGCGGCCGACGGACGTCGGTGGCGATCCGTCGGCGGTCGAGCAGGTGGTCGCGTATCGGCTGCTGCCCGAGCCCGTGCCCGACTACGCGGGACCGCGGTTCGAGAACGTGACGGCCCGATCGGGCATCGATGCCGAGAACCACACGGGGTCCGGCGGGCAGAAGGACTGGATGGTCGAGGTCGTCGGCCACGGCGCCGCCGTGCTCGACATGGATGGCGATGGCGACCTCGACCTGTTCGTCCCAGACGGCAATCGCGTCTCGCCGGCGAGCCGGGTCGCCGGCACGTGGCGCCTCTACCGCAACGATGGCTCGCTGCACTTCGTCGACGTGACGAATGGTTCGGGACTCGATACGGCGGATGCGTGGGCCGGGGGGGCAGTCGCGGCCGACTTCGATGCCGACGGTCGTCCCGACCTCTTCGTGCCGTGCTACGGGAGCAACCGCCTCTACCGCAACCTCGGTGGCGGACGCTTCGAGGACGTCACCGACGTCGCGGGCGTGGCCGGCGACGCGGCGGAGTGGAGCACCGCCGCTGCCGTGGGTGACATCGACGGCGACGGCGACCTCGATCTGTACGTCTCGAACTACGCCGACATGCGCCGCTTCATCGTCGAGGAGCGTGAGGGGCGTTCGTGCACGTGGCGTGAGATGGCCGTGCCGTGCGGACCGGAGCCGTTGCTGCCGCAGCGCGACCGGCTGTTCGAGAACCGCGGCGACGGCACGTTCGTGGACGCGACCGAGGCGCGCCTTCCGATCACCCGCCGCTACTCGTTCCAGCCCGTGATCTCCGACTTCGACGACGACGGACATCTCGACGTGTTCGTGGCCTCCGACGGTCACCCGAACATGCTGCTCCTGAACGACGGCACCGGCCGGTTCGCCGACCACGCGCTCGCCGCCGGCGTCGCGACGGACGCTCGCGGTCGCGAGCAGGCGTGCATGGGCGTGGCGGTCGGCGATTTCGACGGTGACGGGTTGAACGATCTGTTCGCGACGAACTTCAGCCACGAGCCGAACGTGCTCTATCGCGCGCGGCCGGCCGCGCCCGGTCGCCCGACGTACTCCGATGCCACGTCCGGTGCGGGTCTCACGACCGGCAGCCTGATGACGCTCGGGTGGGGCACCGCGATGGCGGATCTCGACGCCGACGGCGACCTCGATCTCGCCGTTGCGAACGGTCATCTCTACCCCGACGTCGGCACGGCGTTGCTCGGCACCGCGTACGAGCAGCACGTCTCGCTCCTCGAGAACGACGGCGGTGGTCGCTTCCGCGAGGTATCGGCGTCCGCCGGCGACGGGGTGCGGAAGCCGCGCGTGCATCGCGGACTCGTGGCGGCTGACTTCGACGACGACGGCCGCCTCGATCTCTTCCTCACGGTGCTCAACGGCCGCTCGGTCCTCCTCCGCAACGACGGTCGCGGCACCGGTGGCTCGATCCGGCTCGTGCTGCGTCGCGCAGACGGTCGGACCGAGGCGGCCGGTGCCCGCGTCACGGCGACGGTTGGTTCCCGACGCCTCGTGCGCGATCACCTGATCGGCTCGTCGTTCGGCAGCTCCGAGGACCCGCGTCTGCTCATCGGGCTCGGCAAGGCGGAGAGCGCGAAGATCTCCGTGCGCTGGCCGGCTCGCACGGGAGCGGCGCCCGTGACCGAGTCGTTCGGCGAGCTCGCAGCCGGCGGCGTGTACGAGCTCGTCGAAGGCTCGCGAGCCATCCGCCGCATTCGCTGAGCAGCGTGCGTTAGCGGCTGAGACGGCTGGACGGTGGCGGCGACTCGCTAGCCCGCATCGTTCGCGAGGACGCCACGCCTGGCGGTCCCGAGCACGCGATCTCCCGCCCCGGATCCGCTTCACAACCGCATCTAGAGGGTGCATGCGCGTCTCCGGCACGAGATCTCACGCACTCGGATCCGCCAGGACACCGTGCGACGTACGTTCCCGACACGCACCGGCGTGAACCCAGCGCCGCTCCTCGACCTCGCCGCGTCCTCGCGACGCCCTCGTGAACGATCCGGGCTAGCGGATGCACCCGTCGCGCCTGTCGGTGGTGTGTAGGTTGGCAACGCCCATGAGTTCTGCCACACGTCCGCACCTCGACCAGCTCCTCTCGCATCGCGCGTGGGCCAAGCGACTGGCGTTGCGCCTGGCGCGCGACGAGCACGCGGCCAACGACCTGGTGCAGGACGCCTGGCTGGCGGCGCTCTCGAATCCACCGGAGCGCGCCGGACTGCGTGCGTGGCTGCGGAGCGTGATGCGCAACCGCGCACACAACGTGCACCGCGAGTCGGTGCGGCGCGAGTCGCGTGAGGCGCGACGTCCGTCGCCGCGGCAGAGTCGCTCCACCGCCGAGGTCGTCGCCGAGGTCGATGCGCACCGGCACGTCGTCGACGCCGTCCTCGACCTGGACGAGCCCTACCGCACGACGATCGTGCTGCGCTACTTCGAGGAACTCTCGGTCCACGACGTGGCGCGTCGGATGGACGCACCGCTCGAGACGGTTCGGGCGCGTCTCCGGCGGGGTCGGGAGCGACTGCGCGGTCGCCTCGACGGTGAGTTCGGTGGGCGTCGTGCGTGGTGCATCCCACTCCTCGCCGGTTGGGACGGCCTGCCGAATGCTGCAAGCACTGCAAGCACTGCAATCGCGGCGAACCCCGCGACCGGAGGGGCCCTCTCCGGCGGCGCGCTCGCCGGAGCCGCTGTGGCTGTCACAGGAGGTCTGCTGATGAAGAAGCTGGTTGCCGCGCTCTCCGTGCTGGCGCTCCTGGCCGCCGGCGGGTTCTGGATGCTCGCGGACGACTCGCCAGACCGGGCGATCGAGACCGCGACGGAACCGGCCGAGCCGACGCCCGCCGCCACTCCGACGGCCGAGTCTCCCGAGCGACGCCACGTCGCCGTCGAGGACGATCCGACGGCCGCTGCCGCGACGGATGTGGTCCAGCCGAAGCCAGCCCTCGATCCGGTCCGGCAGGCGCGCGAGCACTACGCCTCGCTGCCTAAGCGACGCATCACGGGGCGCATCGAGGACGTGGACGGTCGGGGCATCGCGGGCGCCGGCGTGCGGCCTGGCGGCGAGCGGCAGATGGCCATCGGCATCGATGGCGTGACCACCGGTGCCGACGGCAGCTTCGAGATGGAGGTGCCGACGGACGAGGGCGGAGAGCTCGGTCCGCTCCACCTCTGGGCGGTCGCCGCGGGCCATGCCATGGCGTCGGCTTCGTTTGATCGAGACGACGAGCATGTCGTGGTGCGACTGCCGTTCGCGGTCACGCTGCGAGTCCGCGTGGTCGGCGCCGATGGCCGACCCGTCGCTGGTCGGCAGGTGACCGTGCACGACGAGGGACGCGGCGGCGCGGCCAACTGGAGAGAAACGACCGACGAGACGGGTCGGGCCGAACTGCTGGGGCTGCCGAGCGGCGTGCTCGTCTCGGTGCGCATGCACTCAGTCGGTCGGATTGGCGATGTGCGTCGGCGCGTGCAGCTCCCGACGAAGGGCAGCGTCGACGTCGAACTCGTGGACGACGGCCAGCGGCGCGTGCGCGTGAACGCCACCGTGACCGGCGGCGATCTGCCCATCAGCGGGCTGCTCGTCGAGGGCCTCGACGGCCCGGGCGAGATCCGGTCCTGGCCCGGCGGCGACTCGGCCACCGTCGAGATCCCCGGTGGTGAAGTCGTGGTGGCGCTCATTACGCCGACGAGCCGCGGGTCGAGCGTGCGCCTCGACGCGACGCAGGACGCCGTCGACCTCACCGTCGAGATCCCGCCGTTCCGCTGGGTCGAGATCGAGGTGGGGGAGAACCCGCTTCCCTACATGAGTTTCGCTGGCCTCGTGAAGGGCGAGCTCGCCATCCTCAGCGACCTGATGAGTTTCACGGGGGGTGGCGTACTGCGTCTGCCGCTCGTCGAGGGCAGTGAGTACTCGCTGCGTCGCATGGACGGGAGTGCGCTGCTGCTGTCGGAGCACTCACCCGATCGCACCGGTCGCGGCGAGGCTGCCCCGACGGTCGCGGTTCGGTGCGTCGGACCCGATGGTGCCCCGTTGCCGGCCGGAGCGACGGCCGTCGCAGAGCCGTCGGCTCGTGGACCGCGCACGTCGACCGAGCGCGCAGAGGGTGCGCGCGCGGACGACGGCTCGGTCACGCTGACGCTGGTGCCCGGCATCACGTACGACATCGACGTGGCCGCGCCCGGGCGACGCACGGTACGGGTCCCTCATCGCCCCGGTCCGGCTGGTGGTGACGTGGAGGTGGAACTGCGCGAAGGCGGGCCCGTGCGCATCGAGATCGCGGGTCTCAACGCGGGGGATCGCTTGAGCGTCATCCGCTTCCCGGAGTTCGAGAGGGTCGAGGCCACGGCGACCCAGGCCGCTGCCGAGGTTCAGGGCGTCGAGGACGGTTGGCTGCTCGTCATGTCCGGCACGGGCGTGTATCTGATCGACGTGCCGACCGATGGCGTCGCGCGCACGGTGCCTCACCGCGATCGTGTGAGCCTGAAGGCGAGTCCGGCATCCGATCGCGAGCGTTCGCGGACATTCCTGATCGGCGTCGCGCCGCTCGCCGACGGCGTGCACGCGGTCGGTCTCGTCGGTGCTCCGTTCGGAGTGCCCGCGGGCACGTATCTTCCCGTCGAGTGGACGGCCGAGGCGATCCTGGTTCACGCACCCGTGGAACTCACCGCCGACTCCCCGTCGTGGGCGGCGCCGTCGCTCGACGAGATCGAGTGGACCGACGGCGAACTCGACGGCGAGGCCGCGACCGTCGTCGTCACGGTCGACGGCCTGGAGCTGCCGGTGGCTACGCTCGGAGCCGGCAAGGTGACGCGTTGGCGCAGCGCGGGCGTTCCCGTCCACCTACGCTGACGACGTCCCCGTGACTGCTGACGACGTAGCGATGACTGGGGGCCGATAGTCTGGTCCGCATGAGACTCAGCCCCCCTGCGCTGGCGGTGACGCTGGCCCTTCTCGGCGCGTCGTGCAGTCCCGCACCGGCGCCCGCGTCCCCATCCCAGCCCGCGGACCAGCCGCCCGCGCCCACATCGGACTCCGCGACGGAGCCGACGGCCAAACCGGAGCCGCCGGCCCCGCATCCTCTGCTCGGCCTCTGGCAGATCCGCATGGAGCGCCAGCACTGGTGGCCGAAGATGGTCGACGGCAGCCTCATCGTCGTGGAGGACGGCGACGGCCTCCGCGGCAGTCTCACGTTCGACCAGATGTGGGGCATCGACCCGAAGCCGGTCGAGTTCGAGCGGACGGACCCCGACGACCTCGCGTTCACGCTCCACTTCGCCGGCGACAACACGCTGCCGGTCGTCGGCACTCTCGCAGGCGGTCTGCTCTCGCTCCGGGCCGAGTGGACCGGCGGCGCGCAGATCGATCACAGCGTGATCCACGGCGAGCGCATCGAGCACGTTCGTCGCTTCGAGCCGCACTCACCCACGGCGCCGTTTGCCCACGTGGCCGATCCCGCCGAGGTCGGCATCGAGACGGCTGCGCTGGACCGCATGCTCTGGTACGCGCAGAACCGCGACTCCGACGCGCTGGTCGTGGTGAAGGACGGTCGCCTGGTTTGTCACCGCACGTTTCTGCGCCCCGAGTCCGTGTGCACGACGCAGTCGATCACCAAGGTCGTGGCGTCGATGGCGATCCCGTTCCTGATCGAAGAGGGCAAGCTCGGCCGCGACCTGGACGCGCCGATGAGTACCTGGTTCCCGGAGTGGGCCGACGACTCGCGTCGTTCGCGCATCACGCTGCGACACGTCTTGACTCACACGACGGGTCTCGCCTCCAGTGGCACCAAGGCCATGCAGGAGACCAGCGACTATCTGGAGTACGCGCGGGCCTCGAAGACCAAGCACGAACCGGGGACGCGGTTCGCGTACTCGAACCAGGCGATCGAGCTCCTGACCGGCGTGGTGGCGCAGGTTGCGGGCGAGCAGGTCGACAAGTACGTGCAGCAGCGTATCGCCGAGCCCCTCGGGATCACGAGCTGGACGTGGAGTCGCGACAACGCCGGGAATGCGCCGGCGTACGTCGGTCTCAACAGCACGGCGATCGATCTGGCTCGCTTCGGCGAGATGGTCGCGAACCGCGGTCGCTCGGGCGACGTGCAGGTCGTTCCGGAGTGGTGGTTCGACGCGATCGTGGAGCCGAGCTCCGTCAACGACGAGGTCGGTCTCGTTTGGTGGCTGTCGCGCGACCCGGCCGAGGAGTCGATCGTCCAGACGCAGCAGCGCGTTGATCTGCTCGCCGCGAGCGGCTATCCGCACGCGGATCGACTCGATGCGCTCGTCGGTCGCACGTTCGAGACGCGCGCGGCGTGGTGGACGGCCGCCCGGGCCCGACTCGGCGACGAGGCGGTGAAGAGCCTCGGCCGCTACGTGCGCTATCCGGCCGTCGCTGCGGAGGTCCGTGGGCCGGTCTCCTGCATCTACCACACGGGCAGCATCGGGCAGTATCTGGTCATCCTTCCCGAGCAGGGCCTGGTCGTCGTGCGCCAGCGACGTGGCTTCGCAGAGGACGAGCTCGAGCGACGCAGTGTGCGGACGGACTTCCACGACGTGATCGACCTGGCCCGCACGCTTGTGCGCTGACGGACCGCGTCGGCGGTCCCCCGTGTATCCTTCCTCGATGGCCCGACTCCATCTACCGGCCAGTCGTAGCGAATCCGGGCGTCCGGCGGGCGTTCTCGGTCGAGCGGGCCGCAGTCCCGTCCGCGCGCGGCTCGACGCGCTCGTCGTGGATGGCGCGCGCTGCCGGCTCGATCGCTCACCGCTGACGCAGCGGCCGGACGCCGGCTTCCTCTTGCGGCTGTCGGCGACGCATCTCCTGCTCCGCGAGGAGACGGACCTCGTGCCCGGCGTCTACTCCGTGCTGCGCGTCCCCGATGTTCGTGCGGTGCGGGTCGGGTTCGTCGAGCGCTTCCACGGCGCGGAGGCTCGCGCGGCGCTCGACGACGAGGCGTTCGAGGTGGCGTCCGCGTTGCGGTTGGATGGCTGGCGCCAGGTCGTTCGTGCATTGCGTCTGCGCGGGCGACCGATCGTCGTCCAGACCGAGCACGCAACGCGTTGGGAGTTCACGTACGGGCTGATCGATGGGCTGACCGAGGAGGGCGTGACGCTCCTCGAGTTGGTCGGCCGCGAGCATCGGCGAGTCGAGCGGCCGTTCGATTCGATCACCCGCGTACGCTTCGACGGAGCCGACTGGGACCCGCTCCGCGGGGAGTAGGCAATGGCGAGAGAGTTCCGTCGCGTGTGAGCGGCTTCAGCGTCTTCAGCGAGTCTGGGTCTTCAGCGGGTCTGGGTCTTCAGACAGGGCAAGCAGAAGACGGGGCGCACGCCATCGGGTCGGAACGGCACATCGGTCGCTGCGTTGCAGAGCGTGCAGAGGGCCTCGTACATCTTCTGGTCGGGCCGCTTCGGTGTGTGGCTTGCCGACTCGGCGAATCCCTCAGCCGTCCGCGCCGTGGCCCCACCACGCGGAGTCGATCGGTCAGCTTCCGGGCGGGATCGCTTCCGGCGGCGGCGACGACACTCGACGCAGCGCTTGGGGTCGTTGGTGAACCCTCGCTCTGCGAAGAACGCCTGTTCGGCCTCCGTGAAGGCGAAATCCTGCCCACAGTCGGCGCACGACAGGGTCCTGTCTGGCACCTGCGTCCTCTCCCTAGCGAGCCCGTCGCTCCCCGCACCAGGAGGCCGAGCCCTTGTCTCCGCGCGATTCTAGACAAGGCAGGGCAGCCGTTGCACGCGTCCGTGTCGGAGAGGAAGCACTTCTCCGTTTCCGAGCCGTGTCACCGAATGGTGTCACTGGACGGGATCACGCCGCGGAGTTCGCGTCGCGGCTCGAGCGCCGTACCCTCGGCCGGCATGGCGAACTTCACGCTGAGCTGGAACCACGGGATGACCCTCGCGGCGGTCCTTCTCGTCGTCGGCGCCGCGCTGATCATCCAAGCGGACACCGGATCACGGTTGCACACCATTGCGTTCGGCATCTTGATCGCGGCGGCGGTGGTCTACCTGGGTGCGCGGATCTGGATGGTCATGCGGGGAACGCGTCGATGAAGAGAGCATCCGGAGCGAGAGCGGTGGCCCTGGCGGGTCTGCTCGTCAGCGCCACGGCGCTCGTCGGAGTGACCGCATGCAGCGACGACTCGACGTCGACGCCTGGACCGGGCGGCGCGACGAACGGCGCCGGCGGAGGCGCGAAGCCGGCCGGAGTTGCGAAGCCGGCGGACGCGACGCCCTTGCCCGTCTGGGTCGATGTGGCGGAGGAGGCCGGGATCACGGCTCTCAACCACTCCGGTAAGCCGGCCCAGAAGGACTGGATCGTCTCCGGCATGGGCGGCGGCTCGATTGCCTTCGACTCCGACGGTGACGGTGACATGGACCTGCTTATCGTCGACGGCACGATGCTCACCTCCGACGGCGAGCTGCAGTACGACGAGGCCTGGCGGACTCGCCTGTTTCGCAACGACGGCGACTGGAAGTTCACCGACGTGACGGCGGACTGCGGCATCGACGTCCAGGCGTTCGGCTTCGGTGGCGCGTCCTGCGACTACGACGCCGACGGCGACATGGACGTCTACCTCTGCACGTGGGGGCGCAACTTCCTGTTCCGCAACCGCGGGGATGGCACGTTCGAGGACGTCACCGACGCCGCCGGTGTCCGCGGTGCCGAGTGGGACATGAGCACCGCGTGCGCCTTTGGCGACGTGGACGGCGACGGCCATCACGACCTCTACGTCTCGAACTACGTCGATCAGCAGAAGCAGATCGAGGAGCACCGGGCCAATGGCGACCCGGGGCGAATCTGTTCGTGGCGCAAGTTCAACGTCTACTGCGGTCCCCCGGGGCTCATTGGCCAGCTCGATCGGCTCTACCTCGGCAATGGCGACGGCACGTTCCGCGAGGTCGGCGAGGCGCGTCTCAAGGACCAGCACCCGCGCTACGCCTTCCAGTGCGTCATGACCGACGTCGACGAGGACGGTGACCTCGACATCTTCGTGGCCAACGACACCGTCGAGAACGTGATGTGGGTGAACGACGGGAAGGGCTTCTTCGAGAACCTCGCGCGCCAGTGCGGCGTGGCGACCGACGCCGACGTCAAGGAGCAGGCCGGCATGGGCGTCGCCGTTGCCGACATGAACCAGGACGGTCTCGTCGACATCGTCGTCACGCACTTCAGCCACGACCACAACACGCTCTACGTGAACGATCTGCGCAAGGAAGGCCGCCCTCTCTTTGCGGACCGTACGCACACGTACAAGCTGTTCGAGTCCTCGTACCACCGGCTCTGCTGGGGCGTCGGGATGTTCGACATGGACAACGACGCGGACCTCGACATGTGGGTCGCGTGTGGTCACGTCTACGGTGAGATCGACAACTTCGCGGAAGACACCGGCACCAGCTACGCCCAGAAGAACCTGCTGTTGCGCAACGAAGGCGCTCCGCGCTTCAAATTCGAGGACGTGACGACGCGCTCCGGCTCGGCGCTCCAGATCGAGCGTGTGTGGCGCGGGGCCTGCTTCGCGGACTTCGACGACGACGGCGACATCGACGTGTTCGCCACGTCGCTGAACGGCAAGCCCGCGCTCTGTCGCAACGACGGCGGCAACACCAACTCCTGGCTGCGCTTTGCGTTGGAAGGCAAGGGCGGCCAGCGCGATCCCTCGGGGGCACGTGTCTACGTGTTGCTCGAGTCTGGGGCGGTCCAGATGGAAGAGCTGCATCACGGCTCGTCGTTCTGCGGCGACAACGATCCGCGCCTGCACTTCGGCACGGGTTCGGCAACGATCGCGGGAACCGTGCGCGTCGTCTGGCCCGATGGCACCGAGGAGACGTTCCGGGACGTCGCGACGCGGAAGGGCTATCGCATCCGTCAGGGTGCTGGGAAGCTCGAGCCAGCCAAGTAGCAGCCTGTCGGAGTTTCGGCGTCGCCGTGCGAGAGACCGCCGGCGCGACAGGCGGCTACTTCGGTACGGCCACCTCGCGCACTTCGTGCGCGACACGATGGGCAACGACTTGGACCTGAGTGCGATCGCTAGCCGGCTGTCGCGCCAACCCGCGTGGCCCGGCGAGGACGAACCTCCGACAGCCGGCTAGTTCCGGATCAGTCGCGCGGAGCCGATCGTGTAGCCCATTCCGCCGCGCGGACGCTTCGCCAGTTGCAGCACCACTTCGATGCGCGCATCCTCGTTCTCGAGCACGCGTGACAGGTCAGCCGACTTCACGATGACGCGCCACGCGCCTGTGTCCGCGTCGATGTTGTCGGCCAGCAGCTCGTAGTCCATGCGCCCCGGGGCGCCTCCGCGACGCAGGCTCTCGGTCAGAGCTCGCATCTTCTTGCGACGCGCAGGCGTCACGGAGTCATCGCCCGCCTCCTGAAGAAGCTGCCGAAAGCGATCGGGACGCAGCAGCTGTCGCATCGCGCGATCCGCTGCGGCATGCATGCGGTCGCGGTCACCCGGGGCTCCGCGTGACGGGACGGCTCCTGTGACGAGCCAGCGCTGGCCCTTTTGTGAGAGCGTGAGCCGAACGCCGTCCGCCGAGTCGCCGGGGTCCATCGCGAGCGCCGCGGGCAGCGCCGCGCCCGTCACGAGCAGGTTGATCTTGCCGCTCGAGAGGTCCCCCATGACCAGGCCCGGCGTGAACTCGCTCGCGTCCACGCTCGCGAGCCGATCCCGGTATCGGGACGCCGCGTCAGACTCGTCGCCGAATCGGTCGCGAAGCGAGCCGGACAGACACGCGCGGAACGCCTTGAAGTCGCTACTTCGGATCGCGGCGCCGAGACGGCCGACGACCGCCACACCACCCGCCGTGGGCGCTCCCTCACCCGCGCGATCGCGTCGACCGTCGTCACGTCCGGCCTGGAACGCCGCCGACGCGGCGGCCAGTGCGAGAACGCCGATCACGATGCCGCCGGCGATCTTGGCGCCGCGTCCTCGCCGGCTCGGAGCCTCGGCTGCCGCGGGAGCCGAAGGCGTCGCCGGGATCGCCGCGGCCGGCGACGTGGCGGTCTCGTGCGCGGCCCTCACGACCGTCGCAGCGATCTGCTCGCGCGTCGGCAGCTCGCTCGGCGGAGCCGGTGTCGCCATCTCGCACGTGTCGGGAAGCTGCGGCAGCGCGTCGATCCGCTCCAGCACGGCCGTGACGCTGGCGGCGCGATCGTCCGGGCGCTTGGCCAGACAGTCGGACACGAGCCGCGAGAGCTCGGGCGGAACGTCGGGGCGCACCGACTCGATCGCCGGTGGCGGCGTCACCAGGTGCGAGCGGATCAACGCGACCGGCGTGTCGGCCTGGAACGGCGGACGTCCGGCGAGCATCTCGTAGAGCACGATGCCGGCGCTGTAGACGTCGGCGCGGAAGTCGATCGCGCGCGTGCCCTCGCACTGTTCCGGCGAGATGTAGTGGAGCGTCCCCATCACCTGTCCGGTTGACGTGAAGCGCGTCGCGTCCTGCAGGCGCGCGAGTCCGAAGTCGGCGACCCTCACGTTCCCCGCCTCGTCGAGGAGCACGTTCGAGGGCTTGACGTCCCGATGGATCACGCCGACGGCGTGGGCCGCCTCGAGCGCTCCGAGCACGCCGCGCGCGATCTGAACCGCCTTGCGTACGGTGAACGGGCCGTCGTCCTTGATGGCGGCGCTCAGCGTCCGGCCGCGGACGTACTCCAGCGGGAAGTAGGCACGCGAACCGTCGCGCTCCATGGGGCCGAGGGCGCGGGTGATCCCCGGGTGGTCGAGGCGCGAGAGGACCTCGAGTTCGAGCTCGAAGCGTCGGAGTGCCGTGCCGTCGGCCTCGGCGAGACCCTCGGCCAAGACCTTCAGCGCGACCTCGCGTCCGTCGTCCTCGTGCGTCGCCAGGTAGACGGACCCCATGCCACCACGGCCGAGGAGGCCGCTGATGCGGTAGGCGCCAATCTGCTTCGGGTGGTCGGTCACGGCGGCCAGGGACGGGATGATCGCTGTCCTCCTCCTTCTACCAGCGGGGTGCGCTCGACCCGCCGAACGCCGGTCCGGGTTCGAGCCGGGAGCCGGTACGATCGAAACACCTCCATCGGGCGTCCGGTCTCGCACGAACATCCTTCGAGAACGTTACGTCGTTCAGGTCGCATAGCGTCCTGTGACGTCGTCGCGCCGCTCGTCCGTGATGCGCAGGAGTTCTCATGTCCCCACTCGTCCGATCCGTTGCTGGCGCCGCCATCGTTCTTGCGCTGGGAGCGTGCCGCGCGCCGAGCCCGGTCGCCGCACCGGCCGAGGGACTCCAGACGCTCCATCTCGGCGAGCACTTCGACACGCCGAAGGGCAACGTCTTCGTGGTGCGCGTGCAGGATGAGTACCGGCTCATCCGCTGCATCCCGACCGGCCCGATCGCGGGCTGCTACGAGGACATCCTCTCCCTGCCGAGCGACGGCCTGACGTGGAACGAATGGGTCGACGTGGAGGCCGTGCCAGGGCTGAGCATGACCTTCCTCTCGCCGATCGACGTGGCCGTGCGCATGAACGAGCCAGACGAGCCAGACGAAGCGAGCGAAGCGATCCTCGCGAAGTGACTCTCTCCCCAGGCGGGTGATTTGGCTCACTCCCGGGGCCGCGCCGGCTCGCACGGCGTGAGCAGCGGCGCGCGTCCATCGTGTAGCCTCGCGACCCCTGCGGAACCGCCCGCGAGAAGACGCGTCGAGAGGACCCCGTGAGCCACGACCCCCACGCTGCCGAGACTCCGATCCCGAACTATTGGGAGTACCTGCGCATCGAAGAGCTTCTCTCGCTCCAGGGGGGCGTCGAGGGCGACGAGGCGCAGCTGTCGAACCACGAAGTGCTGTTCATCGTGGTCCACCAGGTCTACGAGCTGTGGTTCAAGCTCGTCCTGCGCGAACTGACCTCCGCGCGCGACCTTCTCAACCTCAACCCGGTGCCGGACCAGGAGCTCTCGCGGGCCGCTGCGTCGCTACGTCGTGTGCGCGAGATCCTCGACATCGCGTCGCCACACTTCCGCGTCATGGAGACGCTGACGACGCGCGACTTCCTCGACTTCCGCGACAAGCTGCTGCCCGCGAGTGGGTTTCAGTCCGCGCAGATGCGCGAGGTCGAGATCCTGTTCGGACTGCGCGACGAGGACCGCATCCACCTCGGGTGGGAGGGCAGTTACCTCGACATGCTGAAGTCGCATGACGGTGGGGGGAGCCCCGCGATGGAGCGCGTCGCGCGTCGACGCGCCGACACGCCCTCGCTGCGCGAGGCGCTCGACGCGTTCCTGCACCGCTGCCCGATCCGCGGCTCCGTGCCGACCAGCGATGGCGATGCCGACGTCGTCCGCGCGTTCATCGAGGACTTCCTCGCCAACCAGCGTGCTGACAACGCGGCCACCGAGGCCCTGGCCCAGCGACAGGCGCGGAGTGACGAGGAGAAGGCCGCGCTCCACGCGCGCTACGAGGCCGCGGCCGCGTCGGCTCGCGCGTTCCTGCTGGCGGAGGACGTGCCGGAGGACGGGCGCGCGCGCCGATCGCGCATCCGCGCCGGCGTGCTCTTCATCGAGAGCTACCGCGAGCTGCCGCTGCTCGCCTGGCCCCGCGAGGTCCTCGACTGCATCGTGGCGCTGGAGCAGAGCTTCGTGATCTTCCGTCAGCGTCACGCGCGCATGGTCGAGCGGGAGATCGGTCGCCGCACCGGCACCGGCGGCTCCGCCGGCGTCGACTACCTCGACCAGACCGCGCTCGAGTACCGCGTGTTCCGCGATCTCTGGGCGGTGCGCACGCTGCTCGTGCGCCGCGGCGCGGTGCCGGATCTCGAACAGGGCGGCTTCTATGGCTTCTCCTACGGCCGAGACTGACCGCCCCCAACTGACACGGCGCGGGTTGGCCTGGCGCGGGCTGGCTTGGCGAGGGCTGGTCACGGGTGCGTGCGCCGGTGCCGTCGTCGGCCTCATCGACGCCCTGCTCTCGCTCTACGCGGGCAACGAGCTCGTGCGCGGTGACGACGCGTTGCACGTCGTCGGGTTCTACGCCGCGGCCTTCGCGATCTGCGGCGTACTGGCGTCCGTGGTGGCGCAGCGCTTCGAGTGGTCCCGCCGCGCACTGGCGCTGCTCGTGTCCGTCGGCGCGGGGCTGTTCCCCGTCGGGGCGTGGCTGAACGTCAATCTGCTCCCCGACTTCAAGTCGGGGATCTCGATTGCGACGGACATCGTGCTGATCGTCGCCGCAATCGTCTGGTTCCGGCGCAGCCTGTACGGGCCCGGCAGCGACGAGATCCGGTGGGGGCGGTGGCTGGGCGCGGGTGTGCTCGCCGTACTCATCGGGTTCGGCCTGCGGTGGGCGCCGGACGCGGGAGACGGTCCCGAGGTGCTGGCTCGGGCGGCCCCTGGCGCCACGCGGCCGAACGTGCTGATCTTCATGGTCGACACCCTGCGCGCGGATGCGTTGACGCCGTACGGCTACGAGCAGGACACGAGCCCGGAGGTCGCCGAGTTCGCCGCCGACGCGGTTCTCTTCCGCGACTGTCGCGCCACCACCTCGTGGACGAAGCCGTCGGTCGCGTCGCTCTTCACGTCGCTCTACCCGACCGCACACGCCTGCGTGCAGCAGCGCGAGGTGCTCGTGCCCGAAGCCGAGACGCTCGCGGAGGTGTTCCGGTCGGCCGGGTGGCGGACCGCGGCGTTCAGCGACAACCCGTTCATCACACCTGAGTTCGGCTTCGGGCAGGGCTTCGATCATTTCGATGCCGTGCGCCCGTCCGTCATCGCGAACGGGACCTTGCTCGGCAAGGTCCTGTTCATGACGCGCATGCTAAATCTCGTCGGCACGCCGTTCGGCGTTGGACACCACGTTGACCGCGGCGTCGCGACGCTCGTCGACGACGGGTTGCTCCCGTGGATCGACGACGCCGATGCGAAGGAGCCCTGGTTCGCCTACCTCCACACGATGGAGCCACACCTGCCCTACGACCCGCCGCGCGAGGACGCGACGGAGTTCGGGTTCCGCTCCAAGGGGCCGTACGGAGGGACGCCGCCGTACAACGGCGTGCTGCCGTTCCAGGTCGCGCCCGAGCCGGACCCCGAGATGCTGCGCAACCTGCGCGCCCAGTACGACGGCGAGGTCCGCGACGTCTCCCGCCACTTCGGTCGCCTGCTCGGCGAACTGCGAGAGCGCGGCGAGCTCGAGAACACGATCGTCGTCTTCGTGTCCGACCACGGCGAGGAGTTCCACGATCACGGCGGCTGGACTCACGGGCACTCGCTGCATCGAGAGGTCGTGCAGGTTCCGCTCATCATGCGTCTGCCCGACTCGCTCGGCTCCGTGGCGAGTGCGGCGCGCGGGCGAGGGATCGACGGCGTCGCGAGTCTGCTCGACGTGTTCCCGACGCTCACTGAGTTGACCGGAGTGAAGTACCCGAAGGGCGAGGCGAGCGCGCGGACCGGGCTATCGCTCGTGCCGAACCTGATGGGCGAGGACGGGAAGGCGCCGAAGCCCTCCGTCCCGATCGGACGGACGCTCCTCGGCGAGGTCACGATGGGCCCCGTGTCGCTGCGCAGCATCCGTGAGGGTCGCTGGTTGCTCATCACCGCGCAGTCGCCGTTCCAGTCGGCTGGGTCGCTCTACGACGCCGTCTCCGACAAACTCGAAGTACGCGACCGATCCGAGCGCGAGGCGTTGACCTGGACGCAGATGGAGGGCCGCATCGCCGAACTGTTCGCGGCGCTCGAGAAGGTGGCGCTCGTCGGCGCCGCACGCGAGATCGACGGCGAGACCGCCGCCAAACTCGAGGCCATCGGGTACGTGCAGGGGAAGGACCGCTGACGCCCCTGGAGTGGGAGGCCCTGCGCCTGAGCGCGCTCGTCGGGCTCGCCGGCGCCGCCTGCGCCCTTCCACCCGCCATTGCGTGCGGCTATCTCATGGCGCGCCGCACGTTCCGCGGTCATGCCCTGGTCGACGGAGCGCTGCTGCTGCCGCTCGTGCTCCCGCCGGTGGTGACCGGCTACGCGCTGCTGGCCGTGCTCGGCCGGAACGGACCGCTCGGTGCGCTCGACATCGTCTTCACGTGGAAGGCCGCCGTCGTGGCCGCTGCCGTGATGGGCTTCCCGCTGGCGTATCGCGCGTGTCGGCTGGCATTCGCCTCGGTCGATCCCCGGCTGGCCGGCGTTGCGCGGACCCTCGGCGCGACACGCCTCGACGCGTTCCGCAGCGTCACCCTGCCGCTCGCCCGCGGCGGGATCGCGGCCGGCGCGGTCCTCGCGTTCGCGCGCGGCGTGGGCGAGTTCGGTGCCACGATGGTGCTGGCCGGCAGCGTGCCGGGCGAGACGCGCACGATCCCGATCGCGGTGTACGGGCTGCTGCAGCATCCCGACGGGCTGGGCGCGGCGTGGCGACTGGCGGCCCTGGCCGCGGTGCTCGCGATCGGCGCGCTGATCGCGGGCGAGGCGCTCGCACGAAGGGGACGCGCCACGTGAGGATCACGGCGCAGCTGCAGACCCGGCTCGGCGAGACCTTCGCGCTGGACGTGGTGCTCGACCTGTCGCTCGACGGCGACGACCCGGTCGCGGCACTCTTCGGTCCGAGCGGCTGCGGCAAGAGCTCGACGCTGCTGGCCCTGGCCGGACTGCTCCCGGTCGACGGCACGGTCGCGCTGGACGACGTACCGCTCGCCGGACTGCCGCCGGAGGAGCGCGGCATCGGTCTGGTGCCCCAGGAGGCGCTCCTCTTCCCGCACCTGACCGTGGCCGGCAACCTGAGTTTTGCCGCGCAGCGTGCCCGCCGCTCGGGGCCTGCCCGTGCCGCAGTCGAGGACGTCCTCGGCTTGACCCCGTTGCTGGGCCGGCGACCGGACGCGCTCAGCGGCGGCGAGCGGCAACGCGTCGCGATCGGGCGTGCGTTGCTCGCCGCCCCGCGGCTCCTGCTTCTCGATGAGCCCGTCTCCGCGCTCGACGAGCGCGCTCGATGGAGCGTTCTCGGCTTCGTGGAGCGCGTCGTGCGTGAACTGCGGGTGCCGACCCTGTACGTCAGCCATCAGCGAGAAGAGGTCCTGCGACTCGCGTCGGTGGCCGCACGCATGGACGCAGGGCGCGTGGTCGAGACTGGCGCGCCGGACGCCGTCCTCGGCGCACCGAGCCTCGGCACCGTCTGGAATCTGTTCCGTGCGACGGGCATGGGAGACGCCGAGGCGGACGTCGCGGGACGCCGCGTGGTCCTGCCGCGACCCGTGGCCGCCGGGGCGTTGGTCTGGTGTCGTCTCTCGTCCGGTGCGATCACTCTGCGCCGCAGCGCGCCGACGGATACGGTGAGCGCGCGGAATCGACTGCCGGGACGCGTGGTACGGGTCTGGGACACGAACGATCGAGTGCGTGTGGCCGTCGACTGCGGCGTCGCGCTGCAGATCGACCTGACGCCGCAAGCCGCACGCGAGCTCGACCTCGCCGACGGGGTGGATGTCACGTGCGAGTTCAAGGCCCATGCGCTGGAGGTGTTCGTGTGATGGACGGAGACGAAGAGGACCAGCGGGTCCTCGCATGGCTGAAGACGCACGGCAATCCTGCGACGCTCGAGGAGATCGTCGCCGGGACCGGCCTGTCGGAGAAGTCGCTGCGGCGTCGCATGGGGCGGCTCGTGACGGCCGGCTTCGCGAGTCGCGCCGGAGGCGGAAAGTTCACCGCGCGCGGAAAGCGCCGTCATCGACACGGCAGTTGAGCCGAACGCCGGCTCGCACCGGCAGTCTCTCCCTGGTGCTGCGCGCGACGCCCGTTACCCTCGCCCGCGCGCGGATCGATTGGGACGTGGATGCGCGGCACGGAGGACGTTCGATGGCGAAGCTGCAGATCACCGGCGCCGATGGCGCAGAGTTCGAACACGAACTGACCGCGGAAGTGACGCTCGGCCGAGACGCGTCCGCCGATCTGACCGTCCAGGACGCGAAGGTCTCGCGAAAGCACTGCCGCTTCTTCGAGGTGCTCGGCGGCTGGAACGTCGAGGACCTCGGCTCGAGCAACGGCATCCGTGTGAACGGCAAGCCCGCGAAGAAGCACCAGTTGCGCCACGGCGATCACGTCGCCGCCGGTCACTCGAAGGTCGTGTACGTGGTCGAGCAGAAGCGCATGGCCGCGCCGCTCCGCAAGTCCTCGGCGCGCGATCGCCTGGGACACACGCGCAAGGCGTAGCGACGGCCTCGCGCTCCGCGTAGCCGTCAGTCGAAGACCTCGAGCGGGATCCTAGGTTCGACTCGCGCGAGTTCGCGCCTGGCGAACAGCATCAGCCCGATGAGCAGCACCCTCAGGATCACCATGGCGATCCGCGTGGCGATCCGGATGGGGATCGCGAGGTCGATTGTCTCAGCGACGCCGAGCAGGACCAGCACGCTCATGGCGACGCTCACGGTCCCGACAATGAGCAGGAAGCGACGATGCGACCGCGCCGTGTCGTGAAGCGACGTCAGGTCTCGTTCCGTCGCGGCAGCAGCAACGCCCGTGCAGAGAAACCACCACGCGACCAAGTCGGCGACGGACTCGGCGAGCGAACAGATCGACGCCTCGGCGCTCGCGTCCGGAGCGAGCCATGCTCCGATCGAGGCGACGAGCGCGACAAGGGCCCATGCGCGAGCGGTCCGGAACGCCCCGTCGAGCCAGCCACAGGCCCCTGCCCCCAGGACGACGAGCAGCCACCCGACTGGCTCGGACAACAGGTCGATCCCAGCGCCATCGAGTTGGAGGACGACGATGACCATGCCCGCGACGATCCGGCCGAAGCCTGCGCCCTTCATGGTCGCCACAGTAATCCCCTCGTCCGCCGCGCAGCGCGACGCAGATCACGAGATACCCTGCGCAACATGATGTTCACAGCCCTCGTGCGCAGCGCGACCCTCTCCGCTCTCCTCGTCGCCGCCGCCGCGTGCGGATCGCCGCCCCCGGGAGCCGCGGTCGCCCATGGAACGATCGAGCGTCGCCCGGCTGGCGGCGACTGGACTGCGGTGACGGAGGGCATGGTCCCGTTCGAGAACCGTGACTCGTTGCGCGCGGTGGGCGGGCCGGCCGAGCTCGTCGTGGCGTGCGTTCCGCCGCTCGAGATGTCGGATGCCGCCGACGAGGGGCAAGGACCGGGCAAGGCGCTGGTCCTGCTCTCCGAGGGCTCCACGCTCCGCCGCCGGAGCGACTCGCTGTTCGACTTGCTCTCGGGCACGGCCGACATCAACGCCGGCCCGCTGAAGACGCGCTTCGTCATCTTCCACGGCGCGGTGTTCCTCGAGGTCCACGCGGGCCACGCCGACAACGCCAAGGGCGTCGGTCTGAAGGCCTCGATCGAGGGCGACGAGATGGTCGTCACCCTGCGGCGTGGCGCGGCACAACTCCTCTGCCCGGTGGCAAACCCCAAGGACCTCCACGAGGTCAAGCTCATGGCCGGCGAGACCGCTCACGCCGCCAACGGCACCGCGCCCTACAAGGCCGGCGCGAAGCCCGCCGCCGAACCTGACGGCGAGTAGCGAGCGCGACGCGACGTGGTTCGGCACGACGACGCGGTGGACGCGACCGTGGCGGGGCGGGAAGATGGGCGCATGCGTGCCCTGATCCAGACCGTCCTCGTCGCTGCGTTGCTCCTCGTCGCCGGGCCGGCGCCCGCGGAGGACGCTCCGAAGAACTGGTACGACACCGCCGTCGCCGCCGGTGAGATCGACGATCGCGCGTATCGCAAGCGCATCGATCAGATCCTGGGAGACGTGAACGCGACACGGGAGCAGTTCGCGGGAGTCGGGCCGCTCAAGTGGGACGCCGGGGGCTCCGAAGGCCACTTTCGCCACGCGCGGTGGCTGCTCCATCACATGAAGGAGCCGTGGAACTCGGGCGGCGTCGAGGACTTCCACGACGAGCCGCCGGGCTCCGAGCTGTTTGACCTCGAGGGGCGCGCGGCCGCGAAGGTCTCCGTGATCGCCTTCAAGTACATCCGCCGCGAGAACACGTTCCTGCCGAGCGAGAACTGGCTGCCCACCGTGGTGCACCGACTGCCGTGGCTGACGCGCAGCGCGCAGTTCGCCTACATCGGCTACGCGGAGGGCGAGGTGCCCGAGGGCGCGGAGTTCGCCGGCTGGAAGTGGGGCGTCGTGGCTCTGTCGACCGATGCCGACTACGCGCGGTCCAAGGCCTCCGACGACCGGGCGAACGACGAGCCGGTGATCTGTCCCACGGACGGCGCCACGGCGGTGCCCGTCGAACTGCAGCGCGAGATCCCTGACATCGTCCCCGAGTCGCTGGACATGCAGGGCGACCAGAAGCGCAAGCTGGGGTTCCCGATCACGTTCAGCTTCTTCGGCGGCGAGGCGATCCTCTCCGGCGCCGACGTCGAGCTGGTGATGCTCGAAGAGGTTGCCGACGAGGAGGAGAAGAAGCCGGAGCGACGTCGACCGCCCGGCTCGAAGCGCGGCAAGAAGAAGCCGAAGAAGAAGAAGCCGAAGAAGAAGGTGAAGACCAAGACCGTCGAGACGATCACTGAGGTGTTCGTCTCGACGCCACAGGAGCGCCCCCTCCGCAACTCCGGTCGGTGGAACGCCAACAGCGTGGTCGTGTTCCCGATCGAGCCGTTGGCGCCCGAGACGCGGTATCGCGCCACGCTGACCGCCCGCACTGGAAACGGCGGCGAGCCGACGCCCATCACGTTGACGACGACCTTTACCACCGGGAAGCCCGCGAAGTAGACGCGCAGCGGCCGCTGACTCTGTGCGCGAGCCTCGTGGAGTCGTATCGTGGGCGGTCGAGGCCGCGCTTCTCACCACGTCGGCGCGGCCAGCGGCCAGAAGTCAGGCGTGGCGACGTGGTGAGAAGGTCGACCTAGGGAGGTGCGTGTGTCGCTGAGCGAGTTCCTGCAGAAGGGTTGGGCTGACCACGGTGAGGACGAGGACGGCGTGTTCGCGCGCCTCCCCGAGGGCATCTCGCTGGCGTCAGAGCCGTTGCACGCGCTGCAACTCGCCGGGCTGATCGTTCACGTCAGCGGCGAACACCTCGGACGCTGGGACGATGGGCTCGCTCTCGTCGAGCGCGCACAGACCGCTGCGCAGATCGAGGCCGGCTCGAAGGAGTCAGCGTCATTGAATCGGTCGCGGGCGATCCTGCACCTCGGGGCCGGTCGTCTCCCCGAGTTCGAACAGTGCCTCGCCGATGGCGCGAGCGGCGACTTCCCGCCGGCCTCGGACCGCATCCGCGTGCTCGCCACCGCGGCCTCGGCCCTCGCGGGCCAGAAGCGCGTCGACGAGGCCATCCAGCGCTTCGAAGAGGCGCTCGCTCTTGCGGAGTACGGGCCGACGAAGGACGACCCGGCAGCACGTGCGTTGGCGATCACGGGCAACAACCTGGCGAGCGATCTCGAGGAGCGGGCCGAGCGCACGCCGGCCGAGACGAGTCTGATGAAGACAGCCGCGCTGACGGGGCGGAAGTACTGGGGATTGGTCGGTACGTGGATGAACGTCGAGCGGGCCGAGTGCCAGCTCGCGTGGGCCTACATCGCGGCCGGTGAGCCGCAACAAGCCGCCGGCCACGCCGCAGCATGTCTCGCGATCTGTCAGGCGCACGGCGCGGACCCGGCAGAGCTGTTCTTCGCGCACCAGGCAGTCGCCACCGCGCAGCACGGCGCCGGCCACGGCGAGGCCGCGACCGCCGCGCGCGACGCGGCGGCCGCCTGCGTGGCGCAGGTCACCGACGAGGGCATGAAGAGCTACTGCGACGAAGAACTCGCGAAGCTCGACGCGCTCCGCGCGGAGTAGCGGCTACCCGACGCTGCGCTCGCCCGAACCGACGTAGACCTGCCGCGGACGGTAGATGCGGCCCTTCGGGTCGTCGCGCATCTCCTTCCACTGCGCGATCCAACCGGGCAAGCGGCCGAGCGCGAACATCACCGTGAACATCTCGGTGGGGATGCCCATCGCCCGGTAGATGATCCCACTGTAGAAGTCGACGTTGGGGTAGAGCCGGCGCGCCACGAAGTAGTCGTCGGCCAGCGCGACCTCCTCCAGGCCCTTCGCGATGTCGAGCAGCGGGTCGGAGAGGCCGAGCTCCGTCAGGACGTTGTCGGCGGCGCTCTTCAGGATGCGCGCGCGCGGATCGAAGTTCTTGTAGACGCGGTGGCCGAACCCCATGAGGCGGAAGCCCGAGTTCTTGTCCTTCGCCATGTCCATGTACTTGGCGTAGTCGCCGCCGTCGTCGCGGATGCGCTCCAGCATCTCGATGACCTTCTGGTTCGCACCGCCGTGGAGCGGTCCCCAGAGTGCGGAGACGCCAGCCGCCATCGACGCGAACAGGTTGGCCTGGCTGCTGCCGACCATGCGAACGGTCGACGTGGAACAGTTCTGCTCGTGATCGGCGTGCAGGATGAGAAGCAGGTTCAAGGCGTCACGCACCGCCGGACTGACCTCGTACTCCTCGGACGGAATGGCCCACATCATCCGTAGGAAGTTGGAGGCGTAGTCGAGGTCGTTGCGCGGGTAGATGAACGGCTGCCCGACGCTCTTCTTGTACGAGAACGCGGCGATCGTCGGGGCCTTGGCGATGAGCCGGATGATGTCGAGCTCACCGTCCGCGCCGTCGGGATAGAACGTCGACAGCGACGTGACCATCGACGCGAGGATCGCCATCGGGTGGGCGTTCGCCGGATAGCCCTCGAAGAACTTCTTCATGTCCTCGTGGATCAGCGTGTGCTTCGTCACCTTGTCGAGGAAGTCGGCTCGCTTGTCGGCGTTCGGCAGGTTGCCGTTGACGAGCAGATACGCGACCTCCAGGAACGAGCAACTGCCGGCGAGCTCCTCGATCGGGTAGCCGCGGTAGCGGAGGATGCCCTGCTCCCCGTCGATGAACGTGATCCCGCTCGCGCAGGATCCCGTGTTGCCGTAGCCGGAGTCGAGGGTGATGTAGCCCGTCGTCCCGCGCAGGCGGCTGATGTCGATCGCCTTCTCGTTCTCGGTTCCCACGATGATCGGGAGCTCGATCTCCTGATCCGGAAGGGTCAGCTTCGCCGTGTCCATCTCGTCCTCCGCCGCGTCGGTTCTTCCATCCATCGATGCACGCGCCCTGCCCTGTCGTGTGAGGGCCCTGTCCTGTGAGGTGAGCGCGGGTCCGAGAGTACCGCTCGGCGTGACCGTGGTCTGTCATCCTCGTCACACCCGGGGCGGCTGAGAACTGGAGGCTGGAGGCTGGAGACCGGAGGCTCGATCTACGCGACGAGCAGGCGTGGACCGGGCCCCGAGCGACGCAGCGGCGAGTCCCCGGCGGTGACGCCGGCGAAGTGTCGCTCGACGTCGGCTGCCAGTGCGCGGGGGTCGATGCCCGCGACTCGATCTCCGGGCGCGAGCGGCGCCGCGGCGTCGTCGAGGCGTCCGAGGAGCCGCGGCACGAGCAGCCGCACCCCGTTCTCCACACCGCGATGAGCCTGCAGCATCGCCGCGCCCAGCTGGATCAGCGCCTGGAGCAGCGCGCGATGGCTCGGTTCGTCCGAGACCTGGAAGCAGGCCTCCCAGGCCTCGTGGGCCTCCCAGAGGTAGCCCTGGTGGTACAGGTCCACGCCGTGCAGGTAGGTCGCATCGCCGGCCCAGTGTTCGGCTGCGAGCCCGGGCTGCGGCTCGGGCGACTCGAACAGGCTCCCAGCCGGGTCGCGACGGGGGTGCGGATGCAGCCCCGGCACAAACCGATAGGCCGGAAACGGCATGCCGGGGGCGTGTCGCGGAGCGTCCAGCCAGACAGCGTCGGGCTCGTGCACCCGCCTATCTTCCGTCGCTGAACGGAACAGGGCACGAAACCCCGCGCCGCTGGACGGGTTAGTCTCGTGACGGGGGCGCGACTGGCGCCCTCACGGAGGCACCTCATGCACCGACGCACTCTCGCCCACGCCGCCGGCATCGCCGGCCTGGCCGCGCTGGCCGCACTCCCGTTCGCGCCAACCGTCTTCGGTGGTGAGGACACGATGGGCGGTGGCCGTGCCGGGGGGCTCGACGAGGAACGCGCACCCGTCGACGTGGCGATGGAGCTCGACTTCCTGATCCAGGACGCCTGGACCCAGGAGGGGCTCGAGGCGACGCGGCTCTGCACCGACGAGGAGTACGTGCGACGCGCGTATCTCGACGTCATCGGGACCATCCCCTCGGCTGACCAGGTGCGCGCGTTCGTGAAGGACGACACACCGGGCAAGCGCGCCAAGCTCGTCGATCGCCTGCTGGCGACGCCCGGCTACGCGCGCCACTTCACAAACCTGTGGGGTCGCGTGCTGGTCGGCCAGGCCGACGTCGGCGGTAACAACCGCGAGTACATCCCCGCGCTGTTCCGCACGTGGTTCGAGACGCAGCTCGTCAATGAGCGGCCGTACGGCGAGATCGTCACCGAGATTGTGACCGCCTCCGGCACGGTCTACGAGAACGCGCCAGTGAACTTCTCCGGTCGCCGCGACCACTCGGTCACCGACATCGCCGGCGCGACCTCGAAGGCGTTCCTCGGCGTGCAGATCCAATGCGCGCAGTGCCACGACCACCCGTACGAGGAGATCTCGCAGGCCGACTTCAACGGCATGGCCGCGTTCTGGGCGCGCACGATCGGCATCCCGAAGGAGATCGACTACTCGATCCTCGGGCCGGCCGCCGTCGCCCGTGCCGAGGCGAGTGAGCAGCGGTACTACGACGACGCGCTCAAGGCCGGCAAGAGCGAGGCAGAGGCCCGCAACATCGCCACGCGGCGTGGTGTTCGGCGTTCGCGCGACGTGAAGGACCTCGAGACACAGCCGCGCTACACGACCGCCGCCGCGAACAGCCCGCGTGGCAAGGCCATGCTCAAGCGGGCGCTGCGCAACGTGCCCGAGGAGATCATCAACGCGTCGCCGAAGTTCCTGAAGGGTGCGACCTTCGATGGCACGACGGCGCCGACGCGCCGCGCGGCGCTCGCTGAGTGGATCGTCGACACCGACAACCCCTACACCGCCCCGGCCCTTGCCAACCGCTACTGGGGCTGGCTGCTCGGGCGCGGCTTTGTTCACCCGGTCGACGACTTCTCGAGCGTGAACATCCCGTCGGTGCCCGAGGCCTTGAAGCTCCTCGCCCGCGACACTGCGGACCACGAGTTCGACCTGAAGCGGCTGGTCCGCATCATCACGGCGACGCGGTCGTACCAGCTCTCGACCGCGACGCCGGAGCGAACGGAACTCGCCGACGAGTTCTTCGCGGCCGGGCCGTTGAAGGAGCTGTCGCCGCAGCAGACGTTCGACTCGATCCAGATTGCGATGGGCGTTGTCAAGGACGGCACCAAGATGTCGGGCCTGAGCGACACGACGCCGTCGTCGATCGATATGGGCGGTCGCGGCGGCATGATGATGGGCGCCAACCCGACCGAGATGTCGCGCGCCGAGCGCGTCCTGCGGCGCGCCGCCACGCGCTTCTTCCTGACGTTCGATGACGACGAGGCCGAGGAGAGCGAGTCCTTCACGGGCACGGTGCCGCAGGGCCTGTTCCTGATGAACAGCGAGACGATCAACAGCCTGCTTGTCTCGCCGCGCGTTTCCGTCGTGGCCGCTGTCCTCTCCAACGTCGACTCCGACCGGGATCGCATTCGGCACTTCTTCCTGCGGACGCTCTCCCGCGAGCCAACCTCGCAGGAGCTACGACGCCTCACCGGCTTCGTGAAGTCCGCCGAGGCCGTGAAGGAGGAGACGCCCGTTCCGCGCAAGGCGCCGGGTGAGACCGACTCGAAGAAGAAGCGGAAGAAGAAGCAGGACCGCCGCCGCGGCGGCGAGTCCAAGCGACACGCGGCGTACGCCGACGTGTTCTGGGCACTGTTGTCGTCCTCCGAGTTCGGCACCAACCACTAGGCCGGGCTAAGACTCTCTCTCCGGGAACCGACCGATGACTCGACTCCACATCCCCGACAACATCTCCGGCAAGCTCCTGCAGGCGAACTGCTGCACCCGCCGCGGGATGCTCCGCACGTCGCTGTTCGCATCCGCCGCGGCGTTGCTGGCGCGTCCCGGACTGCGGACCGCGTTCGGCCAGGACGACACACCGATCCCGCCGGGTGACCGGCTCGCCGGTCACGGCCAGGCGAAGCGCGCGATCTTCATCTACCTCGCGGGCGGTCCGTCGCACATCGACACGTGGGACCCGAAGCCCGGTCGCCCGACCGGCGGTCCCCTCGTGCCCGTGAAGACGCCGATCCCCGGCGTTGTCGTCGGTGAGCACCTGCCGAAGATGGCCGAGCGCATGCTCGACATTGCCATCATCCGCAGCATGACGTCGAAGGAGGGCAACCACTCCCGTGCCCGAACCCTAGTGCACACGGGGTACCCGCCTGAGGCGACCGTGCAGCACCCGAGCTTCGGGTCGACGATCTCGTCCGAGATCGCGCCCGACGACTTCGAACTGCCGAACTTCATCTCGATCGGCCCGGCCCAGGACGGCCCCGCGTTCCTCGGCGTGCAGAACGCTCCGTTCGTGATCGCGCGGCCGGATCGTCCGCCGGAGAACATGGAGTACCACCGCGCCGTCCGGAAGGACCGCGTCGAGCGTCGCCTCGAGCTTCTGAAGTCGTTCCAGGACGGGTTCGCGTCGTCGCGCGGCGACGCGGTCACTGCCGGTCACGACGACATGTTCTCCAAGGCGAAGCGCATGATGGACTCGCCGCTCCGCAGCGCGTTCGACCTCGAGAGCGAGCCGGCCAAGGTGCGCGAGCGTTATGGCTCCGGACGCTTCGGCCAGGGCGCCCTCATGGGCCGCCGCCTGCTCGAGTCGGGTGTCTCCGCCGTCGAGGTCGTGCTCGGTGGGTGGGACACCCACGACGACAACTTCGAGCGCGTCGGCGCGAACTGCTCGCAGCTCGACGCCGGCCTCTCGGCGCTTCTCGACGACCTCAAGGACCGCGGCATGCTCGACACGACGCTCGTCGCGTGCTTCGGCGAGTTCGGCCGCACGCCGCGCATCAACGATCGCAACGGTCGCGACCACTACGCCCGCGCGTGGAGCGCGGTCCTCGCCGGCGGCGGCGTGATGGGCGGTCAAGTCATCGGCCAGACCGACGAGAACGGTGAGGCGCCGAAGGATCTCCCCGTCCAGGTCTCCGACCTCCACGCGAGCATCTGGCACGCGTTCGGCGTCGACCCCTGGAAAGAGTTCAGCGCCAACGACCGCCCGATCACGATCACGCCGAAGGAAGGCCGCGTCGTCGAACAACTGTTCGCGTAGGGCGGTCGCGAACGCCCCTCGTAACCTTCGAGGGCGCTCGCACGTCCCTCTCTGACACGGCGGCAACGGACGTGGCACGTTCGGCCCACGTGTCGACTCGGAGAGGAGGCTAGACTGTGTCCATGCGCATCGTTTCGGGCAGGGTCGTCGACGGCAAGGTGGTCGTTGCGGACGGGTCGCTCGACGAGGGGGCGACCGTGACGATCCTCGCGACCGACGACGAGGAGTCGTTCGACCTCTCGGCCGCGGACGAGCGCGCGATCCTCTCCGCTCTGGAGCAAGCCGACCGTGGCGAGGTCGAGCCCGCCTCCGTCGTGCTCGAGCGACTTCGACCCGCTGACTGAACGATGTCTCGTCATCGAGTGGTCGTCACGACTCGGGCCGCCGAAGAGATCCGTCGGGCTTCGCAGTGGTGGATCGAGAACCGCCCCGCCGCTCCTGGTGCGATTCGTGATGAACTGCGTCGCACGATTGCGGTGCTCGCTGCGCAGCCGAGAGTTGGAACGGCCGCGAAGAACGCAGGCCTCGATGGCGTGAGGCGTGTCTACCTGGCTCGCGTGGGCTAGCACGTCTACTACCGGGTCACTCCCGCAGCGGTGGAGATCCTCGCGTTCTGGCACGCGCGTCGAGGAAACCGACCGGACGTCTAGCCCGGACTATTCATGAGGCTCGCGCACTCCGTGACGACCATCGCCCAGGAGTCGAGGAGCCGCCTGGATGGGGGGGCTACGCCACGCGCCGAGTGGCCCGTCCTGAGCGAGGACAGAACGTCGAGATCAAGGCGCGCCGACGACTGCGACGCCGTTCCGTCTCGGAGGAGCCGCAACGCAGAGATCGGCGGTCTGGACCGCTCAGGTGTGTGAGTCGTCGTGAATAGTGCGGGCTAGTACCGCGGCGGCGTTCGACCGGAAGTCGACCGGCGGGCGACCCGGTAAGGTGCGCCGTCACTCCGCGCGATCCCTCCGCAGCATGCCGAACCTCACTGATCCGCCACCCGCGAAGCGACGTCGGCGTTGGGTGTTCGCCGTGGTGCCGGCGCTCGCGCTGCTGCTGCTGCTCGAGGGTGGAGCTTGGATCGCCGATGGCGTGACGGACTATCGCGCGCGGCTGCTTCGCGCCCTCGATGCGGTCGAGACCCACGCCGAGCCGCTGCGTCCGACCGGCGCGCTGCCGTGGCCGGAACCGGTGGTGCATGTCCGTCGATCCGAACTCGCAAACGCCGAGCAGGTCCGCTGGCGCGTGGGTGGGGTCGAGATCGCTGACTCGATCTCGCAGGTCTTCGACACGCCGACCGATCCGGATGACGCCCGCGTCACCGGCATGCGTTCGGTGTTCGTGGTGGGTGGCTCGGCTGCGTTCGGCCATCCGTATCCGCACGCGAGCGTGTTCCCGTCACTGCTCGACGACCGCCTGGGTGAGCGCGGGCTCCACGTCCTCAACGCCGGCCAGATCGGGTGGCCGAGCGCCGGCGTCGCCGACGTCGTCGATCGAGTCGCGACGCACTACGAGCCCGCGGCAGTGATCATCCTCTGTGGCAACAACGAGTGGATCCACTGGACGCCACCGCACACGCCGTGGGACGACGACGTGGACGTCACGTCGATGCGCACGTGGTCTCAGAGCCGCGCGGTCGCGCTGCTCCAGTACTGGACCGTTCAGCGATCGATGGAGCGCATGGACGAGGTCCGCGCTGCGCGCGACGGCTTCGCGATGCACCGCGAGCTGAGTGGCGTCGACTACGCGCTCGAGCATCCGCTCGAGGACTACCTCGACTTCGACGCGACAGCGTGGCTGAAGACGAAGGACGAGTTCCTGGACGTGTTCGAGACGAACCTGCGTGCCATGGTCGCCAGCGCCCGGGCCGTCGAGGCCCGCGCGATCCTCGTCACCGTGCCGTTCAACTACCGTCTCTCGCCCGCGTGGAAGCACCCGCAGCCCGAGTCGTTCCTGCCCGAGCACCGCGACGCAGTGCGTGCCGCGCTCGCCGAGTCCGCGGCTGCGCTGCGCCGCGGCGACGCCGCTGCATGTCTTGTCGCCGCCGACCGCGCGCTGGTACTCGATCGGTACCCGCCGGTGCTGCACGCGCTCCGCGCCACCGCACTCGAACGACTCGGTCGACCGGCCGACGCCGAGGCCGCGTTCGCGCAGTGTCGCGAGCACATGGTCGGGCACCTCGGTGCGCGCCTGAGCATCAACGAGCGCATCCGTGAGGTGGCGTCGTCCGAGAGTGCCGAACTCTTGGATGCAGCTCGCCTCTTCGACGAGCGGCAGCACGAGTCAGGCGGTCACTTCAACGTCGACCTTCTGCACGACGACAGCCATCCGACCCTCCTCGGTCATCGCATCCTGGCGGAGGCGCTGGCAGAGCTCTTCTGAGTTGCCGCATCGGCGACGGACTCGTCCAACAGCGTGCCCGTCGCCGCCGCGAGCCGCGTGCGTGCCACCTCGTAGTCGTGGAGCGCGCGGGCACGGGCACGACGAGCGGCGAGGACGCGGCCTTGGATCGCGACGAGGGCAACCACGTCGGTGGCGCCGCCATCCAGCGTCGCCCGCACCAGGTCCTCCGCTTCTCGCAGGACGGGCTCGAGACGGTTCGACAGGTGGCGGCGCCGTCGCGTCTGCTCGCGCAGTGCGAGCAGCGCGATCCGAATCTCGCTGCGTACCTCGTGCAACCGCGCGCGGTACTCGTGCTGCGCCTTGTCGCGCCGCGCACCGGCGATGTCGATCCTCGTCTGCGTCAGCCCTGCGTTCGGCAACTCGATGGCGAGGTCCATGTCGAGGCCCGTGTCCGTGGGGAGTCCGGAGTACCCGGCTTGCACATGGCGAGGCCACGGGAGTCGCGCGAGGTGACGCAGACGCACGTCCTGCTCACGCTGCGCGTGGACCTCGGCAAGGGCGCGGAGATCGGCACGTCGCGACAGAGCGAGCTCCTCGGCCTCGATAGCCGACGGCGGCGGCTCGGGGACGGAGAGGCGTTCGTCGCGCACCTGGATGAGCGCGTTCGGCTTCGTGCCCAAGAGCGCGGCGAGCTGAGCCTGCGCAGTGGACCGTTGCGCGCCGAGCGCGCTCAGTTCGTCCACCAGTTCCTCGCGGCGGAGAGCCACCAGCGCCTGATCGAGGCGCGTAGAGACTCCGGCCGCGATCTGCTGCGTCACCATGGCGTCGAGGCGTGCATGGAGCTCGACCGCGGACTGCACGCTGGACAGTTCCGAGTCGATCAGCACCAGACCTGCATGCGCGTCGCGTGTCACCCTGGCGACCTCCGCTTCGCGCGTGGCGACCCGCGCGAGGACGCGCCGCTCTCGGGCCTCCAGGCGCCGTCGCTTCGCATCGAGCTCACCGGGCAGCGCGGGGAAGAAGCGGAGTTCGATCGCGTACAGCAGCGGTGCCCGCACGCGGCTGTAGAGATCACTCAGACTGACGCGCAGTTCGGGATCATCTTCGGCGCTGCGGGTCACCACGAGACCGGCGGCGATCGCAGCATCGTGTCGCCACGCGCGGAGCCACGGGTTGTGAACGAGCGCGAGAGCGACGGCATCGTCCGCCGTCAGACCGGCCTTCGGCAGTTCGACGCGCGTCGCCCGAAGATCCTGCAGAACCTGCGCCGTGTCGAGCGGCGCGGCGGGATACGTGGAGCACGCGGAGAGCGCGCCCACGAGGAACAGCGGACCAAGAAGAAGAGCGGTTCGGGGCCTGCGCATCAGCGGAAGCTCACGGTGTAGATCTCCCCGGGCAGCGGCGGCGACGGGTTGCGGATCTCGATCGACACGCGCCGGCCCCACTCGGGGATCGCTGCGACGCCGCGGAGCTGTCGGGGGATCAGCTCCATCCGCGCGCCCACGCTCACGACACGTCCGACGAGGGGCTTGCCGGTCCGATCCCGTGGACGCAGTCGCGCGGGGCTACCGCGCTCGACCGCGCGAGCCGACGCACCGAGCACGTAGGCCGTCGCTCGATCCGGGACGGGCACCACTACCGACAGGATCTCGACCCCAGCGTCCCGCCACTCACCGGCGCGGGCGAGGATCTCCCCGACCACACCCGATGCGGGAGCGAGGATCGTGTGCTTCTGCCGTTCGAGTTCCAGTTCGGTGACGAGTGCCTGTTGCGCCTCGAGCTCCAATTCGAACGGGACGAGCCGCACCTGCAGATCGCCGTCGATCACCGCGGCGGGGGCGAACTCCTCCCACAGGGCGAGCTCCCGCTGAGCGCTGTGTCGTCGCGCCGCGTGCGCCGTCAGCCGCGCTTCGAGCAGCGCGCGCGACTGCTCCAGCTCCTCGAGGCGGTCCCGGCGAATGAGACTCCCCTCGGCCAACGGCCGCAGACGTTCGAGCTGCGGTGTCAGCGACAGGAGCCCGGCGCGATCAGACGACTCCTTGGCGGTCACGGCATCGATCACATCGCGGATACGACGTCCTTCCGACGCGTGTGAGGCAAGGCGCGCGGCAGCCTGTGCTCGCCGATCGCGGGCATCCTGCTGCAGCTCCTCGCGTGCGGCGCCGATCCGTGTGCGGGCGCGTTCCAGGCGGCGGCGGGCGAAGTCGAGGCGCGCATCGACGTCGCTCACATCGAGAGCTGCGACGGCGTCTCCGACGGTGACCTCTTGTCCCGCCTCGACCAGCAGCGTGGCGATGCGCCCGTCGACCGACGACGAGGCGTGCACCTCGACGAGCTCCTCACGGGCGAGCGCTCGTCCGTGATCGACGAAGCCCGAGTAGAGCCAGACTGCCGAGGCGAGCGCGACGCACCAGACGAAGGCGGGCCACCAACGGAGGAAGGAGCGGGTCGCGCGACGTCGCAGCGGAATGCGCGGAGGCGATGGTGGGACCCGTCGCGGGCTCGCGTCGGCTCGGGTGGGATCGGTGTTCTCGGTCATGTCCTCGGGTTCCAACTGAGTTCGGCAACAGCGGTTGCGGCAGTCGTGCAGCCACACGTGCTGTCACGAACGGGTCGCGTTACGGGTGAGGGCCACACGGCTCAGACCTCGAGCGTCGGGTCCTGCATGAGCAGGGAGATGTCGCAGACGTCGTCGAGGCAGCCGATGGCGCTGACGAGGTGGTGCTGGTACGTCGGGTCGCGTAGCCGCACTTGATACGACTGGTCCAGGCGTGACCCCTGCGCGACCTCGCGCAGACTCACGAGCACGAAGGTCGAACAGTGGTCCTGCAGCACGCGCTTCAGCAGCTCGTCGCTCGCGCTGCCGGCGACAGAGTTCAGTCGGAGCAGCCCGTCGAACTGACGGCGACTCGCGAACGGTGAGAGCGTGAGGTGCACCGAGAACGCGCAGAACGCCACCGCACCGATGGTCGCGATGGCGAGGGCCTGCACACCGACGGCGATGCCCACCGCGAGCGCGGCGAAGATGAAGATCATGTCGCGCACGTCGCGCAGTGTCGATCGGAAGCGGATGATGGCGAGCGTGCCGAGCAGTCCGAGACCGCGCGCCACGTTGTTGCCGATGGCGAGCATCAGCACCGTCGCGACAAGACCCGTTAGCGCCAGCGAGATCACGAAGCTCCGCGAGTAGGAGAGTCCGCGGAACGTCCACGTGTAGACCGCGGCAATCATCTGCCCGAGCACGAACGAGGTGATGAACATCGTCAGGACCACCTGCCACGGGACTCCCGTCTCCGGCATGATCGATGACTCGAGGAAGGCCTCCATCGCTCACCGTCCTCCCGTTGCGATGCGTTCCGTGTCGAGCGCGCGCCACGTTGACTCCGCTCGGTGCTGCACCGAGGTCGCGTACTTCGAGTAACCGATACGCCGCAGGTCGAACTCGGCAACGAGATCGGACATCCAACGCGGGATGGCCGACGTAGTCTTCAGCTCGATGATCGTGGCGGATTGCACGCCGCGCGTGGCCCACGATGCGTCGATGAAGCACCACACTCTCGGGTCGGCACGAACGCTTGTGCCGCGTGCGTCCTGGAAGCAGATCGCGCGATCGAATGTGATCCGCGCGTAGTTGCCGAAGATGCTCTCGTACGGCTCGCGCGTGTAGCTGACGAAGATGGTCGGCTGCGCGCCGGTGCTCGACATGCTGGAGACGAAGTCGCGCAGCTCCGGTCGTGCGACGTAGTACTGACTTGCGCGATCGCCACCCGCCAGGAGCGCGTCGAGTTCGTCGCGAGAGACGCGCACACGGTCCTTCACGATGACCGAACGCACCTTGCGCTTGATCTCGAGGAAGAACGGTCCCTCGGCTTCGGCGTCGTACCAGCGCACGCGCAGCTTCATGCGTTCGATGGCGTCGTGCTGACACGAGCGGTAGAAGTCCAGCCGCGGTGTGTCGAGGTACAGGTTGTGGATCGCATAGCGACCGCCGGGCTTCCCGATCGCGTTCTTGTCGCGCTCGACGTACGGGCGTACGAAGCGTCGGATGTCATCGGTGAGTGACTCCGGCACGAAGTACTTCAGCTCGTAGCGCTCGAAGTGAAGTGTGTCCATCTAGGGTTCCATCCAGGTGGCGGCTGCCGCGCGACGGGGCGTGCAGTTCGTGGTTCGCATGTGGGGATCATGCGAACCAGCGGTGAACGCGTCGTGAACGTCGGTGCGCGAACGCGGCGCCGCGATGCGACCGTGAATCGAAGCGCCCCGGCGTGCGAGGCGAGCCGCTCGTCGAGCGTGCTCGCCCGCTGCCGGGGCGGCGATGTCGGAACGGATCAGTTGTCGGTCGTGAACTTCCCGGTCTCGACGATCGTGCGATTGCCCGATGCACGGTCCTGCACGATCACCTCGATCTTGTACTCGGTGTCGGGCTCGAGGAACGCCTCGGGGATGAAGCACGATGTCTGGCCGGGCCGCAGGATGACGTTGAACGTTTGCAGGATCGGGACGTCCTCGTCCTTCTCCACCGTCAGCTCGTAGAAGTCGACGTCGATCGGATTGCCGTCGGTGTCCTCGGCGACCGAATCGAAGCTCGCAGTGAAGCCGAGACGGCTGACGGTGTCGTTCCGACTCGGCGACACGTTCGTGGCCGGGGCGGGAAGCGCGTGCGAGAACGTCGCCTCGCCCACGAGGGCGTCGCCTTCGATGCAGCGACCGGCGAAGCGGTACGTGCCTGCCGGATGGCGATCGAAGAACTCCTCGAGTGAGAGCTCGTTGCTCTCGAGCGCCTCGCTCTCGAACTTCGCCTCGGTGAGGCCTTGCGCCTTGACCGCCTTACGATTGCGCACGATCAGCGTGGGCTTCTTGCGCGTGTCGAGCACCTTCATGGCCTTCCAGGGCTCGCCGTCCCAGAAGAAGTGGATGCCGTACTCGTCGTCCGTGGCGTGCCACTCCATGTGGACCTTCGCCTCGTCGAGCTCGATGGCCGTGGCGGCCTCGGCATTCTGTCGAACGTGCAGCGTCGTGATGGCGATGGCCAGCGCGGCTGCGGGGATCATGATGCGTCTCATCTCGTCTCTCCTGTGATCTCTACGATCGATCTGGTTTCGGAACGATGCGTGCAGATCGTGCAGACCGGTGATGAACCCGGTCTGAACAGGGGGAGATGAGCGATGGTGTCGCGGCGCGAGTCAGAGTTGGCGGTAGATGTCGCGCTTCTGCTCGTACGCGGTGATCTCCGCCGGCGCCGAATCGAAGAACAGTTGGTTCCCGTCCGGGTCCGTCGTGATGACGCTGCCGCTGCCGTCGTCGTTCGTGACGTTCGGGTCGAGTTCGAGGCCTAGCTCGGTCAGCCACTGCGCGATCTTGCGCGTGTTCCCGCCGCGGAAATTCATGACCGTGCCGGGCATCGGCTGCGTGAACAGACCGAGTTCACAGTCCTCGCGGCGTAGTACCACGAAGCCCTCGGCGGGGCTGCCCTCCTTCGTGTGGAACCCGAGTCGAGAGTAGAAGTCCGCACTGACTTGCAGGTCCTTCACGTGCAGGCAGAGCTGGAAGGCACCGAAGCCGAGGTCGTCGGGCGTTGCAGTCATGGCGGGGCTCCTTGTGTGGGTCGCTGGGTTCGTCGAGTCGTGTGTCGGTGGAGCAAGACTAGCGGCGGAGCGGGCTGCTACGCGACGGGCGGTGTGACGCGGCTAGACTGACCGGGGCGTAGGCACCGAGGGGAACGGGATCCATGACGAGGCGCTGGCGGCTATTGATCGCGGGCTTGCTTCTCCTCGCCGGTGCGGCTGCGTGGCTCGTGCTGGCGCCGGAGCAGGCGGCCGACGCGCCGCCGGTCGCGGTGGCCGAGGACCAGCCCGCGGAGGTGGTTGCCGGCGCGCCGACATCGGCGGAGGCGATCGAAACCGGCCGGGTTCATGTGACACCTCACGACGCCGATGAGGTCGCCGACGAGCTGCCACCGCCCGGCGCGATCCGCGTCGTCGAGTCTGACGGATCGCTGGCGATGGCGGCGATCTACGTGACCCATGACCCCGTGTGGTCCCTCGATGGTCGACGCTGGGTCGGCGGGACAGGGCCAGACGGCGTCCTCCTGGCGGAGGACCGCGACCTCGACGGCGGTCTCGGTGGGTTCATCTGGGCGATCTCGTCCGGACGCATCGCCGGGCCGGAGCGCTTCGACGCACTGGGCCACACGCTCACACTCGGTCCTGGTACAGAGATCGAGATGCACGTGCGTCGTCCCGACGGAACGCCTGTCACCGGGGCGCTCTGCGACGCCGATGACTGGCGTACTCAGGCCGTGACCGATGCCGACGGCGTGGCCGTCCTCTCCGGCTTCCCAGCCGGTGGCACAGTCCAGGTGCGGGCGCGCGTGTTGCGCTCGAACGGTCGCGCTGTCGCCAACGTCGAGCTGCCGGCGGATGGTTCGGACTGCCAGGTCGAGATCGAGATCGTGCCAGGCGCGGGACCGTTCGTTCTGGTTGCCGTCACGGGCGACGTCGCACCGGATGATGAGGTGCGCATCGACGTCACGGGTGGACAGTCGAGTCCTGCCCACGTCGAGCTCCGCGGTGACGACCCGCCGTTGCTGGTCTCGGTGAAGGATCGGGGCGAAGCGGTCGTGACGCTCTCGGCACGCGCTCTCGGGACGCGGCCGGCGACCGACACCGTCGAGGGCCTCGAGAGCGGTACCACCGAACGCGTCGAGCTCGAGCTCGTGGTGGGCGGCACTCCCCAACGTGGGCGTGTTCTGAATGCGGACGGCACCCCCGCGGTGCGGGCGGAGGTCGGGACCGTCAACAACGTGCTGCGTTGGGGGTCGGAGGTCACCGACGAGGGCGGGTGGTTCGACGTCCAGACCGAGTGGCTCGGCGAGCCGATCCTCGCCATGCGAGATCGTGAGGCGTGCAGCCCCGTGATCACGTTGCAGGGGGACTCGGACGAGCTCGTACTGCATCTCGGCGAGGGGGCGACGCTGCATGGGATCGTGCGCGACGAGACGAGTGGGCAACCGGTGGAGGGGGCGCAGATTCGCGTTGCGTTCGGCATCTCCCAGAGCGATCGCGAGTGGTACGCCGAGAGCGACGCCGGTGGCGCGTACAGCGTGTCAGGAATCCCGCCCGGAACGTTCGTCCTGCCGCGGATCGAGGACTCACCGAAGGCGTCGCCGGTGACGGGAACTAGCTTTCACGGGTGGCCGCGTGGCACGGCGCTGGAGAAGCGGCTCCTCCGCGAGGGGCTCGCCCATCGCATCGTCGATCGTGAGACCGTTCGTCACGATCTGGCAGCCACGGCGAACGCCGGAGGTGAGTGCACGTTTCGTGTCGTCTTCCCGCCCGGTGTCGACTTGCCCGAGCGCTACAAGGTCGAACAGTCATTCACGGCGCCGCGTCGCTCGCGCGAATCCGAGTGGCACGAGACCACGAAGGAGGGCACCCGGGAGAACATGCAGTTCACGGTCTTCCTCGAAGAGGGTACGCATCGTCTGCGCGTGACGGCGCGCGGGCTGAGCGGCGCGGCCCCGGAGCTCGTGGTGAGCGGCGAGGGTCCGCCGTCGGGGATTGAGATCCACGTGCGCGAGCGACGCACCGTGATCGGTCAGCTCGTCGACGCGAGTGGCAAACCGTTCGCGCGCGAGGACGTGAGTATCCGCGTCGCCGTCACCGGGGTCGGCGGCGGGCGCTCGGTGGGCAGTGCCCGCACCGGTGCGGCGGGCGTCGCCAACCTCACCGACGAGGTGCCCGCGGCTGCGAAGGTCGACGCGGACGGAGCGTTCGTCGTGTTCACGCTCGACGGCGAGGGCCTCTACGCGGCGTCCCCTTGGGGCAAGGAGGCCAACCTCCGTGTGCCGGGCCGCGCGTGGGCGCAGCGCCTGCGCGCGGCGACCTCGGAGCCGTGGTGGATCAAGATCCCAGTCGTCAAGGCGCCGCGTGTCACCGTCCGCGTGCTCGATGCGGAGAAGAAGCCGGCCGCCGGCGTCCAACTGCGTTGGAAGCGTTCGTTCAACAGCGACTGGACGGAGGGCGTCTCGGACTCCGAGGGCGTTGTCTCGATCACGCTGTCCGACGAGTACGACGAACTGGAGATCGAGGCGACCGGGGGCTGGATCGGGGGGCGCGAGTTCCAGCGGATGTCCGCGCGCACGAGTGAGACGACGCTCTCGGTGGACCGGCGTCGCACGGTGCGCGTGCGCTTCACCGATCCGGCTGGCAACGCCCTCGCCGACCTGCCGGTCATCTGCTTCGTGCCCGGAGTCTGGACCGAGACGGTCACGGACGAACACGGCTTCGTCGAAACCGACGTGCCGCTATCCGAGACGACGTTCGAGGTCCGGTCGCGGGGGCATTGGCCACCCGCCGACGTCGCCGCTCCCGCCGGCGCGACGCAGGTTGACGCCGTCATCGAACCGCTGTTCGCCGTGACGTTCGAGGTCCTGCTCCCACCGGAACTCGCGCGGCCCGAGGCGGTCGATGTCCGGATCGGCACCGGGCGCAAGCCCCACGGTGAGTGGGAGCGCATCGACGTCGAGCCCGACGTGCCGCTCCGCACGAGCGCCGACCTGCCGCGGCGTCCGTTTGCCGTCAGCGTCGACGTGCACAACCGCTTCTTCGGTGGAACAGCGCAGTACACGGGAGTCGAGGACGTCGTCGTCATCCGGGTCGAGCGCGTTCCGCTCCGGTCCGTGGTCTTGGTCGTCACTGACATGTCGGGAGCCGTGGTCGCGGGCGAGCGGCTCCATGTCTTCGCACATGGGAAGCGCGACGAGCTCGACGAGTACGTCGAGACGGACGCACAGGGGCGCTTCACGCTCGAGCTGCGACCCGTGGCGCTGCCGGCGATCGCGATCGAGGCGGACGACCGTCGCGGGGCGCAGTGGGACTTCGACCCCGACCTGGTGCATGAGGGACCGATCCCGATCGGGCTGGGTCCTCCTCCCTAGGTGTCGTCAGCCCTCGGCTGCGGCGAGGGCGAGCAGCCGTTGCACCGTGCGCCAGTTGCGCCCGGTCGTCGGCACGCCGAATAGCCGCTCGGCCTTGGCGGCGAGTTTCGACCGACCGATGCCCTCCGGCGCGTGCAGGTAGAACACGCGCCCGACGAGCTCACAGCGTTCGCCGCGGGTCCGGAGCGCGTCGATCGCCGGGAGGTCCGGCTGCTGCGGATCGCTCGCGAGGAAGGCGAGGTGCAGCTTGGACGGATCGTCCTCGGCGTCGGGGAACGGATTGGCCGCGGCGGCGTCGACGAGGTCCGCAGCCGTGATGAGGAACACCTGTGGGGCGAAGCCCTTCGCGGCCTCGATGGCGTCGCGGATTTCCACGGCGAGCGGCGCGGCATCGGAGGCGTGACGCAGTACCACGTTGCCGCTCTGGATGTAGGTCTTCACGTCCTCGCATCCGAGACGCCCCAGGATCGTCACCAACTCCTTCATGGGGAGCAGGTGGGAGCCACCGACGTTGATGCCGCGGAGGAGAGCGATGTGGAGCGTCATGGGGCTCGCGATCCTACGCGTGCCCAGGCGCGTCCAGCGTGGCGTTCTCCCGAGCGATGTGAGCCAGCCCACATCGTTCACTAGGACGCCACGCCTGGCGGTCCCGAGCACGCGATCTCTCGCCCCGGCGCCGCTTCACTGTTTTATCCGGACAGGCGCATCTAGAGGGTGCATGCGCGTCTCCGGGACGAGATCTCACGCACTCGGAGCCGCCAGGACATCGTGCGACGGGCGAACGCGACACGTGACGGAGTTCACCTGCGCCGTTCCTCCGGTCTCGCCGCGATCCCGCGACGCCCTAGTGAACGATCCGGGCTAATGTCCCCGGCGTGTCCACGTTCTTTGTCTGCGTCGCCGTCACCCCGCTCGCGCTCGCCGTGCTGGCGACGTGGTGGTTCCGTCGTCGACGACGCGCATCGTCTGCCGGTCTCGGCTCGCTGCTCATCGGCAACGTGCTCGTCTTGGCCGTGCTCGCATCGATCGCGTTCCTCGGCGTCGAGACGACCTACCGCTTCGCCTACGACACCACGAACTCGTTTGGCTTCGGCCTCGTCCACGAGCGATGGTTCGAGCGCCACTGGCACCGCAACGAGAGCGGCGTGCGCGACGACGTCGAGTACGCGCGACCGCTCGACCCGACGCGACGGCGCGTCACGTTCATCGGCGACTCGTTCACGGCGGGACACGGCATCGACGACGTCGCGGACCGCTTCGCCAACGTGGTGCGCGCCAGCCGTCCGAAGTGGGACGTGCAGGTGATGGCGCACGCGGGCGCGGATACGCCGCAGACGACCGAGAGCGTGCAGACGCTCATCGATGAGGGCTACGGCTTGGATCTCGTCGTTCTGGTCACGTGCCTGAACGACATCGGTCCGGCCGATCCACGCGGCTACGACGTGATCCATCAGGTCTATGACGACCTGCCGCCGGATGGCTTCTGGATGCGCAACAGCTTCGCCGTCAACACGATCAGCCATCGACTGCGCGTGCTGTCCGCGCCCGAGTCTGCGAGCTACTTCGACTTCGTGCGCGACTCCTACACCGGCTCGGTCTGGACCGAGCAGCGACGGCGTCTCGATGATCTGACCACGCGCATCGTCGGCGCCGGCGGCCGGCTCGGTGTCGTCACGTTCCCATTCCTGCACGCCCTCGACGGGGAGTACCCGTATCGCTCCGCGCACGGCGCCCTGACCACACACTGGCGGGAGCGCGGCGTGCCGCACTTGGATCTGCTGCCGACATTCCACGGCCGCGCGTCGGCGGACCTCGTCGTCAACCCGTTCGACGCCCACCCGAACGAAGCAGCGCACGCACTCGCGGCCGAAGCGATCGAGGCCTTCGTCGCGAGGCAGTTCAGCGACCTGGGCGCGCCCGGGGACCGCCCGAGGTAGCCCGAGGTAGCCCGAGCGAGTTTCGAACCGAGAGGGGGAGACCTGACCAGATCTCTCTGCTGAGCCTCGAAGGTGATGGCTCGAGCTCCGCCCCGGGCGCCGTTTCTTGAGGTGGGGCGAACCGGGCCGGGACAATCGGAGTTCCCCTGCGATCGGCGGCGTTCGACTGCCCGATCCACTCAAGGAGACGCCCATGCGTCGTGCCCTGCCGATCGTCTTGCTCCTCATCATCGGAGCGCTGCTCTGGTTCGTGCTGTCCGGTGGGGTAGGCGACGATCCATCGCGCGTGGCATCCGACGACCCCGCGGCCGTCGAGGGCGACGGGACGGAGGAGGACGGGCGCACGAACCGCAAGCGCGCCGGTGCCGAGGAGCCTGAACGGAAGCGCGTCGCGGATCTCCCGTCGGACCCGTTTCTGCGCCGTTGGCCCGAGGTCGGCCAGGAGGACGAGCAGGACCCCGACCTCGGGGCGATCACCGGACGCGTCATGGTCGACACTCGGACGCCTGCGAAGGATGCGGTTCTCGAGGCCGGTGAGCGCGGTGTGCTCTTCGCGCGCGTGCACGTTCCGCCCGACGGACGCTTCACTCTGAAGAACGTCCGCCCGGAGCGGTCGATCGCGATCACCGCCCGCGTTGACGGACGCGCGCCGGGCGGCATGGACAAACTCAGCGTGCTAGCGGGCGAGACACTCGATATCGGCACGGTCTTCGTCGGAGCGGCGTTCGACCCGAACGTGTCGAACCGCGTCACGGTGCGGGTGCTCGACAACGAGGGCGCGCCGCTCGCCGATGCGCAGGTCACGGCGAGCACGGTCTACTACGGCTCGCTGCTGATGCTCGGCCATCTCGAGAAGCAGCCCGGCGGCACCGTCGTGCGCGACATGACGAACGCTGACGGTGAGGTCGTCTTCGAGCAGATCCCGCCGTCGGGCTACGACGTCTTCGCCGAGGCCGAGGGCTACACGTTCGAGGTCAAGCAGCGCGTCACGATCCAGGACGACACGCGCGGCGTGTTCGAGTTCCGGCTCGACCCGGGCCTCTCGATCTCCGGCATCGTCACGGACGAGGAAGGCACTCCGGTCGACAACGCGCGCGTCGGCGGCATGCTCTGGGGGCAGTTCACTGCGGTGCCCGGCGTCTCGAGCGATGCCGAAGGAAAGTTCGAGTTGACGGGCCTGAAGCAGGGCAGCTACTTCGTCTTCGCCGCGAAGGACGAGCTCGGTGGCGAAGACATGCAGGGCATCGCGGCCGGCACTGCCGATCTCGAGATCAAGATCCCGCTCGGCGGTGAGGTCACGCTGAAGGTCACCGACAAGGCGACCGGCGAGCCGATCCTGAACTTCGGCGCGCGGCCGTTCCTGAAGGTGCCGTTCGCGTATCTGTTCGCACCGCTGCTCGAGGCCGAGACCACCGACGGTGTCTTCACGTTCCGCATGCCCGCGTCCGACTACGGGCTCGAACTCTCGGCGAACGGCTACGCGCTCGAGACTCTGCCGACGCTGAAGATCCCGTCGGAGGCACCGGTCGAGATCGCCCTCGTGCCCGCAGGCGTCGTGCACGGTCGGGTCGTCGCAACGTCTGACGGCCGGCCGATCCCCGGCGCCGAGATCTTCGTCAAGAAGGGCGGCTTCCCGCCGACGCGCGTGAAGGATCTGTCGGCCACTTCGGACGAGAACGGCGAGTTCACGCTCGACAAGCTGGCGCCCCGCCAGCTGAGCCTCTGGGTCAGCCACGTCGACCACACGGAGAAGCTGTTCGAAGGCGTCGCGCCGGTCGTCGCCGTCGAGGGCGAGGAGCCGACGCGCGTCGACTTCGAGCTGAGCGCGGGCGGCAGCATCGAGGGCGTCGTCTACGACGAAAACCACGTGGCCGTCGCCGGCCAGATGATGAACCTCGCTGCGGGCTTCGACATGTTCTCGGCACGCACCGCGCTGACGGATGACGAGGGGCGCTTCGCCTTCGAGAACGTCCCTTCCGAGCGCAGCTACATGATCTCTGTCGGGAGCATGATGCCCGGCCAGCCGGGTCAGTCGCGCAGTGACGTGCGCGTTACGGACGGCGCGGTGACGGTCGTCGACTTCGGCATCGCGTCCGGCGGTCGCGCGGTGCGTGGCGTCGTTCTGCGCGGCGAGGCGCCGGCGGCGAACACGTCGGTGTCGCTGGTGGCGGATGACGGCAGCGGCGGCGTGGTGCAGAAGCGCACCGATGACGCGGGCGTGTTTGTGTTCGAGGGCGTGCAGGCCGGTCGTTACCAGGTCTCGGTCCAGCGCGGTGGCAATCAGTCGATCACGCTCGTCGTGCGCGAGGACGCGGACCCGGACGAGATCCGCATGGTGCTCGCGACAGCCGAGATCCTCGGCACGGTCGTCGACGACGCGACGGGCGAGGCGCTCGGTGGTGTGTACGTCGAGTGCGAGCGCATCGTGGACTCCGGCACGACGAATCTCGGCCGCATCACCCAGCAGTGGGCCGGCAACGACATGACGGGCGGCGACGGCGGCTTTGACATCGGCGGTCTTGCCGACGCGACGTATCGCGTCCGTGCGATGCGCGAGGGCTACGGCAGCGAGGTGGTCGACAACGTCGCCGTGAAGGACGGCGAGGGACCGGCGTCCTTGACGATCCGGCTCGGACCCGGCGGCACGGTCACGGGGTTCATCCGCAACCCCCAGGGCACGCCGATCACCGATGCGTCGATCGAGGCACTCAACGACAAGGGCCAGCGGCTGAGCATCGTGAACCTCGTCACGTCGAGCAGCGACGGCGCGTACACGTACGGCGGACTCGCTCCCGGAAAGTACACGTTCACGGCGACCAAGCAGGGCTTCGCACCCGAGACGAAGCAGATCACGGTCACGACGGGCGACGCGCTCACGGTCGACTTCGCGCTGCTCAAGGGTGGGCGGATCGACGTGTCGGTCACCGGGTCGTCGTCACAGCCGATCGAGAAGGCCATTGTGACCCTGATGACGGAAGGCGGCCAGCGTGTGACGCACGGCATGACGCTCGACTCGATCTTCTCGACGCAGGCCAACCGGACTGACTCGAACGGAACATTCACCATCGAGGGCGTGGCTCCCGGTCGCTACCGCGTGAAGATGGAGCGCACCGGCCAGTCCGTGACAAGCGACGTGTTCGAGGTGTTCGAGGGCGGCACGTCCGCGGTCGAAGCCCAGCTTCCGATCGGGACCGACGAGTAGTCCCGTGCTGCGCGGCGCGGCACTGCTCGCGCTCCTGACGCTCACCGCCTGTGGCGGCGATGGTCCCACCATCGTGCGCTTCGATGCGGTCGACGGCGCCGATGGATTCCGGTTCCGCCACGAGCTCCCGGGTGGACGGCTCGACACGCTCCCGAAGGCCGCCATGGGTGGGTTCGCCGTGCTCGATGCCGACGGCGACGGCCGCATGGACCTCTACTTCGTGAACGGCGGTTGGCACGCCGACTTCGCGAATACGACTCGACCGGAACGCCCTGCGCCGAACCGTCTGCTGCGGAACCTCGGCGGCGGCGCGTTCGAGGACATCACCGAGACCTCTGGTACGGGGGACATCGGGTTCGGGATGGGCGCGTGCGTCGGCGACTTCGACAACGACGGACACGCGGATCTGTTCGTCTCGAACTACGGCGGCAGCGTGCTCTATCGCAATCGCGGTGACGGCACGTTCGAGGACGTCACCGAGGCGGCGGGGATCGAGCCGGGCTTCCACGCGGGCGCGGCCTTCGCGGATGTCGATCGCGACGGCTTCGCGGATCTGTTCATCGCGCAGTACATCGATCCCGGCAATCGCGACGAGTCGCTGATGCTGCACGCGGGCTTCGATGGGTTCCCGCCGCCGCGCGCGTACGAACCGCTGCCCGCGCGGCTGTACCGCAATCGCGGAGATGGTACGTTCGAGGATGTCACGCAGACCGCCGGCGTCGGTGCGCACGGCAAGGGCATGGGCGTGCTCGCGACGGACGTCGACGACGACGGTTGGATCGACCTCGTCGTGGCGAACGACACCGAGGCGAACTTCGTCTGGCGCAATCGGGGCGACGGCACGTTCGAGGACATCGCCGCAGTGATCGGGATCGCGTACGGAGTGGACGGCGACGAGCGCGCCTCGATGGGAGTGAACGCCGGCGACCTCGACGGCGACGGGCGACTCGACCTCGCCATCCCCGACACCGCGGGCGGCAGCGTCTATGTCGCGCGAAAGCAGTGGTTCACGGATCGCGCGTCCGAGTGGGGCCTCGTGGCGGAGGTGAGCACGCTCGTCGGATGGACGGACGTCGTGTTCGACGCCGACAACGACGGACATCTCGATCTCTACAAGACGCACGGCGACCTACGCAGTCTGGACGCGCAGACGTCGTTCCTGATGCGCGCCGATCCCGAGGGCGGCTTCGAGCGCATGCTCGTGTCCGCAGGCGCCGACGTTCGCGCGTGCGCACGCGGCGCGGTGGCCACGGACCTCGACGACGACGGGCGTCTCGACCTCGTCGTGCTGGCGCTCGAGGGGAAGGCGCGGCTGCTCTGGAACAGCACGGAGGCTGCCGGTGGGTGGATCCGGCTGCGACTCGAGGGGACCGTGTCGAACCGCATGGCGCTCGGCGCGAAGGTGACGGGCACGGTCGACGGCCGCCCGGTGGTGGGCGAGGTGACCGGGTCCGCCGGCTATCTCTGCGGGGCGGATCCGCGCGTGCACTTCGGGCTGGGCGATGCCGACGCGCTGGAAGGCGTGACGATCCGTTGGCCGAACGGGCGCGTGCAGGAACTGGGTGATCTCGAGGGCGGTCGGGAACATCGGATCGTCGAACCGAAGTGACTCGCTCTCGCCAGTGATGCCGTAGGGGCGGACCCCCTGGTCCGCCCGGACCGCTGGGGCACGCGCGGGCGAGTCACGTTCGATGGCGCACCGCGAGCGACCCGCGTTGATCGGTCGGCGATCGGTCAGGGTCCGTGGCGTCCGACGCGGCGGCGCCTCGGTAGCGACGGTCCTCGCCCGTGGCCGTGCGATCCACCGGCTTCGTCCGCTGAGCGCCGGAGATGCGGCTGGACCGAGCGGGAGCGCGTCGGCGGGGCGGATCAGGAGATCCGCCCGTACGGCCGCTGGTCAGAGTCGAGCGCCAATCCCAGAATCCATCGGACGATCTTCCCCCTTGACCGTCTAGGGGAATGGAGCGATGCTCTTCCCTAGACAGACAAGGGGACGATGAGATGGCTGAACGACGCGACGAGCTGCTGCCCGGGACCTTGGACGTGATGGTGCTGAAGGTGCTGTCGTCCGGTTCGCTACACGGCTACGCGGTGGCGAATCGGATCCAGGTCCTCAGCGAGGACGTGCTGCGCGTCGAGGAAGGATCGCTCTACCCGGCTCTCCATCGCATGGAGCGGCGCGGGTGGATCTCGTCGTCATGGGGTCGCAGCGAGTCGAACCGCCGCGCCAAGTTCTACCGGCTGACGCGCACTGGGCGCCGTCGGTTGGGCGAGCAGGTCGCGGCCTGGGAGCGCCTGGCAACGGGCGTGGGGCGTGTGCTCGCGGCTCCGTTCAGGGTGCGGCCGGCGTGAGCATCCTCGAACGCCTGGGCCTCTACGCGACGCGACCTGACGGACGCGCTCGCGCAGAGATCGAGACGGACATTCGCGACGAGCTCGAGATGCACGTCGCCGAACGCGCCGCGGCCATCGCGGCAACGGGAGTGACCGAGGAGGACGCCCGCCACCAGGCGGAGGCGCTCTTCGGAAGTGTCGACACGGTGTACGCGCGCTGCCGCGCGACCCAACTGGGAGAACGGATCATGCTGCAACGGATCAACTTCGCCATTCTGCTGCTCGCGCTCGTGGCGCTGGCCGGCGTCGTCTGGCGTGCGGAGCAGGTCACCACCGATCGCGACGCGGCGTTCGCGGATCTGCAGGAGCGGATCGCGTCGCTCCAGGACGACGTGCGCGACGTGCCGCCGCTGCAACCTGTGCTCGCGGGAACCGCGTCGGGGCAACTGGTGCGCGTCCCCATGGTCGGACAGCTCGGGAGCCTGCCGCGGCGCGCCTCGCCCAGTGCCAAGGTGTACGTGCTCGGCAAGGTGGATCGGCCCGGTAGCGTCGAGTGGCACAATCGGCTGACGCTCCTCATGGCGCTTGCCGAGTGCGGCGGCGCGTCGGAGTTCGCGTCGCTCTCGAAGGTCCGGATTATCCGCAACAAGAGGGTCGTCCGTGAGGTCAACGTCACCGAGATCATGAGGACGGGCAAGGGCGACATCGAGCTGGAGAAGGGCGACCGCGTCCACGTGCCCGAGTCGTTCTTCTAGGCCGAGATCGCCTCCCGCAGGACGCGCCGGAGCATGCGCTGGGTCAGACGGCCCGTCGCGGTGTTCAGACGGCTCGGGTGGTACGAGCCCATCACGATCGGCCAGTCGTCGCTGCCGAGGTCGACGCGCGCGCCGTGGCCGAAGCGCGGCCGGGGGCGCGGTACGGGAGCGCCGCGCTCCGCGAGCAGTCGCAGCATGCGCGTCCACGAGATCTGACCGAGGCAGAGCAGCACGCGCGCGTGGTCGAGCACGTCGAGCTCCTCCGCCAGCCAGTCGATGCACGCGTCGAGCTCGGCGGTGCTCGGCTTGTTCGCCGGTGGGGCACATCGGCAGACGGCGGTCATGAACGCGTTGTGCAGTTCCAGGCCGTCGCCGGGGTGCAAGGACGTCGCCCGGTTGGCGAGCCCGACCGCGTGCAGGGCGCGCATGAGGAAGTCCGACGCGCCGCCGCCGTCCGTGCCGTCACCCGTGAACATACGCCCCGTGCGGTTCGCGCCGTGGGCGCCCGGCGCGAGGCCGACCAGGATCACGCGCGCCCGGGCGTCGCCGAAGCCGGGAACCGGGCGTCCCCAGTACGTCTCGTCGCGATGCATGCGCTTGCGTGTGCGCGCGACCTCCTCGCGGTACTCGACCAGCCGAGGACAGCGGCGGCAGAGCGCCACGCGGGCCGCGAGTGCGTCGATCGCGTGACTCACAGGGGCAGCAGCCACGTGAGTCCGGTCACGATGGTTGCGGTGACGAACGTCGTCAACTGCACGCGGCTGCCCTGTCGCTTCAGCGCACCGCTGAGCCGCTCGTCCGCGATGGGTTCCGGGCTGCCCCCGTCCTGGCGCGTCCCGCGCGCCGCCAGCACCACTCAGGTCCGTGACCGCGCCTGGAACCAGCCGAGCGCTGCGATCCACGCGGGGATGAACACGAGGAAGCGCCAGTGACGCCCGAGGTCGACGCTCGCCGAGTGCTCGAGCGCGATGACTGTGCCGAGCAGCAGTACGCCCACGACGGCTCCGACCTGCGCGATGCGCAGCCGCTGACGAGTCTCGACCGGGCCGAGGTTGTGGAGGCAGGCGGCGTCGTCGCTCACGCGATCCACTTGGCAAGCTGAGGCAGCGACCGATCGTACCGGTAGCTGATCGAGCGGTGGTTGTCGTCGAACTCCTCGTGGATGTGGTCGATCCCGAGCTGGTTCAGACGCTTGCTGAGCACGCGCGCTCCAACCTGCAGCGCCCACTCGTCGCGGAAGCCGCAGTCGATGAAGATGCCGCGCAGCTTGCGGAGGTTCTTCGCGTACCGCTTGCACGCGACGGCGGGGTCGTAGCGACGCCAGCGCCGCATGACCTCAGGACGCAGCTCGCCCGTGTCGAGCTGGAACGGCAGGGCGATGCCGGCCGGCTCGTTCGCGTCCGGCGAGTAGCACGCCGCCATGGCGATGGTGTTGATCGTGTGGACGTCGTCCGAGCGCGGCTTCCGGAGTCGCCGCTTCTTCCAGCCACGAAGCCACTTCTCGAGGCCGCCCGCACTCTGGATCGCCCACCAGGCCGGCACGAAACCCGTCGCGTAGCAGTACTCGAAGTACGCGTCGCCGGAGTGCGAGGCCAGCGCGCCGAACACCTTCGGGTGCCGCATGCCGAGCCAGAGCGCCCCGTATCCGCCGGACGACTTGCCGCAGATCGCGCGATGCCGCGCCGAGGCCTTCGTGCGGTAGCCGGCATCCACGTGGGCGACGACCTCATCCGTGACGAACGTCTCGTAGTCGCCCGTGCCCGCGGAGTTGACGAACTGGCTGCCGCCGAGGGCGGTGACACAGTCCGGCGCGGCGAGGATCATCGGCGGACACTTCCCCTGACGGATCAGACGGTCCATGCGCTCGTGGAGCGCCTCGCCGATGTAGCCGCGCTGCCAGGCGTGTTCCGCGATGCCCGTGAAGCCCGCGATGATCAGCACAACCGGGTAGCGCTGGCGCTTCGAGTCCGCGTAGCCGGGGGGCAGATAGACGTAGAGGTCGCGCTCCGTCGGGTCGCCGAGGGGGTTGCCCGCGAGTGCCTTGCTGACGATCTGATCCCGAATCAGGGAGCCCGTTGCGCGTCCGGCCATTTCACGTCCTCCGTTGCCCGTCTGGGCTGCCGTGCATCATTCTCACCATGGCCCCGTTTCTGGGGCAGGACGAACCGCCGCTCCCGCGCTTCGGAGACCCCCGTGACGACATCCAGAGGCTCCTCTCGACGACTCGCCGCCGCTTGCGGCGCCGTGGCTGCCGTAGCCGTGGCCGGTGCGCTCGGCTGCACGCCGGGCAATGGACCGGCAACGCCCACCCTCGACCCGGCGGATGCGCAGACGCTCGTTCTGCACCAGAACCGCGGGATTGGAATGCTCGAGCGGTACGACTACGTCGCCGCCGTCGCGGAACTCGGGAAGGCCTATGCGATCGCGCCGGACTGGGTCCCCATCCGGTTCCACCTCGCGCTCGCCTACCTCCACGCGGGCCCGGAGACGCGCGAGCGCTCGCTCGAGATGATGATGGCGATCATCGTCGAGGACCCGACGCACGTGCATGCGCTCTACGCCGCCGGCATCCTGCTCGAGAACCAGGGCGCCACCGAGGAGGCGCTCCCGCTCTTCGGCATGGCATGGGAGCTCTCGAAGGACCCGATCATCGGCGCCAAACTCGGCGTGCTGATGGTCTCCCTCGATCTTGAAGACGAGGCCCTCGCGATCCTCGAAGACGTTCACGCGCGGCGTCCGGCGCTCGTCTCGCCGGTCAATCAGCTGATGCTGTTGCATCGTCGTCTCGGCAACGACGCCATGTCGGATGCGTTCTACGAGAAGCTCAAGGCGCTGAAGGGCCAGATCAACGACGAGCGCAAGTGGATCAAGGCCGGCGAGGAGATCCGCGACGCCTACGGCAACCTCGGCCGGTACTCGCTCGCGATCCACGACTACGGCGACCCCGGCACCGACGTCGACCGTCCGATCGGCGATGTGTCGATCACCGGTGAGGTAGCGCTCCTCGACGGAGCCGCGAGCGGCGACAGCCCGCCCGGTGCACCGGCGTACCTGGGCATGGCCGCATTCGACTTCGACTCCGACGGGGACCTCGACCTGTTCCTGTGTCGCGGCACCGAACCGTCCGCGCTGCTCCGCAACGACGGCGGGCTCCAGTTCACCGACGTGGCAGCCGAAGCCGGCGTGCAGGTGGTGGGGGCGTACGCCGTGGCGGTAGGCGAACTGGACGTCGATCCGTCACAGAGCGGACCGTCGAGCACCGCGCCACGCGCCGTGCCCGACCTGGTCGTGGCACTGCCTGGTGGGCTGCGGGTGTTCCGCAACCGAGGCGATGGCACGTTCGACGACTCGACGGTCGCGTCGGGCCTCTCCGGCGATCCCGGCGGCGCACGCGCGATCTTGCTGGTCGACGCCGACCAGGAGGGGGACCTCGACCTGTTCGTCTCCGGCGGCGACGGAACGCCGAACCGTCTCTACGCCAACAAGGGACCGGGCGTGTTCGTGGATGCGACCGAGGGCTCGGGCCTCGCCGGCGACGGTGGCTCTTACGGCCCCGCGGCCGTGCTCGATGCTGACGAAGACTACGATCTCGATCTGCTCGTCACGCGCCCAGACGGACCGCCGGTGCTCTTCCTGAACGATCGCCTGCTGCGCTTCCGGGCGGTGGATGGCTGGCTGCCCGCCGACCTCGATTCGGCTCACGGCGCGCTCGTGGGCGACCTCGATGGCGACAGCCACGAGGACGTCGTGCTCTGCGGTGAGTCCGGTGCGTCCGTGGCGTGGGGTGACGGCGGGACGTTCACGGCCGAGCGGCTGCCCGGTGCCCCGGGGGGCCCGGCTGTCGCGGTGGACGGCCTTCTGAGGGGGCGGCGCGATCTCGTGTTCGCGCAGGGTGCCCTGCTTCCGGCGGCGTCGTCCGGTCGAGGGTTCGGGAACGCGCTCGACCTCGCGGTCGGCAACGGCCTCGCGAACGTGCTCACCGCCGAGCTCGACGGTGGCGGCGCGGAACTCGTCGTGCACGAGCCGGGACAGCCGACCCGGATTCTGAAGCTGGACAGCGACGCTGTCGGCTCGGCGCTGGTTCTGGACTTCCAGGGTGTGATTCGCAACGACGTCCAAGCCGGCTGGTCCAACCTCGAGGGTCGCCACGCATGGGTCGAGGTGAAGTCCGGGCCGTACTGGCAGGCGCACCGCATCGGCAACACGTCGGGCTTCGGCGTGAGCGCGCCCACGCGCACCGTGTTCGGCGTCGGGGACGCAGCGCAGGCGGACTTCGTGCGGACGCTGTGGCCTGACGCTGTCCAGCAGGGCGTGCTCGATGTGCCCGTCGGCGCGCCGTACCTGATCGTCGAGGAGCAGCGGCGGCCCGACTCGTGTCCGCTGCTGTTCGTCTGGGACGGCGAACGCTACGCGTGGGTGACCGACTTCCTCGGCGCGGGTGGGCTCGGCTTCCTGATCGCACCCGGCGTCTATGCCGCGCCGGACGTCACCGAGTCCGTGAAGGTGCCCGCGGAACTCGTGGCGCCGGACGACGAGGGGCGACTGGTGTTCAAACTGGTCGAAGCCATGGAGGAGGTCGTCTATCTCGATGACGTCGACCTGCTCGTGGTGGATCACCCGGCGGACGTGTCCGTCTACCCGGACGAGCGGTTCACCGGCGAGAAGCCGTTCGCCGATGGCGACCTGATTGCGCACCGCGAGGAGATCCTGCCCGTCGCCGCGCGGGACGGGCGCGGGCGCGACGTCCTCGGCCTGATCGAGCGCACGGACCGTCGCTACTCCGAGGACCCGGATCTGCATCCGCGTCTGACCGGGGCCATCTTCGAGTCCGCTCTGGAGCTCGACTTTGGCGACGAGTTGGCGCAGGTCGCGCCAGGCGACCCGCTCGTGCTGCACATCAACGGCTGGATCGAGTACGGCTACACGCGTACGAGCGTGGCGGCGGCGGGAGAGGGTTTCGAGTACGTCGTGCCGACGCTCGAGGCGTGGCAGCCATCCGGCGATGGGGGCGGCGCCTGGACGACGCTCGCGACGCTCGGCTACCCCGCCGGCTTCCCGCGGGTGATGACCCTGGACGTCACGGGCAAGGTCTCGCGTGAGACGCCGCGACTGCGCATCCGCACGTCGTTCGAGGTGTACTGGGACCGCGTCTGGCTTGCGCCGCGCGTGGCCACGAACGAGGTTGCGCGCGTGACCAAACTGTCGCCCGTCGTCGCCGACCTGCGTCGGATCGGCTACCCGCGCGAGTTCAGCCCGGACGGACGCCATCCGCGCATCTACGACTACGGGACCCGAGACGAAGCGATGCCGTGGAAGACGGTCGAGGGCGACTACACGCGCTTCGGCGACGTGCTGCCGCTGCTCGACACGGCGGACGATCGCTACGTCATCTACGGCAAGGGCGAGGAGATCGACGTGCGCTTTGAGACGTCGACCCTCCCGGCGCTACCGGACGGCTGGACGCGTTCGTACGTCCTGGCGTTCGACGGTTGGTGCAAGGGCCAGGAGCTCTACATCGCGCACGGGTTCACCGTGGAGCCGTTGCCGTTCCATGGGATGTCGCACTACCCGTATCGGGCGGACGAGGCGTATCCGGACGATGAGGAGCATCGGGCGTATCGGGCGGAGTGGAACACGCGGAGGGTGCGCGCGCCGGCCCGGAGGTAGGGAGGGCGTGTGTCGAGGAACCGGGCCTCGGCAGCGACAGCCCTCGCCCGTGGCCGCGCGATCCACGGGGCTCGTCCGCTGAGCGCCGGCGGCGCCGCTCGATCGAGTGGGAGCGCGTCGGCGGGGTGGGTCAGGAGACCCACCCGTACGAGCGAATCTGCTGTCCGCGCCCGTCGGGAGGCGGCGGTCTCGCGGAACACGCCGTACGGGCGGATCTCCTGATCCGCCCCGCCCGCTGGGGTTCGCGCGGATGAGGCCGGTTCGATGGCGCACCGCGAGCGACCCGCGTCATGCGGACGGCTCTCGGGCAGGTTGCGTGGCGTCTCGAAGGACCGCGCCTCGGCAGCGACGTTCCTCGCCTGTGGTCACGCTCCGCGCGCACGTCAGCCGGGCGCGGATCCCCACCCCGGGGCGGGCTGGTTGCGCGTCAGCGCAGGCAGCGTGACGCGGGGATAGGCGAACGGACGTACCCGGCCGATAGATCGCGGAGTGTCGACGACGGGCACCGGGCGTCCGGGCGCCGCGGCATCATAAGTCGGGCGCGTCGCGTGCGCATCGCACGCGGCGTGACCTACTTCGCGCGGTACGTAATCAGCCCGCGGCTGGGGTCGTACGGCGAGACGCCGACGGTGACGCGGTCGCCCGGGACCACGCGGATGCGATACCGGCGCATGCGGCCGGACAGTCGGGCAATGATCGTGGGACCCATGTCCGTCTTGATGGCGAAGTTGCCGCCGGCGCGGACCTCTTCGACAACACCCTCGATCTGGATCAGGTCGTCCCTAGACAATCATTGCCTCCTTCGCGATGCGCGAACCGCAGAGAGTAGCGCCGAATTCGGGGACGTATCGCTTTTCGGGGCCGGAAGCCCAGATGGACGCGCCGGCGAGCCCGCAGGCGACTCGCCTCACATCGCGGCGACTAGTTGTTCTGCGCGCCCTGCGTGATCCAGTCCTCGATGAGGTTGATCTGCAACGTCGAGAGCGCGGCCCCGCTGGTCGGCATCCGACTCCCGCCGATGCCCTTCAGCCGGTCCACCAGGAACGAGTTCCCCGGCTGGAGCGTCTGGACGCGCTTCTTCGAACTCGCGCACGCGTTCGTGCCGATCGCGTTGTTGCGGAATGCCGAAGCCGTGGCCATGCCGAAGCCGAGCGCGTTGCCCCCGCTGCCGACCGGGCACGAACTGTTGGACCCGCGGTGACAGTTCAGGCAGCGCGACTGAACGATCCCGTAGACCGTGTTCGAGCCGCCGCCGGCTGCCGCGCCGTTGTTGAACGACGCGAAGAAGTTCACCGTGACCTGCCCCTCCTGCCCGGTCTGGCCGCTCAGCGACGGCGTGACGCCGAACGTCGCGCTCGGTGCCGAACCGAAGGGCGATGTCGACGGCAGTGGGCCGGTGAACGTCGGGTTCTGGGCGTTGACGTTGCTGATCTGCACCGTGCGGCCGCTCACCTGGCGCCAGACGAAGGTCGTCCCGGACGGCGTCGCCGACGGGTTCGCGTTCAGCGTGACGCTCCCGCCGTACGCGGCAGTGATCTTGCTCGCCGTGGGCGCCACCGTGGGCACCGTGATCGTCGAGAACGACGCCACGGCCAGGTCCGAGTCCTGACGACCGTCGTTGACCACCAGCGAGAATGCCATCCCGCCGACGGGCGACGTCACCGTGAACTGCTCCCCACTCGCCGGGAAGACGACCGCGCTCCCTGACGTCTGCGTCCACGTGAACGTCAGGTCCTCGCCTTCGGGATCGCTGCTGCCGCGTCCGTCGAACGTGACGTCGGTTCCCGCCTCGCCGTTCAGCGGGTCCACGGTCGCGACGGCGGTCGGCTTGGCGTCGACGATGATCGTCACCTCCGCCGGGGTCGCGTCGTCGAACCCGTCGTTGCCGTCGATGCGGAACACGAGGGTTCCGGACGGCGGTGCCATGAACGTCGGGCTGAGCACGGCGTTGCCCGGGGAGAGCGACACGAACGGACCCGAGACGCGCGTCCAGACCACCGAGACGTCGTCGCCATCGCGGTCGGTCGCGGTGCCAATCAGCTGGACGGCGGTGCCGGGAAGCGGGTTCGTCGCCGACGCGGCGGCCGTCACGAGGGGCACGCCGTTGCGCGGGAGCCCGGCGACCGTGATCGTCACGCGATCCGGCACGCTCGACGTCGTGGTGTCGTTCACGACGAGCTCGAACGAAAGCGTGCGCGTCGGAGTCAGGGAACTGAGATCCGTTGGAACCGCGAACGTCGGACGCTCCAGCGTCGGGTCGAACGTCGGGACCTCGGCGAGGACGTCGAACCAGTCGGTGCCGGAGACCTGCTCCCACGCATAGGTGAGGCCGTTGCCACCGTCGGTGCGCAACGACGCGGCTCCGTCGAGTGTGATCAGATTGCCTGGCACGATCGTCCGGTCGGCGCCGGCGCTGGCGAGTGGTGGGCCGACGATCTGGGACGCCGAGGCACGCACGAAGTCGGGCGCCCCGAATGCCAACTCGTCGCGCGCCTGCACCGCGAACTGCCACACGACGTCGGTCGCGAGAAGTCCCGTCGCCTGCGTGAGCAGGTCGCCCGGTGCTGCGATGGGCACGAGCGGTCCAGCGGTCTGGACCCAGCGTCGCGACGTCGCGTCGCCGTTGGGGTCGACGGTGGTGCGTGCGTCGAGCGCTACGTTGCCTCCGCTCACGAACACCGGACCCGGGGTGCGCGCATCCGGCGCGAGGTTCTCCTCGTCCGGACGTACGCGCACACACGTGCGATGCGTCGTCCCGGCGCTGCCGTCGACCGTGAGCTCGAAGAGGAGCTCGCCGAACTCGCGCGGCGCCGTGAACGCGGGGAAGAACGTGTCGGCGCCATCGAGATCCACCGGCGGGCCGGAGATCTGCGTCCACTCCGCGCCGTCGCTGAGCACGCCACCGGGTCGGATCGATCCCAGACCGGAGAGGTGCACGGTCGCCATGCGCGAGACGATCTGCTCGGCGCCGGCATCCGCCACCGATGCGCCGGCATCGCCGACGACCACGATCTGCTCGACCTCGCGGCTGGTTGCTCGACCATCGTCCATCGTCAGACCCAGTCGGACGGTCACCGGACCGTTCGGGGCCGTGAACGTCGGCGTCGCCGAACCGGGGTCGTCAAGCGAGACGCCGCCAGCGATCACGCGCCAGTCGGCCGAGAGTCCCTGCCCGCGCCGATCGATCGACGCCGTGCTGTCGAGCGAGACGAGTGCGCTCCCGGCGACGCTCTGCGACGGTCCGGCGATCGCGATCGGCGGCCGGGCCACCTCGACGACGACGAGGCTCGGGCGTGAGCGCACGCCGGCCTCGACGACGCTGAGCTGGAACCCGAGCGAGGCGGTGTCATCGAGCGGTGCCTCGAACGTCGCGAACTCGGAGGTCGCGTCGTCGAGCTCGACGACCGGACCGTGCACCTGCGTCCACTGGAAGCCGAGAGACGCCCCGACCGCCGCCGCGCTGCCGCTGGCATTCAGGCGACCGTCGACTCCGGGCTCGACGTGCGACGCGTCGCCGGCGTCGGCCGTTGGCGGGTCCCCCTTGAACTTCGAGACCTTCGTCTTCAGCGAGTACGTGAGCTCGCCGCCCGTGCCCTCGCGCCCCGTGAAGCGCAGCGAGTAGGTGCCGAACGTCGGGACGACGATCTTCTTGAGCTTGAGGGAGCCCTTCTTCGTGTTCACGGCCGCGGCGCCGACGGTCTCGGGCACCTCGTTGCCGGCCGCGTCGACGAGGACCACGTCCGGGACGATCTGGGACTGGCGCCCGCGCTTGGCCGAGAGCGTGATCTCGACGCCTTCGCCGAACACGAACGGGACGTCGATCTGCTGGCCGACACCGACGATCCGGTTGCCCTTCTCGTTCAGGGCATCCTTCGCCTTGATCCCGAGCGAGAACGCGCCGGTCGTGGCGTTGGCGCCGCGGATCTCGAGCCGCCAGAGCCCAGTCTGCGGGACGTCCTTCAGCTTCGCCTTGTAGACGTTCGGCTTGGGCTTCTCCTTGCCACCCGCTGCGACGACGTCGAAGGCGGTCCCGTCGGGCGCGATCCAGCGCACATCCAGCTCGACGGTCGAGCCCTTGGAGCGCTTCGCGGTGATCGAGACCGAACGCTTCGCACCCTCGGTCACGAGGAAGCCTGCGGTCAGAACGTCGCCTTCGCGAGCGATCTCCGCAGATTTCGTCGCCCCGATCGGAACGTGGACCGTGACTCGGTCAGCGTGCGCAGCCGAGGCGCAGGCCAGGCTCAAAGCGAGCCCAGCGACGAGACGGAATGGTGTCGACATGAAGAGAGGCACTCCACGATCCCCTGAATGCTGCTCCCGGCCCAACCCGACCGAGCGCCGAGTATACGGCGGTTTTCTCCATAGCACTCTGGAGACCGCCGTCACTCCCCTCTCAGAGTGACGGCTTCGCGCGTTTCTGGCTCGTGGGCTCTCGCTGCCACGACCCCGACCCCGTTACGATTCCCGGTGGGAGAAGGAGGCCGAGCCGTATGTCCGACGCGCACCAGGGATTCATCGACGATCTACTTCGTGAGGACCGTCGCTTCCCGCCGTCGGACGAGTTCACCGAGCGTGCCTTCGTGCGCGATCGCAGCTTCTGGCCAAAGGGCGAGGAGGCGCGCCTGGAGTTCTGGGCCGATCGCGCCCGCGAGCTCCAGTGGGACGTGCCCTTCACGAAGGTCCTCGACTGGACGCCGCCCTTCGCGCGCTGGTTCGAGGACGGGAAGCTGAATGTTTCCGTCAACTGCCTGGATCGACACCTGAACACGCCGCGGGCCAACAAGGCGGCGCTGATCTGGGAGGGTGAGCCCGGCGATCGTCGGACGCTGACGTATCGCGAGCTCCATCGCGAGGTCTGCCGATTTGCGAACGTGCTCCGGGATCTCGGCGTCGAGGAGGGCGACCGCATCGCTCTCTACGTGCCGATGGTGCCCGAGGCCGCCGTGGCCATGCTCGCCTGCACGCGCGTCGGCGCGGTGCACACCGTCGTGTTCGCGGGCTTCTCCGCGCGCAGCCTGGCCGACCGGATCATCGACGCCGAGGCCAGGGTCGTGATCACGGCCGACGCTGGCTGGCGGCGCGGGGACCAGGTGCCGCTGAAGTCGGCGACCGACGACGCCATGCAGCTCTGCGCCGACGAGGGGTTCACTGTCGACCACTGTGTCGTCATCCAGCGGACAGGCGCCGAGTGCGAGATGCGCCCCGGCCGCGACGCCTGGTGGCACGAGCTCATGGCCACGGCGTCGCCGTACTGCGAGCCCGCGTCGCTCCCGGCCGAGCACCCGCTGTTCATCCTCTACACGTCGGGCACGACCGGGAAGCCGAAGGGCATCCTGCACACGACAGGCGGCTACCTCACGGGCGTCACGACCAGCATGAAGCAGGTCTTCGATCTCCGCGAGGAGGACGTCTTCTGGTGCACGGCCGACGTCGGCTGGATCACCGGACACAGCTACGTCGTCTATGGCCCGCTGAGTGCCGGCGCGACGGTCTTCGTCTACGAGGGCGCGCCGAACTTCCCAGACAAGGACCGCTTCTGGTCACTCTGCGACGAGCACCAGGTCTCGATCTTCTACACAGCGCCGACGGCCATCCGCGCGTTCATGCGCTGGGGCGACGAGTACCCGCAGCGTCACGATCTCTCGTCGCTGCGCTTGCTCGGTTCGGTGGGGGAGCCGATCAACCCCGAGGCGTGGATCTGGTATCACCAGACCATCGGCCACGGCCGCTGCCCGATCGTCGACACGTGGTGGCAGACCGAGACCGGCATGATCATGATCTCGCCCATCCCGGGCGTGACGACCACGAAGCCGGGTTCGGCGACGCACCCGGTGCCGGGCATCGAGGCGGCGATCCTGAACGAGTCGGGCGAGACCGTGCCGCACGGCGGCGGCGTGCTCGCGCTGACGCGTCCGTGGCCCTCCATGCTGCGCACGATCTGGCGCGATCCGGAGCGCTACCGCGAGGTCTACTGGTCGCGCTTCGGTCCCGAGACGTACTTCCCCGGCGACGGCGCGAAGCTCGATGCCGACGGCTACTTCTGGGTGTTGGGCCGCATCGACGACGTCCTGAACCCCTCGGGACATCGCATCGGCACCGCCGAGGTCGAGAGCGCGCTGGTGGCGCACCCGAAGGTCGCCGAGGCCGCCGTCGTCGGCCGTCCGCACGAGATCAAGGGCGAGGCGATCGCGGCCTTCGTGCTGCTGCTCGGCGACATCCCGGAGGACGCTTCTCCGCTGGAGAACGAGCTACGCGAGTTCGTCTCCGAACAGATCGGGAAGATTGCGCGTCCGGACGACGTTCACTTCTGTGCCGACCTGCCGAAGACTCGGTCTGGAAAGATCATGCGTCGCCTCCTCCGCGACATCGCCGCGGGCAAGACGCTCGGCGACACCACGACGCTCGCCGACCCCGCCGTCGTCGATGCTCTTCGCGATCGGTACGCGGGAACGGAAGATTGAACGGGTGACCCGACTCGCTCTGGCCCTTGCCGCCCTCCTCCCCGCGACTGCGCTTGCCGTGCTCGTGGTGATGGTGGCCGATCTGTCCCGGTGGCACATCCTGACCGCCGCGGTGGCCGGTGCCATCGTGCTGATCGCACTCGCGCGTGCGCTGCACACGTGGTGGACGCGCCGCGTGCTGGCGCGTGAGCCCGAGACGTCGCCCCGCCGCCGGGCGGTCGAGGCCGCGCGTCGCGTGCACGAGGTGGCGCGCGGCTCTGCCGGCTTCACCCGCGATCTCGGCGCCGTGGCCGACCTCGAGCGAGCCGTCCTCTTCCCGCCGCCGGGCGGACCTGTGCCAGGTGAGGAAGAGGCGGTGCTCACCGATCTCCGCCGCGCCACGCCCGAGGCTCTCGAGGCGCTGGTCGCCGGGTACCGGGTGCTCGTAGACGAGTGCGTCGAAGCGCTCGGCCGTCCACTGCACCCGCTGTTCCCGACGGCGCGCCCGCTGCTCGGCATGCTCGGTCACGACCCGGGTCGGGTGCTGCCCGACCTGCGCGCACGCGTGGACTGGGGCCCGCGCCGCGAGGCCTTCGACCCGCAGCGCGCGACCGAGGCCATCGCCGTGCGCTTGCTCGTCGGTCGCATGCCGCGCGCCGCCATGCGCGTGCTCGCCGCCGGCGAGGAGAGCGCGCGCCGCGAGCGACTCGCCCGGCTCGCCCGCTGCGTTCGACTGTTGCAGCAGGCGCGCGAGGGCACCACGCTGACGCTCCCGACGGCGGAGATCGCCGGCTGGGTCGAGGAACTGCTGCTGCTCGCCGGGCGACGTCTGCCCGAGATGGTCCCGGGCTCCGCGCTACTGCGCACCGTCGAGGGGGGCGCGCGCTCACTCGAACAGGCGGTCTGTCGCACACCGCAGGTCGTCGCCGACCTCGCGCTCGTCGCGACCGAGTGTCCGGATCTCGAGGCCGCGACCGCGACCGTTCTGGCACGTGTGCTCTCGTGGCCCGTGGGCGCGGTCCTGACAGCGATGCGCAACGGCACGCTGCACGGCCGCACCGACGACGCCCTACGCGCCCATCTGCGCGGACTCGCGCTGCTCGAGGAGGGACGCGCGATCGAGGCGCTGGCCGACTTCGAGGCGGCGTTGGCGATGGCGCCGACGTTCGCCCAGGCCGCGTTCTCGCTGGCACTGGTCCACCGTCATCTCGGCCACGACCGTGACGCCGAGAGCGTGCTGCATGCCCTGGTCGAGCGACGTCCGCACAGTCCCGATCCGCTGCTCTTCATGGCGCGCTTCCTCGCCGCGGGCGGCAAGCAACGCCGCGCGCGCTCGATCTACGAGTCGGCGCTCGGCCGCTTCCCCGACAGCGTGCCGCTCCGCATCGCCTTCGCGCAGGACCTCACCGACTGGGGCGAGACCGACGAGGCCGTCGAGCATCTCGAGGCCGCGCGCCGCGACCATCCCGACGAGCCGCGCCTCGCGTTCCTCGCCGGCCGCGGCCTCGCGAACGAGTCGCGTCTGGGCGAGGCCGAGGAGGCCCTCCGCGCCGCCGAGCGCGGTCTCAACGGCCCCGAGCGCGCGGAGGCCCGCTTCTGGCTGATGATGGTCTTCCGCGACCAGGGCGACCACCGCCGCGCGCAGCGTCTCGCACGCCGCCTCGTCGCCCAGCTCGGCCGCGGCCAGTTCTCGATGCTCGAGGACGTCGCCGACTACCTCGAAGAGCGTCACGACTACATCCGCGCCCGCGAAGCCGTCGAGCGCGCCCGCCGCCTACGCGAAGACGAGGGGTAGCCGCCGGCGCGTCGGCGGCCGGTTAGACTTCACCCGGTCGAGCAGGAGCCCCCACATGCGCCACGAGTTCACAGCAGTCGTCGAGCAGGATGGTGAGTGGTTCGTCGCCTACTGCCCGGAACTCCCCGGCGCCAACGGTCAGGGCACAACGCGTGACGCGGCGCTCGACAGTCTCCGCGCCGCGATCGAGATGATCCTCGACGAACGGCGCGAGGAGGGCCTGCGCGGCGTTCCTCCCGAGGCCGAGCAACTGGTAGTCACGATCGAGTGAAGCGCGCCGCGCTGCTGCGCCCCGCGTCCCCCCCCTGGCGCCGCCACGGGTGCGCGCTCCGTCGCGAAGGCGGCGCACACTCTCTCTGGACGAACCCCAGCTCGGGCGCACTGGAAGCCGTGCCGCGCCATCGCGAGGTGTCGCAGTTGCTGGCGCGGAAGATCTGCCGTGGCCTCGGCGTCCCCGAGCCGACACGGTCCTGACGGCACGCTCGCTCTGACTCGGTCGAGTGCGCCGGACGCCGGCGTCACCGCGGCGCGGGGTTGCATCGCGCGTGCGTCGGCGTACGCTGTCTCCGTTCAGTGGACCGCGGATCCGCCGGTTGGCGGAGAGAGGAGATCGACGTGCGCACCTCTGACGCCCACCGTTCGATCTCGAGCCGCGGCACGAACTCGCGCTGACGACGCACTCGCGTCGTCGCGACTAGCACGCCCGCCCTGCATGGGCTGCATGATGGGCTGACCTGTGCGTGCTGTGCCCGGCTCTCACTCGCTTCTCGGGCCCGGCGTCCGTCGCTGCCGCATGGCGGCAGGACGACCTCTCGGTGGGAGTCCACATGTCCTCAGATCCTCGACGGCGGCGTCACGACGACGGTCCGCCCTGTGACGAGTTTGGTCCAGATGACGGGATCGATCCCCGTCTCCTCTTTCGCAACGATCACCGGCGGTCGAACGACGACCGCAAGAACCGGCAGCTCTGCGCGCAGGCCGCGCAGGCGCTCACCTTCGCGTTCACGGGCGTGTGCCGGGATCCCGTTCTGCAACTGCTTGACGTGACAAGCGTCGAGCCCGCTCCCGATGCGCGACGACTGCATGTCATCGTCGAGCCGCTCGGGGAACTCTCCGAGCTGAGACTCGATCTGGCCGATGTGCGGCGCCGCCTGGCGAACGCGCACGGCATCCTGCGTGAGGCGGTCGCGGCCGCCGTGCGCCGACGTCGCGCGCCGGACCTCGTCTTCGAGGTGCGGCCCTATTCGGAGCCGTCGTCATGACGGCGCCGATCCAGCGTTGGACGGCGGGGCTCCTCGGCCCCGCCGTCGAGGACTCATTGCGTCGTCTCGCCTCGGCGGGAGACGTCGCACACATCGCGGTCATGCCCGACGCACACCTCGCTCACGACGTGTGCGTCGGGACCGTGCTCGCGACGCGCAATCGCATCTACCCGGCTGCCGTCGGCGGCGACATCGGCTGCGGTATGGCGGCCGTCGGGTTCGATGCGTCGGCAGAGATGTTCGATGACGAACGCGCGGCTGCCCGCGTGCTCTCGGCGCTCTACTCATCCGTGCCGACGCTCAAGCATCGGCGTGCGCAGCTGCTCCCAGCCGCCCTGGCCGATCACCCGCTATCGCACGCGGCACTCGACCGGCGTCGTGGTCGCGAGGGCGCGCTCCAGTTGGGAACGCTTGGCCGAGGCAACCACTTCGTCGAACTGCAGCGTGACGATCAAGGGCGCCTCTGGCTCATGGTTCACTCCGGCTCTCGCAGCATGGGCGTGGCGATCCGCGATCACCACTCGCGCAACGCCGCGATCGACGAGGCGACTGCGCTGCCGTGGATCGATGCGGGCAGCGACGCCGGCGAGCGCTACCTGGCCGACCACGCGTGGGCGCTTGCGTACGCGCGCTGCAATCGCGAACGCATCGTCGCGTGCGTCGTTGACGTGATGGAGCGGAGCTTCGGAGTGCGCGCTCTCGGAGGCTCCGAGATCGCGTGTCATCACAATGAGGTACGTCGTGAGGAGCACGCCGGCGACGCGTTGCTCGTGCATCGCAAGGGCGCCGTCTCCGCCCGCGAGGGAGAGCCCGGCATCGTGCCGGGTTCGATGGGGGCGGCGAGCTATCACACATCGGGCCGCGGCTGCGTGCAGGCGCTGCGCTCGTCATCTCACGGCGCCGGTCGCACGATGAGTCGGACGGACGCGCGCCGCACGATCTCGCTCGGCGCGTTCCGCCGACAGATGCGCGGCATCTGGTTCGATCATCGTCTCGAGCGACGGCTCGTCGACGAGGCGCCCGCGGCGTATCGCGACATCGGCGCCGTCATGCGCGCACAGCGAGAGCTGACGCGCGTTGTGCGGCGAGTGACGCCGGTCCTTAGCTACAAGGGAACGTGACGTGCCGGTGCCCGCACACGCGCTCGGCTCGGCGGGATAGACTGACGGCGCACACGGAGGCCGAGTTGAAGAGGGTCGTCTGGGTCCTGACGGTGATCGCGCTGCTGCTGGTGGCCGCCGGCGTTCTGTGGCCCGACAGCGGCAACGCTCCACCCACCCGCGAGCGCGCGATCGAGAACGAACTGGTCGCCGCCACGCGCGCGCGCGCCCAATCCGCCCCGGAGCCGGAGAGCGCTCCGACAGCGACCATCGCGCACCGCTTCGACGTCAGCGACGCCGACGGCCGTCCGTTGGGCGCGGCGCACGTTCGCCTGTTTCGCGAGTCCTTCGAGTCGCGCGACTGGGGGCTGGGCTGGCAGACGATCGCCGGCATGCGGCGCGTGGAGCGGACGCCCGACGCGGAGGCGACGACCGACGAGCGCGGACGCGCCGTGGCCGGTGAGCTCGGGGGCGTCTATCGGTACGACGTCACGGTCGCGGGCCACGCACGCGCGGTCGGCACGCTGGAACTCGACCTGGGCTCCGGTGTCGGACGGACGGCGGTCGAACTGCGACCCGGACACCGGTTCGCGGGACGCATCGTCGATGACGCCGGGGCGCCGCTTGCCGAGCGGGAGATCGTGCTCGGCTCCGGCGATCTGTTCTCCCACGAGAACGCCTGGCTGCGCCATCACGCACGCACCGACGCAGACGGACGCTTCGTCTCGAGCTCGCTGGCTGCAGGGACGTACGAGGTCTGGACGCGGGACCAATGGTCCGGGCATCGGCACCTCGGCACCTACGCCGTGCCGGGAGTCGGCGAGACGAGTTTCGTGCTTCCGCGGGGTGCCGTGATCCGCGGGCGCGTGGTGATCGAGGGGACTGACGAACCGATCGCCGACGCCCGCGTGGAGTTCCTGGACCGGCAGGAGGCGGACTCCTACCGCGGCAGCGCGGAGCTCGTCGCGACCACCGATGCCGACGGACGGTTCGAGGCGCGCTCCATCGGCATGGTCACGGTGCGCGCGGCGCGCGTCCGGGCGCCGAAACGCCTCGAGACGCGCGTCCCGGACAACGACGGAGCGTGGGACTGCTTCGAGATCGGGTACCCGGCGGAACGGGACATCCTGATCGAGGTCCCGCGCCTCGCACGCGTCGAGGGTGTCGTCCGCGGGCCAGCCGGTCCGATCGAGGGCGCGCAGGTCGATGTCGACTGGAGCGAGGACGGCCGGGGGTTCTCCCGGGGCATGGAGGCGAGCGCGCGGACGGACGCTGACGGCCGCTATGCCGTCGAGGGCGTTCCGCCGGGGCACCTCCGCGTCGTGGTCTGGGCGGATGGGTTCGCGCCCTCCTCGGATCCCCACGCCCGCTTCGATCGTGGGGGCGCGTCGCGCGAGCTGGGGGCAGAGGACCGGGTTGTCATCTGGGATCACGACCTCCGGCCGGACGCGACGCAGCGGCTTGTGACGGCGACGTTCCACGGCGTCGTCGAACGTCCCGACGGCAGTCCCGCCGCCGGTGCCCGCGTGTGGCTGACCGGCTCGTACCGCGGCTGGCACGTCGGTGACTTAGGCGGCGCGGTGGCCGGCTCCGACGGTCGCTTCGTGGTCACCGGCGAGGCCAACGCAGGGAGCTTCTTCGTCAGCGCGTCGCTCGGTGGATCCGGGAACGGCTACGCCGAGGCGTCGGCAGGCGAGATCGTCGTGCGTCTGAGCGCCGGTGACGCCCCCATGCGGCGCATCCGTGGGCGTGTCCAGCGGAAGGACGGCTCTGTCCCCGTCGGGGTGGAGGTCGCCGTGGTGCAGATGCTGGTGCACGGCAAGAACGACGCGAGCTACGCGTGGGACACGTTCCCGCGCGCGCACGTGCAGCCCGGCGGTCGCTTCGAGATGGACGTCCCCGCGGAGAGCTATGGCTTCGACAGCCACTCGTACAACCCCGTGGCGGTCATCGCCATCGGAGCGTTCGCACCGGGTCACGGGCTTGTCGTCTCCGATCCGATCGACCTCGAGAAGACGGAGCACCCGGCACCGCTCGAGTTGACGCTGCCCCCCGCGTACGCGCTCGAGGGCCAGGTCCTCGACGCCGCCGGGGCGCCACTCCCCGGGGCGGACGTGAGTCTCCGTGGCGCGAGCTCGGAGGGGTGGCGTGAGCATGACTGGTTGCCGCGCTACCCGCCGTCATTCGATGCCGCGACGTTCGCGATCACTGGCGCCGACGGTCGCTTCCGCGTCGAGGGCCTGAGCGGCGAGACGTACGAGGTGACCGTGAGCGCGAGCGGGCGTCACGACGCGAGCGTCGTCGTCTCACTGCCGAGCCCGCAGCCCCTACGCATCGTGTCGCGCCGACCCTGCGCGATCGCGGGCGAGGTTGTCGACGAGGCGGGGACGCCGGTCTCCGGCGTCAGCGTTCGCGTCGCGGCTGCGGGCTCCACCAGCGCGGGCTCCACCAGCGCGGGCGACACGACGTGGACCGACGCGTCCGGCAAGTTCCGGCTCGAGGACGCGCCGGAGGGCCCGCTCCGCCTCCACCTCGGCGGGCCCTGGGAGCGAGAGGACCTCGGCCAGACGCTGACCGCGGAGATCGTTGCGCCGCGCGCGGAAGTCCGTCTCGTCATCGAACCGCCGCGGACGATCCGCGGCGTTGTGAAGGGCTTGGATGGACTGCCGCTGGCCGACCTGCCCGTGACGGCGCATCCGAAGGACGATCGCTTCGGCGAGACGAGGGAAGACACCGACTCCGACGGCCACTTCGAGATCGTGGGGGTCGGAGGCTGCCCCCACGACGTCGTCGTAGCAGGGGACGTCACGGTCGAGTTTCGCGACGTCGAGCCCGGCGCCTCGTTGGACGTCGCTCCGGAGGGCACTGCCTCCCTGGCGGGGGTCCTCCCGGAGTGCGGGCCGGATGCGGTGCGCGTGACGCGCATCCTGCCGTCGGGCGAGCTCTCCCGTCGCTCGACGACGATCGAGGTCGAGCGGGACGGCTCGTTCTCGATCACAGGACTCGCGGCAGCTCGCTATCGCCTGGAACTCGGCGAGGTCCGCTTCGATGAGCCCGGCTTCGACGTGGCGCGTTCGCTAACCGTCACCGTGCCGCAGAAGGACCTGCGCTTCGAGGAGTGAGCGGGGTGCTGCTCCAGAACGCCCGCATCGGCGCGTGGCACTGCCAGAGGCCCGACCGCACCGCGTTCGCCGCCGCTCGCCCTATCGCGAGCAGGCTGTCGCGCCAACTCGCGTGGCCCGGCGAGGCCGCACCTCCGACAGCCTGGTCGGGCTACTTCGCCTTCAGGTAGGCGTGGGCCGCCGCGGCATTCAACCGTAGGAGTCGGTCGGCCTGTCCCGGTCGCGCCGTGGTCTCGGCGTCCAACGCGACCTGCGCGGCGGCGTCGACGGCCGGGCGGTAGAGCGGATCGTTCGCAGCGCCGCGGCGGGCGATTTCGTCGAGCAGGTTGATCGCGATCTCGAAGTCGTGGTTTGCCGTGCTCACGATCTCGCGCGTCAGGATCTCGATGATCTGCGGCGTGGTGGCACGGTCACCAAGCATCCAGAGCGCGTACGTCGACGCGTCGTCGGCGAGCGTCGAGTCTTCGTCGAGCCAGGCATTGATCTGGTCGCGCGCGGCGGTGCGGTCGTCGCGGTCGCGGTAGATGGTCGTGAGTGCGTAGCACGCCGCCTCGAACTCGAACGTGGCGTCGCCCTCGGCGGCACCGCGCGTGACCAGGCGAGCGATGACCGGCACGGCCTCGACCAGATCAGGCACCGCGAGCCCCTGGATCGCCTCGTCACCGGGCTCGCTCGCGAGCAGGCTCTCGACGGCCTGCTGCGCGCGATCATGCCCGAGGGCGAGCAGACCGGCGACGGCGGTCGCGCGCAGTCGGTCCTCGCGGTTCTCGGTGTCGAAGGCGATCTCGATGAACGACTTCGCAGCGGCGGCGACGCGCCGCTCGGCGAGTACCTGCGCCGCCACGAGGCCTTCGTTCTCGCCGTCGCCTTCGGTGGCGATCTGGATCAGCAGTTTCTCGGCGCGTTCCTGCTCGTCGCCCTCGACGCGGGCCAGCGCCTGCGGGATCGACGGCGAGACGTCCTCCTCGGCGATCGCCCACTCGGCGAGGGCCAGCGCGTCCGCCGTGGCGCTTGCGTCACCGGAGGCGAGCAGTACTTCGAGTGCGAGCCCGGCTTCGTCGGGGTCGTCGTACTCGCCGCCCTCTTGAGCCAGCAGCGGCTGCACGGCATTGACGGCTGCGGCGCTGTCTCCGGCATCGATCAGGTAGAGCAGACCGGCGCGCGTGCCTTCGTCGGCCACCGGGTCTTCGACCGCAGTGCGCAGGACGCCCAGTGCGGCGTTGTCGCCCAGCGGCGCGACCTTCGGCAACTCGATCCGACGCTGCGGCGCGAGCTTGCGCGGTCCGCCGGACGTCTCGGGCTCGGCCTCTGCGCCCCGCGGCGGGGCGTCGGTCGAGGGCGCGACTGGGGTGTCGTCGTTTCCGCAAGCCGCGATGAGCGCGACGAGCGCCGCGATGCCGACGAGACACACGATGGCTGGCTGAATCTTCATACTGCTCTCCGCAGGCAATCTACGGGTGGCGGCTGCCGCTCTACCGGATCTTCCGCAGCTCCAGCTTGCGCTGTTCGGCGTCGTCGATGGCCTGGCACCAACCGACGAAGCGCTTGTACTCGGCCGGCGAGTAGCGCGCCGGCTGCAGGTGGACCTCGCGCTTGACCACGATGCGATCTCCGCGCTGACGCCAGGTCAGGGAGTAGGTGCCGAGCCCGCTCACGACGACGTGGTCGTCGGGCAACTTCGCCACCTCGAACGCATCGCCGAGCTCGATCTCGTACCGGTCGACGTTGTCGTCGCGCGTCTTCAGCACGAGGTCGAACTCGCGTGTCGGACGGTGCACGAAACGACCGGTCATGTTCGAGGCGGGCAGGCCGAACGAGGCGACGAAGCGATCGCCCTGCTTGGTCAGGTACTGCTTCATCGTGCCTTCGAGGTCGACGCGCAGAGGCTGCCCACGCGTCTCGAGCTCCGGCAGCGAGTAGCTCTCGAGCGTCGGTGAGGCGAAGTAGCCCGAGAGCTGACCCTCGGCGAACTTCTTGCGGTCGTCCTGGGACATGTCCTCGAGACGGCGCTTGAACCCGTAGCCGTTGTTGCTGCGGTACCAGAGCGTGCCCTTCAGGCGTGTGCCCTTCCGCGTGTCGCCGATCGTGATCGTGAACTCGGTGGTGTCGTTCGTGTCGATGCCGCCGGTGGGCAGCGTGATGATCTCGCCGCCGTCCTCGTCCGCAATCCAGGCGAAGCTCCCGCGGAACGCGTCCGGCACGATGCCGAACGGCGCATGGTGCGACCCCATGAAGAAGGGGATCGCGTCGGCCCCGCCCGGCTCGAGGAGCAGGAAGCTGCGACGGAACAGGTTGGACGTCGGGGTCTTCAGGTCGAGCGACGCACCGCGCCAGCTCATCGCGCGTGCCTGACGGTAGGGCACGCCCGCAGCGCGGATCAGCGCCTCGAAGAGCTCCCCGCGGTCACCGGCCTTCTCGAGCAGGATGCCCGTGGCGCCACCCGCGCCGCCGAACGAGTTGCCGGTGATCTCGGTGTTCACGAAGTCGTAGACCGCGTGGATCTTTTGCATGTCGGACATGCCGGCCTTGACGACGCCGGCGAGCGCTTCGTCGAGGATCGGAGTCGAGCGGGAGTCGTTGCGGCCGCCGAGGTACTGCCAGTTGGCATCCTCCATGTCCTGAACGACGGAGTAGTCCACGAAGGGGACGAGCTCCTCCTTCTCGGGCATGTTCTGCTCCCACTCGATGCGGGGCATGTCGCTCGTCTGCCAGATCGTGGCCGTGTGGTCGCCGTGCTCGCGCACCTCGGGCTCACCCTCGTAGTTGTGCGGGACGGGATCGAGCTCCATGTCCTTCGGCGTCAGCACGACGAAGCGCGAGAGCAGCACCGGGTTCGGCTCGTTGCGGAAGTCGAAGTCCTGCAGGAAGAACTGTCCGCCGTCGTAGCCATCCGGTGTCGCGCGCTGATGCACGAGGAAGCGGTGCTGGATGATCGCGCCCTGCTCCAGACCCTCCATGTTGTAGGTGCGGCCCCGCAGGCCGGTCGGCGCGAACTCGGTGCCGTCCTCGAGGATCGTGCGGACCTCGAGCAGCTCGCCGGAGTTCGGCAGGTCGGTGTACTTCGCGACGCCCTTCTCGTTCAGCAGCTTGTAGACCATGTGGACGATGTTGCTGGCCGAGCCGTCGGCGTGCACCTTGACGACGCTGTGGTCGAGCACCGTCACCGCGACGGCCTTCGGGTACTTCTTCTGTAGCTCTTCCGTCGACGGGAGCTCGGCGAGGATCTGCTCGACGTTCGGCTCGAAGGGGGAGGCATGGTCCTCCTTCTCGCGGCGCAGACGCATCATCGCGCGCCACACGTTCGGCTGGTAGCCCGAGAGCTCGAGCGTCTCGTCGTAGGCGGTCAGCGCGTCGGCGTCCTGCCCCTGCAGCTCGAGGAGCTGCGCGATCGAACGTGCGTAGGACTCCTCCTGTGGGACCAGCTTCCGCAACTCGCGATACACGGCGAGGCTCTCGGCGTGACGTCCCAGATTGCGCAGCAGCGACGCACGCTGTCCGCGATAGCCGATGGAGGCCGGCCAACGCTCGATCAGGCTCTCGACGAGCGCGAGTGCCTCGGACTCCTTGCCCAGATTGCGGAGGTTCCCGACCAGTGCGCCCAACGCGCGCGAGTCGCCTGCATTGATCTTCACGAGCTGCTCGTTGCGGGCGCGGGCGGCCTCGTGGTTCCCGTACCGCTCGTCGTACGCGAGCAGGAACCGGATCGCGGCGGTGTGTGACGGCGCGATGTCGACGGCGTTCTGCGCCGCGTCGATGGCCTCGCGCTCCCAGCCGCGCGCCTTGCAGATCTCGGCGGCGGCCATCCAGCCGATTGCCGAGGGCGCCTCTGCGAGCTGCGCCTGCAGCGCCGCGACGGCCTTGTCGGGCCGGTCGTCCTCGTTCTCGTACCGCGCCAGCCGCAGTCGAGCCGAGTGGTGCTCGGGGTACGCGAGGAGGGCGTCGTTGAACCGCGCCTTCGCACGCAGCTTGCGCTGCACGACGGGCAGGTCAGTGAAGTCGGCGAGGAAGCGTCCGTGGGCGGTGAGCAGGTTCGCCTGCGCCGCACCCTGGAGGGCCATCGCCGCCGCTCCGGCGCGCTCCCACATGCCGTACGCATCCCAGTCGCGGCCACGGTTGTCGAGCATCACGGCGGCGGCGGCCAGGCTGCCGGCGTCGCCGTCGTCTGCGGCTGCGACGGCGCGCTCGACTGGAGTGCGATACGTGCGCTCGTCGGCGTCACCCGACGGACGCGGCGCGGCCTCGTCCATGAGCGGAGCGCCCGCCTCGACGTCCATGACGGGCTCGCCCGTCGCGGGATCGGTGATCTTCAGCGCGAAGCTGTCGCGTCCGGCGACCTTGACGACGACGCGGTTCCAGCCCGACTCGAGGTGAGCGGTGCACCAGACCGGCGACGGGACGCGTTCGCGGTTGCGCCGCGCGCTCACGACGGCGACGCCGTTGACGAGGATCTTGAACGAGTCGTCGCACCAGGCCTTGAACGCCACCGTGCGCGGGGCGTCGCTGCGCACACGCGCCATGGCGTAGGCGACGCCGACGCCGCCCTGGCGGATCTGCGAGTACGGCTCCACCCACGGGCTCGAACCGAGTTGCGGCAGTTCCATCCACTTCACGGCGCCGTTGCGGCCCTCGTGCGACGACGACGGATCGAGGTCGTTGGACTCCGGCCCGTAGCGACGCTCGACGAGATCCGCACCGGCCCAGCCGAACGGTCCGATCACCGCGAAGCGCGAGACGTAGCCGTCGTTGCCGCCCATCGCGTCGGCCTCGGCGTACTCGCCGCGGGCGCGGAGGCGACCGGCGACGGTGTCCTGGATCGCCTCGCGCAGCTCGGGGTCGCGTACGCCGCGGTCGAGCAGCGGCTGCAGCCGTGCCTCGATCGTCGCCTGATCCTTCGCGACGCTCGACAGCGCCTCGATCTTCAGAAGGCAGGCCTTCGTGTACGGCGAGTCCGGTGACGCCTCGACCGCCGAAAGCAGCTCGTCGAGCCACGTGTCGAAGTCGCCGCGCGCCTCGGCCTCTGAGGCGAAGAGCGCGGTCGGGACGTCGCCGTCCGCGGCGCTGGCGATGGGGGCCGAGAGCAGGGCCACTACGGCGATGGCGGCGAGGGAGCGAGAGATCATGGAATCACCCGGATGATGTGTTCGTGAGTTCGGTCTGGAGCGGATGCCTTCGGGCGACTACTCCGCCTCGTCGTTCGCCTCGGCGTCGCCGGGACGAACCTTCCACGCCTGCTTCGAGACTGTGCTCGCGCGGATGAGTCCCTCGCGGAACTCGGCGTAGCGCTCTTTCTTGATGCGCGTGCCGCGCAGCTCGAGGTTGCGCGCGAGCGTGAGCTTCGCGCCATCGGAGGTCGCAGCCGACGTGAACGCGGCCTCGTCCATCTGCAGGTCGACGTCCTCGGGAGCCGCCTCGAGTGACCAGCCCTCGGGCAGGACGTACTGCACGTTCAGGCGCATCGAGACCGGCGTCTGGAGGATGAGATCGTGCTCGCGCTCGGGGCGCCGCACCATGCCCGTCACGTCGCCCATGAACTGGAGGAACTCGGACGGCAGTTCGCGTACCTCGCCGGAGCCCTTGACGAAACGCTCGACGTCGAACGTCAGGCGGACGGACTCGAAGGGCTCGGAGTAGTCGGCGAGGTCGTCGAAGTCGAACTCGCCGAGCTTCACCTTGCCGAACGTGCCGGCGAGGATGCCGTTCAGCATCAGCGCGCGCTGACCCTCGATGCTGAACCTGCGACGGATCATCATCGCGATGTCGCCGCGGAACTTGATCGAGCCCTTCACCTGAGCTGAGCCGTCCGCGTTCACGGTCACGGTCCAGTCCTGGTCGATGCCCGTGTCGTCGACAGTGCCGAGCGGGATCTGCGAGATCTCGCCGCCGTCGGGCTTCACGATCAGCACCTTGCCACCGCGATCGGTACCGTCGGTGAAGTCGATGTGGCTGTACTGGTTGGTGCCGTCGAGGTAGAGCGGCGTGCCGTTGCCGTCGTAGTCCGGCACGAACGTGATGCAGTGGTTGAAGTGCTGCACCATCGCGAGCGAGAAGTCCTCCTCGCTGCGGGCCCGCTCACGCATGACGAGCACGGGGAAGGCCTCGATGCCGACCTCGCGGAGCATCGTGTTCATCAGGATGCTGACGTCTTTGCAGTCGCCCTCCTTCTTCTCGAAGATCGAGGTCGTTGTGTACGGCTTGTAGCCGTGCACGCCGAAGGACCAGGCCTGGTACTCGATGTCGTCGGTGATGAATTTGTAGATCGCCGCGATCTTGCCGCGACGTGAGTCGACGCCCTCGACCAGCTCGGCGACCTTCTCCTTGATGGAGTCGCTCGCGATGTGCTGGTCGCGGATCATGCTCCACCACCACTTCGAGAATGCGTCCCAGCTCTCGTACGTCGTGACCTGCACCTGCGGGAAGGACTCGCGCCGTGCCGGCATACCCTGCTCGGCGCGGATCTTCGGGGCGTTCTCGACCGTCCAGGTCTGGACGCGTGTCGCGCCGTCGTCCTTCAGCTCCTCGACCGGCTGGATCTCGATGTTCTTCGTGTTCAGGAAGAAGTCGCGCTCCGTCGGCGTGATGAGCACGTACTTCGAGTGCAGCATCGGGACCTGGTCGGCGAAGTAGTTCACGTTGCCGAAGTAGTCACCGAAGAAGCTCTGTTGGCGCTCGTCGGCGCGGAACTCCACATCAACGATGTCACCTGCCACGAGCGGCGGGAAGTCCACCATGCGGAAGTCGCCGAACGTCTGCGTCTTCGCGTCGACGATCGAGCCGTCGGCCTTGATGACGCGCGCCGTCTTCATCTTCACGGCCTGGTTGCCCCAGGCCTGCGGGAAGTAGCGGTCGAAGCGCTTGACGCCGGCGTCGGTGAGGACCTTGGCGGCCATGTGCGTGTAGGTGCTCGACGTGCCGTCGGCGTTGACCTTGTTGATGATGTGATCGAGCAGGACGACCCAGCCGTCGTTCTCGGCGTTGTCGTACTCGCGAGCGGCCTCGATGAACGGCTCGATCGCGATGGCGTAGTCGTCTTCGTAGGGCGCGGCGCCCGGATCGAGGAACTCGACGTAGCGCTCGACGTTCTGCAGCTTCGGGTTGACGCGGAGGGCTTCGCGCATCGTCACGAGCGCGCCGTCCTGATCTCCGGCCTTCAACTGCACACGCGCGAGGGCCTGGAGCAGTTTGTCGTCCTCCGGCGCGATGTGCAGCGCCGTGCGGTAGCCCTCGGCCGCCGCGTCGTAGTCCGACAGCCCCTCGAGCAGTTCCGCGCGCCGAGTGAGAGCGCGGGTGTCGTAAGGGTTCGCACCCGTGATCGCGGCGAGCACGACCATGGCGTCGTCGCGCTCGAGGGCCTTCCCGGCGAGCTCGGCGACCTTGCGGCGCACGTCGTTCGAACGCGCATCCATCGAGAGCACGTGCTTCCACGCGTCGATCGCTTCGCGACCGCGGCCCTGGCGTTCGAGCTCGCGCGCCGCTGCACGCGCATGGCGCTCGCGGGACGAGAACGCCGGCGAGTCGAGGACGGCGCGACGCTCCTTCTCGGCGGCCGCGGTCAGTCCGCGACGCTGCAGCACGCGGGAGAGGTCGAGGCGCGCCTCGAGGTAGTTCGGGTTGATCTCGAGCGCCTTACGCAGGAACTGCTCCGCGCGCTCGAGGTTGACCAGCGAGCTCGTGTAGTAGCCGGCGAGCGCGTGGTACGCGACGGCGTAGCCGGGCTCCATCTCGAGGGTCGCCTCGCGAGCGCGCTTCTGGCGGTTCTCTTCCTTCTCGACCGACATCTCGGTCGGCGGAGACGCGGCCTCGGCGTAGTGGAACTTGAAGATCGCGTTGTCCGGGTCGAGCTCCGATGCCTGCTTCAGCAGGTTCTCTGCCTTGCGGTCGGCAATGCTGTCGAAGCCGCGCTGCAGGTGCAGGTAGCCGAGGTGGAACAGGTCGCGGGCGCTCTTGCCCTCGTTCCCCTCGCCGAGCGCGTCGTAGTAGCCCTTCGCGCCTCCGGAGATCGCGCCGTCGAACGGCGTCGCTGCCGTGCCCGCGCCGGCCGCAGCGGTCGCGTCCTCATCGGACGCGGCCCACGTGATGCCGCTGAGCGGGGCGCCGTCGGGAGCGGTCAGACGGGCGCGGAAGCCCCAGGCGCCGGTCTGGTCGTGGACCTTCACGAGCACCGTGTTCCAGCCCTCGTTCAGCGTGACGCCGACCACGTCCTGGTCGAAGCCGAGACGGCGACGGATGTCACGCTCGAGGACCGACGCGCCGTTCCACCACGCGCGGACGGCTTCGTCGGACCCAAGCCGCACGGTCGCGGCCTGCGCGGACTCGCTCTTCACGAACGCCACGGCGTAGGCACACGCCTGATTGTTCGGTCGCAGCATCGCATTGAAGTTCACGAGGCCGAGGCGCTCGCGCACCGGGATCTTGCGCCACGCGACCTGGCGCTCCTTGCCGTCGTAGGACGCCGTCAGGTCGATGCCCGCCTCCGGCGGCTGCGGCACGTTGAAGCCGCGGCCGCGCTCGTTGTCGAAGGGGCCGATGATCCACCAGTCGTGGATCAGGCCGAGCTTCGCGGCGAGCGACTCCGCACCGGCCGTGTCGCCCTCGGCGAGACGCAGCCGCGCGCGGACCCAGTCGACGTGCGCCCCCAGCACCGGGCCGAGCTGCTCGGCGCTGTAGCCGGCGAGCGTCTGGTCCGTCTCGGCGTGCTGCGTGACCGTCTCGGTCAGGCCACCGATCTTCTCGAGCAGCACCTCGGCGCGGGCGAGGTTCTTCTCGCGCTTCGCACCGCCGCCGGCGGCCTCCTGGACGGCCGCGTGGAAGGCCTCCTTGAACGTCTGCAGGGACTGCTCGAACTGCGCCTGCGCCTCCTGCTGGAGGGCCTGGTCCTCGAGCGGGTCGACCGGATCGATAACGTCCTGCGCGCTGAGCGGTGCGGCGACGAGGAGCGTGCCGAGCGCCACGGCGGCAAAGGCCGCGCTGCGGTGGATCGACGAAGTGCTGCGGTGGATCAAGGAAGCCTCCCGGTAGCGTCCCACGGAAGCGCGGGACCGAACGGATCATGATACGCGGGTCACGGCGCGCGGTCTCCCAACCTAGCCCGGACTATTCATGACGACTCACTCACCTGAGCGGTCCAGACCGCCGATCTCGGCGTTGCGCCTCCTCCGAGACGGGAACAGCGTCGCAGTCGTCGGCGCGCCTTGATCTCGACACTCTGTCCTCGCTCAGGACGGGCCTCTCTGCGCGTGCCGCGGACCCCGCATCCAGGCGGCTCCTGTTCTCCTAGGCGACCGTCGTCACGGAGTGCGCGAGCCTCATGAATAGTCCGGGCTAGCGGCCCTTCCCGCTCCCCTTACGACGACTGAGACCAGGCCGGGGTTCCGGTCCAGATCCCCCGCTACTGGATGCGGGCGATCTCGGCGACGATCTCGCGGTTCGGGCTGGTCTTCGTCAGGAACGCCTGACGCTGGTCGGAGGCCATGTGGTCGGCCACCTCCTGGATGATCTCGTAGGCCTGCCAAAGGTAGACCTGGCAGACGTCCTCGTCGCCCAGCGCGCGCGCAGCGAGCCCGGCGAAGTAGAGACCCTCGGCACGGGACGAGACGGAGAGCGCACTCCCGCCGCCGAGGGCTCGATGGGCCTCTTCGAGCTCGATCCGGGCCTTGTCTCGTCGGCCCTCCCGAGCGTGGAGCAGGGCCGCCGTGGCTCCGGCGAGGGCCGCGATGCCGGGCATCTCGAGCATCGGGGCCAGCTCGCTGGCCTCCCGCAGGTAGGTGCGCGCGGCCTCGTCGTCGCCGCCGAGTGCGGCGACCTGCCCGAGGGCCAGCAGGCTCTCGCAGCATCCGGGCCGGTACCCGATCTTCCGTCGCAGCTTGAGGGCTTCGCCGAAGCGACGGCGCGCGAGCTCCGTGTCGCCGGCCTGGACGGCGTTCTCGCCGAGTGCCTCGAGCACGGCCGACTCGAAGCGCGCGTCGTCGCTCATCCGGGCCCGATCGACCGCGGCCAGGAGCGCGGCACGGGCGTCGCCAAGCTGTCCGAGGTGCCCGGCGAGCACGCCCAGCGCAAGCAGCACGGCGGCCTCGCGCGTCGACTTCGGCAGCGCGCTGCCGAGCAGGAGCGTGCGCTCCGCGTCGATGCGCGACTCGACGTAGCGACCGAGAGCGCGCGCGAGGCCGGCGAACTGCTTGCGGAAGTCGTCGTCGAACTTCGTCCGGGCGACCTTCATCGGCTCGCCCTTGGTCATGCCGAAGCGGCCGGCCATCTCGCGGCCCTGCAGGAACAGGCGCTGCGCGGACGGCACGTGGCCGCGGTTGAACTGCACGAGACCGAGCGACGTGATGAGCAGGCAGCGCTTCAGGTCGTTGTCGATGCCGACGGGCTGCACCCAACTGAGGGCGCGGCGCAGCACGTTGACGGCCTCGTCGTAGCGGCCCTGGCAGCGCATGGCTCCGGCCAGATTGCCGATCGCCGCGATGGCGTCGTCGCGCCGCTTGTCGCGCGATGCGTCGCGGAACGCCTCGCGGCAGATCTCCTCCGCCAGAGCGAAGTCACCGAGCTGGAAGTGGAGCGCGAGCCGCCGCTCGAAGACACGGCGCTGGAGCTGAGCCTCTGCCGTGCGCTCCACCTCGTCGGCGGCGCGGTCGAGCATCTCGCGCTGCTCGGCACGCCGGCCCTCGTGGTCGTAGACCTCGGCGAGGGCGAGGAGCACGGTCGTGCGCAGCTCGGGACCGGCCGTCTCCCCATCGTCGAGCTCCAGGAACCGCTCGGCGAGCTTGGCAGCGGTCTCGGTCGCGTACGTCGCGATCGTGTGGTCGAGCGCGGCGCGCACGTAAGCCAGCGCGGCGTCGGGGCGTCGCCCCTCGAGGAAGTGGTGCGCGAGCTCCACGGAGCGGGCGTCGTCGACCGCGGTCGACTGACGCTCGAGCGCCTCGCCGACGAGGGCGTGGTACTCCTCGCGCAGGCTCGGCATGAGCTCGTCGTAGAGCGTCTCCTGGAGCTGGTGGTGGTCGAAGCGGCAGCGGCGTCCGACGCTGCGGATGAGGCGGTGCTTACGCTCCAGTCGCGAGAGTCGTTTCAGCAACGCGATGCGCGGCACGCCGAGCAGCTCGGCCAGGATGCCCGGATCGAAGTCCATGCCCTGGACCGACGCCAGATCGAGAACCTCGCGATCCTCCTCGGGGAGCCGAGCGAGCGTCTCCTGGAGCAGTTCGCGCACGGTCTCCGGCACTTGGATGTCGAGACGCGTCCCGGACATCGTCCAACTGCCGTCGTCACGACGCCGTAGCACGTTCTCGTGCTTGAGGCTCCGCAGCACCTCGAAGATGAAGTACGGGTTGCCCTCGGTGCGCTCGAGAAGCCGGAAGCCGAGCTCCTGGACGAGGCGCTCGCTCTGCAGCGCCGCGCGGAGGAGCTGGCCGACCTCCTTGGGACCGAGCCGGCGCAGCTCGACATGATCGAAGCGAGCGTCACGCGCTCCCTGGATGAGAGTCGTCAGCGGGTGGCCGTCGACCGGCGGGCGATACGTGACGACCAAGACGATGCGACTCGTGCGGTCGTCACGCGCGAGGTAGGCGAGCAACGAGACCTCGTGCTCACCGGCGAGATGCATGTCCTCGACGATCAGCAGGAGCGGCTGCTCCTTGGCGAGGCCCCGGAACGCTGCGGCGAAGACCGAGCGCACCATGTCGCTCGACAGCGGCTCGCGCACGACGGGGCGTCCCTCGACGAGGGCGGCGAACTCCTCGACCGGCGCGCCCTCGGGGAGGAGTTTCGTGAGCGACTCGAGCAGATCCCCGCCCTCGAGCTCGCGGAGCAGGGCCTCGGAGAAGACGTGGAACGGTCGCCCGCTCCCAGGCGGCGGGCACGAGCCGAACGTGAACCCGTGGGGCGCCTCCTCCTCCGCGAGTCCGGCGGCGAACTCGTCGACGAGGCGCGTCTTCCCGACGCCGGCCTCGCCCTCGAGGAACACGATGCGACGCTCGCTGGCGGTGGCGGCATCGAACGCGCCACGCAGTCGCTTCAGCTCGTCCTCGCGCCCGATCAGCGGCGTCTCGCGTTCGACCGGGATGCGTCGCGCGATCCGCTCGCCCGTCTCCTCCCACTCGAGCCGGCCCTGACGCTGCCACCACGTCGAGTCCTCGCCCTCCTCGAGGACGGTCAGGACCTCCTTCGCCGTCTGGATGCGCGTGTCCGGGTCCTTCTGGGCCAGGTTCGACACGAGCTGATCGAGCACCGGAGAGACGTCCGGCAACACGAGCGAGAGCCGGCGCGGTGGCTCGGTCAGCGTGCGCCGCAGCACCACCTGGAGGTCCTGGTGGTAGAAGGGATTCGTGCCGGTCAGCATCTCGTGGATGAGGATGCCGAGGGCATACAGGTCGGTCCGTGCGTCGACGGACTCCGGGTCGCGGAATTGCTCCGGCGACGCGTAGTGGACCGAGCCGAGGAACTGGCCGGTGAGCGAGAGCCGGATCGATGCGTCACGGACTTTGGCCACGCCGAGGTCCATCAGCTTCACGCGATGGTCGTCGGTGATGATCACGTTCTCGGGCTTGAGATCGCGATGCGTGATCCCGGCGGCGTGAATCGACGCCAGGCCGTCGCAGACCTGGCGCGCCACCGTGACGCCGAGATCCTCGGGCACGCGGCCGAGCTCCGCGATCAGGTCGCGCAGGGTCTGCCCCTCGACGAACTCCATCGCGAGGTAGCTCGTCTCGTGGCCCCGAAGCGGTGCGGTTCCCGCGTCGAATGTGTGGACGACGTTCGGATGACGGAGCTGAGCGCCGATCTTGGCCTCGCGCCGGAAGCGCCCCGCGAAGTCGTCGGTGCCGACGAGGTGCGGGTGGAAGGCCTTGATGGCCACGCGTTCGCCCTCGGCGGGGAGGTCGCCGAACTGCCCGGCACCGGACTCGCGCACCGTGCCGAGGTAGACCGTGCCCATCCCGCCCGTGCCCAGCTCGCGCACGATCTGGTAGGGACCCAGACGCAGGCTGTCGGGCGACAGCGGTGCCATGGGCTGCGGTGGTTCGGTCATTGCGTGGTCGGCCCCTCGTCCCCGGCGCGCATCGTCGCAGGTCGGGGGGCCGACCTGCAACCAACGGAACCCCCCACGGGCACGCAGGTTGCGCCCTCTCTCCCCGTGCCGGCTCTCTCGTCCACCCGCCGCCACGTACGCGGCCCCGCGTGCGGGGTTCGCACGCCGCCGAGCGGTGTGCGACCGGGGTCGCGATCCAGCCTCACGGCGAGCCTGATCCGGATTGGTGGCCTGGCCGGCCTGGCGGTCGCCCTCCTGGTTTCGATGCCGACGGAGACCGCCCAGGCGGACGTCGACCGATCACGACGTCCGTTGCCCCGCGGCTGGCGCGAGGCCGCGGTCGCCGCTGGTCCGCTGGCTCTCCGAGACGGCGATCTTCTGTCGGGGACGGTCTACTCGAGTCACCTCGCGGTGCCTTACGGCGCCGAGGTTGGAATCGAGCCGGGCACGCACCTGATCGTCGACGGCGACGTTCGACTCGAGGGGCGGCTCGTCGTGCGGGCGCCGTGGCAGCCGCTCGGCGCCTCGGTCACCGGCCCGGAGGGCGCAGCCGGCATCGATCACGAGCCGGTGATCGTCACGGCCACGGGTGATCTGACGGTCGAGGAACCGCTGATCGGGCTCGATGGCGGAGACGGGGCGTCGGTCGTGATGCTCGGCGTTGGGGGGCTGAGTTTCGGGGGCCCGAGCTCAGGGGGATCGGGCGGTCATGGGGGTGCCGGCACCGGGTTCGTCCTGTCGTGTGGTGGGACGCTCACGATCTCGGCGGACATCGTGCCCGGACGCGGTGGGGACGGCGGCGCGGCCGCGTTCGTGGGCACTGCAGGCGAGTCCGGACTGCCGGGTGAGAGCGTGGAGCGCGCGGTCGGTGGCGACGGTGGGGCTGCGGGAAGCGTCCGGCTCGAGGCGGCGCGGGTCGTGTTCTCCCTCGATGCCTTCGGCGCCCCGCTCGGCCGGATCGCGCTCCGTCGCGGTGGGCGCGGCGGCTCGGCAAATGCAGTTGCGGGAGCAGGCGGCCCGGCGACCGACGCGCGTGGTCGCGGCGGGAAGGGCGGGCGCGCGAGGGCGGACGGTGGTCAGGGCGGCGCTGCGACGCGCGTCGAGATCGTGAGCGAGGACGTCATCGCGGGTGGGCTCCCCGTGAGCGAACTGATCGCATTGCGCGACACGGGAACCGGCGACGGGGGACAGGCTCGTGCCGTGGGCGGTGGGGGCGGGGCATCGCCCGAGCGCCTCGCAGAGACGTGTCCCGCGCGCGGAGCGAACGGTGGGCGCGGAGGCACCGGGGGCCGCGCGGACGCCCGCGGTGGTGCCGGCGGCGCGGGGGGCGGCTGGCGTGTCGTCGATGCGCGGGGCCGGGTTGTCGACCTGGCAGACCTACGCGTGGACGCTCTCGCCGGCGGTGGAGGCACCGCAACGGCTCTGGCGGGATCGGGTGGAGCCGGAGGGGCTGGCGAAGCGGGGCGTCGCCCCGGTTCGGGGGGGCGCGGCGGGCGCGCGGGGAGCGCGATCTCCCGCGGTGGAGTCGGCGGGGACGCGTGGGCCGGGCCGAATGGGGCGGGTGGAGACGCCACGTCCGTCGCGGGTCGGGGCGGTGGCGGCGGGGCCGGTGGCGAGGCCTGCTCCCGACCGGGACTGCGTGGAGCGCGAGGCGGAGCGGGTGGCCGTGGTGGGAAGGCCACGGCCCGCCCCGGGCTCGGCGGGCCGCCCGGACGTCTGGTGATCGCGGAGCGAGGCGCCGATGGCCTGCGAGGCGCTTCGGGCGCCGACTCGCCGTTCGCGGGACCTCAGGGACTGTCCGTTCGCATCGAGGTGACGCCGTCGCGTCCGCGCGTCGGTCAGAGCGGCACGGTGCTGGTCCACCTCGCGACAGGGCTGGTCCACCTCGAGACGGGGTCGGGCGGCGACGCGCTCAACGTACGCGTGCAGGCCGAACTCGACGGGCTGGGTCTGGGCGCGCTCACGTTCGATCGCATCGACGACACCGTGACCGCCGTGTTCCCGGTCGTATTCGGCCGCAAGGGTCGCCTGAGCGCGAAGGTCGAGGTCGACGGAGAGACCGTCTCGTCGCGACGCGTTCGCGTCTCGAAGTAGCCGGTTTGGGCCGGGAACTACTACTGGCCCAGAATCTGGACGATCCGCGCGATCACGGCCGGATCGGCCAGCAGGGTGAAGTGGTTGCCGGCGCCGAGGTCGGTCGAGGTGATCGCCGTACGCCACGTGGGCGTGTCCGACATGATCACGCTGCGCCACGGGACCAGCCCGTCGCCGTCGCCGTCGGCGAGCGCCGTCAGGTCGAGGTCTTCGGTGTTCCCGGAGAGCAGCGGCGTGAGATCGATCTCGTCGACCGTGCCGATCTGGGCGCCCCCGAGCTCGTCGGAGAGCAGCGCCGTGTATCCGAGAGCGAAGAACTCGGCGTCCGGGTCCGGGCCGACGGCGTTGAGCGGCGTCAGCGGGGAGCTGAGGTCGATCGGCAGGTCGCCGAGACCGGGTACGAGGCCGCCGAACTGATCGAGCAGCTGCTGAGTCAGGCCCACACGCCCCAGGAACGGGACCGTGATGAATGCCCACGGGTACGTCGGGTGGAACACACGCAGCACCTCGGTGGCCTCGCCCTCGCCGCCGAGCAGATTGAGCACGTCGGAGAGACCGCCGAGGTCACCTAGGTCGGGGACCAGGCCGCCGCCGGCGTCGCCGAGCTGTCCGGTCTGGAGCGCGATGCTGACGACCTGCGCGAGGGGCGCGCCCTGGTTCGGAGTTCCGACGAGGATGGCGCGCCGCACCTTGCCGCGGCCCTTGCCGGCCAGCCACTCGCGGATCACGAGCCCGCCCATCGAGTAGCCGACGGCGTCGATCCGGGCGAATGACGACCCGCGCATCGACTTCCGCGCGACCGATTTGAGATCCTTGCCGAGATCGGTGAGCTCGCTGTCCAGGCTCGTGTAGTCGTGGACCACGAGCGTCGGCACCTTCCCGTCGAGGGTGTACGCGCCACCCGTGGCTAGGTTCAGCGCGAGCGCGAACACGTCGCTCCCGCCGGGGGCGAGCTCGTTGCCGAGACCGGGCACGATCACGACCGGCACGGCCACCGTCTGCTGCACCACCTGCTCGACGCTGGCACCGTCGCGCTCCTCGACGATCGCGGTCACGTCGAACGTGAGCGGACCGTCGAGCTTGCGCAGCTTGAAGCGCTTGGCGTCGATCTTGAACCGAGCCCGCTTGGTGCCCGCCTTGCGCACGCGCTTGCGGAACCGCACGGTGCGACCGTTGACGTTGCCCTCGATCCGGATCTCACCGCGACCGCCGAGCGTGGCCTCGACCTCGATGTCCAGACGGCGGTTCTTGCGGACCTCCGTCTCCAGACGGTCGATGCCGGGATCGGCGAGTGCGAGACCGGCTGTGGCGACCAGCGCCATCGCAGCCATCCAGAGGCAACGTGTGGGGTGTCTCATCCGAGGTCGCGCTCCCGCGAGTTCATGGCCAGGATCTCGATCTGTCGCACGTGGTCAGCATCGTGCCGAGCCCATCGTCGCACGACATCCGCAAACGTGGCGGCGCCGATGTGCGCGTGGGTGGCCTGACGCTGCCACTCCGCGGCTCCGGTGGCCTCGACGCGGGAGATGTTCTCCGCGCGCGCCGCCGCCCATTCGTCCAGCAGGTGGGACGCGCTCAGCTCCGTTGCGGTTGCATCGTCGAGCTCATGGTCCTCGACGCGCACGGGCCCGAGCGTGGGGTGGTCCTCGTCGAGGATGCGGCGGAGTCGCTCGCCGAACACCTCTCGCTCCATGTCGCGGAGGTGCAGCAGATGTTCCAGCACGGAGAGCTTCCCGACTCCGGGGCGCCGCTGCGCGTCCCGCGACTCGAGCCCTTCGCAGAGGGCGCGTACGCGGATCGGCGCCTCGCGGGCCGCGTCGAGACTCTGCCGGATGACAGTCTCCGGATCGGCGGTGTCGCTCACGCGCGAAGCATACACCATCGTTGCGGAGGGGCACTGCCGTCCGATTCGGCCTTTCGTCCTCGCGCGCCTTCGCCCGTCTGGAAGGGCGGGGTGGGCTCGATCAGGTGCGTTAGGGTGCTCGATCGACCGCGTGAGGCCGACTCCATGACCGCTCGAACCCTCCTCCATCTCCCCCACGCCGCGGCGATCGCCGCGCTGCTGCTCCTGCCGGTTGGTTGCGGCGACGCTCCCGTCCAGGCGCCGCCCGCCGACACGTCGACCGCGCCGCGCAAACGCCTCGACCCGGCTCCCGAAGCAGATTCGCCGCCGGCGGAGGTCGAGACCAAGGGGACCGTCGAGCCCGCCGTCCCGATCGAGACTGTCGCCGTCGCGCCCGCGCAGGACCCGACTCCCGCGTTGGACGAGCCGGCGGCGCCACCGCCGCCCGCGCCCCCCGCGCCGCCCGCCCCGCCCCCCCCCGCGGACCACCAGGCAGAGACCGCAACCCCCC
>JAJFFG010000094.1 GCA_021776825.1 Planctomycetota bacterium
CTAGCCCGGCCTATTCATGAGGCTCGCGCAGTTCGTGACGACTGTCGCCTGGAAGCGCAGGAACCGCCTGGATGCGGGGACCACGCCACGCGCCGAGTGGCCCGTCCTGAGCGAGGACAGAACGTCGAGATCAACGCGCGCCGACAACTGCGACGCCATTCCGTCTCGGAGGAGGCGCAACGCCGAGATCGGCGGTCTGGACCGCTCAGGTGTGTGAGTCGTCATGAATAGTCCGGGCTAGAAGGCGAAGAGGAGCGCCACGAAGTACTGGCGATCCGTCGTGTCGAACGGGTCGTCGCGGTGCGAGTCGTACTCGTTCTTCAGCCCGACCTTCAGGCGGACGTCCGTCTCGGTGGCCAACTTCATGGACCAGCCGAGCTCGCTGACGGTACGGAACTCGCCGTTGTCGTCGAAGTCGGGGTAGTAGGTCACGCCAGCGGTGATCGTCTGCGCCTCGGTGAGCTTCCAGACGGCTTCGCCACCCAGGAGACCCTCGACCCGGCTGTCATCGACGAGCGGGTTCGCGATCCCACTCTCGTTGACGTGCGTGAGACCAGCACGGAAGCGCACATTCAGGTCGTTGCGCTCGAGCCACTGATAACCGGCACCGGCCTTCAGCGTCGTGCGGTGGTCCCACTCCTGGAAGTTGTCGTCGTCGTAGCGCGCGCCCGCGAACAGGAACCACTTGGACTCGGCGAACTTCCAGTCGCGCGTGACCTCGGCAAACCACTGGTCCTTCGTCTCGACGTCGTTCGACTCGGACGTGCTGTAGCCCGCGCCGACGGCCCAGCGCTTGGCGTCGTCCTCGAGGAGGCCGTTGATGGCCGCGTGGAGGTCGTCCGTGTCCGAGTTGCCGGACGTCCCGGAGGCGCCGAGTTCGGCGCTCAACTTCCACGGGTTCGTCTTGGCGGCCGGCGTCGATGTCGTGGCGGCAGCCTCGCCGTCCAGGTCACCCGCAGGCGCCGTCGTGCCGGTCTCGCCGGCGACGTTAGAGCGACTGACGTAGATGCGCCCGAGGATCGGGTGGTCGAGCGTGACCCCCGCCTTCGAGGTCTCGATGATCGTGCCGTTGAGCACGTCGCCGTTCCGAAGCTTGATCTCGTCCGCGCTCGCGGTGGCGGCGAGCGCGAGGACGAGGGTGAGTGCTGCGATGCTGCGCGTCATGTTGAACTCCCCGTCTCCGCCATATGCGAGGGGAAGTTGCGACGTTCGCGCGGCTGTGTCCAGACCAATTCGACCGGCCGGCGGCCCGAGGGCGTCGCGAGAACGAGGCGAGATCGAGGATCGGCGTGGCGTTCGCGGCGATGCGGGCTAGCGGACGATGCGCCAGGCGTTCTGGTCTTGACCGGTCGAACCCGCCGCGGGGAGACCGAGCATCCCGCCCAGGCCGCCGCTGCGCAGCGCAGCGCCCGGCTTGGGGCCGCGTCCGCGTCCGCCGTAGCGAGCGTCGTCGGTGACGAGGATGTCACCGTCCTGACCGAGGAAGTACGTTCGGCCGCCGCTGCGATCAGCGGGCCATGCGTAGACGCACCAGAAGTCCTCAGCGAGGTTCGGGTCGAACTGGCCGGTGCCGAAGCCACGGGCCGACTCGCCGATTGCCGCGCCGCCCTTGCCGGGGAGATAGACGCGGTACAGGTAGCCACCGCGTGAGTACTCGCCCTTGTTGTTGAGCTGGCCGAGGCGTCGCGGAAGCAGCGCGTTGCGGAGCGGACGCTCCATGCGTCCGCCTGCCGAGCCGCTGAGCTCGACGAGACCGCCGTACTCACCGAGGCCGTCGTAGTCCTCGTCGATCACCGCCTGCTTGCGGCACTCCCGCTGGGCAGTCGCGATCGCTTTGAGGGTCTCGAGGGCGCTCGAGCCGTTCTGGATCTGGGTCGGGTTCGGGCCCTCGACGCCCGGAGTGCGTGTCGGGGTCGTGGTCGTGGTCGTGGCGTTCGGAGCGGTCGACGAGCTCGCCGGCAATCGAATGCCGTTCGCGCCGGGGCCGTTCACGCCGGTCCCGTTCGTCGTCGGGAGGTTCGATCTGGGACCGAAGTTCCGTCCACCGTTCGGAGCGGGTAGTGGAGCGTTCGCTCCTGTCGCCCCGGACGGAACACCGCTGGGGGCCGGCGCAGGTCGTACGCCGCCACCGGTCGCGATGGTGCCGACGACCGGCCCGGTCTCGGGCGGCACGCCATCGGTCTCGTCGCCATCTCCACCGAACCACCCGCACGCACTCACGGTCAGCGTGAGGGCGACCGCGACGACGAGCCGCAAGGGGCGTCGGACGCGGGCGTCGGGGTCAGGGATGAGAGGGTGGGTCACAGGCGCTCCAAAGGCGGGCGGGGAGATCGGTCTGCCATCGATGCCACTCGGGTTGCAAACCCCGGACCACTGCGTCAAGCGGCTGCCTTCGAGCCTGAGGCAATCCGAATCCGTGACCGGAGGCGGAAGGTGAGCACCCCCTAATGTCCAGTCCAATGCATGCTGTCGCGGATTCCCGACACATCAGGCCGCTCCACGGCGCCTCGCGGGGCGGGCGCCGCGCACCCTCTGGGCACTACGATCTGTCCGTCGATCCGTCCCCGGAGGCTACCGATGTCCCGTCGCCCACTCCTGGTCGCGCCGCTTCTCCTTGGGCTGCTCGTCGCTCCGGTCCTGATCCCGCGATTCGCGCAGGCGGCTCCGGAGGAACTGGGCCCCACGACGCGGGTGGTCGATCAGCAGCACTTGGAGGTCGACCTGCGCCTCGATCTCGAGACCGGAGAGATCGCCGGCACTGCACGGCACCGGATGACCGTCGTGCGGGACGACGTCTCCGAGGTCCGCCTGCATCTCGAGGACATGAGTGTCTCGGCGGTCTCGACAGGGGACGGCGCCGTCTGCACATCGTCGCACGCGGGTGACGTCCTGACGATCACCCTCGACCGACCTCGGAAGAAGGGGGACACGCTCAAGCTCGAGATCACCTACGCCGGGACCCCGACGGCCGGTCTGTGGTTCTTCCGGCCGACCGAGGCGTATCCAGAGATCCCGCTCCAGGTCTGGAGCCAGGGGCAGGGGACCGAGAACCGCCACTGGATCCCGATGTACGACCTGCCCGACGACCGGCTGACCACGCGTCTCGCCCTGGACGTCCCGTCGGGCCTGACCACGCTCTCCAACGGCAAGCTGGAGTCGAAGGAGGCCTCCGGCGACGGCCGCGAGCGCCATGTCTGGTCCCTCGACCGGCCGCAGCCGCCCTATCTGATCAGTCTCGTCGTCGGCACGTTCGAGGACGTCGTGCGCGATGCCGCCGGTGTCGAGCAGCACGACCTCGTACCGCCGGGCTGGGAGGGCCTGGTCGACGAGTGCTTCGGCCGCACGCCCTCGATGATGGCCTTCCTGGCCGAGGTCACCGGCGAGCCGTATCCGTGGGGTCGCTACAGCCAGATCACCGTCTGGGACTTCATGTGGGGCGGGATGGAGAACACCGGCGCGACCACCCTCAACATGCGCGCGCTCCACGGCGAGGGCGTGCGGCCGGACTACGCAGCCGACGGTCTCGTCTGCCACGAACTGGCGCACGACTGGTTCGGCGACCTAATCACGTGCCGCACGTGGAACCAGATCTGGCTGAACGAGGGTTTCGCCACGTACTTCACGGATCTGTGGGTGGAGCAGCACCATGGTCCCGAGGACTTCGCTGTCGGCCGTCTCCGCTCGCGGCAGAGCTACCTCGATGCGATCGATCTCCCGAAGACCGCGGCCACGCCGCGCCCGGCGAGCCCGACCGACTGCGGCGACATGCAGCGCAAGCCCTACGTGAAGGGCTCGAGCGTGCTGCACCTGCTGCGCAACGTGATGGGAGACGACGCGTTCCGACGCGGCATCCGGCGCTACGTCGCCGGGGCGAAAGACCGCAGCGTCGAATCCGAGGAATTGCGCGCGGCGCTCGAGGCCGAGACCGACGTGGATCTCGGTGGGCTGTTTGATCAGCTCGTCTACGGGTCGGGGTACCCGCGGCTCGCCGTCTCCGGCAGCTACCAGACCGGACCTAACGAGAACGGCGCATTCGTGATGGACGTCGTGCAGACACAGCCCGCGACGGAGCACATGCCGCACTTCACGCTGCCGGTGGACGTCGAGGTCACCTGGTCGGATGGCACGGTCGAGCGACGCCGTCACACGCTGTCCGAGGCGCAGCACAGCTGGCGCATCCAGGGACCGGGGAAGCCGCTCCGCTGGCGCATCGATCCGGACACGTGGCTCGTCGCGCGCATCGAGGCGACGAAGTCTCGGGTCGAGTGGGAGGCGCAGCTGGCGGACGATCCTCGGGCGACCGGGCGGTTGCTCGCGGCGCGGGCGCTGGGTGGCCAGGGTATCGGCGCGGCGCCTGCGCTCGGCCGGTCAGCAGCCGGGGATGCCCACCACTCAGTTCGGGCAGAGGCGGCGACCGCGCTCGGCGAGATCGGCGGGCGCGAGGCAGCGACGGCGTTGATCGCCACGGCCGAGGACGCTGACTCCCGCGTTCGCCGCGCGGCGTTGACGGCGATGGCTGGTCTGCCCGCCGACTGGGTGGCAGCGACGCTGATCCGGCATGCGCACGAGGACGTCAGCGTCTACGCAGCGGCCGAGGCGTGCACGGCCCTCGGGAAGACACGGGCACCGAGGGCGCTGGCGGCGCTCACCACCGCGCTCGGGCGCGAGAGCCATCGCGACGTCATCCGGCGTGAGGTGATGAACGGTCTGGCCGCGCTCGGCGATCCGCGCGGCGCGGAACTCGCGCGCCACTATCTGGGCTACGCGTGGGGCAAGGGCCTCCAGCACCGCCTGCGCCACGCCGCGCTCGACGCGATGGTGGCGCTGGACCCGCACTCCGAGGTGACGCGCGTTGCCGTCATCGGTCTCATTCGCGACCCGTACTTCCGGATGCGCATCTGGGCTTCTGCCCACGCGGCAGATCTCGGGCTCACGGGCGCGATCCCGGAACTCGAGGAGGGTCTGAAGACATCGTGGACGGGCCCGGGCGTGAAGGGCGCGTACAACCGCGCGCTGAAGAGCCTGCGGGTCGACTAGGTCGATTGCCCCGCGATACACGCCGTACGGGTGGGTCTCCTGCCCCACCCACGCCCACTGGGCGCGGCGCGGACATCGGGGTCCGATGGCGATCAGCGAACGAACCCGGTCGTCCGGACGGCCGTCGGCGAGGGACGCGTCTGGCGATCCGGCGGTGATGGTTGCGATGACCATCGCCCATGGTCGTTCGACCCACGCGGGCCGTCCGCGGCGCGCCGTCCACCGGCTTCGTCCGAGCGCCCGCGGGTCGGCGCGGGCGGATCAGGAGATCCGCCCCTACGACATCGTTGCTGGATCAGCGCCGTCGCCCCCCGACCCGTCCAGCGGATCGAAGTGGTTGTCGAAGTGCAGCCAGAGCGTCCGGGAGTACCGGAAGATCGCCGGTGACAGAACCAGCAGCAGCGCGAAGGCGACGCTCGCCACGAGGACCGGGTCGGCGCGGCGGATGATCATCCACGTGATCGGCGCGCCGATCGCCACGACTCCCATCCCGTAGCTGAAGTACATCGCGCCGAGGAAGTAGCCCTGCTCGCGCTCGAAGCGGATGCCGCACGTCGGGCACAGCGGGTTCATGCGGACGAAGCCATCGAAGATGCGGCCGTCGCGGCAGCTCGGGCACCGCTGCGTCACCACGGCCTCGACGCGTGAGCTCATGCCGCCGGCGGGTCCTTTGCCGCGCGCTCCTCGTTCTTCACGCGCTGCCAGATGCGCTCGACGTCCTCGGAGGTCTCGGCCTCCTCGTCCCCGAAGATGTGCGGGTGACGGCGCATGATCTTCTCGGCGGCGCCGGTCACGACGTCCTCCATCGAGAACCAGCCCTTCTCGCGGCAGAGCTGCACCGTGAAGACCACGTTGAACAGGAGGTCGCCGAGCTCCTCGCGGAGATCCGAAGGCTGCAGCTCGCCGCTCGCGACGCGCTCGGCGGCCGAAGCGGCCTCCTCGAGCTCTTCACGCAGGTAGGGGAACAGCGTCGCGAGCGTCTGCTCGCGATCCCACGGGCAACCGCCCTCGGGCGCGCGCAGGCGCTCCATGATGTCGCAGAGGCGGTCTAGGTCGGCAGTGCTCACGTCGTCGAGTTCCCGGGGTCACGGACGGCCATCGGTCCGCGAGTCTCAGGGGAGACGAGTGAGCGTTCGGCGTTATTCCACGATCCGGATCTCGAGCCGGCCGCCGTCGCGTTCGATCTCGAGGACCCGCGGTCGCGTGTCGCCGGGGCGGATGCGGTGGCGCGCCAAGAAGCGCGCCGCAGAGTGACCGTCGACCCGTAGCAGCCGGTCGCCGGCACGTAGGCCGAGCTGGTGCAGCGTCGAGTGCTCGACCACCTGAGAGACGCGGACCTCGCGCTCGTCGAGTGGCGAGGCGAGGGCGGTCAGGGTCAGTTCGAGCATTGCGCCGGGGAGTGGGGCGGTCGTCGGCACGGGTGGAAGCGAGAACGCCGAGAGCTCGACGAGCGGTGCCAGGTCGCGGTCGCCGCGGCGCACACGAAGACGAATGCTGTCGCCCACGTCCTTGCGGAGCAGCGCCCGGGTCAGGTCGGGCAGCGCGCTGACGGGCGCGTCGTCGACGCCGATGATCTGGTCGCCCTCTTCCAGTCCGGCGAGCTCAGCCGGGCTGCCGGGAAGGAGCTGGTCGATGCGATTGCCTTGTCCGGCGAGGACGACTCCGAGCATCGGTCGCTGTACCGAGCCGTGGCGCACGATGTCCGCGACCGCCTGCTGCAGATCGACGCCCTGCACGAACAGGGTGCTCGCCTCGCCCGTCTGGGTGCCGCCCGTACGCGGCACGACTTCCTGGACGGCCATGCCGAGCAGCCGGCCGTCCCCCGCCACGAGCGGGCCGCCGGCGGAACCCGGGTCGAGGCGCAGCGGCGCGGCGAGGTAGCGGTCGTAGCCAGCGGTCCCGTCAACGCTGGCGCGATGGACGGTTGCGACGCGCACGTCGGGTCGCGAGCGGCTCTGCTTCGCGTTGAAGAACCAGGCGACCGTGTCCCCGCCGCTCGGAACTTCTGCGCACTCCGAGAGCGGCTTCGGGTTGCGCGGTGGCGCGGTCCGCAGCACCGCCATCTGGAACGGCGCGTCGGAGCCGACGATGCCGGCGTCGCGCACCGTGCCGTCCTGGAAGTGGATCTCGATCAGGTTCGCGTTGCGGAGCAGCGAGGCAGTGGTGACGACGTGGCCCTGCGCCGTCGCGAGGTAGCCGGTCGCTTCGATGCGCTCCGGCTCGCCGGCCGCAGGGGCGAGCATCACACCTGGGATCAGGAGGCGTGGGAACTTCGGGGCACGGGTGGTCACCGTGATGGAGAGGACCGCGGGCGCGGCCTCACGCACGAGCCGCCACGTGCTGCGCTCGAGCTGACCGCGGTCATCGGCCGGCCGGTCACGGTCCTGCGCCGATGCGCCGGCCGCGGTCGCTCCGAGAACTGCGAGGGCGGCGGCCAGCGGGGCTGCGTTCACCGAGCCGCCTTCATCGCGCTCCGGCTCCGAGCGCGTCGCCGAAGCTGGCAGGCGACACCGGCAACTCGTTGCGCGTCCGTCCGCGGCGGAGGCCGTCGTTGCGCAGGAAGTCGTCGACGCGGTACGCGCGAACCTCTCCCGTCCTCAGTCCGTTCGTTCGCAGGCCGTTCGTTCGCAGGCCGAGTCCCGGACCAGTCGAACTGAGGAGCCCCGCGGCGACGGGGTTGGTGTGCCGCGTCCGCGCCGGGGCATCGTGCTCCGTCGGCGTGGTCACGGAGAGCGCGAGGAACACCACGGCTGCCGCAGCCACGCTGCTCGTGGCCACCCAGCGGCCACCGCCGCGCAGAAGTCGCAGGGCCGGGGAGTGCGGTGCCGACTCGAGAAGATCCGGCGGAAGCGCTTCGATGCGGGCCAGGATGCCCTCGAAGCAGTCGGGCGGAGGCTCGAGGTCGCCCCAGACGGACAGCGAGGCGGTGGCGGCGCGGAGCGCTGCGGCCTCGGTGTCACACGGAGTGCACTGCTCGAGATGGGCGCGCACGCCCTCGGAGTCGGCGGTCCGCAGAAGGCCATCGACGTGGTCGTCGAGCAGCTTCTGGGTTCGCTTGCAGCTGAAGGGCTTCGGGCGCATGCGTCTCGGTCGTCTCCGTCACACAGGTCCTCTCGGACCACGAGTGCCTATCCGAACCTGCGTTCCTATCGAACACAGACCTGACTTTCTCTCGGACACGGGCCTGCGTTCCTATCGAACACAGAGTCGTGTCGTCCACACAACACCGATCGGTCTTCCGACGGGTGTCTCTCTAGTAGGGGGCCTCGGCCTGAGGCGGAGCGAGCCCCGCCTCCTTCAGACCGAAGAAGAGCTTCTGCTTGGCGCGGCGCAGGCAGTTCTGCACCGTCCGGGCCGTGAGCCCAAGAACCTCGGCGATCTCCTTGAACGTCATCCCGTGGTACTGCCGCAGCAGGACGACGGTCCGTTCGCGCTCAGGGAGTTCGTCGATGAGCCTCCGGACGCAATCCTCGGTGTCGTTCTGTTCCACCTGGGCCACTGCCGGCGGCATGGAGGACGCCAGCGTGGCGCTCCACGTCGCGCCGTCGGAGTCGCCGGTCGACGTGACCGGAGCGTCCAGCGAGGCCATGGCGCGGTACTTCCGAGCGCGCAGGTGGTCGTAGGAGAGGTTCATGCAGATCCGGTAGAGCCAGGTCGAGACCTTGCCACCCGCCTTGAACGTCTCCGCTCTCGTGTACGCCCGGACGAAGGTCTCCTGAAGGATGTCCTCCGCCCACTGGCGGTCGCCCACGAGGCGTACGGCGAGGTTGTAGAGGCCACGCTTGTTGGCCTCATACACCTTGCGAAGCTGGGTTGGGTCGCGCAGGTCCATGGTTTGTGCTCGCGGCGCGGGGGAAGCGCCATGCAGTGAGTGTGACGGACGAGACGGGGCGCGTGGGAAGCCCTTTCGGCCCCGATCTCCGCTTCTTTGGACTCCGCCGGACCGGTCTCGGTTCCCCGTTGGAGACCGAGGTCACGGGGTCGGCCGCCCGCACGGATCGATCTCCAGTTCCGCGTATCAGCGGGGTCGCTGGTGGACCGGGTATGCGGAGAGCCTCCGCAGACCGGCTGTTCCGGCTCGGACGGGGCCAGTCTCGAACAGGACCAGCCTCGAACAGGAGATGCCATGCGCGCGATGCGAACTGTCCTGACCACGTTGACCGTCCTGGCTGTGCTGCCCCTGGGCGGAGCGCGGGCGGACCAGCGAGCGGAGGAGCCTGGTGGAGTCGTCGGGCTCGTCGCGAAGGCCGCATCCGGCCGGCAGGCCAACGACCTGCGCGTGCGGCTGAAGGTGAAGGGCAAGCGCAAGGATCTGATGCGGGTGAAGGTGCGCGTCCGGAACCGCGGCACCGACTACGGAGGCCCGGCGACGGTCTCGCTTGTCACCGACGAGGGCGAGACGCTCTGGTCGACGTCGCTCGCGCTGCAGCCCGGCGAGAGTCACAAGTCGAACCTGGAGATCGCGCGGCCCGCCACGGCGACCCAGCTGACGTGTCGGGCCGAGTACGAGGGCGTTGTCGTCGACGACCGACCCGAGGACAACGAGTCCCACCTGGGGATCGGTGCCCCGCCCACCCGCTCGCCGGCCGCCGCCGGGGCGGCGATCTGGCTGCCGAAGTGCTCGGGCTGTCATGGCACCGACGGTCGTGGGGGGAGGGTCGACGAGAACGTCTCGCGCGAGTCGTGGCGGGAGATCCTCGAGGCCGTGCAGGAGGGCGAGGACGGCATGCCCCGCTTCCGGACCCTCGGGAAGGGCGCCGCCAAGCAGATCGCCGCCTACCTCGCGGACCCCGACGCGGCCACGCCTGACCCCGGTCCGATCGGCGGAGCACCGACCTACAGATCGGGCATCCGCGCGATCCTCAACGCCCGCTGTGTGTCGTGCCACGGTCCGGCCCTCGTCTCGGGCGGCGTCCGCCTGAACGGCTACAAGAAGGTGCGCGCGTCGGCGCAGGCCGCCCTCAATGCGATCGCGAACGGCAGCATGCCGCCCTCCGGCAACGTTCCGGCCGCCGAGCGGCAGGCTCTCGCTGACTGGATCAGCAACGGCCGCCCGCGCTGAGGGGTTGTCGAAGAACGTCGTCGCCCGGCTGCCGGCGGTATGGTGCCTGCCATGCCCCGGAAAGCAGCTCTGGAGACCCTTCTGCACGTCGAGCGTGGCGCCCTTGCGAAGGAGGCGCTCGATCGGCATCTGCGCGGTCGGAAACTCGAGTCGCGGGATCGCGATCTGGCGCGCGAGCTCGTTCAGGGCACGCTGCGGCATCTCGAGACGCTCGATCACATCCTCGGACACTTCGTGAAGAAGCCGCTCGAGAACGCCCATCCCGTGGCGCGGAACGCGCTGCGACTCGGGGCGCATCAGATCGTGCTGCTGGATCGCATCCCGCCGCACGCGGCGGTGCACTCGTCGGTCGAGCTCGTGAAGACCGGTGGCCAGCCGCGGGCGGCGGGGTTCGTCAACGCCGTGCTGCGGAAGCTCGCGGGAGCGGTCGAGGAACGTGGCGCAAGCGATGGGCCGCCGGACCGGACCGTCGCCACCGGCGATGGCGGGACCACCGTCTTCAGCCAGGCGATCTTCACGTCGCCCGACGAGGACCGGATCGCGTACCTCTCGGAGACGACCTCGCACCCGGCTTGGCTCGTCGAACGCTTCCTCGAGCAGCACGGTGACGAGGGGCTCGCGGGCATCCTCGCCGCTGGGTCGTCGCGTCCGCTGCTCTCCCTTCGACCGCGCGACGGCACGGCGGCCGAGTCGCTGACTGCGGCGCTGACAGAGAGCGGCGCCACCGTCACTCCCGAGGGGCGTTGTCTCCTCGTCGAGGGCGCCGGCCGCATCACCGAGCTTCCGGGCTGGGACGACGGCGCGTTCGCCGTCCAGGACCCGACCGCGGCCGACACGGTGCCGGCGGCTGATCCGCAGCCCGGCGAGTCGGTGCTCGAGCTCTGCGCCGCCCCCGGCGGGAAGACAGTCGCCCTGGCCGAGGCCGTCGGCCCGGACGGGCTCGTGATGGCCGTGGATCTGCCCGGGCCGCGCCTCAAACTGCTCGAGCGCGAGGTCAAGCGCCGCGGCCTGACCCAGGTCGCCGTCCTCGGCGCCGACGCCATCGATCCGGCCAACCTGCCCCAGGGCGTGAAGGGCCGCGACAAGCCCGGCTTCGATCTCGTCCTCGTGGACGTGCCCTGCTCGAACACGGGTGTGTTCTCGCGCCGCGTCGAGGCGCGCCGGCGGCTCGAGGGGCCGGATCGCATCGCGATGCTCGCCGAACAGGCGGCGCATCTGCTGCTCGTCGCGGGCTCGCGGGTACGCGAGGGGGGACGCCTCGCCTACGCGACGTGCTCGATCGATCGCGTCGAGAACCACGATGTCGTCCACGGCTTCCTGGACGAGGACCCCGACTTCCAGCTTCGGAGCGAGGTGCTGACGCTCCCCGTCGCGGGTCGCCGCGGCGGCGGCTACGTCGCCGTCCTCGAGCGCACCGGCGCTCCGCTCTCCTGAGCCGACACCTCGTCCCGGGGCCGTCCCCCGCCGCCCGCACAATGCGGCCTGGATGAACGTCGTCGCCTCCGCCGCCACGATGGAGCTCGAGGACTTCGTTCTTCGACTCACGGGACCGTTGACGCTTGAGACGACGGCGCCCCTCTGGCGCCAAGCGGCACTCCTCGGTGCGACAGACGGTCACGACGCCCGGATCGACGTCGAGGGCGTGCCGCGCTGCGACACCGCCGGCGCCGCGCTCTTGATCCACCTGCGCCGCCTGCTCGGTGGTGTGGCGATCGAGGGCGCCTCGGAGCAGGTCCGCTTCATGCTCGACGTGATGGACCGTCCCTGCCCGGAGCCGCCGACCGCGCCGCCCGCCGACCGCCGCCCCGGCATGGTCGAGACGCTGGGCACGTTCGCGACGCAGGTCCTGCGGAATGCGGCCGACACCGTCGAGTACATCGGCGGCCTGATCGCTGGGTTCGGCGAGATCGCCCTGCACCCTCGCCGCCTCCGCTGGCCGGACACGATCGTCTACATGGCCCGCACCGGCGCCGACGCGCTCGGCATCGTCGTGATGATCAACGGCCTGATGGGCCTGATCCTGGCGTTCCAGATGGGCGCTCAGATGCGTCAGTACGGCGCCGACACCTATGTCGCCGACGTCGTCGGGATGTCGATCATCCAGGAGCTCGGTCCGCTGATGACGGCGATCCTCGTCTGCGGTCGGTCCGGATCCGCGTTCGCTGCCGAGATCGGGACCATGAAGGTCAACGAGGAGGTCGCGGCCCTCGACACGATGGGGCTCGAGCGCACGCGCTTCCTGGTGATGCCCAAGATGGTGGCCCTGCTCCTGATGATGCCGCTGCTCGTCGTCTTCGCCGATCTCGCCGGCGTGTTCGGCGGGATGGTGATCGGCACGACGTACCTCGACCAGCCGATCGGCGTCTATCTCGGGAACACGATCGCGCGCATCGGACTCTGGGACGTCGGCCAGGGACTGATCAAGGGCGAGGCCTATGCCATCGTCATTGCCGCGGTCGGCTGCCTACGTGGTCTGCAGACCGGGAAGGGCGCCCAGGGCGTCGGCGTCTCCGCCACGTCCGCCGTCGTGTCGGGCATCTTCCTCATCATCGTGGTCGACGCGATCCTCACCGTGATCTTCCATGCCCTCTGAGACACCACCTCCCCCTGAGGCACCGGCGCCCCCTGCGACCGTCGACGCCATCGTCCGCGTGCGCGGCCTGCGCGCGGCGTACGGCGATGTCACGATTCTGGAGGACGTCTCGTTCGACGTGAAGCGTGGCGAGGTCTTCGTGATCCTCGGCGGATCGGGCTGCGGGAAGTCGACCCTCCTGAAGCACCTGATCGGTCTGATCGAGCCCGCCGCCGGCACGATCGAGCTGGACGGCACGGACCTGACGGCCTCGACGCCGGCGGAGCGCCGCGAACTCCTGCGGCGCTTCGGCGTCCTCTTCCAGAGCGGAGCGCTGTTCAGCGGCATGACGCTGGAGCAGAACGTCGCCCTGCCACTCCAGGAGTTCACGCCTCTCCCCCGCGAGGCGATCTCGCGGCTCGCGCAGCTGAAGCTGTCGTTGGTCGATCTCGACGGCTACGAGGCGTACCGGCCCGACGAGATCTCTGGTGGCATGCAGAAGCGGGCGGGCGTGGCACGCGCACTCGCTCTGGACCCGCCGATCGTCTTCTTCGACGAACCCTCCGCGGGTCTCGATCCGATCAGCGCGGCCGAACTCGACCAACTGATCCTCGATCTGCGCGACTCGCTCGGCACGACGATGGTCATCGTGACCCACGAGCTGGCGAGCATCTACGCGGTCGCGGATCGCTGCATCGTGCTCGACAAGGCGCGACAGACCATCGTGGCCGAGGGTCACCCGGCGACGCTGCGCGATGAGAGTGACGACCCCTACGTGCGTTCCTTCTTCAACCGAGAGCCCGCTCTAGCCGGGCGAGGGGGGCGCTGATGGCGCGCGATCCGCAGAAGTTCAAACTCGGTGTGTTCGTCCTGACGGGCATCGCGGCGACGCTCACGATCCTGTTCGTCCTCGGCGCGAACCAGTGGCTGCGAGCTACCAAGACCGTCTACTGCTACTTCGCCGAGAACGTCCAGGGGCTCGCCGCAGGCTCCGACGTGAGCTACCGCGGCGTGAACATCGGCAAGGTCGAGTCCGTGATGATGATCGCCGCCGCGCGCGACCAGCAGGTGGCGGGGTCCGGCGCGCTCATCGAGGTGAAGTGCGTCGTCTACCCGGATGCGCTCGGGCTCTCCGACCTCATCCTGACGGACGACGAGTTCGCCGACTACCTGCAGCAGTGGGTCGACCGCGGCGTGCGCGTCACGCTGGCGTGGAAGGACATCACCGGCTCGAAGTACATCTCGATCGACCACTACGACATCGACAAGCACCCCTATCCGGTGCTGGCTCCGGCCATGCGGCAGCCGTTCATCCCGACCGCCGCCGAGGCGTCGTTCGAGGACATCCAACGCGACCTCGCCACGACACTCGGCAAGCTCGCCCGCGTCGACTACGAGGCGATCTCGGCACGGATGGTCGATCTGCTCGAGCTGACGACGCAGCGCGTCGAGGCGCTCGACACGCAGGCTCTGCAGGGCCACGCCGAGGAGACTCTGATCGCCATGCGGCGCATCGCGGAGGACCCGGCGCTGCGGCGGGCGCTCGATCGGATGGACAGCATCACGGAGCGCTTCGATCACACGAGCGAGCGCCTCGACACACTGATCTCCGATCCGCGCGTGGATCGCACGCTCGAGGACGTCAGCGCCGCGTCGGCCTCGGTGCGCAACATCACGGCCGAACTGGATCGAGCTCTGCCGAACGTGGTCGCGAAGCTCGAGGGACTGCTCGATCAGGCCGACCAGACGCTGCGCTCGGCGGATGTCTCTGGCACGTCGGCGGCGGTTCGCGACGCCGCCAGCCAGCTCGGCAACGCCGCCGATGACGTTGCAGCGGTCCGCGGCGAGGTGCGGCGTCTCGTGCGCTAGCTCTCGCAGGCGGGCCGCTCGGTGTCGCGGCTCGCACGGTTCCTCGAGGAGAACCCGGACGCCTTGCTCTCGGGGCGGCGTGAAGGAGGCGAGTAGCCATGAGATCCACGAACCGTCTCGTCGGAGCAGTGATCGCCCTCGCGTCGCTGTTGGTGCTCCCTGCCTGCATCCAGGTCGGAGCCGGTGGTGATCCGCCGCCTCCGATCCGTCGCCACGCACTCGACGCGGGCTCCCTCGAGAGTGAGGCGTCGCGAGCCCTCCCGGCCGTGGGCGTGCACCCGTTCCATGGACGCGAGCGCTACGACCTGCGCGTCGTGCTGCGCGGGCCGGACGGCTCGATCGAGTTCCTCGAGGGCGACCGCTGGGTCGAGGACCCTCGACACGCGCTCACGATCGCGGTCACCGAGATGCTCGGCACGGGCGCGTTCCAGTCGGCGACCGACGCCGGCGCCGGGTTCGAGACCGAGCTCGTCCTCGAAGGCCACGTCCTTGCGTGCGACCTCGTGGCGGGACCGGATGCCTGGTCCGCGCTGTTGCGGGTGCGCTTCGATCTGGCGGACGCCGAGGGGCGAATCGTCCACTCCGGGACGTACGACGCATCCCGCGCTCTCCCGGGTGCGTCCTCCGAGGGACTGGGTGCGGCGATGTCTGCCAACGCCGCCGAGGTCGTTCGGACCGCGCTCGCCCGTTGGCGAGAACGGCGGTAATCTCCGCGACTCTCCGTCCCCGAAGCCCCGCTTCGACCTCGATCCCTGGAGTTCCCCGTGACGAACCCCCGTTCCTTCCTCACGCTCGCGGCTCTGGCCGCCTGCCTCGCGCTGCCTGCCTGTGACTCCGGCAAGAGCGACCCGGCGCCCGCCCCGACGCCGGCTCCGACGGCGAACCCGAACATGAAGATGTACACGCCGCTGTCCGACGCGCAGATGGACCAGGCCCGCAAGGCGCTGACGGAGGCGCGCAAGTACGGCGACGAGGCCGACAAGTTCCTGAACGAGGGCCGCGACCTCGAGCGCTCGGACGGCCGCCAGGCCGCCAACGCGAGCTACCGCAAGGCCGGCAAGCTCTACATCAAGGCGCAGCAGACCATCGAGCCATGGGTCGAGCCGGATTTCGGCCAGGTGACCGAGGCGCAGGTGAGGAACCAGATGGGTCAGTGGGAGCGCTTCATCGGCGACTGGCAGAAGTCCAAGAGCTCGTACGGCCGCGTCCCGCCGGAGTAGCGTTCACGGCGATTGCGGGCGGTCGGTTGGTGGGCGCATGTGGCAATCGCCGCGCCCGCTATTGTTGTCTGGTGTGTGCTCGGTCTCGTCACCCGTCTGACGAGAGCCACCGGCGCCGGTCGAGGACCTCCGCGCACACATTTCCCGCGCGGGGGGCACGTCGATTGCGGGCGGGTGGTTGGTGGTCGGCTCATGGGGCATGTGGCAATCGCCGCGCCTCCTATGTTTCTGGTCGGCTCCGCGGGTGCGTCACCTCGCCGGCGAGCGCGTTGCCCCTCGGTCGCACCCTTGCGTGGCCTCATTCCCCGCGTCACGGCGCCTGCGCTGACGCGCAACCGCCGCGCCCCGGGTGAGGATCTGGACCGACCTCGTCCCCGCCAACCCGCCGCGATCGCTTTGGCAACGGCCCCTACGGCGTCACGGGGAAGCCAACCGCCGTCGCAGATCGAGGACGTGACCCGATCAGCATCCGACAGGGTCTCCCTCCCTTCCACCAGCGGGTGCCGCCGAGCCGAAGCCGTCGTACGGGCGGATCTCCTGATCCGCCCCGCCCGCTGGGGCTCACGCGTGCGAGGCCGGTCCGACGGCGCACCGCGAACGACTGGGCTGATGCGCACGGCCATCGATCGACGACGCCCTCGCGCTCCCCCGACGCCCCTACGCGACCTCCGCGACCGCCTCGTCCAACGCGCCCAGCATGGCCTCGGTCTCCGCAACCGTCACGTCCCCCAGATGCCCAACGCGGAACGTCGCGCCCTTCAGCTCGCCGTACCCGGCCGCCAGCCGGTACCCCCGCCGCTCCACCGCCGCGAGCAGCGCCGCCGTGTCCAGCCCGCGCGTGTTCTCGATGGCCGTGACGGTCGGTCCCCGCGCCTCCTCCCGCGCCAGGATCGCGAAGTGCTCCTCGGCCCACGCGCGCACCCGCACGGCCATCGCTTCGTGTCGGGCACCGCGGGCCGCCATTCCCTCGGCGAGGATGCGGGGCAGCTGGGCCTCCAGGGCGAAGAAGAGCGGGACCGATGGCGTGTGCGGCGTCCGGCCGCGGCGCGCGCTCTTCACCAGCGTCTCGAGACGCAGCGCATGGCCGTTGGCCTCTGCCGTCGCCGCTCGCTCGGCCGCGCCGTCCGAGATCGCGAGGATCGACATGCCCGGCGGGCAGGCCAAACACTTCCCCGTCACGCCGACGAGTGCCACCTCCGGCCCGAGATCGTCGAGCGCCAGGTCCATGCCTCCGAAGGTGGAGACCGCGTCGACGATCAGGGCCACGCCCGGGTGGGCGGCGACCACCTGCGCCAGTGCGACGACGTCGTTGACGGCGCCGGTCGACGTCTCTCCGTGGGTGACCGTCACCACATCGAACGAGCCGGCGGCGAGGGCGCGATCCAGCGCGTCGGGAGTGAACGCCCACCCGGGTGGCAGCTGCAGCCGTTCGACCTCGAGGCCCAGGCTCGTGGCGATCGTCGCGGAACGCTCGGCGAACGCTCCGGCGACGAGTGAGAGCACGCGACGCCGCCCGAGCCCGCGCAACGCGATTTCGAGCGACGTGGTTCCCGAGCCGAGGACCGGGACGACCGTGGCGTTCGATCTGAGGATGGCGCGCAGATCGGCCTGCACGCGCCCCACGAGTGCTTCGAACTCCGGGAATCGGTGCGGTAACGGCTGGCGCGCCATGGCGCTCAGGATCTCGGGCCGCACGTGCGCCGGCCCGGGAACAAAGGAGAGCGGAGTGGGGCCGGAGGAGAGCGGAGTGGTCACCGGGTCAGCGTACCCCGCGAAGAGCGGGACCGGGAGCGCGTACGATGCGCACATGCTGCGCCTCGCCTACAACACCAACGGCCTCGCGCATCACCGTCTGGACGATGCCATCGACCTCGTTGCCGACCTCGGCTACGACGGGATCGCGCTCACGCCGGACGTGCCGCACCTGGATCCGATGCGAGCCACTCCGACGGAGATCGGGATGGTGGCAGCACACCTTGCCCGACGCGGCCTCGACGTCTGCATCCAGACCGGCGCCCGGTTCGTGCTCGATCCACGCCGCAAGCATCAGCCGACGCTGCTCGACCCCGATCCCGCCGCGCGCGACAGACGGCTGACGTTCCTCACGCGTTGCATGGAGATCGGCCGCGACCTCGGGGCCGAGGTCCTCGCGTTCTGGAGCGGGAGTCCGCTCGCGACGGAGTCGACCGAGGTGCTCGACGCGCGGCTCGCGCGCGAGTGCGTCCGCGTCGCGGAGCGCGCGGCCGAGCGCGGCATGATCGCGGCGTTCGAACCCGAGCCGGGCATGCATGTCGAGACCCTCGCGCACTGGTCCCGACTACGCGAGGCTGCCGGGCACCCGGCGCTGCGACTCGCCCTCGACGTCGGGCACGTCCATTGCAACCAAGAGGGCGACCCCGCCGAATTGATCGCGGCCCATGCGTCGGAGCTCGCCGACGTCCAAGTCGAGGACATGCGCGAGGGCGAGCATCTCCATCTTCCGTTCGGCGAGGGAACGCTCGACATCGGCCCGGTTCTGGCGGCACTCGATGGCGCCGGGTATGACGGACTCGTCGGCGTCGAGCTGAGCCGCGACTCGCATCGGGCGCCCGACGTGGCGCGCGCCGCGATCGCCCACCTGAGAGGAGCGCAGTCCTGATGACGTTCGGCGTGATGAAGTTCGGCGGGAGGTCGATCACGCTCCCGACCAAGACGCCGATCGCGGCGCGTCGCCTGCTGGGTAGGGGCCTGCTGGGGACGGGTCTGCTCGGGACCGTTCTGCTCGGGGCCGGCCTGTTGACGGCGGCCTGCACGTCACCGCCGACCCCGTCGGAGTCGCAGGTTCTGCCGATCCAGGGGCGCGTCGAGGGTCTCGACGCCACGATCACCGACGCGGCGATCGAGGTGTCGCGGATCGAACGGGGCGTCGCGTACCCAGTGGTCGGTCTGCAGACGACGCTGCGGCCGAACGGGTCGTTCACGACTGAGCTGGTCGCGCCGGGTCGCTACATCGTCGCCCTCCGCATCCCCGACCGCCCGCCTTCGGAGGTCGCCGTCCGCGTACCTCCGGCACCACCGGTGACCCTGCGACTGGCACCGCCGCTCGGCGAGCTCAGCCTCGAGGTGCGGCCGTCGGCGTCCATTGCTTCGGCGTCGTCTCACTCCGTGCCGCCGCGAACGGAGCTCGAGTGCGTGCTGACGCGCGCGGTCTCTCCTGGCCGCGTTCCCGACCGCCGCACGCTGCGATTGAGCGGCGCCGCCCCGGCCGCGTTCGGTGGCCTGACGCCGGGCAGTTGGCGTCTGGACGTCCCCGCGTGGGGCGCAACCACCGACCTGTTCCTCGCCGAGACGGCGCAGCCGAGTGTGTTCTCGGTGCCGCTCGAACTGGCCGAGCTCGGCACGGCGGAGGTGTTCGGTCGCGTGATCCGTCTCGATGGCTCGCCGGTTCGCGGCGTCGCCGTGACCGCGCGTCCGCCCTCGTCGTCGGATCAAGAGCTGCCTTCTTGGGGTCGCTACGCCCTCACAGATTCCGACGGCGAATACCGGATCCATGGCATCCCGGCCGGCCCGACCATGCTGTCCGTCGAGAACCGTCACGCCGTGTTCGCACGGCTGCCAGACCCCGTCGAGATCACAATTTCGCCATCCGGCTCGGCCTATCGCGGCTTCGTGATCGACGAGTAGCAGCGTCGATTTCGGCTGATTTTGGGCTGTTTTGGGCTGTTTTTGCCCAAGTTGGCGATCTGAGGCCTTGTGCGGCGGCGACTCAGCGGTTAACAATTCGCCATGCCTGAGCCCGCTCCCGACCCGCTCCGCTCGTCCTCAGAGCGTGGTGGAACCCGTCGGACGCGGGGCTGACTCAGGCGGAAAGGCGCCCGATGGAGTACTACATTCTCTGCCCGCAGCGCGCGACCGAGGTTCCCGGCCTGATCACGCACCTCATCTCGCGAGACATCTGCGAGAAGCGTCAGGTCGAGAACTATCACAAGTGTCCGAACTGCATCCGCTCGCGCGTATGGCGTGAGCGAAACGGGCTCCCCCCGTCCCCGCCGGACGCGACGGCCGAAGTGGCCGCGGCCGCCAATGGAGCCGTCGCCGGCTCGTAGCCAAGAGAACAGCAGATCCGAACGGCCCCCGAGCGTGATCCCGCGGGGGCCGTTTCGATTCCCGGCTGGATGTCTTGGGGACGGCTAGGACGCGGTCACGACGGACAGCGCGCTGTGGATTTCAGCGTCCTTCAAGACGTGGTCGCTCTGCTTGGCCGCAGCGAACACGGCACGGATGCGGTCGTCCGTCGGCTCGATGTCGTGGCTCTTCAGCCAGTGGATGACGTTCCACTTGCCGCTCATCGGTCCGACCGTGATCTTCTGCTCCAACCCGTAGTCCCCGGCCGGCACGCCGGAGTAGACGCGGTCGGCGAGCCAGCGATCGCCCCGGGCGAGCGCCTTGGCGACGGCAGCAGCGTGAACGCCGGTCGCGGTCTCGAATGCATCGGAGCCGACGACCGGGTAGTTCTTCGGGATCGGCACCTCGGTGTACTTCGATACGGCCTCGACGTAGCGCATGAGGCCCGTCAGGTCATTGTCGATGTAGCCCATCAGCTTCATGTTCACGAGCAGCGTGTCCATCGGGCAGTTGCCGGCGCGCTCGCCGATGCCGATGCCGGCGCCGTGTAGTCGATCGGCTCCGGACTCGTAGGCCATGAGCGCGTTGACGACGTCGAGACCGCGGTCGCGGTGGCCGTGCCAGTCCAGCTTCACCGTCGGATCGGTCTCGTCGATGATCTGCTTCACGTGCGTGATCAGGCGTCGGACGCCGCGCGGATTCGCATGGCCGACCGTGTCGCACACGACCACGCGCGTCGCGCCGTGGTCGATCGCCGCCCGGTAGAGCTGATCGATGATGTGGGGATGCGTCCGCGTCGTGTCCTCGGTCACGTACATCACGCGGAGACCCTGGGACTTCGCGAATTCGACGCCGGAGATCGTGAGTTCGAGCAGCTTCTTGATGTCCCAGTCCTCGACGAGCAGCCGGATCTGAGAGCAGCCGAGGAACACGGCTGACTCGATGGACACGCCAGTGGCCTGCTGGATCTCGGCGATCGGGCGGATGTCGGCCTCGAGCGTCCTCGCCGCGCAGTTCGGATCGAGCGCGAGGCCCGCGCTCGCGATCTCGTTAGCGAGTGCGGTGACGTGCTCGATCGCGACCGCCCCAGCGCCCGGGAGGCCCAGGTTGGCCGAGTCGATCCCGAGATCGGCGATGCGGTGCAGAATCTCGATCTTCTGATCGATCGTCGGGTTGCGCACGGACGGCGACTGCAGGCCGTCGCGCAGGCTCTCGTCGTCGAACTCCGCCTTGTGCGTCGGGCGCGGCAGCGCGCCTACCTCGTTCCAATCGTAGATCAGGTCGTCACGCGAGAGCTCGGCCATCGGCTCACCTCCGGACCTCACAGCGTAGCCCGGATCGTTCACGAGGGCGTCGCGAGAACGCGGCGAGGTCGGGGATCGGCACGGGGTCCACGCCGGTGCGAGTCGGGAGCGCCCGTCGCACGGTGTCCTGGCGGCTCCGAGTGCGTGAGATCTCGTTCCGGAGACGCGCGTGCACCCTCTAGATGCGGTTGTGAAGCGGCGCCGGTGCGGGAGATCGCGTGCTCGGGACCGCCATGCGTGGCGTCCTCGTGAACGATGTGGGTTCGCCGTGCTCGGAGCTGTCGCGAAGCGCAGCACGGGAGGGGAACACTTGCCGCTTGCGCGCACGCAGCGGAGCATCGGGAGCGATGATCGTCATGAAGTTCGGCGGGACGTCCGTGGCCGAAGCTGCGCGCATTCGCGACGTGGTCGAGATCGTGCGTGGCCGACGGTCGCGGCAACCGGTCGTCGTCGTGTCCGCTCAGGGCGGAGTGACCAATGCGCTGATCGAGCTGGCCGAGAGCGCCGTGCGTGGCTCGGCCGATCCGGCGCCCCTTCGGGAGCGCTTCGTCGGGCTGCTGGCCGACCTACAGCTCCCGGCGGATCTCCTGCGCGACGAGATCGACGAGCTGGCCGCCCTCCTGCAGGGCATCACCCTGGTCGGTGACCTCACCACGCGCTCGCTCGATCGCATGATGAGCTTTGGCGAACGCTGCTCGGCTCGCGTCGTGGCGGCGGCGCTCGACGCGGCGGGGATCTCGGCCATCGGGGTGATGAGCTACGACCTGGGTCTCCTCACCGACTCGCACTACGGCCGCGCGGAGGTGCTCCCGGAGAGCTACGAGACGATCGCCCAGCGCTTCGCCGAGCGGGTCTCGCCCGACGTCGTGGCCGTGGTCACCGGGTTCGTTGCCCGAGACGAAGCCGGGTTCATCACCACGCTCGGCCGTGGCGGCTCGGACTTCACCGCGGCCATCTTCGGCAGTGCCCTCGGGGCGCACGAGATCGAGATCTGGACCGACGTCGATGGCGTGATGACCTCCGACCCGCGGATCGTCGCGGACGCCCGACGGCTCGAGCGCATGAGCTTCTCCGAGGCGGCTGAGCTGGCGTACTACGGCGCCAAGGTGATCCATCCGGCGACGATCCATCCCGCGGTCCGGCACGACATCCCGATCCGCGTCTTGAACACCCTGCGTCCCGATCAGCCCGGCACGCAGATCGTGAACGCGGAGACCGCGGCGACGACCGGCGTGCGCTCGATCGCGTCGAAGGCCGACATCACGCTCGTCCACGTCACCTCACTGCGCATGCTGCTCCAGCATGGCTTCATGGCGCGCCTGTTCGAGGTGTTCGAGCGGCACCGGATCGTGATCGACATGATCTCGACGTCCGAGGTGTCGGTTTCCCTCACGACCGAGGGCGATACGGACCTCGCCGCTGCGGCCGAGGAGCTCGGTGGCTTCGCCGAGGTGCGCGTCGAGAGTGACAAGGCCATCCTGTGTCTCGTCGGCGAGGGCCTGCGCGACGCACCCGACCTGCTCGATCGCATCTTCGGCACGCTGCGAACCGAGAGCATTCCCGTGCGGATGGTGAGCGTGGGCGCGTCGCGCGTGAACGTCTCGATGCTCGTGGATCGCACCGATGAGCATCGCGCCGTGCGCAGCCTGCACGCGGAGTTCTTCGGAGCTTGAGCTCCGCACGATGGCGCTGAAGCACGTGCTGGCCGGCGCGCTCGCGCCGTGGTTGCTCCGGCTGCTACGGCTCACGTGGCGGGTCGACGAGCAACCTCCGCGACTGGTGACACGACGCGGTGCGAACTCCGAGACCGGGGCGATCTACGTGATGTGGCACTCGCGCATCCTGCTGGGCGTCACGACGCAGGCGGGGCAAGGGATGCACGTCATGATCTCGATGCACGGAGACGGAGAGCTCATCGCCCGCGCCGCGGAGCGCATGGGATTTCGACCGATCCGCGGATCGACGTCACGGGGCGGCCTCGAGGCTCTGCGTGCCACCACGACGGTGCTCGAGAACGGCGGCCAGTGCGCCCTGACCCCCGACGGACCGCGTGGGCCGCGCATGACCGTGCAGGCGGGCTGCGTGCTGGCGGCGATGCGAGCCGGAGTGCCGGTCATTCCGGTCGGCTTCGAGGCGCGCCGCATGAAGCGCCTGCGCTCCTGGGATCGCTTCGCGGTGCCGTATCCCTTCACGCGCGTCGCGGTCCGGTTCGGAGCTCCGATCATGGTGCCGGCCGGCCTCGACTCGTCCGGTCTCTCCGCGTACTGCGAGCGCGTCCGGGTCGGGCTCCTCGCGGTGACGCGCGAGGCGGCCGACGCGCTCGGCGTGACGGCCGAGACGCCGGAGATCGACCCGTTGCCGGCCGAGCCGGTTGCACCGGCATCTGGGTAGTCTCTCGATCGGAGGTATGAGATGAAGGGGACCGCTGTCCTGATCGCGCTGATGGGTCTCACGTTGGGATTGACGGCCTTCGTCGCCGTCCAGTCCGGTCGACCCGAAGGTCGTGTCGGCGGCGTCGGCGGCACAGCCGACGTCTCCGAACTCGTCGCCCAGGGCGCGGCGCACGGCCAGCAGCTCGACCGGATCGAGGCGCAGCTCGAGCAGCTCGAACGACGTCTGGCGGCCGGTGAGCGCCGACGCTCGGATGCCGCACCAGCGGCCCGCGCTGCACCCCTCCTCGATGCCGATGGCAACCCGGTTGCCGCCGCCGTGGCCGCCGGCGATCTCGAGGAGGCCGTCGCCGCGCGCGTCGAGCGCACGCTCGAGGACAAGATGGAGCAGATGGCGGCGCGTGCGCGCTTCCGCGGCGCGGACGGTCAGTGGAAGCCCCCGATCGAGGCCGTCACGCGTGAGCTGGACCTGAACGAGCAGCAGGAGAGCTCGCTCCGCGACGTGTTCGACCGCGCCCGGGACGAGGCGTTCGCGCTGCTCGACGAGCGCGACGTGAACGACGTCTCGATCCTGCAGCGCTTTGCCGATGACATCCGCGAGAGCGGCGACATTGGCGCGTCCACCGGCCGCTTCTTCGTCCGGCTCGCCAGCGAGAACGTGCCGGGGAGGGATCAGACGCACCTGCAGGCCCTCGAGGAGCTCGGTAGCCAGGTGAAGGAGCGCGCAGGCGCACACCTCGACGATCGTCAGCGCCAGGAGATGGAGGCGCTCAACCTCGACGTGTTCGACGTGAAGACCGGGTACGACCCGATTGGCGACTACATCCGGCAGCGCATGGAACAGGTCGAGTAGAGGACTAGCAGGCTGTCGGAGTTGCGACCTCGACGGGCCACGCAGGTTGGTGCGACAGCCTGCTAGCCATCGGCCGACTGGGTGACGGCCGGCGGCGAATGGCGGCGCGACCCGGCGGCCCGTCCAACTAGCAGCCTGTCGCGCCGGCGGTCTCTCGCCCGGCGACGCCGAAACTCCGACAGGTTGGTAGACGCGCTTCCGCACCCGCTGCGCAGCCTCGCCGCTGGTACGATCGACCCATGACAGTCTCCGGGTTTCTGACGCGATGACCGGCTCCGGCCGCCGCTCGGCCCTCGCCGCCATCGTGCGAGGCCCCGATGCTCCCGGCCGTCTGGCGCGCGCGTGCCTCCTCGTGGCACAGGGCGAGTACCCGGATCTCGATGTCGCGGCCTGCATCGCGGACATCGACGTCCTCGGCCGGCGCGTGCGCGATCTCGCCGCCGACGGGCCGGCGGCGGAGGCGTTGCACGACGTTCTGTTCCGCCATCGAGGCTTCTCCGGCGACGTCGCGGCGTACGACGCGCCCGACAACAGCTACCTGAACCGAGTGCTCGAGCGTCGTCGCGGGCTGCCGATCCTGCTCAGCGTCGTGTGGATCGAAGTCGCGCGAGCGGCGGGCATCCCAGCAGTCGGCGTGGCGATGCCGGGACACTTCATCGCCGCCGTCGGTCCAGGAGACGGCGCCACGCTTGTCGACCCGTTCGAGGGCGGGATCCCGCTCTCCGCGAGCGAGGCCTTGGCCCGGGCGTCGGCCGCGACGGGGCAGACTCCGGCTCCCGATTGGCTCCGCCGCAGCCCCCCGCGAGCGACGGTCTTGCGCGTGCTCGAGAACCTGGCCGGGTCGTACGAGCGTCGCGGCGATCTCGTTCGACTCGACCGGGTCCTCGGTGACCAACTTGGGTTGGACGAGACCTCTGGACGCCTGCTCGCCCGCCGCGGAGTCGTGCGCGCGGAGCGCGGCCGCGTCCGTCCGGCGCTCGACGATCTGAACGCGGCGTTAGAGCATCTGCCGCCCGGAGAGCTGCACACCAGCGTCCGCGATCGTGCCCGACGGCTGGCCCGTCTCGTGGTCTCGGAGAACTGAGCCAGGTGGCCACGATCGTCTGCGAGATCCCCCACGCAGAGGCCTCCCGCCTCCGGGGCGAGCTCGAGGGCGCCGGCTTCCAGCCCCACGCCGTCCAGTACGCGGAGTTCTCGGTGAAGGGTCCGAGCGTGACGGTCACGTACTACACGAAGAAGCGCAAGCTGGTCGTGCAGGGCAGCGGCGCCGAGGACTTCGTGGCCACGTTCTTGGGCGACGGCGCGGTGACATCCAATTCCGCCGCGTCGAGCTCCGGGGGGACGTCGACGTCGTCCGCAGCGCCGGCCGCGGCGGACATCGTCGACGCGCCGATCATCGGGACCGACGAGTCCGGCAAAGGCGACTACTTCGGACCGCTCGTGGTGGCGGCGGTACTGATCCGGCCCGAGGACGTCCCGGTCCTGCGCGAGCTCGGTGTGCGCGACAGCAAGGCGGTCACGGATCGCAACGCGCTCCTGATCGCCGATCAGATCGAGCAGGGCTGGACCGACCGCGTCTCCGTCGTGGCGGTGCAGCCGCCTCGCTACAACGAGTTGCGCGACGACTTCGGCGGCAACCTGAACCGGATGCTCGCGTGGTGCCACGCGCGCGCGATCGAGGACGTGCTCGAGGTCCATCCGTGTGAGCACGCGCTGTCCGACAAGTTCGGCGCGGAGTCGCTGATCCGCAACGCGCTGATGGAGCGTGGCCAGGGCCTACAGCTCGCTCAGCGCGTGCGCGCCGAGTCCCACCCCGCCGTGGCCGCCGCGTCGATCGTCGCCCGCGCGCGCTTCCTGCGCGATCTCGATCGGCTCGGGCGCACAGCGGGGACCAAACTGCCGAAGGGTGCCGGCTGGCCGGTCGACGCCGCGGCGCGAGAGCTGTTTCGGGAGGGCGGAGTCGAGCGCCTGCGTCCGGTCGCGAAGCTCCACTTCAAGACGACCGAGAAAGCGATGAGGTAGCGCGTGCCAAAGGACGTCCACAAGAAGAGCTCCGGACGGCGACCGCCGCAGATGCTGTCGATCGACGACCCGAACGAGAAGGGCGCCGTGACCATCCGGTTCATCGGCGCCGCCCAGACCACGACGGGTTCGCTGCACCGTATCCGGCTGCCGGCGGGTGACCTGCTGCTCGAGTGCGGCATGTATCAAGGTCACCGCGCGGAGGCGGAGGAGTGGAACCGCAACCTCCCCGTCGACGTGGAACGCGTGAAGGCCGTCATCCTCTCGCACGGTCATATCGATCACTGTGGTGCCGTACCGAACCTGGTGCGGCGCGGCTTCCGCGGTCCGATCTGGTGCAGCGACGCCACGGCGGACCTGCTTCCGGTGATGCTGCTCGACGCCGCTCACATCCAGGAGTCGGACACGGCGCGCATGAACCGGCGTCGCAAGCACGGCCCGCCGAGGGTGCCGCTCTTCACGACGATCGATGCGGAACGGGCGCTGACTCTGGTGCGCGGTGTTCCGTACGGGCGGCCGTTCGAGGCGCTGCCCGGAGCCGAGGGCCGCTTCGTCGACGCGGGCCACATCATCGGGTCGGCCGCCGTGCACCTGACGCTCCGTGCCGACGGCAAGTCGACGACTCTCGGCTTCACGGGCGATCTCGGCCGGCGCGATGTGCCAATCCTGCGCGATCCCGAGCCCCTCGGGCAGGTCGACTGGTATCTCACCGAGTCGACGTACGGCGATCGTGATCACGAGAACACGGGCGACCTGCTCGACATCCTCCAGGACGTCGTGACCACGGCTGTCGCCCGGCGCGGCAAGGTGATCGTGCCCGCGTTCGCTGTCGGCCGGACGCAGCTCGTCCTCTATCTCCTGCACGTGCTGCGCACGAGTGGCCGCATCCCCGAGATCCCGTTCTACGTCGACAGTCCGATGGCCACGCGCGCGACCGAGGTCTTTCGCCGGAACCCGGAGCTCTACGACGACGAGGCGCGGGCCTTCTTCTCGGAGAAGGGTGCCCTGTTCCACCGCGCACAGACGTCGTTCACTGCGGACGTCGAGGAGAGCAAGGCGCTGAACCATCTCGACGGTTCGGCCGTGATCATCTCGTCGTCGGGCATGTGCGAGGGCGGGCGCGTCCTCCACCATCTGAAGAACCACGGGACCGACCCCCGCAACATCGTGCTCTTCGTCGGCTATCAGGCGCAGCACACGCTCGGTCGACGCATCCTCGAGGGCGTGCAGCGGGTGAAGGTCTACGGGGAGAAGATCTCTATTGCGGCGCAGGTGCGGAAGGTCAACGGCCTCTCCGCGCACGCCGACCGGAATGGGCTCCTGGACTACGCCCGCCGGCTCGACGGAGAGCCTCAGAAGACGTTTATGGTGCACGGCGAGCCCGAGAAGACGGCCGCGCTCCGAAGCTGGTTCTTCGAGCACGGCCTGAAGCGAACCGCCGCCCCGCGCCCGGGAGACTGGCACCGACTGCTCTGATGCGTGGCGCCTTCCCATTCGTAGGCGATGCCGTACAGTCAACGATGAAAGGGGAAACCGCCATGCGCCTTCGCAACCGCGGCGTGATCGCCGCATGCCTGCTCCTCCTCGCTTGGGCGTCGCCTGCCGCCGCCGACGTCGACGTCGAGCTCGACGCGAAGTCCAAGGTCTCGGGCAGCCTCGATGTCGACGAGACCGAGACGTTCCGATTCGACGGCACAGCAGGGATGCAGCTCTCGCTCTCGGTGAAGGCGAAGAAAAAGGCCGACCTCGATCTCGCCGTGCAGTTGATCGGCCCGAGCGGACCGATTGACCTGACGGGTGGCTCGGCGTTCCAGGACGCTGGCAAGAAGCTGAAGATCAAAGGCGTCGTGCTGCCGCAGAACGGTCGCCACACACTGGTGCTCACGGCCGCCGGCTCCGGCGAGTACTCGCTGAAGCTGACGCTGAAGCCGCAGAAGACGTTTGTCGAGGTCGCTGCTCTGCCGGCCTCCGGCGACGGCGTCCTGACGTTCTCGGCACCGCGCGGCGCGAAGGCCGTGATCAAGGTGACGCAGGCCGACGGCAGCGAGGCCGTGCCGCTCATCGGCGGGCCGCTGCCGTTGAAGAAGGCACCCGGCGACTCGGTGACGTTCCCGTCACTCGATCGCGAAGGACTCCAGGAGTTCGTGGTCACGAATCAGGCGGCCGCTGCGGGTGCCGTCAACGTCACGGTGAAGGTCACGCCGGCGAAGGCGAAGACGTCGAAGATCGACGTCCGGGCGCGCTCGCTCGGCGACCCGATCGGCGGCGAGACCGCGGTGTCGGCCACCGTGCTGGCGGCGACGGGCGGCGAGGTCGGCGTCATCGATCCCGACAGCTCCATCCTGGGCGCTGGCGTGCTCATCCCGCCGGGCGCGCTCAATGTGGACACGCGCATCAGCGTCACGTCGACGTCGCTGATCGATCCACCCTCACCGGTCACGCAGCAGCCTGCCGGGCCCGCGATCGAGTTCGGACCCGACGGTCTCGAGTTCGGTCAACCGGCCGAGGTCACGGTGCCGTTCGATCCGTCGGCGCTGCCGCTCGGTGTCGATCCGAACACCGATCTGCTCGTCCTGCGCGAGTCGTCGGACGGTTCGCAGGAGGTCATCGCTCCGACGAGCGTGGACGTCCCGAACGGCGTCTGTGTCGTGCCGACCGATGGCTTCTCCGTCTTCATGTCGTTCGTGCGACGCGGCGTTCCCGACGTCACCGGTGACGCGTACTGGTTCGCGGGGTTCGAGCTGTGCGTGCTCCCCGACTTCCTGGGCGGGGCGGACAGCCGCGAGCGTGAGATCTTCCTCTTCGCCGGCAACATCACGTTCGGCCGCCGCGGCGTGACGGACGACACCGTCGTGAACATCGTCGAGTCCAACACGTCGTTCGACCACGACGACACGGGTCGCGGTTTGGTGAATGCGCCGGGGGAGACGCCGCTCACCGAACTCGCGACGTGGGATCTCGAGCCCGACGGTCGGACCCTCCGCGTCGACTTCGACTTGAACGATCAGGTGCTGTATCGCACCGCCGAAGACGGATCCGTCCTGGTCTCACGCCCCGGGACGGGCACGGACGAGGACTGCGTCATTCTCGAGATCGCCGTGCCGCGCCCCTCGAGCGCGCCGACCCCGACGTCGGTCGCGGGCCGCTTCTGGTTCGGTGGGATCGACGCGTCGGTCACCGAGGACCCTGGCGGCCAGGGACCGCTCCTCATCGACGTCTCGTCGGCGTTCGGCGAGATGGAACTGCGGGGTGACGGGTCGTGGTCGGTCGACATCGACTCCGCGGCGAACGTCTTCGATCCGCAGATCGGCCTGACCACACGCACCGGCGGCCAGGCGGACTCCGGGACCTTTCGCATCACCGGTCCGGAAGACGGAGCGCTGGAGGGATCGATCCTGATCTCCGGCTCCCAGGGCCCGGACTTCCTGCGCATCCTGCCGAGCGCGGACGGTCAGACGATCATCGCGTTCTCGCCGTCGATCGGCGACGAGGGCGGCGGCTTCTTCCTCGGTACGCGGATGACGACCAGTCTCACTCGCGCGGACGTTGCGGGCGAGTTCGGCGGTCGCTCGATCGGCGTACTGGGGCTGAACACCTACCAGGTCCCCGGCGGCGAGGGACCGGTCACCGTTGGCGATTTCAGCGCCGTCTTCGAGGCCGACGAGACGCGCACGTTCGCGGCGAACGGCGACCTCGTCTTCAGCGATGTCTTCATCCGCAACCTGTCGCGCGATCCGACGGCCGGGCCCGACGGCGTGCGCCGGTTTGCCCAGTTCATCCAGGATGACGAGGTCCTGCGCTTCGCCGTGGGCAGCGACGGCAAGTTCCGGATTGCGGCGGACAACGTCGTCGGAGCGTTCACGTCGAGTGGCGTCTTCGGCTTCGCGGTCGGCGACCCGCGAGCGGGCATCGACACGATCCTCGACGTCCACGTTCGGCTGCCGGCCCTGCCGGGCGGTGAAGTCGAGCCCGACTTCTAGACCGTCTTCCGGAACGCGAGCGAGCCGGGCGGTTCCGGAGTGCATGTGCAGGTGACGTTCCCGCCGATCGAGACGCAGCGCTACGCGCTGTCGCGCACGGGCGTGCTCGAACTGTCCGGCGAGGGCCTGTCCGGCGCGAGCGCGCCAAGAGGTCACCTCGGCTTCCTCGTCGACGACGTCGCCCTCGGCGCGCCGCACACGCGGAGTCTGCTCGTCCGTCTCCCGCCGCCCGTTGGGGAGTAGGCGGCGCGCACGGGGGTCGCGGCTACGCTCCGCCGATGCACTTCACCAAGATGGAAGGCCTCGGGAACGACTACGTCTACGTGGACTGCTTCGAGCAGCACGTCAACGATCCCGTGGCGCTCGCCAAGCGCGTCAGCGACCGACGCTTCGGCATCGGCTCTGATGGTCTGATCCTGATCCGCCCGTCCGACACGGCCGACGTGGCGATGGAGATGTACAACGCCGATGGCAGTCGCGGTCGCATGTGCGGCAACGGCATCCGTTGCGTTGCGCGCTATGCGTTCGAGAGCGGTCTGGCGCCCAAGCACTCGATGGTGATCGACACGGATGCGGGCGAGAAGTCGCTCGACCTGGTGTTCGCGAACGGCGCGTTCGACGGCGTGCGCGTCGACATGGGCGCACCCGTCTTCGAGCGCGCGGACATCCCGATGGAGGGACCCGAGGGCCGCGTCGTCGCGGAGTACCTCTCAATCCAGGATCACGGGCTGAACGTCACGTGCCTGTCGATGGGCAACCCGCACTGCGTCACGTTCGTCGAGGACGTCGAGGCGTTCGGCGTGCGGCGTTGGGGGCAGGCCATCGAGCAACTCCCGATCTTCCCCGAGCGCGTCAACGTGGAGTTCGTGCAGGTCGTCTCGGAGAGCCTCGCGATCCAGCGCACCTGGGAGCGCGGCTCTGGCGAGACGCACGCGTGTGGCACCGGCGCGTGCGCCGTCGCCGTCGCCGGTCAGGTCAACGGCTTGCTCGGCAACGACGTGACTGTCCGACTCAAGGGCGGCGACCTGCGCGTCGAGTGGGCCGGCGGCGACCACGACTCGGTCTTCATGACCGGTCCGGCGATCGAGGTGTTCCGCGGCACGCTGGACCTCTGATCGTCGCGTGCGCGCTATCGTGGGCACGTGAGTGCGCCTCGTCGTCTGCTCCCCCTCGTTCTGGTCGCGCTGCTCGGCTGCGCCGAGCCGGTGAACGTCGCTCCCCCAGAGCCGAGCACGCTTGGCGACGCACCTGCGGGCGCCGGTGGAGTCGCCCGGACTGAGCCCGGCCCCGATGGGCTCGTCATTGCGCTGCGGCAGATCCTCGCGCGGTCGGCGCCCAAGGACGGCGTGTGGATCGCGCTTCACTTCGAAGCCGACGGCGACGCGATCCCGGCCCCCGAAGCGGCTGATCCCGTCGACGCGCTGGAGCGCGCGGCGCGCGAACGCTACGCCGTGCGCGATCTCGTTCGGTCGCTTCGCTTCGAGATCACTCGTTCGGACGGCGCCACCGCCGAGCTGCGGGTCGAGGCGGATGGTGCGTTCCCGAGCAACGCGGAGACCCCGTGCTCGCTCTGGCACGCACCCACGCTGCTCCTGCGTTGCTCGCCGACCCGACTTGGCGTGGGCTGGACTGCGGGGTCCGGCAACGCGGACGCTCCCAACACTGCCGATGCTGCGTGGCGCAACGGCACCGACACGTCGCTCCTCGGCGAGCCAGGGCGACTCGCGCTGCGCGTCGCGGGTCAGTTCGACTTCACGAGCGGGGCAAAGCGCCCGTTCCGGTCGGAGCCCGTCGAGATCGAGCTGACGGAGTCGTCGGCGACGTTCCTCCGCCTCGAGTCACTGCTGCGAGCCGCGACCGCTGCCGCGGCGGCCGAGTGGGGCATCGCGGACGGCGCCACCGTGAACGTGCTTTCGCCGGCCTTCTCTCCCGACCTGCCGCGCTTCGTGTTCGAGGACCTGGAGGAGCGCGTCGTCTTCACGTGGCACCACGGGAGTCCGCCCTGGTACGACTGGCTCTGGACAGCGAGCGTCGCGCGCGACGGGACGGACATACGACTTGTCGAGAGCGGTCATCTCGCGCGCATGCTCGGCACGTCGTGTGTCGCGCGCGGTGTGATGGTCGATACGCCCGATGGTCGCCGCCCGATCGAGGAACTGAGCGCTGGCGATACCGTGACCGCGCGTGACCCGGAGAGCGGGGAGATCTCCGTCGTCCGGGTTCATGCGACGCGGAGCGCCGCGGCTTCCGCCACGCTGTGGCTCACCGACGGCCTACGCGTGACGGCCGAGCATCCCGTCTTCGCCGACGGCGCGTGGACACCGGCCGGTGAGATCGCATCCGGAGCCGCGCTCGTTGCCCGCGACGGATCGACTGTCGCCGCTGCGCCGCGCGCCGACGGCCAAGTGGAGGTGTTCGATCTGACGGTCGCCCCGCCGCACACGTTCTTCGCCGGCGGTGTCCTCGTGCACAACAAGCAGCGCGCCTACGACGCGCGGTGGGACGACCCTTGGTACCACTGCTGGGAACGGGCGCACGAGGAGTGACCATGATCTTCAGACGACTACTGTGCGCCGTGGCGCTGCTTTGTGTGGCGACCACCGTCGTCGCGAAGGACGCGCCCGTCGTGCACACGGTCGACCTCGCCACGCGGCACCAGACGATCGATCACTTCGGGGCGTCGGACTGTTGGTCGACGCGCATCCTCGGCGAGTGGTCGGCGAAGAACCGAGCGCGCGTCGCCGACTTGCTGTTCTCGACCGAGAAGGGGATCGGGCTCTCGCTCTGGCGCTTCAACCTGGGCGCCGGTCTGCAACCGACGCGGATCAAGAACCCGCTGCGCACGACCGAGTCGTTCGAGAGCGCGAAGTACGAGTACGACTGGACGCGGATGAAGGCGGAGCGCGAGCTGCTCGTCGCGGCGAAGGAGCGAGGCGTCGAGCGTTTCCATGCCTTCTCGCTCTCGCCCGGTCCGCGCATGACGCGCAACGGAACGACGAACTGCGACGCGGGGGCGCACACGACGAATCTGCGCCGCGACGCCGAGGGCGACCACGCGCGGTATCTCGCAGACGTCATGGAGCACTTTGCGATCGGAGTGCCGGAACGCGAGCGCGTCGTCTTCGAGTGGATCAGCCCGGTCAACGAGCCGCAGTGGGATTGGAACGGTGGCTCGCACGAGGGCACGCGGGCCTCGAACGCCGACATCAAACGCACGGCGCTGCGGCTCGCGGCGGCGCTCGGGAAGCGTCACCTCTCGACGAAGATCCACCTGGCTGAATCGGGGACGATCCCCGACATGTCCGCGCCGAACGCGAAGGCCACGGCGCGGTACGGACACGCGTTCGGTGACTACGTCGATGCCTTCGCCGGTGACTCGGATCTGGCGCCGGTACTCGGGAAGACGCTCGGCTTCCACAGTTATTGGAGTGACGGCGGCGGTGAGTTCTGGCCGCATCGGAGCGCGCTCCGCGCGAAGCTCGACGCGTATCCCGGCTGGCAGGTGTTCCAGACCGAGTACTGCGTCATGCAATGGGGCCGCGACCTCGGGATGAACACCGCGCTGCATCTCGCCCGGGTGATGCATGGCGACCTGTCGATCGTGAACGTCACGGGCTGGAGCTGGTGGCTCGCGTTCTCGCCGCACGACTACAAGGACGGCCTGCTCTACACCGACTGGAAGAAGAAGGGCGACCCCGAGTCGATCCTCCCGTCGAAGACGTTCTGGGTGATGGGCAACCACAGTCGATTCGTCCGTCCGGGCATGACGCGCGTCGCCATCGACGGCCCGTTGCTGCAGAACCACGCGGGCCTGCTGGCGACGGCGTACCACGATGCGGCTAGCGGGCGCGTCGTCATGGTCTACGTGAACAGCGGCGCGACAGCGCTCGAGGTGCGCGTGAACGTGGCGGGCGACGCGTCGCCGAAGCGGCAGCGAGCCCACGTCACGTCATCTGCCAAGGACGACGGACTGCGCGCGCTGAAGCCGACGAAGGCCGGTTCGACCGTGACGATCCCGGCTCGCGCGGTGGTCACCGTGGTTCTGGATTGACGCGCGCGTTTCCGACACGCCCGTCGAGGGGATCGCCGCGCTCGTCTCTGGTGCTACTCGGCCTCGGTGGCCTCGTTCCGCTTGCGCAGCCACGCTGTCCAGGCACCCCGTTCTTTCGGGACGGTCCGGGCGCGCGTGAGCGTCTGTAGTGCGGCGTGGATCACGCTGCGGCGAATGTGGTGCGTGGTGGACCGGGACGCGACGACCGTCGCGTCGATGACCGCACCCTCTTGAGCCGTGCTCATGAGGGGATCGGCCACGAACGCCGTTCAACTCACCTCGACGTCGAAGTCTTGGACGAACGCCACCTGCGACGTGAACGCGGAGTAGGTCCGCGGTGCGCCGCCGCCTCGGGCGTCGACGCGGTAGACCAGGTACTCGATGGCACGCGGATCGCCGAGGCGTGCAATCGCACGCACCGCGTTCTCGCGGATCTTGGCCGTGGCGCCGTCGGCCTGCTTCATGAGTGACGGCAGGGCCTGAGCATCGTCTGGCAGCTCTGCCAGCGCGTCGACCGCGGCATGGCGAACGGCGGCATCGCTGTCGCGGACAGCCGCTCGGACGAGGGCGGGCGCACTCACCCCGAGCCGGGTCCTACCCAGCTCACGGGCTGCGAGGAGTCGTACCCGCCGATCGTTCGAGCGCAGTCGCGCGAGGGCGTCCGGCACTGGCGTCGATTCGATGCCGGCCAGGCGGCGCAGGGCAGCGCGGGCGGCGACGTTCTTGGCGTCGAGCGCGAGGGCCGCCGCGTAGCGCGCACGGGCTTCGTCGGTGTCGCCGGACTTCTCGGCGCGCGTGCCGAGGTCGGCCTGGCGCTGTGCCGGAGTTTGGGCCGGAGTTTGGGCCGACGTGGGCGTCGCGGGGCGCTCGTCACCGCGGGCGGCGGGGGCGAGTGCAAGGAGGACGGCGAGGGTGGCCGTCAGGGCGAAGGGGGGGCGCATGGGCAGGGGCTCCTCGGGTGAGAGGTGCGATCCCCCTGCGGCGGGGTGGACGCAGGCGGAGCGCTGGCTCCGCCTGCGTGCCGTGTTGGTCGGTTGGAACTAGCGAGCGGCGACGAGCTCGTCGCCGTGCTCCTGAAGCCAGGCAGCCCAGGCGCCGTCCTTGTTCTCGACGTCGGTGGCGCGGGTGAGGCGGTGCAGCGCACCGTGGATCACCTCGCGCTCGACGATGTACGAGACCTGCTCGGTCGCGACGACCGTGACGTCCAGAATGATGCCTTCCTGAATCGTGCTCACGATCGGGTCGGCGATGAACGCGGTCTGGGCGACCTCGACGTCGAAGTCCTGAATGAACGTGAGCTGGTTCGCGAACATCGAATAGACGCGCGGCGCGCCACCGCCATGAGCCTCGAAGCGGTACACGAGGTACCGCACGCCGCGCACGTCGTCGGTGCGACCGATGGACGCCGCCGCGTTCTGCCGCACCGTCGAGTTCTCCGAACCGAGTGCGCGCACGAGCGGCACCAGGAGGTTCGGGTCACCGATCGCCTTGGCGGCGTCGATGGCGGCGAAGCGCACGTCCTCGGAGGGATCGTGGATCGCGCGATGGATCAGCGGACGCAGCGCCCGCCGGCTCCCGATCTTGCCGAGCTCTTCGGCGGCGAGGAGGCGCACGCTCTCGTTCTTCGAGCGCAGGTTGAACGCGAGCGGCTCGACCTTCACGGCGTCGTCGATCGTGCCGAGCGACTCGCGGGCGAACTTCTGTGCGCGCTCGCCGCCCGTGGCGAAGACCTTGATCAGGTCGCGGACCTTCGCCTGCTGCTCCTTGCGCAGCTTCTTCTGCTGCGCGGGCAGGTCGAGGATCGCGGCCTCTTCGCGAAGGATCCAGGCGCCGCCCCGAAGGACGAGCCCCTTGGCCTCCATCGACTGCGACCTCGTGAGCCAGCTGCCGTCGTGCTTCACGTGGCCGAGGGCCTCACGGGCGGCACTGTGATCGGCGTCGAGGTCGATGACCTTGGCGAACTCCTCCTTCGCGGCGCGCGGAAGTCCGCTCTCGCGGGCCCAGACGCCGAGGAGGTAATGGTCCCGCGCCTGCTCGGCGCGGGGTGCCTCGGTGCGGGCCGCGAGAGCCTTGCGGCGGCCGGCGAGTTCCTTGCTCGCCTCGCACGCCTGTACGGCATCTGTGGCGACGAGTGCACCGAGGGCGACGGCGAGGGCCGCCGTGACGAGTCGGGTGTGCGTCATCTGTTCTGAAATCTCCTGATCCTGGTGAGCACGACCGTCTGCCGAAGCTGACGGAGATCCCCCCGACCGTCGTTCACGGTACCCCGGCAGGCACCGGTGTAAAGGGGTCGAAACCTCTCGCGTCCCTGTTGCCGCTCGGCCAGAGTGCCGGCATGCGAATCCTGGCCTCGATCCTCCTCGCTGCGCTCTCCCTGACCGCCTGCCGCTCGGTTCCGCCAATCCTCGATCCGTCCCTCGGAGCCGGGCTCGAGGCTGACGTCCGAGCCGCCGACGTCGTCCACGCGGGCGAGCTCCACGACCGCCGCGCGCATCACGAGTTCCAGGCCGATCTGCTGCGGGTGATGATCGATCAGGCGAAGCGGGACGGCGGCAAGACGCTCTTCCTCGGCATGGAGATGTTCCAGCGTCCCTTCCAGGGCGTGCTCGACGACTACGTCCTTCGACGGATCGATGAGCACGAGATGCTGATGCGCACGGAGTGGTTCGCGCGTTGGCGCTTCGACTACACGCTCTACGCGCCGCTCTGGAGGCTCTGCCGCGAGCATGGCGTCCGCATCGTCGCCTTGAATGCCGAGCGTGGCATCGTGCGTCAGATCGGCCGCCAGGGCTTGGCCTCGCTGTCTGCCGAGCAGCGCGCCGAAGTCGCGGAGGAGATCGACCTCGACGTTCCGTCGCATCGCAAACGCATCCTCGGCGTCTTCCAGGGCGGGGCGCACCAGATGCCCGAAGAGCGCCTGGCAAGCCTCTATCAGGCCCAGACGACCTGGGACGAGACCATGGCCGAGAGCGCTGCCCGAGTCCTGGGCGGCCCGGGTGCTCGCATGCTCGTCGTTGCGGGCTCGATGCACATCCAGGAGCGCGACGGCATTCCCGATCGCCTGAAGCGTCGCGTGCCGGGCATCGATGATCTACTCGTGATCCTGCGCACCGCCGGCGAGGAGCGAGACGAAGCGCCAGATCACGTGCTCGGCGACCACGTGGTCACGCTCCCTCGCTCGACCGCGCCGCCGCGCGCGCGACTTGGCGTCGTCATCGAGGAGACGGAGCACGCGCTCTACGTCAAGGAGGTCGTCCCCGGCGGCGCCGCGGATCGAGCCGGCGTGCAAGCGGGGGACGTCCTCATGGCGGTCGGCGGCCACCTCGTCACCACAATGACGGACCTGCGCTATCGGCTCGATCCGATCGCGCCCGGGACGACGCTGACGCTGGCCTACGCGCACGGCATGCGCACGGTGGAGGCGCAGGTCACGATCGGCGACGCGGCGCACGTTGAGTAGATCACGGACGCCCGGCCAGCCGACGATCCGCCTCAAGGCGCGGCCGCGCGGAGCGATCGCCTACCGGAAGATGATCGACAAGGCCACGCGCCGGGTCGAGGCGGGCAGCGTCGTGCGGGTCGAAGACCGCTCGGGCGGGTTCGTCGGGCAGGCCTTCTACAACCCGCGCAGCGAGATCGCCCTCCGGTTCCTGACGTGGAGCGAGAGCCCGGTCGTCGACGACAACTGGTTCCGCAACGCGATCCGCGAGGCCGTCTCCCTGCGACGCGACCTGCTCGGTCTGGATCGTGTCTCCGACGCCTGGCGCGTGGTCTTCGCCGAGGCCGATCGGCTGCCTGGCCTGATCGTCGACAGGTTCGGACCGGTGCTCAGCTGTCAGATCGCCTCGCTCGGGGCGTATCGCATGTTCCCCGTCATCCGGGACGAGCTGCGTGCGCTGCTCGGGGCGCGCACCATCCACGTGAGCGCCGATCCGAAGATCGCCGGCCGCGAGGGCTTCCCCGTACCGGACTCGGCGGGTGCTGCGGCGCGTACGGTCGTCCGTGAGCACGATCTCGAGTACGAGGTCGACTGCGCGCGCGGCCACAAGACGGGGTTCTTCCTCGACCAGCGCGACTCGCGCCTGCGCATTCGGAGGCTCGCCGCCGGTCGACGGGTCCTCGATCTGTTCTGCTACACGGGCGGCTTCGCGATGAACGCGGCGAAGGGTGGCGCCGTAGACGTCGTCGCCGTCGATCTCGACGAAGAGGCCATCGCCGCCGTCCGCGCGAACGCCGAACGCAATGGCCTCTCGGACATCGTGTACGCCCGTCACGAGGATGCCTTCGACGTGCTGCGGAACCGGAAGACGGGCAAGTTCGACCTGATCGTCGTGGACCCGGCCAAGCAGGCTCGCACGCGCGGGGATGTCCAGGGCGCACTGCAGTACTACCAGGACATCAACCGCCTCGCGTTCGGTCGCGTGGCTCCCGGTGGATTGGTGCTCTCGTGCTCGTGCAGCGGGCTCGTGTCGCAGGCCGACTTCCTCGCCGCTCTCGGCTACGCCGCGGCCGAAGCCCGTCGCGAGGTCACGTTCCTCGAGGTCACCGGCGCCCCGCCGGACCACCCGGTGGCGGCCGACTACCCCGAGGGCCGCTACCTGAAGTGCGTCCTCGCCCGCGTGAAGTAGGCGGCGGCCTCGCGCCGTGCGCCCCGCCGAGACCGGTCCCCGCTAACGCCTGGCAGCCTCGAATCCCGATGGAGACACAGGTCCGCATGCCCGCGGTCCAGCCCGTGCCTTCGGGAGGTGTCGTCCATGTTTCGCGTCCGCTCACTGTTCCACCTGGCCCTTCTGCTCGGCGCCATCGCCCTCGTGGGCTGCGGCGACGACGCGCCGAAGAAGCTCACGCCGACCCCTGTGGTGATCGAGCCGACTGAGCCTGACGACGAGCCCGACAAGGCCGCTCCGGCAGCGTCTTCGGCGTCCAACTCCGGTGGCGGAGCCGCGGCCGGCGCCGATCCGGACGCCGTCATGGACTTCACCGCGCGCCTCGTCACCGACGAGGTCGAGCGAGGGGAGCCAGTTCTCATCGAGCTCGAACTCTCGAACCCCGGCGACCTGACGCTGAACCTGGTCAGCCCCGAGGAGATGATCGCGAAGCGGCTCGAGGTCCACGTCGAGCGTGGCGGCGAGAAGTACGTCTCCTCACGTCGCCTCGCGCCGGCTGGGCAGGTGATGGCCGTGCCGCTCCGCGGCGGCGAGGTCATCCGGACGCAGATCGACATCCGGACGATGATCGATACCACCAAGAGCTACCTCGAGGGTCGCGTTGCGTTCAGGGTGGTCTTCCGTGGCGCCGCCGACGTGATGCCCGATGACCCGAGCCTCTGGAACTCGAGCGGCAACCTCGAACTCCGGTCGAAGCGCATGGATCTCGACGTCCTGGAAGAGCCCTGGGTGCGCGACCTCGAGGTCAGCGACGACGCCTTCGCGGACGTGGCGGGTGCCATCGTGCGGTGGCAGCCGGGCTCGCGCACGACCGACCAGACGCTCGACATCATTCGCAATCGCGAGACCGACGGCATCCGCTCGCTGTGCATCCTGGCCCGCGACGCCGGGTCGGCCGAGCCCGACATCGCCGCCCGCGCGGGCAAGGCGTTGGCGCTCATCCGCCTGATCGGCAAGGACGCGCTCCCCGTCCTGCTCGAACTGCACGCCGTTGAGCACCCGGCCTTCGAGATGGTCCGCGACATCGTCGACGCCGATGCGCGCGACGTGCTCGGCACAATCACCGGTCCCGAGGCCCAGGCCGTCCGCGACGTCGCTTCCCGCGCCAGCACGGCGACGCTCTTCTCGCTCGACCTGAAGACGGGAGACGCCACGTCAGCAATCAACTACATGCTCGACGCTCGCGGACGACTTTCGGTTGCCACCAAGGATGCCGATGGCGAGACCGTCCGTCGGACGCGCGAGCTCGACAACGAGCGGCTCATGCGTCTGAAGTCGGCCATCTGGTCGGCGCGTCCGTGGTGCTGGCGGCAGCTCCGCAGCGATCGGCGCAAGGACGAGGGCGACGTCTGGGTGACCGTCTGGCGGGGTCAGACGAAGGTGCTGGAGGTCGTCGTGCCCGAGCACGAAGCGCTCCACGAGAACCCGATCGTGACAGAGCTGATCGACGCCTTCCACGCGATGGCGAAGGACATCGGTTACGCCAAGACCGCGCTGGTCCGCGAATCGAAAGCGGGCTCCGGTCGGTGACCGAAGCCCGCTCGAATTGCGTCTGATCCCGACCGACTAGAAGTCGATCTGGAAGCGCATCACCACACCATCGAGATCACCGATGCCGTGGATGCGAGAGTCGAAGTAGTTGATCGCGACCTTGGTGTTCGGGTTGAGCCACCAGTTCAGGCCGACGGTCCACTGATCGACCTCGGAGCCCGTCACGACGGACGTGCTGCCGTGACGATCGTTGTCGAACTCGTCGTACGCGAGGACCGCTTCGAGCATGCCCTGGCCGTCGCCGTCGCCGTAGTTGGCTTCGGGGGTCGGGCGGCTGAAGTTCGCCTTGCTGCGGTTGTAGCCCTTGGACTCACCGGTGATCGAGTACGCGCCGAGCACGCGCCAAGCGGTGACGTCGAAATCGCTCGACGAGCCGCTGACCTCGTACATGCCCTTCACCCACTCACCCTGGACGGACCAGGGACCGGCGACGAACGCGCCCTCGACACCGACGATGTCGGCGTCGGTGGTGCCGGTGATGCCGAAGCCCGTGGCCGAGCTCGCGCTGACCGCCTGCCCACCCTGGAACGCGGCGCCAGCCGTCTGGAACGTGCCGACTTCGTTGGGCTCACGCATGCTGCCGCTGACGCCGACGTGGAGCAGCTGCCCCTCGTCCTCGTCTTCCCACGCGACACCGGCGATGCGGCCGGTGAAGTTCCACTCGTCCTGACCGGTGTTGAAGCGGTCGTCGCCGAAGGCGTTGGACTCGCGGAAGACGCCTGCGGCCCAGACCCACTGACCGTCGTTCAGCGTGTTGGTGACGCTGACGCCCGTGTTGCGCTCGAACGCCAGGGCGTCGGCCGCACCACGCTCGATCGTGGAGAGGAACAGGTCGCTGGTCATGTTCTCGAGACCGAACGGTTCGTAGTGGTGACCGACCGTGATCTTGCCGATGCACGGGTTGTCGATCGCCATCCACACGTCCGTGAAACTCGGACGACCGCCGCCGGCGAAGTCGTACTCGGCCTTCCACGTGATGTTGCCGTACATGCGGCCCGCCACGTAGAGGCGCGCTCGACGGGCGCGGGCACCGGTCTCGAAGTCCTCGCCGAAGGCGCGTTCGACGCTGCTGTCCGCCGACGGGAAGCCGAAGTCGAACTGCGTCCGTCCGCCGATCGCCACTTGGAACTGCCTGTCGGCACTGTCCAGACGGAGACCGTTCTTCCAGTAGGCCTCGAGGCCATTGTCCTGCGCTACTGCGGCCTCGAGCTCGGCGACGCGGAGCGAAAGCTCGCTCGTGGTGCCGACCTCCATCGTGGCGGCCATACGCTCGACCTGCGCTTCCAGCTCCGCGATCCGCTGCTCGAGCTGCTGCTCGTTGGCGAATGCCGGCTGGGACGCGACGAGCGCGAGCGCGCCGGCCGCGGCAAGGGCGCCGCTGCTGATCACTCTCGACTTTCGCACTGTCGACTTCCGCACTGTCCGTTCCTCCCTCGTGCCGCAATCGGCGCGTCGGCCGTTCCGGCTCGGTGTTCGGGACGCTCGAATGGCGCCGGAGTCACGAGACCGGTCCGCTCGACCTCTGGTCGAGCGAGACGCTCGAATCTCGCATCACCCGGACGAACGGGTCTGCTCCTCCCAGCGACAACCCGAATGTCCCTTGATCTCGGTCGCGGCCCTCCGCGTCCGATGAGCCGAACGTTAGATGGTCGCGGAGACATTGGGGAGCAGGAACCACGCGTGAACCGAATCACAATTCCATGTGAATGACCCATGTCACAGGCTCGACTCGCGCGCTCCAGGGGATCTCGCTGGCGGGGCCGACCCGAGGGTCGGCAGACTCTGCGCCGCCATGCCCACCGTTCAGCTCTCCCGAGGCTCCGTGCGGTACGAAGTCGTCCGTCGTCGCCGACGCACGATCGGCATCTCCGTGACCCCAGAGGGCGCCGTCGAGGTGCACGCTCCCTTGCGGGCCAGCGGCCGCGAGATCCAGGAGGCCGTGGATCGGCATCGGCGCTGGATCGAGAAGCGCCGCACGGCCAGCTTGGACCGGACGCGGCGACTGCGAGCGCGTCGCTTCGACGACGGCGACGCGATCCCGTACCTGGGCGCCGACCTCACGCTCCGGCTGCGCGAGATCGAGGGCACGCCGGTCGTGCCGCCTGAACTGATCGACGACGAACTCTGGCTCGACCTCCGCGCGGGTCTCTCGGTGGCGAGCCGCCGGGCTGTCGCTCGCCATGCGGTCGGGCGCTGGCTCCTCGAGCGCGCCGGCGACGTGTTCCACGAGACGCACGTGGACGCCGCGCGCCGCGTCGGACGCACGGCTTGCAGCGTCACGATCAAGGACATGACCAGCCGCTGGGGCAGCTGCGGCCCGGAGCGCAAGATGAGCCTGAGCTGGAGGCTGATCATGGCCCCGCTCGAGGTCGTCGACTACGTGATCGTCCACGAGCTGACCCACATCATCGTGAACGACCACTCGCCCGCGTTCTGGCGGAGGGTCGAGCGGGCGTGTCCGGACTGGCGGGCCCAGCGGGACTGGCTCAAGGAGTTCGGGGGCGACCTGGAGTTGTGAGCGGTGGTCTCGGCGATTGCGGCGCGCATCGTTGGTGGGCGCGCGTCGAGGCTGTGGCAATCGCCGCGCCCTACGTTGTTGTCTGGTGTGTGCTCGGTCTCGTGACCCGTCACGCGAGACCCAGCCGGCGCCGGTCGAGGACCTCCGCGCACACATTCCCGCGTCACGGCGCTTGCGCTTACGCGCAACCGCCGCGCCCCGGGGTCACGTCGATTGCGGGCGCTCGGTAGGTGGGCGCGCTGGGGGGCATGCGGCCATCGCGGCGCCCTACGTTGTTCCTGGTCGGCTCCGCGGCTGCGTCGCCTCGCCGGCGAGAGCGTTGCCCGTCGTTCGCAGGCTCTCGTGGCCTCACTCCCGCCTCACGGCGCCTGCGCTGACGCGGGGCGTTCACGGCGATTGCGGGGCGATGGGTTGGTGACGCCAATCGGGGCATGAGGCAATCGCCGCGCCCTCGTTGTGGTGTGGCGTGTGCTCGGTCTCGTGACGCGTCACGCGAGGGCAACCGGCGCCGGTCGAGGACCTCCGCGCACGCATTCCCCGCGTCACGGCGCTTGCGCTGACGCGCAACCGTCGCGCCCCGGGTGAGGATCCGGATGCGCTTGGTCTCCTCCGATCCAACGGGCCCGCTACGTCAACGGGGCCGTAGGGGTGGGCCCCCTGGCCCACCCCGCCCGCTGGGGTGGCTCGCGCGATGCGGGTCCGGTGGCGCTCGGCGGACGGCTCACGTGCTCCGGACGGCGATCGGTCCATCTCGTCGCGGCTCGAGGTTCGAACACGGTTTCTCCACGACGCCGCCCGCGCGTCTCGGCCGGCGCGCCTACGGGAGGCTCTCGGTCCCTAGTCCTTCGCTCGCCTTTCCACCTCTTCCGCTCCCGTCCGTAGAATCGCTCGCTTGGTCGTCACCCACGCATCAGGTGGGTCGGGTGGCTCAGGAGGGCTGATGAGCACGGACGTGAGAGAGATCGGGGCCGAGGTTCAGGCTGCGCGGGCGCCGCTCGCGGCGCTGCGCGATGCCATCTCGAGTGTGGTGCTCGGGCAGGAACGCTTGGTCGAGCGGTTGATCATGGCGCTGCTCGCGAACGGCCACGTGCTGCTCGAGGGCGTGCCTGGCCTGGCCAAGACGACGGCGGTCGCAGCGCTGGCCGAAGCGCTCGAGGGCGACTTCGCGCGCCTCCAGTTCACCCCGGACCTGCTGCCGGCAGACCTGGTCGGCACGCTCATCTACTCGCCGAAGAGCGGCGAGTTCTCGGTGAAGAAGGGCCCGATCTTCGCCAACGTCGTCCTGGCCGACGAGGTCAACCGCGCGCCGGCGAAGGTGCAGAGCGCTCTGCTCGAGGCCATGCAGGAGCGCCAGGTCACGATCGGTGACGAGACGTTCCCGCTGCCGGACCCGTTCCTCGTGCTGGCGACGCAGAACCCGATCGAGCAGGAGGGCACGTATCCGCTGCCCGAGGCCCAGGTCGACCGCTTCCTGTTCCAGGTGCGGGTGGACTACCCCTCGAAGGAGGTCGAGCGCCGCATCCTCGATCTCCACGGCACCAACGTGGCGCGGGCTGCGCTCCCCAAGGTGCTCTCGACGGCCGATGTGCTCCGGCTGCGCGCGATCTCCGATCGCATCTACGTCGACGAGAAGATCAAGACGTACGTCGTCGAACTCGTGCACGCGACGCGCCGCCCGGCTGAGCACGGACTGCCCCGGCTCGCTCCACTGATCGAGTACGGCGCCAGCCCGCGTGCCACGCTGAACCTCGCCCGTGCCGCGCGGGCCTCCGCGTTTCTGGGCGGACGCGGGTACGTGACGCCGCAGGACGTGAAGGACGTTGCGCCGGAGGTGCTGCGGCACCGTGTGATCCTGACGTACGAGGCCGAGGCGCAGGAGACGAGCTCCGACGATGTCGTCGCGGCGATCCTCGCGGAGGTCCCGGTCCCTTGACCGTCTCGTCTGCCGCAGACTCGCCCTCGACGGCCACCGGTCCCTCTTCGACGGCTACCGGCCCCGACGCGCTCCCGACCGACGTGCTGGCCGCGGTCCGCCGCATCCAGCTTCGGGCCTCGCGCGTCGTCAACGATGTGCTCGCGGGTCACTACCTCAGCACGTTCCGCGGCGTGGGGATGGAGTTCGAGGAGGTGCGCGTCTACTCGCCCGGCGACGACGTCCGCGCGATCGATTGGAACGTGACGGCGCGAACCGGCATCCCGCACATCAAGCGCTTCGTCGAGGAACGCGAGCAGACGGTCGTGCTGGCCGTCGACGTCTCGGCCTCGTGCGCGTTCGGCTCCGCGGAACGTTCCCGCGGCGAGGTGGCGGCCGAGCTCTGCGCGCTGCTCGCGCTGGCGGCCGTGACGAACAACGACAAGGTCGGGCTGCTGCTCTTCGCCGACGGCATCGAGCGGTACGTCCCCCCGAAGAAGGGGCGCAAGCACGTCCTGCGCGTGATCCGCGAGGTGCTGGCGTATCGCGTGCACCGCGGTCGCACCGCCCTCGCCGACGCGCTGGCGTATCTCCGCCGCGTGCAGCGTCGGCACGCCACCGTCTTCGTCGTCAGCGACTTCCTGATCAGCCCGTCCGAATGGTCCGAGGTCGAGACGGCATTGCGCATCGCACGACGACGGCACGACGTGGTCGCGGTGAGTCTCGAGGACCCCCGCGAGCGCGAGCTCGTCCCGGCCGGTCTCGTCGAGCTGCGCGATCTCGAGACGGGGAACCGCCGCCTGGTCGACACGTCCAGCGCGCGCGTCCGGCGGGCCTATCGCGAGCAGTCCGATGCCTGGCGCCGCCGCCGTGACGAGACCTTCCGCAAGCTCGCTGTGGACGAGGTCATCGTCGATGTGGCGGGTGACTGGGTGGCCCCTCTTGTGGCGTTCTTCCGCGCTCGAGAGAAGCGGGCGAGCCGCCGCGGAGGCGGAGCATGAGACGTGCGCTCCCGCTGCTGCTCGTGCTCGCCTCGGTCGCTATCGGCTCGGAGGACGCGATTCGCGTGGACGCGTCGGACGGGCCTCTGTCAGTCGTGCTCTCGGTCGAGCCCGCCGCGCCGGCCATCGGGCAGGAGGTGCGGCTCTCGCTGCGCGCTGCCGTCGACGCTGCGGCGGGCAATGGCGTCCATGTCGAGTGGCCGGACCTTCGCGCCGCGGTCGAGGCCGCGTTCGGCGAGGACGTCGTCGAAGTGCGGGACGTGCGCCGCCGCCCAGACGGCCGCGGGATCGACGCCGGCCTCCGGCTGTACGACACGGGGACGTTCGAACTGCCCGCGTTGCGGGTCCGCGCGTGGCCGGCGAGCGGCTCCGCTGCCGATGTCGCCCTGGCCGACGTCCAGGTCTCCGGCGCGGCGCTGGTGGTGCCGCTGCCCGAGACCGTCACCGGGGCACCCGTTCCGGGCCGCGGGACTCGGGCGTGGGAGGCGGTCGAGGGCGGCATGTCGTGGCTGTGGGCTGCGATCGCCGCGGCAGCGCTCCTGCTCGTCGGGGCGCTGCTGCTCCTGGCTCGCCGTCGGCGCGACCGTCTCGTTCCGAAGACGGTCGTGGCGGAGCCCGCGCACGAACGCGCGCTCTCCGCTCTGCGCGCCCTCGTCGCACGCCGCTTGCCCGAGCAGGGGGACGTCGACGCGTACTTCGTGTCGCTCACCGGCATCCTGCGTCACTACGTGGAGGAGCGGTTCGGACTGCGCGCGCCGGAGCAGACCACCGAGGAGTTCCTCGCCGCGGTCGGCGGCACGGCGGAGGGACGGCGCGCGATCGACGCGGCTCAGCGAGAGGTGCTGAGCGAGATCCTGACAGCCGCCGATCTCGTGAAGTTCGCGCGCGACGAGCCGGGCGTGACGACGTGCGCCGCGGCCGCCGAACACGCCGAGCGGTTCGTCGCCGACACGGCACCGCCGCCGAGCCCCGGTCCGGAGGAGCCAGCGTGATGAGGGACACGGTTTGATGGGGGACACAGCGTGATGGGAGACACCGTCGGTCGCCTCGACTTCGCGTCGCCGTGGCTGCTCTTGGCAGCACCGCTCGCCCTGCTACTGCTCTGGTTCGCGCGACGCCGATCGTCGCCCGCGATCGGGTTCTCGTCGGAGATGCTCGTCGCCGAACTCCCTGGCACGTGGCGGACGCGCTTCGTCTGGCTGCCGGGCGCCCTCGTCGTCGTCGGTGTCGTGCTGGCGGCGATCGCGCTGGCGCGTCCGCGTCTCGGCGACGAGCAGACCGTCGTGCGCAGCGAGGGCATCGCGATCGAGCTGGTCATCGACACCAGCAGCTCGATGCTCGCCCACGACTTCACGGATGCTCGCGATCAGCCGACGGACCGTCTCAGCGCGGTGAAGGCCGTCGTCCGCTCGTTCGTGGAGGGCGGCGACGACCTGCCCGGACGCGGCTCCGATCTCGTCGGCTTGACCGTCTTCGCGGGCTACGCCGACGCCACGTGTCCGTTGACGCTCGACCATCGCCTGTTGCTCGAGTCGCTCGATGCAGCGGAAATCGCCCAGACCCGCGAGGAGGACGGCACGTCGATCGGCCTCGGTCTCGCGGTCGCCCTCGGACGGCTGCGCGAGACGGACGTCGCGAGCCGCATCGTCGTCCTGCTGACGGACGGTGAGGACAACGACCCGGAGAACGATCCCCGCGCCGCAGCCCAGGTGGCGGCGGACCTCGGCGTGCGCGTCTACACCGTCGGCATGGGCTCGCAGGGCTCGGCGCCGTATCCGCGCACGCTGAAGGACGGACGCGTCGTGTTCACGCACCAGCCGACGAGCCTTGACGAGCGCTTGCTCACCGACATCGCCGAGTCGACCGGCGGCGTCTACCAGAGGGCCGGGAACACGGAGTCCCTGCGACGCATCTACGCCGCGATCGACCGCCTGGAGCGCGCGGAGATCGAGGGGCTCTCGTACCGTCGTTGGCGCGAACTGTTCGCGCTGCCGCTCTCGTTCGCCGGTGTGCTCTGGGTCTTGGCGTTCCTGCTCGAAGCCACGTTGCTGCGGAGACTGGGTTCATGAGGGGGTTGGGCTCATGAAACTCCTCTCCGTCGAGTGGCTGTGGCTCCTCTGGCTGGTGCCGGCGCTCGCGCTCGTGCTCGTGGCGGCGCGGCGGCGCGGAGCTGAGCGCGCTCGCGTGTTCCTCGGGGCGATGGCTCCGCGACTGGTTCGGGGCGCCCGTGGTGGGACGCTCCGCGGCGCACTCGCGCTATCGGGCGTCACCGTCCTCGTGCTGGCGCTCGCGCGGCCGGCGTGGGGCGTGCGCTACGAGGAGGTGCACGGCGAGGGACTCGAGATGGTCGTCGTGCTCGACGTCTCGCGGAGCATGCTCGCCGAGGACGCTGCGCCGAGTCGGCTGGAGCGTGCTCGGATTGCCATTGAGCGGCTGCTCGATCGCGTCCACGAGGTCGGCGGCCATCGCGTCGGGTTGATCGCCTTCGCGGGTCTGCCGGTCGTGCGAGCTCCGGTCACGGCCGACATCGACTTCCTGCGGTCGCAGGTGCGGCGCACCGGCGTCGACGACGTCGCGCGCGGCGGGACGCTGATCGGCGATGCCGTGCGTCGCGCGATGGCGTTGCTCGATCGCGCCGGCGAGCACGACCGCGTCATCTTGGTCCTGACGGATGGCGAGGATCACGAGAGCTTCCCGCTCGAGGCGGCCCGGGCCGCGGCGGACGCCGGGATCCGCCTTTTCACGGTCGGCATCGGCGACCCCAACGACGGCGCGCGCATCCCTGGCAAGGACGCCACGTTCCAGCGTCACGAGGGACGTGAGGTCGTGACACGGCTCGACGAGGACACGCTGCGCGAGATGGCGCAGATCACCGGCGGCGCGTACGTGCCCGCGGGCACACGGACGATCCCCCTCGATCGCATCTATGACGAGGCCATCGCCGGAGGCGCGACTGGCCGGTTTGAGACGCGACGCGAGCGCCGTGACATCGAGCGCTTCCAGTGGGCCGTTGGCCTGGCGCTCGTGCTGATCGTGCTGTCGCGTCTCGGCGCACGCCGCGATGAGGACGCGGCGTGAGGTACGGCTCCGTCCTGCTGGTCTTCGTCCTGCTCGGTGCGTGCGCCGACACGTCGCCCGAAGAGGTCGAGCGTCGTCGAGCGCGCGAGATCGCGCAGACGGCTCTCGCCGCGCTCGAGTCAGGCGATGCCGCGACCGCGGCGACCGGCTTCGAAGAGGCCGCGGACCTCGCTCCCAACGAGCCGGTCCTGCACTACGACCACGGTGTGGCTCTCCGCGAGAGCGGCGAGCGCGACGACGCACTGACGGCGTTCGGCGAGGCGCTGCGCGCAGCAGATCCCGCCGACCCGGTCGCCTCTGACGCGCTGTTCAACGTCGGGACCGAGAACCTCCAGTCGGCCTGGCTGGCCGCTGGTGTCGTCGCTCCAGAAGCGCTGCGCGCCGCGCTTCCGGAGCGTCTTCGCGTCGGCGTCGACCTTCCCGCTGGACCACCCGCTGAAGCGATCTCGCCCGAGGTGAAGCAGCAGGCGGCGCAGAACGGGTTGGCCGCCGCAACCGAAGCCGTCCATGCGCTGCGCGACCTCGTTCGTCGCACACCGGGCGACACGGATGCCGTGCAGAACCTCGTGCTCGCACAGGCGGTGCGACGTGCGCTCGAGACGACGCTCGAGGAGATGGAGCGCGAGAGCTCGCCGGATGATCAGCAAGGCGACCAGCAAGGCGAACAGGGCCAGGAGCAAGAGGGCGGGCAGTCCGGCGAGGACGGCCAGTCGAGCGACGAGCAGCAGCCGCAGCCCGACGGCGCGGAGGGTTCCGAGAAGCCGGAGCCCGAGGGGCAGGGGCAGGCGGCCGGCGAGACCCCGGAAGAGGATGAGCAGGCCCGGCAGGACGAGGCATCCGCGTCGCGCGGCGAAGAGGGTGAGGGCGACGAGCAGGAGCAGCAGGAGGCCGCCGCGACCGACCCGACCGAAGACCCGCAGGAGCGCGCCGAGCGGGCTCTCGAGCGCTTGCTCGAGTCAGCCGCTCAGCGAGCGCGGGTCGTCCGTGAGCAGCGCGCGGCGCGGGCGCGGCGCGCGAAGGTGGAGCGCGACTGGTGATGCGCCGACTCGCCACTGCCCTCCTAGTCGGTCTGGCCGCCGTGTCCGCTCTGGCGCAGGACGGCGTCACCGTCGAGGCCGCGCTCGACTCGCGCGACGTGCTGCTCGGCGACGCCGTCGGCTACCGCATCGTCGTCGTCGGTTCGGATCGGGCCGAGGGACCGGAGCCGGAGGAGTTCGGCGACGCCTTCGACGCGCGCTTCGTCGGCGCGCAGCCGATGCACTCGTCGCGGCGCGTGATCATGAACGGCGAGATCGTTCGTGAGGACGAGGTGCGCGTGACGCTCGAGTACGCGCTGCATCCGCGGCGCGCGGGACGCCTCACCGTGCCGGCGATGGACGTCGACGTCGCGGGCGCAACACTGCGCACCGAGGCGTTGCCCGTCCACGTGGTCGGACCGAGTCCGTCGCGCTTCGCCAGCGTTGAGCTCAGCGTCGAACCGCCGCAGGTCTACGCGGAGCAGCCGGTGGAGCTCGTCCTCCGCGCGGTGCTCCAGCGTGCGCAACACGGCGAGGACTGGTACGAGGGCGACCCGTGGCTCGGCGACCGCCCGCCCGAGCTCCGCGTGCCGTGGTTCCGCGAGCTGAGCGGGTTCACGACAGGCGACTTCCAGGCATTCGTCGACTCGCTGCGCGCGGGTCGCCGCGAGGGCGGGTTCCGCGTCAACGGCCTGGCCGAGCGGAGCGTGTGGGGCGAGGCCCGGGCCGTGCGGTTCCGACTGAAGCGCTCGACGCGGCACGAGTCTGGACGCGTGTTCCACGAGTACGTCGTGCGTAAGCGCTTTGTGCCTCTCGAGCCGGGGACGATCGAGTTGCCGGTCTCCTCGCTGGCCGGTGACCTGGTGACGTCGGTCCGCGAGGTCGGTGGCCGACTGCAGCCGGGCGCGACCGAGAGCGTGTTCGTGGCGCACGAGCCGATCTCGCTCGAGGTGCTCCCGGTCCCGACCGAGGGGCGGCCCCCGACGTACTCCCACGCCGTCGGCCAGTTCCAGGTGAAGGGCGAGATCTCCCCGACACGCGTGAAGGTCGGAGATCCGATCACGCTCCGTGTCCAGATCGCCGGCCTGGGTCTCGTCGAGCGCATCACCGCGCCGCGCCTCAATCAGCAGCAGGACCTCGTCGCCGACTTCGCGGTCGCGGGAGCCGGTACGGCGCGCGTCGAGCGCGAGATCAAGGTGTTCGAATTCACCCTGCGCCCGCGCCGCGCCGGCATCGCGGAGGTCCCGCCGATCCAGGTGGCGATGTTCGACCCATCGGCCGGCGAGTTTGTGGTGCGGACGACGGAGGCCTTCCCGATCGAGGTCGAGGAGGCCCTCGCTGTCGGCACGTCGGAGATCGTCGGCGTGGGTCCGTTGACGTCGCGCACGAGTTCCCCCGGCGAGGAGGTCCGCGGAGGTCTCCTCGGTAACTACGGCGTCATCGAGACGCTGCGCGACGAGGGGTTCCGGCCGTTCGCGGGCGTCTGGGCTTGGCTCGCGCTGCTGGGGCCACCCTTCGTTCTCGTCGGAGCCGCAGTGGTGGCGTGGCGGCGACGTCGTCTCGATGCCGATCCCGCGCTGCGTCGTGCGAAGGCCGCGTTCGCGAGTGCGTTGGCGTCTGTCGAGCGGGCTCGCGAGCGGCTCACCTCCGGGGACGCGTCCGGCGCGGCGGCGGCGCTGCACGGCGCGCTGGCCGGCTACGTCGCTGATCGTGCCGGTGTCCCCGCCGGCGGCCTGACGGCGGCAGATGTCGAACGGCGGATCGGTGGCCGCGGTGTCCCCGCCGCAGCCGAGGTCGTCGCAATGCTCGAAGCGTGTGAGGCGTGGCGCTACGGCGGCGAGGCGGCGGCGATCGGCGAGTTGCTGGACGCCGCTCCGGGATGGCTACGCGCGCTGGAGGCGGAGCGGCTGTGAGACGCTTCACTCTTCTGATCGCGCTGCTGCTCGCGGCGCTCACGTCGTTGGCGATTGCGCAGGACACTGACGTGGGCGTGGGGCCCGAGGATCGCGGCCCGCTCGTCGCCGTGGCGACCACCGCGTTCCGCATCGCCGAGTCGACCGAGGGCTCCGAGGCGCGGACGCGGGCGTTCGGCGAGGCGGCCGCCCTCTACGAGCAGGCGCTCGCCAGCGGCCCGCCGAACGGTGCGCTGGAGTTCAACGCCGCGAACGCGTGGTATCTCGCCGGCAACGACGGACTGGCGATCCTGCACTACCGCCGCGGCTTGCTCGTGCGCCCCGGAGATGCGCGCATCGAGGCCAACCTCGAGACGGCCCGCGCGCGACGTCGCGACCAGCTCGACGGTGACGCCGGTCGGGCGGTGATCGAGACGATCGCGTTCTGGCACCGCGGGCTCTCGATCCGCGCGAAGACGACGCTGTCCCTGGCTGCCTGGGCGGCCGGTCTGTTGGCGCTGGCTGCGGCGTTGCTCGTTCGCTCGACCGCGGCGACCCGCGGTCTCGTGCGCGGCGGCGTCGTGGCGGTAGTCATCGCCCTCGCGGTCGGGATCTCGGCGGTTGTCGAGGCGTCTGAGCGGGCTCGACGTGATGGCGCCGTCGTGCTCGCGGACGAGGTCGTTCTGCGGACAGGCGACGGCGAGACGTACCCCGCGCGGTACGAGAACCCGCTCCACGCAGGGGCCGAGGTGCGCATCGTCGAGGAGCGTGCCGGGTGGACGGAGCTGCTGCTGCCCGATGGCAAACAGGGCTGGGTCCCCGGTGATACCGTCGAGCGTCTCTAGGAGTTCTCGACATGCCCCGAGCCGAACGTCACCTGAACTCATTCGCGTCGTCGCTCGCAGCGTGCGAGTCCTTGGCAAGTCAGGGCGAGGCGCGGTTGCTTCGGCGCGCCGACGCGATCTCGCGCTGGTCGGTCGCCCAGCAGCTCGACCACATCGTCGAGGCCGCGAAGTACTGCCTGAACTTCGCGTCGCAGGTCTCTCACGGCGAGGGCGAGGACGCGGCGAGCGCGGGGAAGACGAAGTTCATCGGCCGCGTGATCCTCGTGACCGGCTGGATCCCACGCGGGAAGGGCAAGGCCCCGCAGGTCGTCGTTCCGGAGGATGAGCCGGACCTCGATCGGCTGGCGAACCGGCTGGCCGGGCTACGCGTGGAATGCGGTGCGCTCGCCGATCGTTCTTTGGCGTTGGACACCGCGGAGTGCGTCGCGCGACATCCGTTGCTCGGCGCGTTCACCGCATGCGACTGGCTGCGCTTCGCGGGTGTCCACACACGACATCATCTGAAGATCGTGCGGGATATCCTGGGGGCTGGGTGAGAGGCGGTGGTGGGCCATGGCCGGAGCCGAGTTGTTGACGACGGTTCCGCCGTCCCGACTTCCAGCGCGTCTCAGACCGAAACACTGCTCGGGAGGCTCGCATCACGGCACATCAGAGGGCGGTGTGTGCCTCGAGCGTGTCGCGGTCGAGCCCGACGTTGCCGGTCCAGATCTGGCGCGGACGCCCAACCTGATCATTTCCCTAGGAGGCGGATGAACTCGGATTCCATCATCCCCACGCGACCCAGACTCTGGCTCACTCGACTGACGAGATCCAAGGCGATCATAGGCCGGAGGCGAGCGACGAACTCGAACAACTGGTCTCCGCCTTCGGCTTCGTAGACGAGGCGGTTGTTCCTCGACGTCGGGCGAACTGGCGTCCCGGGACGGCTACTCTTGAATCGAAATGAACGGAGCGACCTCACCACCGGGTCAATCGAGAGTTCGACTCCTCCCGCGCGCACGGAGCGGCGCCCCGACGTCGCCGTTGAGTTCGCGCTGGCCGGAACGAACGGAAACCAGAGCCCGTCCTCCGGAACGCGTTCGGCGTCGCACGACGGCATCACGCAGACTAGGTACTCGCCTCCCCTGCGTACGACGACTCCTGCGACCAGGCTTGGTAGCTCCCCAGGGTGACCGCAGTACACCAAGTCCGCGAAGCGAGCCTTACATGCGTCGGCGTCGTTCGTCCTAGGATGCAACTTCCGCAGGAGTTGATCGACCGCGCGGGTGAACTCCTTGTTCTCCCTCTTCGTGAGACTCTCGCACCCCTTGACGAGAGCCTGGACGGGGAGCCCGAGTTCCAAGAGGGCGTCACTCATGCCCTCTTGGTGATCGAACCAGACGGCCACGCTGGCGTCGGAGACATGCCCCCGGATCGCGCGTTCGCGGAGTTGGTCCAGCACGGAGTCGCCGAGGAGGGCTTCCACCTGTTCCTCCGCCCCCGAGCGGGGAAGCGACAGCGCCCGATGCATGACGTACGCGCCATCGACGTCCTGGCCGAAGGCGTCCAGCACCGCGTGGGTCCTGTCCCGGATCGCTCCTAGTCCGTGCATGGCGGCGTTGGCCAACAAGCCTCCGTTGATCTCGCCGAACAATCGAAGAACGGTGGCGGGAAGCTCCTCCTCGGGGACCTTGCTCTTCGCGTAGAACGAATCGCCGAGCGCCTCGCGCTTCTGGATGACCACGACCGTGAGAACTCCGCCGTGGAACGTCGCCCGGCAGTTCGCGTCATTCACGTCACCGCCAGCCCGAGTGAGCCCACCTAGAACTTCACTCCGCTCCGTCGCCGATGAGCCGGTGTAGATGACGACAAGAAGTCTGCGTGAAGATGCCGCGAGGCCCTTCAGCACCGACACGGCGAAGTCACCACTGTCGCTCTGCCGCGCCCAGTCGAGGATCAGAATATCGGTCCTCCTGGCGAAGACGTCCGTCTGTCTCCTCAACTCGTCCGTGTCCCGCTCCGCGCGCGAGTCAAGTAGGCTGCACGCGATCCCGCGCTCAGCGAAAGCCGCGACAAGGGCTTCGTGATCCAGCTGGTGGGTAGGGGGCTCCTCGGGTGCGCGGGCCTTGTCGGGCACAGCGGGCTCGGCGGGCTCGGCCCGGGCGGGGTCGGCGGGCGGCAGCGGCGCGATCGGGGGCCTCCCCGGGCTCTTGATCGCCGCGGGAACCATCGCCGCCAAGCCGGGCTCGACAACTCGCTTGTAGTTGAAGTAGTCATCCACGACGACGACCGTTCTCACGAACGCGGCCGCGGCCGCTGTGCTCGCCTCCGCGAACTCTCCATCCCACGACATTCTCTACTCCTCGGACACGAGCGCGTCAGTTGGAAGGCGAATCTCGAAACAGGCTCCCTCTGCATTGGGTACCGCCCGCAACTCGCCCCCTTCCCGCCGCAAAAGATCTCGTGAGATCGTCAGCCCCAATCCACGTCCCCCCGGCTTGCTGGAGTGGCCCCGACCGAACACCCATTCCAGGTCGTCACTCGCGACACCCGGCCCGTTGTCTCGGACGACGAGAGATTGCGCCGTGGTGTCGAGCTCGACACGGCCACCCGTGACACCCCGCAGCCAGAACAGCGCATTGTCGACGAGGTTCACAAAGACCGCGTAGTAGGTGGAAGGGAAACCCCAGAAGGTCAGGTCACGGAACGCGTCCGTCGCAACGAACTTGATTCTGCATTGCTCCAACCGGGTTCCGAACAAGCGGAGCACGTACCCCTCGATCTCCCTCCCCTTGAGTAACTGGCGTTTTCGGTAGAGACGGCGGCGCAGCGGCGTGAAGAGCGTGAGGTAGCCGTCCAGGTGCTCGAAGCCGTTTCGCAACTCGCTCACGAGGCCGCGGAGCTCAGGGTTCGCCTCCCCCCAACGCCCCAATCCCTGGATGTTCGCCCGCAGGTCGCGCACGAGGTGGTCAAACTCGTGGGAGATTACGGCGATGGCCATCCCCAATTGAGCTGACTCCAACTCTTCGTCGAGTTGCTCACGGAGCTCGATCTGCGACTGTTCTACGGCAGCGAGTTGCTCGGCGAGGCTGGCATCTGGATTCGGAGACAACGCCTCAAGCTGCTCCAGGAGGCTTGTAGCGGGCGTGAGGAAACTCTCTACGAGCACGTGGATGCGGCGTGTCTCGGCGACTCGGCGTTCAGTGAGTTCCTCCGCAAGTATTGGAAGCTTGCCGAGCTCGCTCTCTACCTCCCGCAGCCCCATCTGGAGCGATCCAAAACTCGCGGTGCGCCATCTCCCAAGTCTGTCGATCGTCGCGGCGAGCGCATCACGAAGAGCCCGATTCCTGTCGCTGCTTCGCTCGCTGGCAAGCTTCAGATCCTGAGCCACGTTCTCGTGCAACTGCTCCATGACGTCGATGTCAACGTCAGCGATCTCGATCGCGTCCCTCACCAGGCGATCTAACTCGCGCCGGAGAGGCTGGAAGACCTCGTCCTCAAGTTGTTCGCGACGTCCGTGATAGCGCTCCCATTGTCGCTCAAGCGCTTTCGTCAGCCCAATCCGGGGACGGCGTACAATGTGCTGTCCAACGAGTTCCTCAACGGCATCCACGGCGGCTCGAGTCAATCCCAAGACTCCGGGTCTCCGCTCGTCGGTGGTGAGAGATAGCACGTCTTCCATCTGCTTCTCGAAGGACTCTCTGAGTTCTGCAGCTTCGGCCCCCGGCGCCCCGGACTCGACCCAGGTATCGAACGCGGTGAGTGCCCCTTGCAACTTCTTCTTCCGTTCGGACCGGGTCCTCTCTCGCGCGGCGCTCGCCTCATTGCGATGCCGACTCTCGGCCTTGGCCGCCTCGTACCGCTCGCCGAATCGCGCGTCTTTTCGAAAGAAGTCAGCTGCGAGTTGGTCCAGCATGTTCTCCATTACGAGTCGGAGATCCCGGTAGGCCACATTGCGGATGAAGCCCTCGCGTCCCGCTTTCTCGTCAAGGTCGCCGTTCTCCCGCCGGCTCAACAGAACCGCACCGCACATGCGTCGGTGTGAGAAGAAGTAGTAGCTCGCGCTCTTGGAGCGCCTCTCCTCGATGTGAAGCCAGTCAAAGTCCGGGTTGCCATACGGCAACACCCGGATGCCGTCCAAGTAGACGTACATTCCGCCGAACGCATCGGCCTTCTGTCGGAACAACTCCCAATCTGCGTCCGGCAGCGTGGTCTCTCTCTTTGCGCCTTGTATGATGGCAAGGTGCGCTTCGAACGCGCCGCACTTGGTGCGCCGCCGGCGACCGGGCAAGACGATCGTGTGCTTGACCGCCTCGCCAAAGACGGACACCGCGCCGTGGAACGTGCCGAACGCGTCTACCTCCCCGCTGATGTAGTGGTCAGCATTCAGCATCTCGCCGGGCTCGAAGAAGCGGCCTGGCCCTACCACATCGTCGATCACGGTCGTGCTCTTGTGATGTCGGCAGGCGATTCGGAGGATCGGCGGGTCGGCGGCCGGCGTCATCGTGTTAGCGAAGCCCTGAAGTTGGCGCGCCATGGGTGACACGCCGCCGTCAAGGTCCAGGTCAGCGCGGATCATTGAATCGGCCGGGAAGACCCAGAACTGCGTTCCGCCGTCGCCGCGTGCCAGGCGAAGCGTGTCGCTACCCGGAAGGCTCGCTTCGTGTTCCCACGGATCGAAATCGAAGCGATCCAGGTCGCGCAGGATCTCCGCGAGCGTCTCACCTTCCACCTGCTGGCGGTCCGCCAGTTCCGTCACGCATGCGCGAAAGCGAGCAACCAGTCTCTGGACGAGTTCCCGGTCCACCGGCTGTCCAACGCCGACCTCCTCGATTGGGACGTCGATCTGGTCCAGATCGACTCCCGGGAGGGCGAACACCTCCCAGTGTAGGAATGCCGCCATCAACGGGTGCACCACACCGTCGCGCACGGCGCGACTGAGAATGAGAAGTGGGTTGCCTACAATCCCGATCGCAAGCCGCCCGATGCCCTTCTCTCCCAGGATCGGGCGCGTCGCCTTGCGCGTGTCCACAGGCGGAGGTGGGAGGCGCCGGTTCTTCACCTTGCTCTCGGTCCCGACCACAAGCCATCTCTCTTCGAACTCCGCGCGCGTCATGCCGACGCCGTCATCGCGTAGAACGAAGAGGCCGTCGCTGTCGAACACATCGACCTCTACATGATTAGCGTACGCATCGTGCGCGTTCTTGAAGAGCTCGTGGACCGCGGTGGGGATTCCTGCGATCTGTTGGCGGCCCAAAAGGTCTACCGTGCGGGCCCGTGTGCGGAAGCGTGCCATAGCTAGCCCGCCACCCGCGAGGCCTGGTCTGAACGCGCCAGTTCCCGGAGGTGGCTCCCCACGGCTCGGGCGAGCGCTGGCGGGACCGCGTTTCCGATCTGCCGGCTCGTCTCCTTGATCGTGCCGACGAACTCGTAGTCTCGGGGAAACGTCTGGAGTGCGGCTCCCTCGCGAAGACTGAGCGCGCGATCCTCCTGGGGATGTCCGAAGCGACCGTTCGACAGGCTGTTGAAGCGAGTTGTGAGTGTCGGTGCTGGCCGGTCCCACCACATGCGGCCGTAGACGTTCCGGAACGCCTCATCTCGCCCGACGTAGGCGGGGATCTGGAGATCGGTGCTGCTCCACGCCTGACGATCGCCGCCGTCGTGCGGCGTCATCCGTATCCGATCGAGGTTGCTTGGACTGAGCGCGGATGCGTAGTGGAAGCTGTCTTCCGGGCACCGCTGCCCCGCCTCCAGGCGGGCGAACCCGTTCTTCGATCCGAGAACGTCTCGAACGGTTGTCGGATCGTCGGTGGCGTGCGGCGGGAGAGTGATCGAAGCGTGGCGTCGGGAGGCGAGAAGCAGAAAGCGCTCCCTGGTCTGTGGCACCCCGTACTTCGCGCACGACACGGTTCCAGAGGCCAGCCCCTGGTAGCCCCACGATTGGAGATCTCGGGAGAAAGTCTCGAGCACCTCGTGGCCGTGCCGCGCGAGCCCTGGGACGTTCTCGACGACGACGTACCCAGGCCGAAGCGCTTCGACCAGACGCGCGAAGTCGAGAAGAAGACGGCTCCCCTGCTCTGACTTCTCCCGCAGCGTATGCATCTTGCTCCAGAATTGGCACGGGCTACAGCCTGCGAGCACTAGGTCGGATGCGGGGCGTCCCTGGAGACGCCGTCGCACGTCCTCGACGCGCACCGTTCGGATATCCGCCTTGAGGAAGGCCGTGGTTCGACCGTGGTTGGCCTCGTAGGTGGCCCCGGCGCGGCCATCGATATCGATGCCGAGCACCACGTCGATGCCAGCGTCGCGCAGACCTTGAGTCATGCCACCTGCGCCACAGAAGCAATCCACGGCATGGAGTTTCATGGACACCTCGCGAGACGCGGAACGGTCGAGGCTGGCCCGACGGTGTCGGCATCGTATCGCATCGGTCCCATCGCGACTCTGAATGGGCTGCAACAGAAGCACCCCGACGCGTAGGCGCTTCTCAATGCCATCAACCTCTACCTCGCCGCCCAGCGGGCGTCCACTTGGGCCGTGGTAGGTAGGACCGCCGCGGCGCCGATCGTCCGGGACGGGGGCGCTCAAGCGTCCTGGCGATGCGGCGGAGCAACCGACGCAGGAAGTCG
>JAJFFG010000095.1 GCA_021776825.1 Planctomycetota bacterium
TGCAGCGATCTGTCAGCTTCTCTACGATTCCCTCGCGGCCCATGGCGTGCCTCCTCTGGTTTCGACGTAAGTCGTGTTCAGACCATAGGATACGTCATGGGCCTGCTTGGATCCAGGACCTACAGGACGGATTCACGCCCGGGCTTCGCCGCCCTAGCGCGCAGCAAGACGCTGGAGAACTTCGGTCTGATGGGTTGCCCGCGACTCACCGATGCCGACGTGTCGGCCATCGTGGATCGCCCGAGGCTGATCGGTCTGGACCTGCGCCTCTGCGGTCAGATCACCGACGCCACTCTCACCTCGCTCGCCGGGAGCACCGAGCTGGCCGAGCTCCGGCTGGGCGGCAGCGCCGGCGTGACGGAGGCGGGTCTCGTCGCCTTGAAGGAACTGCCTGCACTCGAGCACGTGGAGTTCTTCATCCAGAAGAGCCTCCTGCCCGCGGGACTGAAGCACGTCGCGTCGCTGCCCAAGCTGCGTCGCCTCACCCTCGTCGGCTGCAACAATCTCGGCGGAGCGGGAGTCGAGGTCCTCCCGTCGGCCGCAGGGCTGCAACACGTCACGATCCTCAACTGCGACGGCATGGACGACGCCGCGCTTGCAGCCCTGGGGAAGCTGGCTCAGCTCGAGACGTTGAACCTCACCAACACCGCGCTCACCGGCTCGGGTCTCGCGCACCTGGCGACTCTGTCGCACCTGCGGCGACTCAACCTCACGGACTGCAAGCAGCTCGCCGAGCAGGCCGTCGAGCCGATGGGCAAGATGCCCGCTCTTCTCGAGGTCGACGTCACGCGGACCGAAGCGTTCACACCCGCTCACGCGCAGTTCGTCCGCAATCAGAACCTGCAGCGCCGGGTGATCGAGTAAGCCGGTTCGGCGATCCCGGATACGGAATTCAGGACCGCGCGCGGGCTGGCTCAGCGCACGCGCTCGACGCTCTTCCATGTGCCGAAGACGAGGAGGCGGTCCGACTCGCGCACGACGGTGTCTCCCGATGCGAGAGTGGGGTCCGCGCAGGAGACCTCGCCGTCCCCGTCGTCAGGCCGCACCAGCAGGACGTTGACGCCGAGGCGGTGGCCGACGTCCAGTTCGCGAAGCGTCAGGCCCCAGAACTTCTGCGGCGCAGGGACCTCGGCAAGCACGAAGTCGCCGACTCGCACGAGAACCGACTCGTCGCCGGCGCTCGACATCGGCGTGGCAACCTGCGCGACGAGGTCGTGCTTGAACAGCTCGCGCCGGTAGCGCCTGAGCACGTCACCGACGGACACGGCGCCCACGAGGCGAAGCCGGCCGCCACCACGCGCGGGCGATTCGCCTTCCGCGGGGATCTCCTCCAGCACGGGCAACTCGTCGCGATAGCTCAGCGCCAGACGATCGAGAGCGGCATCGAGCCCGTCGGTCAAGTGCACCCACGGCAGGTCCATCCGCGCGACGTCCAAGGCGACGATGGCCCCACTCAACCCGTCGACGTCGTCGAGCATCGGCTGCAGGTCCCGCAACGCGATCGCGCCGTGGTACCGCCCGTCATCGTCGACGACGTAGAGGCAGTTCTCCGGTGCGCACATCACGCGGTCGAGAGTTTCGCGCAGGCTCGCGGACGGCCGAATGACGCCGACCTCCCGTTGCAGCACCTCGGTCACACCCACGTTGCGCAACACGTTGACGTCGCGACCCGCACGCACGCGGATCCCGCGCCGCACGAGCTTTGCCGTGTAGATCGACTCGGGCGAGAACTTCGCCGCGAGCAGGCTGCCGAGGAAGCACGACACCATCAGCGGCAGGATGATGTGGTAGTTCCCGGTCAGTTCGAACAGCATCACGATCGCAGTGAGCGGCGCCTGCGTCGCTGCGGCGACGACGGCTCCCGTTCCGACGAGCGCATACGCGCCGGTTTGCCCCACCGCGCCCGGGAACAGCCAGCCAGCCGTCGCACCGACGCCACCGCCCGCCATCGCGCCGAGGAACAGCGACGGCGCCAGGATGCCCCCGGAGCCGCCGGAGCCGAGTGTCACGCACGTGCACACCAGCTTGAGCACCAACAGCGTCACGAGCATCCCGATCGCGAGTTCGCCGCGCAGGGCGGAATCGATGGTCTCGTACCCGACGCCGAGAACGTTGGGGAACGCGAGCGCCACACACCCGACGAACAGACCCCCTACGGCCGCCTTCAGCGGCAACGGCTGCTTGATCGCGCCCAGTCGGTCTTCGGACGCGATCAGCAATCGCTGGAACGCGACGGCCAGCATGGCGGCGACGAGGCCCAGGACGGCGTACGCCAACAACTCCAGCGGATTGGACATCGCGTAGTCCGGAATCGCGAAGACGGGCTCGTCACCCAGGAAGTGGTGGCTCACGACCGTGGCCACCACCGACGAGATCACGATCGGCGAGAACTGCGGGACCCCGAAGTCGCCGAGGATCACCTCGACGGCGAACAGCGCACCGGCCACCGGAGCATTGAATGTCGCCGCGATGCCTGCCGCAGCGCCGCACCCGACCAGCGTCCGGGCGCGGCGCGGGCTCATGCGGAAGATCTGCGCGCCGAGCGAACCGATCGCCGCGCCGATCTGCACGATTGGGCCCTCGTGGCCCACCGAGCCGCCGGAGGCGACGCAGATCCCGGCAGAGAGCGCCTTCGTGGCGATGATCTGCGGTGGGATGCGGCTCTGCTTGACGGCGACAGCCTCCATCACCTCGGGGACGCCGTGGCCGACGATCTGCGGCCCGCCAAGCTTGCCGATCACACCGACAACCAGAGCGCCGATCGTGGGGATGCCGACGACCCAGTACCAGGGCAGCTGCTCGATCCACGACATCGAGTACGCGTCCGTGCCCCAGAACAGGTTGCGGAGCGCGAAGAAGAACTCCCGGAAGCCAACCGACCCGAGACCCCCGGCCAGTCCGATGAGCACGGCGATGCCCACCATGAAGGCGCGCGAGCGTCGCTTCAGGCTCTGACTCAATCGCTGGAGGAGGAGGGCGAGATGTCGCATGGGGCTTCGGGCGCAGCTACTGCGCCCAACCCGCCGATGCTCGCTCCGACCCGGCACAAGGCCAACGAGAAGATCACCGCACGGCAGCTCAGTCGCAGACGCCTGCCGGTCGTGGCGCGACGGCCCGGTCTGACCGCGCGGATAGGCCTCGTGAATCCGCGCCGGGACACACGGTGGTGGCCGCGTGGGACGCGCAACTCGGTTGAGCTCGTTGCGGAGCGACTGAGTCTCCGCCACAACGAGCGGCGCCGTCGAACTCCGGGGAATCGGCGCCTACTCCGTAAGATCCCTGCCATGTCCACGCTTCGCTATCTGTCCGGCATCCAGCCCTCGGGCACGCTGCACCTTGGCAACTACTTCGGCGCCATCGTGCAGCACCTCGCCAACCAGTCGGCGGGTGACTCGTACTACTTCATCGCCAACTACCACGCGCTCACGACCATCCGTGATCGCGAGGTGATGGCGGCGAACGTGCGCGACGTGGCCGTTACCTACCTCGCGCTCGGGCTCGATCCCGCGCGCTCCGCGCTGTTCCGTCAGTCGGACGTGCCCGAGGTGACCGAGCTCGCGTGGCTCCTGATGACCGTCACCCCCATGGGTCTGCTCGAGCGCGCCGTGTCCTACAAGGACAAGGTGGCGCGCGGCCTGGGTGCGTCGGTGGGTCTCTTCACCTACCCCGCGCTGCAGGCGGCGGACATCCTGGCGTACGACTCCGACCGCGTGCCGGTCGGCTCCGACCAGGTGCAGCACATCGAGATCACGCGCGACATCGCGGGCACGTTCAACCACCTCTACGGTGAGGTCTTCAAACTGCCGGAAGCGCAGCTGAACGAGGCCCCCATCGTACCGGGCGTGGACGGCGAGAAGATGTCCAAGAGCTACGGCAATGGCATCCCGATCTTTGCGACGGGCAATCCGCTGAAGAAGGTCGTGATGGGTATCAAGACGGACTCCACGCCGATGGAGGATCCGAAGGACCCGGACGGCTGCACCGTGTTCCAGCTCTTCTCGCTCTTCGTCGATGCCGACGAGCGCGAGGCGATGGCCGCGCGCTATCGCGCGGGCGGCCTCGGGTACGGCGCCGCGAAGAAGGCCCTCCTCGAGAAGATCGAGGAACGGTTCGGTCCGGCGGTCGAGAAGCGCAACGAGTTGCTCGCGGATCCGGACTACGTCGACGACGTCCTGCGCGACGGTGCGAAGCGCGCGCGAGCGGTGGCGCGGACCGTCACCGACCGCGCCCGCGACGCGTGCGGCATGGGCTAGCCGGCTGTCGGAGTTTCGGCCTCGACAGGCCACGCCAGTTGGCGCGACAGCCGGCTAGCCATAGGCCGACTGGCTGGCGAGCGGCGGCGAGTTTCGGTGCGGGCGGGCCGCCTGCGGCGCCACGCGCCGACGCGGGCGTTCTAACTAGCAGCCTGTCGCTCCGACGGTCTCCCACACGGCGACGCCGAGACTCCGACAGGCTGCTGGCCCGGACTACTCGTCGGGGAGGAGGCGGCGCATCGCCTCGAAGGCGCGCTCTTCGAGTTCCGGGATGCCGATCGTCTTGGCGGCCTTCTCGAGGACCTTGCGCGCCTGGTAGGGCGAGCCCTCGTCGAGCTTCGTCTGGGCGCGGGAGATGTGAATCGCCAGCCACTTGCCGGCGTCCTTCTTGAGCTGGGTTTCGAGCTGATCGGCGTCACGCCGCAGGATCGGGGCCTGCGTGCCCCACTTCGTGCGGAACTCGGTCGTCTTCTCGATGGCCGTACCGAACTGACCGTTGCTCTTCAGCGCCTTCAGGTCGGTTTGCAGACGCGCCCAGGCATCCTGCGCCCCTTTGGGCTCGCCCGCGCCGCTCGCGCCGGTGACGCGCGCCCGCTCCGAACGCGCGAGATCGACGGAGGCTCCGCCGACAGCGCCGAACTCCCCGAGGAACGCGTCGATGCGGCGCACGTAGGCGTCGTGGTTCTTCCAGTTGTCCTCTTGCAGCCAGAGACGCACGGCATTCCACGCCGTGATCGACTCGCCGATGCGCCCGCGCGCGCTGTCCATCTTCAGATTGCGCTGCGCGTCGTCGCGGAGCTTCGCGATGCGCGGGTAGTACTGCTTCTCGGAGGCGTCGGCCGTGTTTGCCTCGTCGACCACCTTCTGCCACTCGAAGTTCGAGGTGAGCGATTGCATCTTCATGAGGACGTGCTCGTTGTGCGACGCATCGTCGGACATCATCATCCACGCGCCGCCGAACAGGATCACGACGACGCCGATGATCATGGCGACCGTGACGCCCGCGTCGGACTTCTTGCGGCGTCGATACGACGAGCGGCGCTCCTCCTGGAAGTCGTCGTCGAAGTCGTCGCGCGGGCGTCGGCTTCCCCCACCGCGAGCGGTCGGCGCACCGCGTTGGGGCGCCGCCTTGCGACGCGCGGGCTGAGCCGGACGCGAGGGCTGGGCCGAACGTGCTGCTCCGCGTGCCGGCGCGGCGCGTCGCCCGCCACGCTGCGGTGCGGACGAGACGGCGGGCACGGCGACCGGAGGAGGCGCGGTCCCTCGCGGGTCCTCCTCGAAGACGATGCGGACCTCGCCGAGTTCGATGACGTCACCGCCGAAGAGCGGCTTCTGGTTGACGTACTTGCCGTTCACGCGCGTGCCGGCGTCGCTCTCGAGATCGACGATCTTCCAGGCGCCCATCACGGGCTGGAGCTTGCAGTGCTCATCCGAGACCGACGCATCCGGGACGTGCACGCCGCACGCGGCGTCGGACCCGATGATCGATTCCTGAAGCACGTCGACGACGCGCTCACCCTGGGTGGTGGAGATCAGCAGCTTGGGAATGGCAGAGCCCTCGTGTTCGGGTCGACGACGCGTGCGAGCCTAGAAGGGGTCCGTCGCGCGGAAGCCGAAGTTCTGCGTCCAGTGGCGACCGCTGTGCCCGGTGCCCATCTCGCGCCACGGCTTGTCGAGCAGGTTGCGGTGGTGACCCGAGGAGTGCTCCCACCCGTTGTGAGCGCCCTGCGGGCTGCCGGAACCCCGGTGGATGTTCTCGCCCGTGCCCATCATCGGGTAGTTCGCGAGACGAACGCGGTCCTGCAGCTTGTGCTTGCCGGGCACCGGCGAGTCGTGAGCGAAGAAGCCCAGGCGTGCCATGTCCTGCGAGTGGCCGCGAGCCGACATCGTGAGTTCGGCGTTGATCTTCACGGCCGTGCGATGGCCGAACATGATCCGGTACGCGTTGGTGATCCGGACCTGCTCGCGCTCCGTCTTCAACGCCTTCGGCGCGGCTGTCAGGTTCGACTCCATGACCCGGTCGTTGTACTCGAGCATCTGCAGGTCGGCCCGTGACTCGAACCAGTTCTGCACGTTCAGGTCGCGATCCAAGTAGCGCGTGATGGCCTCGATGCGATCCATGAACGGCATGCTGTCGCCGCCCAGGTAGTCGATCTCGACCTGGAGATCCTCAGCCTTGTCAATCCAGTCGCTCATGCCGCGGTCGTTCTTCGGCTTGGCGCGCACGTTGCTCGCCCAGGCCTCGCGCACTTTGCTGACGCGTCCGGACACCTCTTTCTCAACCGGCGCGTACTCCCGCATCCGATCCTGGTACGGATAGAAGTACTTCTCCGTGTCGAAGATCAGCTCGAGCGCGAAGTCGCGCGCGTCCTCGAGCCGGCGATACGCCTTGCGCACCTTCGCGATCTGCTTCGCGGCCTTCGAGTCCTCGATGCGCTCGACGAGCTTCGCGAGTTGCGCCGTGTACTCGCCGATCTTCTCAGCGTTCTGGATCGCCTTCCACTCGTCCCACGTGATGATGCGATCGTCGATCTCGGGGTGCGGTACGTAGCCGCCGGCCGGGAGCGAGCGACCGTGCAGGCGGGCGTGCACCGTGGAGATGGACGTGCGGGTCTCGTCGTCCTCGACGCCGAGCGCGCTGCGCATGAAGTGCGTGTACGTCGGCTGGTCGCCCATATCCCATGCGAGCAGCGCCGCCGGAACCAGGTCCGACTGCTGGAGGCTCGCCTTGCGGCAGAGGAACGTCAGCGCATCGCCGGGCAGTTGCGCCACGGTCCGCACCACGGAGTCGTCCTTGCGCGAGAGCAGTAGGCCGTCGTCCGTGGCGCCGTTCACACGCCAGGCGACACCGTCGATCTTCAGCGGCGAAAACCGATTGGGGACGCTCTTGACCTGTCCCAGCACCGTTCGCAGAACCGCGGCCTCGGCACGCACGTCGGCGAGCCGATCCTGGAGGTCGTTGCGCAGCGTCGCGTCCTCGAGCTTGGTGAGAGCCTGGTCGAGTTTCGTCGCGGCGTCATCGAAGCGACGCAGGCGCGTCATCTCCTCGGCCGCTGCCAGCGCGCGAAGCGCGATCGTGCGCTCACGTGCCCCCGTCGCCGCGTCGCCCTTCCCCCCGAGATCGACGGACGCGAGGCCCGGAACGTCGCCGTAGCGCACGGCGCGCGCGGACAGCCAGGCGTCCCAGCCCGTTCCGCGGAGACGGGTCACGGCGCTCTCGAGGTGCGGACCGGCAGCGTCCTTCTTGCCGTCGCCTGCCAGCTTCTCGGCTCCCTGCAGAGCGGAGCGCGCGGCGTCCTCGGCGCGATCGGTGATGGTGTGGAGGCGCTCCGCGACCGTCCGCTCGTCGTCCGGCGTGAGGGACGGCGTGCGAAGCAACCAGCCGTTCAGGAGATCGAGGGCCTCGCCCAGCCGTCCCTGTTCGGTCGCCGTGTCGGCCTCGCGCAGCGTGCGCTCCCGGTCGTCGTCGGCCTCGCGCGATCGATCACCGGCGAGCCGCAAGAGCAGCCGCGTGATGATGGCCGAGGCGTCGGGCTCCTCGAAGTGTCGGTCGAGGAGATCCGCCAGGCGTCCCCGACGCTGGGCCATCGACAGGCCCTGCCATCCGCCTTCGAGTTGCGCGAGGTCGCCGCGCCAGGAGTCGTCGTCGGCGTCGTTTCGATCTGGCTCGGCCAGTTTCGCGGCGCGCAGCAGCCGCTGAGCCGTCGCCGCGTTGTCCGGGAGCGCGCGCAGCGTCTCGTCGAGGATGGCCCGCCGCGCCTTCGCGTCGTCGGCCAGATCGGCGCGCTCGATCGTCGCGCGAGCCGTCGCCGTCCACGAGCGGTTCTGCGACTCGCGCTCGCCGGCGGCGTACGCCCCGACACCGAGGTAGGACGCCGCGAGGAGCACGACCGGCACGACGAGCAGACCCCACGAGACCTGCTTGGTCTTGCGGCGCTTCGGGCGCGGCGACATCGCCGCCGCCTCCGCATCGCCGGAGTACACGATGACGGTGTGACCGATCTCGATCTCGTCGCCGGGCTGGAGGCGCGCGGAGAGGACGGGGCGGCCGCCCAGCCAGGTGCCGTTGCTGGACTGATCGTCGACGACGCGCCAGCCCCCACGATTCGGGCGGACGGTGCAGTGCTGTCGGCTCGCCATCTCCTCGGTGAGCACGACGTCGCACGAGGTGTCCCGACCGAACGAGACGGGGTCCCCGTGCAGGGGCACCACCTGTTCCTGTCCGTCACCTGAGAGCAAGTACAGCTCGGCCATGCCCATCCCCTGACTGCGGCGTCGCTCGATCCAGGCCCCATGGTCTCCGCACGCCGCCCCTGCGGTCAACTGATGCGGGTCCAGGGTCGGTCAGGGAAGCTCGAGCTCAGCCTCGCCGCCGGCCGGGACCGTCACCTCTTGCCGGGCCAAGTCACCGCTGGGACCGCGGATTCGCAGCACAACCGAGCCCGCAAGCACGCCACGCAGCGCGAGCCGCCCGTCGGCGTCGAAGCGGAAGCGCGAGGCAAGTCGGGAGGCGCCGGTCGACCACGCGGCGATCGGCTTGCCATCCGTCGACTCGAGCGCGGCGTGGAAGTCGTCCGGGCTACTGGCCGGGTCGCCCGTCAACTGGACGCGCAGAACGCCGTGCGCAGGGATCTCGAGCTCGAGCTCGCCCGGCGGCTCGCGGCCCAGGGTCACGCGCTGCGTGAGCGGCGGGCGCCCGTCGAGCAGCGCGCGGATCTCCCACTCGCCCGGCGCGAGACCCGTGACTTCGACGCGTCCATCCTCGTCCGTCCAAAACGTCTCGACCCCGGCACTCGCGGCTCCGACGCGATGGACACGCAGGCGCGAACCGGCGAGCACGGTGCCGTCGGCCTCACGCATCCGCGCCAGGAGCGACAGCGTTCGACGGACCGGGACGGTGACGTCCACCGTCGCGCCGTCGGCGACGTCCAACTCTTCGATCCGACCGCGCCAGCGTCCTCCGGCGGCCACGACGCGGTATCTGCCGCTCCGCACACGCGTGACCTGTACGCGGCGATCGCCGTCGGCGGGCACCGTCGCGACGCGAGGGCGCTCGGCCGCGTCGTCCAGAGCCTGGAGCCGAACGACGGTCCGCTCTGCGGTGGCGCCCTCCGGGAACTCCGTGTGCACGTTGACCGTCGCCCAGCGCCGCGCGATCAGCCGCACGTCAGCGTCGTCCGCCTGGCACATCGCCCCCGCGAGGAGATAGCCCTCCACCACGGCGGTCACGGCGTAGGTACCGGACGGGATGTCCTCGACGCGGAAGGCACCATCCGCCGTCTCGACGCTGCGCGTCAGTCCGCGATAGCGCGGGTGATCCAACGCCTTGACCGTGACGAACCCGGGGCCCAAATGCTCGCCCGCCGCGTCCACGATCTGTCCGGTGACGGTGTGGCCACCGGCCAGTTCGAGGTCCGCGGGGCCACTCCCCGTGTGCTCCCACTCGACCGTGGCGCCGTCGAGCGTCGCGGACAGCGCGATCGGCTGCCCCATCGGCAGTCCGCGCACCGTGAAGCGACCGCTCTCATCGGAGCGCCAAAGGCGCCTCGTACGCACGCCGAGGACCTGCACCAACGCGGCTTCGATGCCGGTGGGCTCCCACTCCGCGCGTCCGTAGACGTGCGGGACAGTCTCGCCGGAGCCACGACTCAACGTCCCGGTGACCGTCTGCGTTCCTGGGAGTCGCAGCGTGACTCCCGCCGCTCCACCGTCCGGGACTGTCAGGCCAGCGCTCATGCCGAGACCGCGTCGTCGCGCGAGAACGATGGGACGCATCGTCGAACCACGCGGCGGCTCGGGCACCCAGTCGAACGTGAAGCCGCCGTCGGCATCGGTGAGGGGCCCGGTCACGATCTCCATGAGACCCCGGTGCCCGACGATGATCGCTTGGAGTCGCGCTCCCTCGACGGGCTGGTCGTCCGGGCCGACGACGTGGCCGCGCACACCGGCGGCCGGGGACAGCGCGAGCACAATGTCGGCGTCGTGGGCTCCCAGTGGTGCGGCGCGCCAGCCCATCCCGCGACCGAACGCGACGACGTGACGGGTGCGCGGTGCCGCCAGCGTGAAGCGGCCGTCGGCATCGGTCGTGGTGCGCAGATCGGAGTGATACGAGTGCATCACGACCGCGCCGGCGAGGGGCGAGCCGGAAACCGCGTGCACAACCTGGCCCGAGATCGGCGGCCGACGCGGCGCCAGCACCTCGAACGTGCCCTGGTGAGGCACGGTGAGGGGCAGCCTCTCTCGCCCGTGCGCCGGATCGTCGATGTCGACCAGCGTGAACCCGTCCGGACAGCCGAGCGTGAACGAGCCGTCTTCGGCCGTCACCACCTCTTCGAAGTACGCCAGGGACGACGCGCGTACCGTGACGCCGGCGACTCCCGAGCCATCGGCATCCACGACGCGCCCCGGCGTCGCATGCGCGGTCCGGGTACCCACCTCGAGGCCGCTCTCGACCGCGAGGTTGAGCACACCCGGCACAAACGGCGCATCCCCGAAGAGACCAGTGGTCAGCCCGGGGTGGCTCACGCGCACAGCCCACTCCACGTCGGGGCCTGGTCCCAGACGAAAGCGGCCGTCGTCGCCGACCGTGGCCGAGTCCAGGACGCGCAGCGGGAGCCGACCGAGCGGAGACGCCGCCACGAGCTCGACGCGAGCCCCGGGAAGCACGGGCAGATCGCCGACGTCGGTCTCCTGCTCACCGTGTGACTGGTGGCGAACGAGCCCGTCACGCCAGATGTTGAGCTCGTCCGGGGACCACTCCAGCTCCCACGCGGCCGGAGCGATCGTCTCGTCGCTGAGGGACACGTCCTGCGAGGGGACGTCGCCGCACGCGGGCAACGCGCTGAGGAGTAGCGAACTCAGGGCGGCTCCGAGCAGGAATCGCGCAGTAGCTCGCGCTGTGACTCGCACTGGGAATCGCACAGTGACTCGCACCGGGAGCACCGGAACCGGGACCTTCATGCGCAGCTCTCCCCCCCTCTGTCCACGCACCGACCGTCCCACGCACCGACCGTCCCTTGGACGCATGCCGCCCCGGAAAGACGAATCACTCTTCCGGTCGCCGTATGCCAAGACGCTTGATCTTCGAGTCGAGCGTCGGGCGCGAGACCTGCAGCAGCCGCGCCGTATCGGACTTATGCCAACCGGACCGGACGAGCGCCTCGTGGACCACGCGGCGCTCCACCACGTCGACCGCCTCCTGGACGATGTCCTTCAGCGAGCGACCCGCCGTCAGCGTGGACGCAGCGACCGGCACGCTCCGGCGACGCACGTCCTCGCTGAGGACCTCGGGCAGGATCAGATGCTCGGAGAGCGCCACGGCCCGCATGATCTCGTTGCGAAGCTGGCGTACGTTGCCCGGCCACGCGTAACCCATCAGGATCGAGAGCGCCTCGTCAGTGATCCCCTTGCGCTCAGCCCCGGGCTCGGCGGACAGCTCGTCGAGGAAGTGCGCGACCAGATCCGCCACGTCCTCGCGGCGCTCTCGCAGCGGCGGGAGCCGCACCTGCATCACGTTGATGCGGTAGTAGAGGTCCTCGCGGAACCCGCCCTCGGCGACCATCTTGCCCAGATCGCGATTCGTGGCGGAGATGACCCGGACGTCCACGTGGATCGTGCCCTTCCCGCCGACGCGCCGCAACTCACCGCTCTCGAGCACCCGCAACAGCGTGACCTGCATCGCGAGCGGCAGCTCACCGATCTCGTCGAGGAAGAGTGTTCCCCGATCGGCGAGTTCGAACAGCCCGGCGCGATCGCTGTCGGCCCCGGTGAAGGCTCCCCGCACGTGCCCGAACAGCGCGCTCTCGAGCAGCGTCTCCGGGATGGCCGCGCAGTTCTCGGTGATGAACGGGCGCTCCGCGCGCGGACCGTTGCCGTGGATCGCTCGCGCGACCAATTCCTTCCCCGTGCCGCTCTCGCCGAGAACCAGAACCGGCACCGCGGTGTCGGTCACGTGATCGACGAGTCGGAGCACCTCGCGCATGCTCGCTGAGCGTCCGATGATGCTCTCGTACTCGTACTTCAGCGGGCGATCGCCGCGGTCGCGCAGCAGCGTCCGCACCTCGTCGAGCTCGCGCCGCTGCCGGTCGACCTGCTGCTCGAGCAGCCGGTTCAGTTCCTCGACACGGGCCTTGCTGTTGGCCAGCTCGCCCGTCCGCTCGCGCAGCTCGGCGACGAGTCGAGCGTCCTCGAGGGCGACGGCGGCCTGGTCGGCGAACGCTTCGACGATCTTGAGGTCATCAGCGCCGAACACGCCCTCCTCGAAGCGATGGTCCATGTAGAGGAACCCGAGCGACCGGCCGCGTGACGTCAACGGGAGACAGAGCACCGAGCGCAGGTTCATGCCCGACACGCTGCTCGAGTCCTGAAGCCGGGCGTCGGCCTGGGCGTTGGTCGTCAACAGCGGCTTCCCGGTGCGCGCGACCTCCTCCGCGACGGCCCGGCTGATCTTCAGGGCCGGACGCCGCACGTTCTCGAGGTCGAGGGTCCTCGCCGCTTTCATCTCGAAGCGGCCGCCCGCCCCGCGGAGGATCAGGAAGCCGCGCTCGGCACCGGTCAGGGAGATGACCTGGTCGACGATCAGCGCGAGCAGCTTCTTCACGTCGGTCTCGCTCGCGAGAGCTCGGAGCGTCGTCTTCAGCCGACGCACATCCTCGGCCGCGGGCCGCCCGGGGGCCTCGCTGGTGCCCATCTTCTGCGCGGCACGCACGGCGATGCCCGCCCCGCGCGGGTCCTGGAACGTCAGGGTGACGCCGCCGACCTCGACCACGTCACCGTGACGCAGCCGGCGTGTGGCGACGAGCGAGCCGTTGACGCGCGTGCCTTCGCCCGAACCCGCGTCGCGGAGGCGCCACCCGGTACGGCTCCGCTCGACGACGAAGTGCTCGCGCGAGATCCCGGGCCCCTCGATCACGAGCTCACAGCCCGTGTCGGTGCCAACGCGCAGCGGCCGCTCGCCGAGCTCGACGTAGCGGGTCGTGTCACCGGTCTCGACCAGGAGGCGCGCCATCACCCGATGCTAGTCGAGGAGCGGGGTCAGCTTCGCGTGGGAGAGCGCCAGAGTCTTCTCGCCGGCGCTGCGGAAGAACACCACCACGCGAGCGCGCTCGCCGGCGCCCATGAGACGGCGGATCGTGCCCTCTCCGAACACGCCGTGGCTCACGCGCTGCCCCACCCGCAGCTGCGACGACGGGTCGTCGTCGACTCCGTCGTAGCTGACGACCGGGTCGACGCCCGGCTCCCAGCGTGGCTTGCTCGCGCGGATCGGAGCCGAGCGCCCGCCGCCACGCGCCCAGGGCGCCCCTCGGTCGAATGCCCCGCCCTGGAATGACGCCCCACCGAGCGACCCGCTGCCGGACTGGCCCCCTCCGGACTGGCCCCCTCCGAATGAGCGCTGACGGCCGAGCAACGACTGCCGATCGACGTCGAGGGCCTCCTCGGGGATCTCGAGCAGGAACTGGCTGGCGCCGCCTCCGAAACCACCGGTGATGCGAGCGCGGCGATCCCGGGCGTACGTCAAGCGCAGTCGCTCCTTCGCCCGCGTGATGCCGACGAACAGCAGCCGTCGCTCCTCCTCGAGCGCCTTGCGGTCCTCGGCACTGCGAGCGTGCGGCAGCAGGTTCTCCTCGACGCCTGTGATCGTCACCTCCGCGAACTCGAGTCCCTTGGCGGAGTGGAGAGTCATGAGCGCGACCCGCGGGCTCTCCGGGTCGTACTGGTCGGTGTCGGAGACGAGGCCGACCTCCTGGAGGAAATCGGGCAGCGTCGCCTCGTCGCCGCGACGCTGGTCGTACTCCTCGGCGCCGCCGATCAGCTCGCGCACGTTCTCGATGCGATCCTGGGCGTCCTCGGCATACGCGCGTTTGAGGTACTCCTCGTAGTTGAGGAGCAGGACGGCATCGCGCACGAGTTCGGCCACCGAACCGGAGGCACTGCGCTCGAGCGTGGAGAGCAGCTTCTCCACATCGCGTAGCGCGAGCGTGGCGCGCTTCGAGACCTCGCCGGAGTCGGCCATCGCCGTCAAGGCCCGTCGCGCGTTCCAACCGCGCTCGCGAGCCGCGCCGAAGAGACGCTCGAGCGTCTTGGCGCCAACGCCGCGTCTCGGAGTCGTCAGGACGCGCGTCATGCTCTCGCGGTCGGACGGGTTCGCGAGCACCCTCAGGTACGCCACGAGGTCCTTCACCTCGGCGCGCTGGTAGAACTCGACGCCCTTCACGATCGTGTAGGGGATGCCACGAGCGCGGAGCGCGGTCTCGAGCGCCCGGCTCTGCGCGTTCACGCGATAGAAGACCGCCATGTCCTGATACGGGGTGCCACGCGAGTACGAGCCGAGCAGCTCATCGGCGACGAGCTGGCCCTCGGCGTGCTCGTCATCCGCGCCGAGCACGCGCACCAGATCGCCGTCGTCGCGCGTCGCGACGAGACGCTTCTCGTGCCGGTCGCGGTTGTTCGCAATCAGGCCGTCGGCCGCGCGCAGCACGTTGCCGACAGAACGAAAGTTCTCCTCCAAGCGCACGACGATCGCGCCGGGATAGTTGCGCTCGAACTCGAGGATGTTGCGCACGTCGGCGTTGCGGAACGCATAGATCGACTGATCGGGATCGCCCGTGGCGCACACGTTGCGCTGCGGCTCGGCGAGGATCGCTGCCAGGTGGAACTGCACCGGACTCGTGTCCTGGTACTCGTCGATCATCACGAACTCGAACCGACGTTGGAGGAGGCCACGAACGTCCTCGTCGGCACGGAGCATCTGGAGGGTCCGCACGAGCAGATCGTCGAAGTCGACGGCGTTCGATTCGGCCAGTTCACGCTCGTACGCGCGGTAGATCTCGGCGACCTGGCGCTCGAGGAACCCCGCGGCCTCCTCGAGCGCCGTCTCGGGCGAGTCGCCCGCCGTTTTCCATTTCGAGATGCGCGCTCGCGCCTGCGCCGGCTTGATCGCCGCCCCGCCCAGGTCCATGCGGCGCAGCACACCTCGCACGACACGGTTCTGGTCCTGCTGGTCGAAGATCGAGAACCCAGCCGTGAGTCCAGCAGGCTCTGGCCATCGCCGCAGGATGGCGGCGCACGTGGCATGGAACGTCTTGACCCACGCTCCGCGAGCGGAGGTCAGCGCCTCGACGCGACGCGCCATCTCCTGGGCGGCCTTGTTCGTAAAGGTGATCGCCAGGATGCACGACGGCGGGACGCCGTGCTCGATCAGGTGCGCGATGCGATGCGTGATCACGCGCGTCTTGCCGGAGCCAGGCCCGGCGACGACGAGGAGCGGGCCTTCACCATGGACGACGGCCGTCCGCTGGCTCTCAGTCAGATCGCGTAGGAGATCGTCGGACGACACGAGCCCCTGATTCAACCACCCGGCGCGGACAGTGCTCGGCCCGGACAGTGCTCGGCCCGGACAGTGCACCGTTCCGTCCTGCCGTCCGCCCAGCCGTCTGCCCAGCCGCGCTCACTCGCCAGTCCAGACGGGCAGGTCGGGACGATCCTCCGGGCGCGTCATCCACCGCTTGTGGAGCCACAGCCAGGGAGCGGGATCGGCGCGGATGACTTCCTCGAACACGGACGTGTAGCGACGCGTGAGGTCCAAGACTGCCTTGTCGCGCGGCAGATCGCTCCGCGCCGTCATCGGACCGCTCAACTTCACGCGGTGACGAGTGAGGCCGTTCCACTCCACCCAGAGGATCACGATGGGCGCTCCGGTGCGAAACGACAGCGCCGCGGGCCCGGCCGGGGTGTGCGCCAGAGTTCCGAAGAACGGAACGAACACGCCCTTGACGCGTCGCACGTCGGCGTCCGCCACGAACGCGACGGGCTCGTTGCGCTTCAGATAGCGCAGGATCTCGCGCGGGTTGCCGCGCTCGATGGTCCGGTTGCCGAGTGCCGCGCGCGCGCCGATGAGCCACTTCGTCGGTCCCGATCCTCCGGCATCGCGACCGACGGACGCGCCGCCGAACGCGTGCGTGAACCACGAGCCGGACACCTCGTAGAGCGAGTAGTGCATCGAGACGATGATCGCGCCCTTGCCGCCCTCGAGCGCCTTGGCGAGGCACTCGGCGCCCTCGATCTCCTGGCGCGCCCGGACACGCTCGGGCCCCAGTCGCGCGAGTTTCGGCAGCTGACACGCCCCGCGCCCCGAGAGCCGCAGACACCGGCGGAGGATCGCCTTCCGTGCCGACTCGTCGAGCTCGTCGCCGAGAGCGAGTTCGAGGTTCGCCAGGCCGCGCTCCCGCATCCGCCGGTAGCCGAAGTAGCCGACCAGGCCCACGAGCTCGCCCAACAGCGCCGCGAGCCAGAGCGGCAGCCAGGAGCACACGAGCAGCCCGAGACGAAGCCACGGGTCCCGACGAGCGTGTCGCGCGTGACGCAAGTCGTGCGCGGCCTGCTTGTGAGCGATCAGCTCCTCGGCGGACAGGTGGAGCTGACGCCGCAGCACACGACGTTCGTCGCGCGACAGCGCCTGGAACTCCGGCGTTCCCGGCTTCGGACTGGGCTGCGGACTGGGAGAGGTCTCCGTCACCGCGCCAGCGGCTCCACGGTCACGCGCTCGATGCGGTCGTCCACGTCGAGCAGATCGACGACGTCCAGTCCCTCGACCACGCGGCCGAACGCCGTGTAGTGCAGGTCGAGGTGCGGGGCACGCGAGTGCATGATGAAGAGTTGGCAGCCACCCGAGTCAGGGTGACCCGAGCGCGGCATGCCGAGCACGCCCCGCTCGTAGACGATGCGCGTCGGCTCGAGGGGCAGCGACACGCCGGCCGAGCCCGAGCCGTCGCCGCGCGGGCAGCCGCCTTGGATCACGAAGTCCGGCACGACGCGGTGCCACGTCAGTCCGTCGTAGCCGCCGGCGAGGGCGTGGGTCAGGACGTGCGCGACGTGGAGCGGGGCCTGCTCGGGATCGAGGCGAAGGCGGATCGCCCCGCGGCTCGTGTGAAGAACCATGTCGATCGGGCTGCTGGCCTCGACCCAGACATCGGTCTGCTCGACGCCGCGAACCCCGGCACGCCGTGGCTCCGGCGCTTCCATGCCGGCGTACTTCGCCAACGCCTTCTCCGCCGCCCACGCCACCGAGGGGTTCTCGTCCTCGAGCAGCGCCGTGATGATCCCCCGATCGTCGGGCCGGCCGAGCGTCGCGAGGGCGTCGATCGCACTCTCGCGCGCGTCCGCGCCCTTCATCCCGAGGAAGCGCCAGGTCACGATCACGATCGCGTCCGCGAGTTCCTCGAGGCCGTTCGCTGCGGCCGTGCCGCACGCGACCGCCACGACGACCGGATCCTGGTCCTTCTCGATGGCTCGACGCAGCGCCGCCGTGACCGCATCGCCCTGTTTGCCCTCGAGTGAGCCGAGTGCCGTGTGACGCACGCGAACGTGCGGATCGCTCTCGGCGAGCTCGATCAGCCGCGCGATGGCGGCCTCCTCGGCATCGCCCTCCGCCGCGCCCAGGATGCCGCAGGCGCTCGCCCGCACGAACTCGGCCTCGTCTGCGAGGAGCGCGTCAACCAGCCCCTGCGCGCGCTTTGCGTCGATCGCGGTCAGTGCGGTCGCGGACTCGGCCCGCACGGAGACGGAGGGGTCCGTCTTGGCCAGGCGTTCCAGGTCGTCGGCAGCGCCCGCTGCCTTACGCCGCGCGAGCGACTGAGCGGCCGCGGCGCGGACGTTGAAGTCCTTGTGCGCGAGCGCGGCCAAGAGCGGCGCGACGACGCTCGCGTGGTCGTACGAGGAGAGCGCCCGGCAGACCGCGACCATCACGCGGGGATCGAGGTCCTTCGCGGCTCCACGCAGCGCCCCGAGTGCCGTCGTCGCGACGGCGGCCGACCACGGGGTCTTCGTCGACTGCGCCAGCCCGAGAGCCGCCCCGCGACGCACCTCCCAGTCGTCGTCCCTCAGGAGTTTCGAGAGCGCTGGGACGAATCGGGCGTCCTTGACAGCCCGCGCGAGGTGGCCGAACCCCGCACGACGCGCGGCGTCCTTCGAGGTCGCGTAGCCGAGCGGAGGCGTGCCGGGATACGCCGTCGGTGCCGGTGAGCCGCGCCAGCGGTAGTACGAGAACATCGCGCCAGGGGCGGACGGCGGCAGGTCGTCGCGCGCCATCAGGGCGACCAGCACCGCCTCCGCGGATGCGCCCTTCTGGTACCCGAGGCCGAGCGCACCGGCGTCGACCACGTCGAGCGGGGCATCGGCCGGCAGGCCGCCCATCAGCGCTCCCGGCGCGTCGGGGTCTTGGGTAATCCCCAGGGCGAACGCCGCCTCGGCGGCGATCGAGGGATCGTCATCGGCCAGGAGCGGGGTCAGTCGGGCGACGGCACCAGGACCGGCAGAGCGACCCAGAGCCCGGATCGCCGTGCGCCGGATGTCGGGGTTGTCCGCGTTCAGCGCATCGGCCCGCGTGGCAATGGGCCGCGAGTCTCGTCGGGAACTCGTCGTCTGAGCGCAGCCTGCGAGGGCCGCGAGGCTGAGGACGATGGCGAAGGTCGGGACTCGAGACATCGGCGGGCTCCTGGAGATCGCGGGACGGCCTGGACGGGTGCGGGAGGGCCTTGAAGAGCCCCGTGGTTCCTTGCGGCGCCCGGGACCCGGGGTATTCTGCGCCGTTCGCCCCCGGGGGGACCCCGGAAGTTCGACGGAACCTGCGAAGAGGATGATCCCATGGCCAGAGTCTGTGACACCTGCGGCAAGCGCACCGAGGTCGGCAACGCGATCAGCCGGCGTGGTATCACGAAGAAGAAGGGCGGCATCGGCCTTCGCATCACGAGCCGCACCCGCCGCAAGTTCAAGCCGAACATCCAGAAGGTCCGCGTGCGCACGAACGACGGCAAGACCGTCAAGCGCATGAAGGTCTGCACCCGCTGCATCAAGGCCGGCAAGGTCCAGAAGGCCTGACCCGGCTCGCGGCCGCGGCGCACGCGCCTGAGCGGTCCCCTGCGCGAACGACGACGCGCCGATCTCTGTGTTGCGCCCCCTCGACAACCAGTGAGGGTGCCCTCGCGAGCGCGCCTTGATCTCGGCGCTCTGTCCTCGCTCAGGACGGGCCTCGACGATCGCGAGAGGGTCGCCGCGGACGAATGAGGCTCGCAGCACATCGCCGCTCGGTGACGGACCGCACACGCCGCGCCCCCGAGCTGGCTCAGGCCTTCGGCCTCGACTTGCGGCACCGCTCGGCGCGGCGTTCAGCGTGCGCGGCCCTCTAGGATGGCGCCTCGATGCGCGCCGCGTTCGCCGCTCTCCTAGTTGCCCTCCTAGCGGCGACTGCCTGGGCTGACGGGAAGCTCTTCCAGCCCGCCATCGTTCGCGACGCCCCGCGCACGCCGGAGCAGCGCGCGCTGCTGGCCTTCGACGCGCAGCTCGGCATCGAGACGCTCGTCATCGAGACGACGGTCGACCGTGACGGCGGCGCTCCGGCCGACGAGCTCGCGTGGATCGTCCCGCTCCCCGCCAAGCCGAGGATCGAAGCCTCCACGACAGGGCTCTTCCCGGCGCTGGAGATGTTCTGCGCGCCGGAGATCAGGATGCGGCCCGACGCAACGTGGTTGGTGATCTTGGGCTTCGGCCTCGGCGGCTGGGCAACCGTCCGCTGGTGGGAGCGGCCATTGCGTCCACTGGCAGCCCTCGGACTCTACTGGGCGACCGTCACGCTCTCGGTGCTCGGCGCGTGCGCGATGTTCCCGCCGGGCTGCTCGGCCGCGACGATGGGAACGCGGGCGGAGGCAGGCGCTCAGGTGCTCGCGCGTCAGACGGTCGGCGTCTTCGAGACGACGACGCTCACCGCCACCGACGCGCCCGCCCTGCGCCGCTGGCTGACCGACAACGGTTTCGCCGCGCCGCCGGCGATCGACCCCGTCGTCGACGACCTCCTCGAGGAGGGCTGGGTCTTTGTCGCCTCCAAGGTGCGGCCCGACGCGGCGGAGGGTGTGGCACGCCTGCACCCGCTCTCGTTCACGTTTCGAACCGCCGAACCCGTCTACCCGATGCGCTTGACTGGCGTCGATGCCGAGCCGCTCGACCTGGCGCTGTTCGTCTGCGGTGAGCAGCGCGCGGAGGCCGACGGCATGACGGTCACTCACTGCGACGGCAACGCCGACCTCGACGGCTGGACGTTTCACGACGAGTTCGCTCGCCGCGGCGGCGGAGCGCCCGTCGTGACGAAGCTCGTCGGGACGTTCGACGCCGCGGCGATGACGCGCGACGTCTCGATCCGGTGGACACCATTCGAGCCGGAACGCGCGACGCTGCTTACGTGGCTCGCGGCGGCGCACGCCGCAGGGTCACCGGCCGCCATCATCGCCTCCATGGTGCTCCTGATCGCGGCGTTCGTCAGCCGCCGCATCCCGTCGTGCTCCGGATGGCGACCGACCCGCTTCGACGCTGGGTCGTTCGTCACCGCGCTCGTCATCGGCGGCATCACGTACGGCGTCGCATACGGGAGCGTCGACCGCGTGCCGGCCGACGCCGACGTCGTCACTCCGGACATGGGCGGACTTCGTGAGTTCCTCGCCGAGCCGCCGGACGCAATTGCCGGCAACCCGCCCGCGATCCGCGCGTGGGCGGCGGCGGCCACGGCCGACCTCGAGAACCCGTACACGGGCGGCCCGATCCGCGAGGAGGACTCGCCCGGGAACTGGTGGCTCCGAGAGCGAGACCATCGGATGGAACTCGTCGTCTGGGAGCCCTGGCGCGTCGGCGAGACGATCGACGTGTCGCGTCGCGACGCGCTGACGGGCACTGTACGCGCGGCAGACGGGACCGCTGTGCCGGGCGCCGAGATCCGCTTCCGCGAGGCGGACCCGACGGCGGGCGTGTCTCCGGCGACCTGGTTCGGCGCCGATGCGACGGCCCGCACGGATGACGACGGCGCGTTCACCGCCCACCTGCAAGCGGGACGATCCTGGGACGTGGCCGTCGCCCCGGAGGGCCGCCCGTACGTGCTGATCGAGGACGTCGCCCCCGGTGCCGGCGCCCTCGACGTCGTCCTTCCCAGCGCCGGGACCTTGCGCGGCCGCGTCGTCGACGCTGACGGACGCCCGGTCCGGAACGTGACCGTCGGCGCGCATCCCGAGTCGCCCGTCGACGTCTACGAGGAGCGGTTCGTGACCACGGACGCTGAGGGGTTCTTCGTCATCGAAGGCCTCGACGCCGACACGGACGATCTCTGGGTCACGCTGCACGTCCACGACGAGCCGGACTGCACAGCGCGCGGCAAGCGTCGCTTCCGCGGCCAGCTACCGGTCGACGAGCCGTTCGAGCTGCGCGTCTCACGCTGACGGCCCCGCTGACGACCGCGACCGGACGCTATGCTGGCCGGGACGTCCACGGAGGTTCTCGGCCATGAAGCGCATGATCCTCGCCCTGACACTGGGAGCCCCGACACTGGGAGCCCTGCTCCTCGCCACGACCGCACGTGCGGAGAAGCCGGACGTGAGCGGTCGCAAGTGGGCGCGTCAGTGTGTGGTCGCCCTGAACGACGATGACGCACGGGTGCGGGAGAGTGCGTCGCGCGCGATCGGTGCGCTCGGCACGGACTGGGTACCAGATCTCGTCGCGGCCGCGCTGCGGATCGACGGCGAGGCGGCGTGGACGGCGTTCGAGCACGCCCTTGCACGCATGGGTCAGTCCGAGGCAGCGTTCGCACTCGCCGGCTGTCGTTCCCGTTGGCCGAAAGCCTCCGTCGAGCGCCTGACGAGTCTGCAGGACCGGCTCGAGGACACGCGCGTTGTGCTGCCTAGCGAGAACAAGCCGATCGAGAACGAACCGGGCGTCGAGGCACGCGTGCGGCGCCTGCTCGCCCACCTCGAGACGGCGAACAGTTACTCGTCGATGGACGAAGGCGTGGCAGCCGTCATCGCCATCGGTCGCCCGGCGATCCCCGCGCTCGTTCGGATCATGCGCGAGGTGCACGGCGTCGACCCGGGCGGAGCCGGCACGATTCGGCGTGGGGCGCAAGACGCTCTGGCCGGGATCGTGGACGTCACGGACGTGCCGTTCTTGCGCGAGCTCGTCGTCGACGGGATCGACGACGCTGCTCTGGCCCTGCGCCGGATCGGGGGCGACGCCGCGCGGGACGCGCTCCTCGCCGCGGTGACCCAGGGCCATGCCTCGCACCTGCTAGTGGATGCGCTGCGGGGGTTCGCGGGAGACCCCGCCGTCCACACGGCGTTGATCACGTGGCTCGAAGGACACGGGGAATTCGGGAGCTACGACGTGGGACGTGTCGCGGAGTTCCTCGGCGAGGCGGGAGCGAGGGAGGCCGGCCCGATCTTGGACCGCCTCCTCGGGATCCCCCTCCGCGACGAGTGCCGCGCGCGCGTCGCCGCGGCGCGGGCACAGCTCGGAGGGAAGAACGGCCTCGCGGTCCTGATCGACGTGCTCGGGACGTCGCCCAACAACAATGTGGAGATCCGCGACGGCACCCGACTCCGCGCCGGCAACTCGCTCAACCGCCTCACCGGGAAGGCCTGGTTCAAGGGCGGGTACGACGATCACTTCTCCGCAATCGGGAACTTCGACGAGGCGGCGCGCCAGTATCGCGAGTGGTGGACGACCGCCGAGTCACGCGTCCGCTTCGATCTCGTCCGGCGCCGCTGGCTGGACTGACCTGCTGGACAGACCGGATCGACCGGACCCGTACCGAGAACGGCGGCGGGCGCGGACCTGCGGCTCGCCGTTCCACGAGCTGTCGGGGATGGACTGCGAGACACCCTCCACCGTCGCGATCCGGAGTCTGAGACGACGTGGAGCGATCGGACCGCCGAATTGGGCCCGGCACGGAACGACACTCGCTTCGGTGGACACGCCGCACTCGACAGGGTTGCGCACGGCGGCGCCGATCGTGGAACGCCGAACCCGTTCGACTCTCCGGCTTCGAAGAACCGAACCGGGTTTGGTATCTCACGGGAGTCGCTCGGTCATCAACGCCTCAGGGCAACCGCAGATCCATCACTTCGTCGGGGGGCCGCCGGGGGACGAGCCGCCGGGAGTCGGCGGGGGCGGGAGGGGATCATCGCCCTGGCGCCGTTGGATGGCATCGCCGGGCGGAAGCGGCATCCAGACGAACGTGTTCGCCTCCGAGTAGTACGTCACCCAGCCCCACGCCGACCGGGCCTCGTGGCGCATCACATCGCGCGCCGCGGCGATCATGCGGTTCGCGCGCGGACGCAGCCGGGGGTCGACGTTCGCGAGTACGCGCTCGACGTTGCGCCGCGCTCGGTACTGAGGGAAGCCGAACGGGATCGTCAGGAGGTTGTCCTGTGCGCCCTTCGGACGCCGCAGGAACGACGGGAGACGCGGTCCGATGCCCCGAGGATCGCGGGCGCGGCCGAACCGCTCCTCATCCTCGGGACCGATGGTCAGCCCATCGTAGGAATCCAGGCAGTCGCTCATCCGGATCGCAGTGACGTACGTGACGTGGACGTCAGCGGGGTCGGTGTCGTCGGGACGGAATCGTTCCGTCTCCGTGCAGAAGATCGCGAGGGCGTGGAGATGGAAGGCCGACAGCTCGAACCAGAAGCGCGCGAGACGCAGGTTGGCACGGCCCCGCCGGGAAGCCCGGGGATCGTCGGCGAGGTCGCGCTCGGCACGTGCGAGCAGCGCCGCCGCATCGTCGTACCGGGGAAGGACGCGGAACAGATTTCTGCCGAGCCGTTCGAACTCGGCGACTCCTCCGCCGTCCGCGATCCGGTCCACCGGCTTGCGCCGGGCGGCCCAGCGCTTGGCGATCCGGGCGCCAGGCCCCGCGAACCCGAACCAGCTTTCCGCACCGCCCTGGGAGAATCCGTTCGAGTCGTCCGACCACGGTGTCTTCTCGATCACAAGGTCCATCGCGCGCACGAGCGCGCGCACCGTCGGATCGCGGCGCGACGACGCGACCGCGCTCGCGCGCGTCCCGAACTCCGGAGCGAGCGCATCGACGAGCGAGGGATCGCGTGGGCAGTTGTCGAGCCAACGGCCTGCCGGGAACGGATAGAAGACGTAGCAGCCGCCCGTGGCGGCGGCGACGCGCGCGAACGGCCAGTGGCCGTACGCGGAGGGGCAGTGCGTATTGACCAGCCGCGCGTTCCCGATGCCCCGAAACCACGTGGGGGTTGCGGCGTGGAAACGCAGCGGCGACGCGTTACCGGCCCCAGCGACCTCCCCGACCCGCGCCTCCAGGGCGTCAACGATCTCGGCAATCCTCTCCTCGCTCATGCCCTGCTCGCGGAATTGACGCTCTAGCTCCTCGCGCCCGCCGAGATCGGGGACGCCCGGGTCTCCTCGATCGAACGCGCTGGGCACAGCCATCGACGGCGCCTGGGGCCGCGACGCCCACGGGACGTCCGGCAGGTCCTGAACCGGGAGGAAGTCGCCGAAGCGCGCTTCTGGTGCGATCACGACCAGACGCGCGTTCGCCGCACGGAGCACCGACGAGACGGCTTCCTCCTTCCAGTAGTCGCCGACCGGGAGCAGCCGCCGGCGCCACGGCTCCTCGCCGTCCGCCCACGCCTCCGGCAGAACGTCGCCGGTCACGAGGACGAGCGCCCGTGGACCACTGGGAAGATCCGGGACCAGGCGGCGCATCCACTTCGTCGCCGGTTCGACGTCCTGGTCCCACCACGTCGACGTCGCGAGCCGGAACTTGACCTGTGCGGCACCCAGTTCCGACGCCGGCCACGACTCGCCGCCGTCCGTCGATGCCACGCGGAGCGGCATGTCGAAGCGCTCCGCCACCTTGACGACGGCGGGCAGCCACCGTTCGAACTCGTCTGAGAAGTCGTGCTCCTGCCGAAACTCGTTGCGCCCCGGCGGCGGCGCAAACGTGGCGGCGTCGAAGACGATCAGCGCGCTCTCGGCACCCCTGGCCCGCGCTTCTGAGATCGCGAGCCGCAGCGCATGCTCGGTCCCAGTCGCGTCTCGCACGTAGCGGAAGGGCTCCGGCTCCGCCGGGGCGGCGCCGGCGATCGCCAGCACAGTCGAGAGGGCAATGGCTCCGAGGACGGTGGTCGTGCGCATGGATGTCCGAGTCCGTCGCCGTTCCGGTCGCCGAAGTCGCGACGGCTCACTGAACTCTAGTCCACCTCGACACACAGCGCCGAGCTTCGTACGGCGACACCACACACGTTGACGGAATCGGGAGCACAACGACCGCACGCATCACTCTGCTACGGCTTCCGCCGGCGGGGTAGCGCTCCCGAGGCTGGAAACCTGCGCCACTAGCCCGAGATCGCCGCGCGGCGGGCGGACGTCGGCAATCGGATAGGAGGCGTCGCGTGCTCCGGAGACCCCGGAACACCGAACCCAGCTCGGTTCTTCGGCTTCGAAGAATCGAACCGGGTTCGGTGTCTCAGACCGCGGCCGCATCGCCAGAACGCTCGAACGCCCCCGTCCCGGACGATCGGCGCCCAGGCGGTCCTACCTGCCACGCCCCAAGTGGACGCCCGCGGGGCGGCGAGGCAGGCGTTGATGGCATTGGGCAGCACCCGGGGCTGCTCGGCGAGCCCGGCGACGAAGATCTGCCGTTCTGAAGATCCCGCGTGGGCGCTCCGGTCACTAACCGGATACCCATGCTACCGGGTGGGCGTCGAGAGCGGCCGGATCGAGCGCGTGCACGACGCACACGGACGATCCCCGCGGATCAGCCCGGACGGGTCGCGTGTGCTCTTCACGCGGGGTGGATTTGGACCCGGCGGCACTATCGCGGGCCCGCGAGCCGCGATGTCTGGCTCCATGAGACGACGACGGGCGCGTTCGTGCGGCTGACCACGTGCGGGATACTGTGTCAGGAACCGTTCGCCGGTCTATCCCGAACGATCGGTCCCGATCAGTCCACCGTGCATCAGCACGACGGACTCCGATCCAGCGGCCACGCGGGCCGGCAGGGCGAGAGGGTGGCTGGGCGGCGGGATCGAGCGGCGAACTGCGGTGCGGAGGACGCGCGCGACGAGCGCCTCGTACGCGGGGTTGTCCGCGTGCCGTTGGGCGTGGCGGCGCAACGCGGCGTGGAGGGTTTGACCTCCTGACTCCGTGTGACGCTACTCGTCCTCGAACCGCGCCAACGCCGCGGCGGCGTACGCGTTCAGGGGGTCTGGAGGCCCGTGCGGCGTGACGTTCTGACAGGATCCAGATCTACGGGCTTCGGGACGATGAAGACTGTGTGGGACAAGCATCGTGCAGCGACCCGACACACGCCGATCTGCTTGCGGTCGTCGAGCACCTGGTCGCGGAGAATCGACGGCAGGCTGAGCAGATCGAGACTCAGGCGGCGCAGATTCGCACCCTGACCGAGACCGTCGAAGCGCAGGCGCGGACGATCGCGTCGCAGGCCAAGCGGATCGCGGCTCTCGACTCCCTTTCCGCAGTAGCAGCCGGCGATATCTCCGGCTGCTACTGCGGAAAGGGAGGCTCGTCGGCTGCAGCGGCGTGCTGGGCCGCCCACGAGACGGCGTGGTACGCTCCAGGCATGCCAAGCACGCTTGACGTTGCGATTGCCGAGATCGCCGCGCTCCCGCCAGAAGAGCAGGAGCGTGTCGCGAACTGGATTCTCGAGCTGCTTCGTGACGAGGCGGCATGGAATGAACGCTTCGGCGCCTCGCAGGACGCGCTCAGCCAGCTTGCGGCTGACGCACGAGCCGATCGCGACGCCGGAAACGCAGCCGAGATGGACTTCGAGCGTCGGTGAACTCGCGCGGGATCCCGCGCTTCTGGTCGGCTTACCACGAGCTGCCGGTGGATGTCCGCGACGCTGCACGTCGGACGTACGCTCGGTTTCGCGACGATCCGGGGCATCCGAGCCTGCGGTTCAAGCGGGTACACAGCCGCGAGCCCGTGTACTCGGTACGGATCGGTCTGGGCTATCGGGCTCTGGGACTGTTCGAGAACGATGAGGTCGTCTGGTTCTGGATCGGCAGCCAGGCCGACTACGACCGCCTCCTCCGGACGCTGTGACGGTCGGCCCAATGCAAGACGGAACCCGGTTCGGTATCTCGGCGCGGCTCGACACACCTACCGGAAGCGGCGGCGGCGGCGGCGGGCGCGGATCTGCGGCTCGCCCTTGAACGAGCCGTCGAGAATGCCCTCGAGGTCCGCCTGCAGCTCCGCCGGGTCCTGATAGCGATCGGCGCGATGCTTCTTCAGCAGGCGCTCGATGACCATCGCGACCGCCGGCGGCGCGCTCGGGCGCACGCGGCGAACCGGCACCGGCTCCTCGGTGAGGTGCTTCGTCATGATGACGGCCGGGCTCGGCGCCTGGAATGGCGGGCGGCCCGTGACGGCGTGGTAGTACGTCGCACCGAGCGAGTAGAGATCGGACCGGATGTCGGTGTCGAGCTCGCCGCGCGCCTGCTCTGGCGAGATGTAGAGCGGCGTGCCGACGGCGCGCCCCTCGATCGTGTCACCGCCGTCGCCGTCGACCTGCTTGGCGAGGCCGAGATCGCACAGTTTCGCGGCGCCGGAGCGCTTCGTCAGGATGATGTTGCCCGGCTTGACGTCGCGGTGAACGAGACCGTGCGAGTGCGCGTGGTCGAGAGCGCGTGTGACCTGCACCACGATCTCGGTCGCCTTCATCGCATCGATCGGACCCTCGTCCTCGAGCACATCGAGCAGCGTGGGTCCTTCCACGAACTCCATCACGAAGTAGCGGAAGCCACGGGCCTCGCCAACGTCGATGCCGGAGACGACGTTGGGATGGTTCAGCTTCGCGATGGCGCGCGCCTCGCGCAGGAAGCGACGCAGGTAGCGGTCGTTCGTGGCCAGCCGCGGCGACAGGATCTTCACGGCGACCGTACGGTGCAGCGAGAGCTGCTGCGCGCGGAACACGGCCCCCATCGTGCCCTCGCCAAGCAGCGCCTCGAGCTCGTACCCGCCGATCAGGTTCGACGGCACGCGACTCCATCGCTTGCGCGCGTCGGCGGACGGTCCCTGCGGCGTCTCGGGAGCTGGAGAGGCCGCGCGCTGTGTGGACGGGCGCTGTGTGGACGGGCGCTGTGCGGACGGAAGCCGAGCAGTCGGAATCGGCGCGACCTCCGGCTCGCCACCGGGGCCCGGAGAGCGACGCGCGGACGTACCGGGAGCGGGAAGGGGAGCGGCCTCGACCTGCTCCTCTGTGGGGCGAATGTTCACCTTGCGTCGGCGGCGTCTCACTTCAGCTCGTCGATCCTGTTCTCGTAGCCCAGCTCCCCGAGGATCTCGAGGGTTCGTGCGTGCATCCTACGGGCCTCGTCTGGCTCGTGGTCGTCGTACCCGAGCAGGTGCAGCACGCCGTGGACGACGTACAGCACCAGCTCGGACGCGGCGTCCACGCCGAGGGCGTCGGCCTCGCGGCGGGCTGTGTCGGCGGAGACCACGATCTCGGCGTCGAAGCCCGGCAGCTCGGGCTGCGGCGGATCGCGCAGCGGAAACGCGAGCACGTCGGTCGCCGTGTCCGTCGCGTGGTACTCGCGATTGACGCGACGCATGGCGGCGTCGTCGACGACGGCGAGTGAGAGATTGCCCGGGTAGCCCGCGGCGACGAGCACCTGGTCGATCTGCGCGGCCAGCCGATCGGCAGGCAGCGGCAGCGTCTCCGGCTCCACCTCGACGGCGAGCGCCACGGTCAAGCGGGCGCCCCATTGCTGTCGCCCGAGTCGGCCGGCGCGTCCGGTCCCTCCGAGCTCTCGTACGCCTCGACGATGCGCTGGACCAGCGGGTGGCGCACGATGTCCTCGCGCCCGAGCTCGCAGAACGCGATGCCGCGGATGCCCGCGAGTCGCCGCCGCACGTCGAGGAGACCGCTCTCGCGTCCCTTCGGCAGGTCCGTCTGCGTGACGTCGCCGGTCACGATGATCTTCGAGCTACGCCCCATGCGCGTGAGGAACATCTTCATCTGCGCCGCGGTCGTGTTCTGTCCCTCGTCTAGGATGATGAACGAGTTGTCCAGCGTGCGGCCACGCATGTACGCGAGCGGCACGACCTCGATGACGTCGCGCTCCAAGTAGCGCTGCACCTCCTCGAACTCGAGGAAGTCGCCGAGCGCGTCGTAGAGCGGGCGGAGGTACGGGCTGACCTTGGCGGTCATGTCACCCGGCAAGAAGCCCAGGTGCTCCCCCGCCTCGACCGCCGGGCGCACCAGACACAGCTTGCGGAACTGCCCCCCGCGCATCATGCGGATCGCCATCGCCACGGCCAGGTACGTCTTGCCCGTGCCGGCCGGACCGATGCTGAAGACGATGTCGTTGTGCTTGACCGCCTCGATGTACGCCGACTGGTTGGCCGACATCGGCTTGATCAGCGTGTCGTCGCGTGCGCGCAGGATGCGGCCGTCGGCGTCCAAGTCGCCGCCACTCTCCGCCTCGCGCCGGTCTCGGCTCCGACGCAGCAGCCGCTCGATCTCGGACTCGCTCGGGGACTCACCGCCGCGAATGCGCTCGAGGAGGTGCGAGAGAACGTTCAGGCCGTCCTCGACCGCGGCCCGATCGCCCTGCAGCGTGATCAACCGCTTCCGTGCATAGACGCGAACGCCGAGCACCCGCCGCAGGAGGCGCAGGGTGCGATCCTCCGGCCCGAGGAGCGCGCGCTCCTCGTCCGTGTTCCGCAGCCGGAGGTTCTCGGAGAGTGTGGTGGCCTGTCTCATGACGTTCGGCGCGAAGGGTACCGGACCTCGCCGACCCGTCCGGGAATCCAGCAGGGTCGCCGTTTCAGGGGCGCAGGCCCGCTCAGGGGGACTGGCCGGCTCAGGGCATCCCCGCGCGCACGATCAGGAGCTCGGCCCAGAGATAGGCCGCGGGCGCGGCGAGCAGCACAGCGTCCAGGACATCGAGAACCCCACCCATCTCGCCGAACGTCGAGGCCGAGTCCTTCACGCCGAGTGCGCGCTTGAGATAGGACTCCACGAGATCGCCGCCCTGGCCCGCAAGATCGGCCACGAGCCCGAATCCCGCCATGATCCGCGTGTCGACACCCACGAAGTCGGCGAGCAGGACGCTGACCGCGACGGCCGCCAGCGCGGACGCGAACGAGCCCTCCCATGTCTTCTTCGGTGACGCCCAGCAGAGGGCCTTCCGACCGAGGGTGCGGCCCACGAAGTACGCGGCGGTGTCACCCAACTTGACGGCGGCGACGAGGACCAGGCAGAGCGCCAGTCCACGGTCGAAGCCCCAGGCGACTACGCCGTCCACGAGGCGCATCTCGAGCACGAACGAACCGAGCAGCGCGACGTAGCCGAGCGGGAAGGCCGTCGCCGCAGCGCGCGCGATGTCACGCGGTTGTGGTCCCTCCGGGCCGGGACCGCGCAGGATGCCGAACCCCAACGGCGCCACCATCGCCAGGCCGATGCCCGCGATCAGAAGCTCGCGCGCCTCGCGCGGAGAGAGCCCGAGCGGTTCCGCGCCGGCACGAAGAACCAGGAGGCAGAACGCGGCGCAGACGCCGAACCGGGAGTGGGCCGGCATCGACGCGCCGGCGAGCATCGCGTAGGTCTCGCCGAGCGCCACCGACACGAGCGCGGCGATCAGGATCGAGGTGGCCCACGGCGTGCCAGTCCAGTGATCGATCGCGCCGATACCGAGGACGCCGGCCGCGACCGCAAGTCCCGTGGCGACGCGTCGTGCACGGATCACCCGGTCACCAACCCTCCGAAGCGCCGCTCTCGACCGGCGTACTCGCGGATCGCGGCGAACAGGTTCTCGCGGCGGAACTCGGGCCAGAGCACATCGGTCACGACAAGTTCGGCGTACGAGATCTGCCAGAGCAGGAAGTTCGAGATGCGCATCTCGCTGGCGGTCCGAATGACGAGGTCGACGTCGCGCATCGACGGATCGTAGAGCGCCCCAGCGAGCGCGGCCTCGTCGATCGACGCCGGATCGAGGCGTCCGGCCACGGCCTCTTCGGCCAGATGTCGCGCGGCGTCGGCGAGCTCCGTGCGCCCGCCGTAGTTCAGCGCGAGCCGCAGCACCATGCCGTCGTTGTCCACCGACAGCCGCTCGCTCTCGCGGAGCTCGTTGCGGGTGGAGTCCGGCAGGTCGTCGATCCGACCGAGCGTGCGGAACTGAATGCCGTTGCGCTCGATCTCGGGACGCTCGTCGACGGCGAACCGACGGAGCAGGCGCATGAGGTACGTGACCTCGGCGCGCGGGCGCTTCCAGTTCTCGACGCTGAAGGCGTAGAGCGTCAGCTCCTTCACGCCGAGCTCGGCGGCGGCCCGCGCGGTGTCGCGCACGGAGTCGATGCCGGCCGTGTGTCCCTTGATGCGCTCCCAGCCGAGACGGCGGGCCCAGCGACCGTTGCCGTCCATGATGATCCCGATCGACGCAGGGATCTTCTCGACCGGGACGTCGGGCAGGTGGCGATCAGGGAACGGCGGCGGAGCCTTGGCCAAGAGCTACTCGCCCCGCAGGTCGACGATCTGTTCGCGGCTCGGTCCGACGGAGACCATCGAGATCGGCACGCCGATCTGCTGCTCGAGGAACGCGATGAAGCGCTGCGCGTTCTCGGGCAGATCGTCGCGGGTGCGTGCGCCGGTCACGTCCTCGGTGAAGCCGGGGAGCGACTCGTAGATCGGCTTCACCCGGTCGAGACCGGGGGAGGTCGCCGGAACGATATCCGTACGGCCCTCTGGCGTGTCGTACCCCACGCAGACGAGCAGCTCGTCGAAGCCGCTCAGGACGTCGAGTTTGACGATCACCATCTCGTCGATGCCGTTGCTCCGCACGCTGTAGCGCGCGAGCACGGCGTCGAACCAGCCGCAGCGCCGCGGGCGACCCGTGGTCGTGCCGAACTCGTGGCCGGCCTCGCGCAGCCGCTCGTCGACGGCCGCGTCGCCCTCGGTGGGGAACGGTCCCGTGCCGACGCGCGTCATGTACGCCTTCGCGACGCCGATCACGCGATCGAGCGCCCGCGGCGGGATGCCCGTGCCGCTCGGCACGCCGAGCGCACACGAGTTGGAGCCGGTCACGTACGGGTAGCTGCCGAGATCGACGTCGAGCAGCACGCCCTGGCCGCCCTCGAAGAGCACCTGCTTGCCCTCGTCGATCGCGTCGTGAAGCAGCGCAACGGCGTCGCGGACGTAGGGCTTCAGGCGCGTCGCGAACTCGAGGTACTCGGCGTGGATGGCGTCCGCGTCGAGCGGCTCCTGCCCGTAGACCTCGACGAGCAGGTGATTCTTCTCGGCGATGTTCTGGTCGATGCGCTCGCGCAGCCACTCGGCGTCGAACAGGTCGCCGACGCGGATGCCGCGGTAGCTGACCTTGTCGGCGTAGCACGGGCCGATGCCGCGACCGGTGGTGCCGTGGGCTCGGGCGCCTGCGGCCTGCTCGCGGGTCTGGTCGAGGCGCTTGTGCCAGGGCATCACCACGTGGGCGCGATCCGAGACGACCAGGTTGTCGCCGATCTCGTGACCTCGCGCTCGCAGCTCCTCGATCTCGCTGAAGAGCGTCGGGATGTCGAGCACGACGCCGTGTGCCATCACACAGGTCTTGCCGGGTCGGAGGATGCCGGACGGGATCAGGTGGAGCCGATACGTCTCCCCCGCAAAGATCACCGTGTGGCCGGCGTTGCTGCCGCCCTGGTAGCGCACCACGAGGTCCGCGGTGTCGGCCAGGAGGTCGACGACGCGGCCCTTCCCCTCGTCACCCCATTGCGCACCGAGGACGCAGGTCGTCGGCATGGAAGTGTCCTTTCCGAACTGGCCTTTCCGAGCGGGCCTTTCCGAACTGGCCTCGCGCGGCGGGCCACTCGAGGCCGGACTGCCGAGACTGTTAGGCGACGCCGGTCACGAACGGCGTTCCCACCGGCATTGTCTCCAGCGGGGCGCGAGACCGCCCAGGGTTTCCGGTCAGGTGCGGTGCCGCACCAGCTCTTCGCGGAAGCGGCGGAACAGATAGAGGCTGTCGTGCGGCCCGGGAGCAGCTTCCGGGTGGTACTGCACGCAGAAGATCGGGCGCTCGCGGTGCCGTAGGCCCTCGACCGTGCCGTCGTTCAAGTTGCGATGCGTCAGTTCGACGTCGCCGCGCTCGAACAGAGCCTCGCCGACCGCGAAGCCGTGGTTCTGCGCCGTGATCTCGACCTTGCGCGTCGCGAGATCCATGACCGGGTGGTTGGCACCGTGGTGGCCGAACGGCAGTTTGAAGGTCTTGCCGTCGAGGGCCTCGGCGATGATCTGGTGACCGAGGCAGATTCCGAGCAGCGGAGTGCCGTCTTCGATGACGCCGCGGGCCAGATCGTGGGCGTAGCCGAGCACCGCCGGATCGCCGGGGCCGTTCGAGAGGAACACCGCGTCGGGCCCGGACGCGAGGACCTCGGCGGAGGTCGTGCTGGCCGGCACCACGCGAACGCGAAACCCGAGCGCCGTCAGGTTGCGGAGGATGTTCCACTTGGCGCCGTAGTCGACGACCGTCAGGTCGAACACCGGTCCCTCGAACGCGCCGGGACTCGGCAAGAAGACCTTCTCCGAGACGCCCTCGGTCCAGACGCCTTCGCGGGCCCGCGTGACCTCCTGGACGAGATCGCGCCCCTCCATCGTCGGCTGTGCCCGCGCACGGTCCACGAGCGTGTCGGCGTCGAGCTCGGTCGTGGAGACGACGCCGCGAAGGGCGCCCTGCTCGCGAATGCGCTTGGTGACGGCACGCGTGTCGACGCCCTCGATCCCGACGACGCCACTGCGCTCGAGGTACGAGTGCAGGTCCTCCGTGGAGCGGAAGTTCGACGGGATCGTCGAGAGCTCACGAATGACGAAGCCTTCGACCCAGGCACGATCGGACTCGGCATCCTCGACACTGATCCCGTAGTTGCCGATCAGGGGCGCCGTCATGGTGACGATCTGCCCCTTGTAGCTCGGGTCCGTCAGGATCTCCTGGTAGCCGGTCAGCGAGGTGTTGAAGACCACCTCGCCACCCGAGTCGCCAGCGGCGCCGAAGCCCGTGCCGCGATAGACCGTGCCGTCCTCGAGGGCGAGCAGGGCCGGGGGGCGGGAGCGTGTCATCGGGACTCCGTGCGGTCTCTGTCCGAAGCGTCTCTGTCCGAAGCGTCTCTGTCGGAGGGGTCTCTGTCCGAGCGGCGCCCCGCGAAGGGTCAGGACGCCGAGGCGTCGGGCGCGCGGGCGCTGCGCCGCGCGATCACCGCGGCAAGGTAGCCCGCTCCGAAACCGTTGTCGATGTTCACCACCGCGACCCCGGCAGCACACGAGTTCAGCATGGTCAAGAGCGGTGCGACGCCCTCGAACGAGGCGCCGTACCCCACGCTCGTCGGCACCGCGATCACCGGAGCGTCCACGAGTCCGCCCACCACCGACGGGAGGGCGCCCTCCATGCCGGCGACCACCACGAGCGCATCGACGGCGCGGATCTCGTCGAGCACGCTCAGCAGTCGATGGAGGCCAGCGACACCGCAGTCGTGGAACGCGGTCACCTCCGCGCCCATCGCATCCGCGGTCACGCGCGCCTCCTCGGCGACGGGACCATCGGACGTCCCGGCGGAGAGCACGGCGACGCTCCCAGCCCTGGTCAGCGTGCCCCGCAGCACCGTGATCGCCCGTGCGCGCTCGTGAAGCGTCGCGTCGGGCAGTGCCTCGAGCAGCGCGCCGGTCTGCTCGCCGTCGACGCGCGTGACCAGCAGCCGGGGCGCGCGAGAGAGGATCTCCTCGGCGATCGCGACGACCTGCGAGGGCGTCTTCCCGGGCCCGTACACGACCTCCGGGAAGCCGCAGCGGACGGCGCGATGATGGTCGATCCGCGCGAACGACGGCCCGTCGCCGGCGTCCCCGAGCTCCGCGACCCCGAGGCCACCGAGCTGTTCGAGCGCCGCCGACGGGTCGGTACGCCCCTCGCGCACCTCGATCAGCAGCCGCAGGACGTCGTCGCGATCCACGGCGCCATCGAAGCGTTCGACCCGGTCGTCGGCAACGACTATCCGTGCGGCGTGGCCCGGATCGGGCGTGGGTGGCAGTCGAGGTCGAGACCGTCGCGCTCGCCGGCAGCCAGGCGGAACCACCCGGAGACCGCGACCATCGCGGCGTTGTCCGTGCAGAGCTCGCGCGGAGGGATGACCACGCGATAGCCCGCAGCGGCGCCCTTGGTGGCCAGGCGCTCGCGCAGCTGTGTGTTCGCGGCGACGCCGCCACCGATGACAACTTCGCGCACGCCGGTGTGCTTGGCGGCCTGGAGCGTGCGCTTCACGAGCACGTCGACGACGGCCTTCTGAAACGACGCGGCGACGTCGGCGACCGGGACGACAGGGGTGCGACCGGGCGCGTCGCCCGGTTTCATGTCCTGGCCGAACGCGCGATAGAGCACAGCCGTCTTCAAGCCGGAGAACGAGAAGTCGAAGCCGTCGCCCTTGGGCCGCGAACGTGGCAGGTTCAGCGCTGTGGGGTCGCCGCCTCGCGCGGCGGACTCGATGGACGGTCCACCCGGATACGGCAGACCGAGCAAGCGTGCGACCTTGTCGAAGGCCTCGCCCGCCGCATCGTCGAGCGTGGCACCGAGCAGACGCTGTTCCGTCGGCGACGGCAGGTGATAGAGGCTCGTGTGGCCGCCGGAGACGACGAGCGCCACGCACGGGAACGCCGGCGCCCCGCCGGGGGCCAGGAACGACGCGTGAATGTGGGCGGCGATGTGATCCACGCCGACCAACGGCAGGTCGCGTGCGAATGCGATGGCCTTCGCGGCGGCGACGCCGACGAGCAACGCGTTGACGAGCCCGGGCCGGTTGGTGACGGCAACGCCATCGACGTCATCGAGCGTCACGCCTGCGCGCGAGAGCGCTTCGGCGATCGCCCACGGGTAGTTCTCCACGTGGGCGCGGCACGCGATCTCGGGGACGACCCCACCGAACCGGCGATGCAGCTCGGTCTGCGTCGCCACGACGCTCGAGAGGCACTCGGTGCCGTCGCGGACGAGCGCGGCTGTCGTCTCGTCGCACGAGCTGTCGATCCCGAGGACGAGCATGGATCAGCCCGGCCTAGCCTTGCTCGGGAGGCGGGATCGGGATCGGCTCGCTCGGCGGCTGCGCCCCGCGTAGCAGGTCGAGGGCGTGCTGCAGCTGCGGATCGGCGTCACCGGTCTCTTCCCGCCCGTCGATCACGCGCCAGCGAGGTCCGGCCTGGGCGACGAAGGCGTCCTCGAGCGCCGTCCGTTCGTCGTCGGAGAGGGTCACGCGCACGTCCGGCATGATGCCGCCCCGCACGCGCTCGTGGTCGACGCGCTGACCGCTGCGACCGTGAGGAGTCTCGTAGCGTGCGGTCGTGAGCCGGACGAGAGCCTGTCCGTCGCTGGCGTCGACGCCGAGCAGCGTTTGGACGAGGAACTTGCCGTACGTGCGCTCGCCGACGAGCACAGCGCGGCCATGATCCTGCAGCGCGCCTGCCAAGATCTCGCTGGCGCTCGCCGAGGTGTCGTCGATCAGCACGACGAGCGGCACCTCGATCGGCGCGTCCGACGACTCGACCGAGTACTCGAAGGCGCGATCGCGCGAGCGCGTCACACAGACGACGGCGTCCTCGGCGAGGAAGATGCCCGCCACCTCGACCGCCGCACGAACGACGCCGCCGAGGTTGTGCCGCACGTCCAGCACGACGGCCTGGGCGCCTTTCTGCGTGACCATCTCGTCGAGCTGCGCCCGCACCTCGGCCGGCGTGCTCTCGGAGAACTGCGAGAGGCGCACGTAGGCCACCGAGAGATCGCCCTCGAAGAGACGCACGGCCGGCACCGTGTCGAGTTCGACGAGGCCGCGCCGGACCTCGAGCGGCATCTCGGGCGCGTCGCCGCGTACGACGTGCAGCGTGACCGGCGTGGCCTCGGGGCCCTTCACGTGCTTCACCATGTCCCGCAGGCCGCGTCCGGCAGCCAACTCGTCGTCGACGCGGACGATCACGTCGCCCGGCTCGACTCCGGCCTGATCGGCCGGACCGTCGCGATAGACGGCCGTCACGAGCAGCCCCTCGTCCACGACGCCGATCTGCACGCCGACGCCGGCGAAACTGCCGCTCGTGTCCTCGTCGAGCGCCCGGCGCTCAGCGGGGGTGAAGTAGCGGCTGAACGGATCGAGCCGCCCGACGTAGCCCTGCATCGCGGCGTCGAAGAGCTCGCGCTGGCGCGACTCGTCGAGCGGTTCGATGTAACGCCCGTCGACCGTTCGCTGCACTTCCTCGTGGATCGCGTGGTCCCAGTACAGGAGATCGCCGGAGTCGTGATGCGGTCGGAAGTGGATCACCGCCCAGAGCGCCGCACCCAGCAGGATCGGAGAGACCAACAGGAAGAACGGTCGCGCTTGCACAGCAGGATGCTACCGGGTCACTTCTGCGTGTAGTCGCGCGCATAGTCGTAGTAGCCGTAGCGCCCTTCCTCGGAGCGCAGCTTGTTCAGCACGGCACCGTGGATGTCGAAGCCGATCGAGGTGAGCGATTCGACGGCCCGCTGAATGAGCCGGCGCGAGGTTTCGTTCATCGAGATCACGAGGAACAGCGCATCGACGCGGCTCGCCAGCACCCGCGCGTCGGTGACCGCCGCGAGCGGCGGCGTATCCACGATCACGCGCTCGTAGCGCTCCGCGGCGGTGGCGAGGAACGCCGCCATGCTCTCTCCGTGGAGGAGCTCAGCAGGGTTCGGCGGGATCGTGCCGGCGGAGACGGCGTGCAGGCCCTCGACGGAGGTCTCCTGCACCACGTCGTCGAACGATGCGCTGCCGACGAGGACGTCGGAGAGGCCGATGTCGCCGGAGATGCCCAGCGCCTTGGCGACGCGCGGGCGACGCAGGTCGCCGTCGACGAGCAGGATCGGCCCCTTGTGGCTCGCGAACGTGCAGGCCAGGTTCGTGGCGACCGTCGTCTTGCCCTCCCCCATCCCGGCACTCGTGATCAGCATCGTGCGCGGCGAGCGATCGGCTTCGGCGAACAGGATCGACGTGCGGATCTTGCGAAAGGCCTCCACCACGCGGGTGCCGACTTCGCCCTGCGCGGCGAGATCCGGAGACTGGCCGTCGGCAAGACGGATCGGCGGCACGCCGCCAAGAAACGGCAGGCTGACGTAGCGGTCGAAGTCCTCGCGGGAACGCAGGGTGTCGTCGAGGAACTCCTTCAGGAACACGAGCCCGATCGCCACCGCCAGTGCCGCCGAGATGGTGAAGCCAATGATGAGCGGCGCGTTCGGGGCGATCTGCACGGCGTCGCGGGCGCGGATGCTCAGCTTCGCGCGCACACGCTGCAGGACGTCCGGGCGTGCCTCCTCGTCGGCCGCATTCGGATTGCGGACACCCAGATCGGCGATGCGCAGGAGCACGTCGTCCACGGCGCGCTCCGCGGACTCCTCCGCCGCCACGAGCTCGCGGTGCTGCGAGAACGTCTCGTTGACGCGGCGTGCGTCGGCCTCGACCGCGAGGAGCGAGTTGCGACGGTTCGCCAGCCGCTCTCGACGTCGTTCGATCTCGTCGAGTTCCGTCTCGATGACGCGGGCAGTCACTCGGCCGCGTTCCTGTCGTGCGCGCTCGGCCTCCGTGCGGGCCGCCACGCGCTCCGCGTGTCCGGGCAGGCGCCCGACCTCGGCCAGCCCGCGCTCGCGCTTCGCCGCTTGTTCTTCGCCCTGCCGCAGGCGCTGGATCTCCGGGTGCGTGCGAACCGCAGCGAGACCCGCCACGAGCGGATCCCCGGCCAGGCGCAGTGCGACAGAGAGCCCCGTGTCATCGACCGCCACGACGACGTGAGTGACGACGTACGTGACGACGTACGTGACGACGGGACTGTCGGTGGCGGTGCTGTCGGTCTTCAACTCCGCAGCCATCAGCCCCGCACCGGTCAACGCCTCCTCGATGCGGTGCCTGCGATCCTCGTCGCGGGCCACTTCGTCCTCGAGTGGCGGCAGCGACGCGGCGAGGGCGTCGCGCTTGCCGACCCATGGGTTCTCGCCGGCACGAAAGTTCAGTTCGCGGTTCTGCTGCTCGAACCCGGTCAACGCACGCGTGGCGGCATCGCGCGCGGCCGTGGCCGTCGTGCGCTCCTCTCGAAGCTCCTCGAGGTGACTCAGGAACAGCTTCGAACGGGACTCGTCGGCACTCCGGCCGTACTCCTCCGCGTACGCGTTCACCGCCGCGGGGAGGGACCGCGGATGGCCGCCGACGAGCGAGAACTCGATCAGGTCGGTGCCCGGCACCGGAGCAACCGAGACGCGTCCGCGGAGCCCTGCCTCCGAGTACCCGAGGCCGTCGACGTCGAGACCCTCCGCGACCAGTCGTGCGACCACGCGATTGGCGAGGGCGGCGTCCTCACGCAGGAGTTCGAACTCGGTGGCGAGCGTCACGCGATCGATGGCCAGGAGACGCGCTGACTCTGCGTTGCCGAGCTGCACGTTCGACGGGCGGCGCATCAGCAGTTTCGCCGACGCGCGGTACAGGGGCTCCTGTCGCACGAGGTGGATGCCGCCCGCCGCCGCGATGACCACGATCGAGAGCGTCCAGATCCAGACGTGCTTGCGAAGGATCCCGGCCAGGCCGCGCAGGCGACCGGACAGCATCAGATCAGCCTCTCGTTGACGTAGATCACATCACCGGGACCGAGCTCGAGATCCGGCTGTTCGCCGTCCAGGTACCTGGTGAAGTCGAACTCGATCCGATCGCGACCGCCGCGGATCACGACGATCTCGTGCAGCACGGGGAACTCTCCGAAGCCACCCGCCGCAGCGATCGCCGACGAGAGCGTGAGGCCACGACGCCACGGGACGCTGCCCGGCCGCACAACGTGGCCGAACACGCTGACCACCCGGTCGGCGCCCTCGGGCACGACAACTGTGTCTCCCGGGAGGACCGCCAGGTTGTCGCGCTGCTCGCCGCGCAGGATCGAGTCGTAGTCGAGCGGCGCGCTCGACTCGTAGCGCTCCGCCGTCGGATGGAAGCGAGTGATGGTGACGTTCGCGAGATCCGCGGTGGCGGCCGGACCACCGGCAAGCGTCAGCGCCTGGAGCAGGTTCAGCCGCTCACCGGCGGCCAGCGAGTACTGGCGCGGAGCCGCCACGGCCCCGGCCACGTAGATCACGCGAGGCGCGACCTCGGCGAGCCGCACCGTGACGTACGCATCCAGGTCGCCCTCGTAGATGGCAGCGATCTCTGCCTCGAGTTCCTGGGCCGTCTTGCCGATCGCCATCGCGGATCGCGGTGTCTTGACCAGCGGCACCTGTCCGTCCGGCGGGATCACCCGGATCACGGAGTAGTCGGTGATCCCCTGGAAGTCGATCTGAAGCGTGTCGCCTGCCACGAAGCGAACCTCGGCGGCGTGCGACGCCGCACGGAACCAGGCGTCGATGGCCGGGTCGACGATGCGTGCCGCCGGGACGTCCGGCGGCGGCAACTGCTGAATCGGCTCGTTCGAGCGTGAACGGCAGCCCGCAAGCGTCAGAACGACGAGCAGGAGGACGGCGAAGGAGGCCCGGAGGGTCGACATCGTGGGTCTGCGGCTCATCCTGCCAGAACTCCGCAGCGTTGCTCAGAAGCCCGTCGCTCGGCTGCGCAGGGCATCGAGAAGTGCAGGGCTCAGAAGCGCAGGTCGAAGCCGAGCTCGAGGACGTTGGCGTAGAAGTCACCGTCGCTGTGCGAGATGAAGCTGTACTGACGACCGTTGCGCTGGAACGACGACTCGATGAAGAGCTCGTTCGAGCTGTCCGCGTAGCGGAACGCATAGCGCACATTGAAGTCCGCCTGCTCGAAGGCGTGATACGTGACCCCGACGCCAAAGTCGTACAGCCTCGAGTTCGGCCCTTCGGACGGGTCCGTCCGCGTGAACCCGAACGAGACGTCGAGATCGACCGAGCGCGGCACCACCTCGGTGCTCATCGAGATCGTGCCCTTGTGCGTCGCGTTGAAGTTGGCGATTGCCGAGGCGTCGGCGGCCCGCTCGTACGAGAGCTGGAACTGCGTCTTCTGATCGGACCAAGGCTTCCACGCGAGTTCCACGAGCCCGGCGGGAGCGTTGAAGTGGTTGCGGTCGGCCGACGTGCCATCGTCGTCCGGGGCCCACGAGAGGTAGCCCGCCTCGATGCGCCCGCTGATCTTCTTCGAGAAGAGTTCGCCCTCGACACCGACGACCGCGCGCTTGCGGTCACCGGAGTTGAGCGCTTGGAGATCGCCGGCATCGCCCGCCCGATCCTCAGGGGAGAACTTGTCGAAGTCGCCCGCGATGAACGCGCGCTTGTTCTGGATCCAAGGCAGGTCGTAACCGACCTCGATCCCCCCGCCGTAGCGGTCGTACTCGGCCTGGCGCAGCTCGCGGTCGTCCAGGCGCAGCAGCTTCCAGTCGCCACCGAGCTTGGCGTCAAGGCGGCCGTAGTCGTAGCCGACCTCGGCCTCCAGGAGGTTCTCCGTACGACCGAAGTCATCGAACTGCGTGCTCAGGATCGCGTTCTGCTGCAGGTCGACGATCGGAGTGTCGAGCGGCTCCTCGATCTTGCTGTACGTGTCGTGCAGTCGGAACGAGAGGCGGTCACCCCATGAGAAGTCGAGCAGGTCGGAGAACAGGCCGAGGATCTCCGACTCGAGCGCGAAGTTCGTGTTGTCGAGCTCGTTGCGATCCATGTACTCGCTGTTCGTCGCCGTGACGGACAGGACCTCGATCGACTTGCGCTGGAAGAGCTTCGTCTTGGTCGGGTTCAGCGGCAGCGAGAAGCCGAGTCCGAGGGAGCTCTTCACGATGAGGTCATCGATGCGCCCTTCACTCTCGACGTTCTGGAAGTCACGAAGCCGTGACTGGCGCCGCGCCAGGATGCCGGGATCGGCGGTGAAGCCGCCCGGGCCGGCGATCCCGATCAGACGGAACGGCTGTTCGGCGCGATCGTTCAGGAAGACGTTGTCCGTGTAGATCACGCTCTGGCTGAACGTGGGGCGGACGTGGAGTTTCCACACGCGCGCGTCGTCCACCTGGCGCTGCACGTCGTCCAGCAGATCCTGCACGCTCTCGGACAGGGAATCCGCGAACGCGGGCTGTGCCAGGAGCAGGGCCATCCCCGCAGCGAGCGCGACGCGCCGTTTCGTCATCGAGGCCTCCAACGGATTCATCGGTTGCTTCACCTCAGCACTGCGATCGGAGCCATGAATAGTCCGGGCTAGCGGCGGCCCGGGCCTCCGGTGCTGTCACCGACGTCGGAGAAGTTGCTCTGCGAGAGCGTCGCGAACTCGGAGGTCAGGCTGATCGCACGGTCGAGGATCACGAACTCCACGGCCGTGAATGACACCTCGATCGAGCCCGTCTCGTTGTCGACGAATGCGTATGTGCCGGGTCCGAGCGCAGCCCGCTGCGGCGTTCCGCCGAAGCGGGTCTCGATGCGGATCTTGCCGGTCTTCAGCGATGTAATGTCGTTCTCGATGCGCGTCTTGCCGTCCGCGGTCGGCGCGAGACGGCCGATCGTCGCCTTGGGCACGAACGCGATCAGCTCACCGCCGCCGACCTTGCGTCGCACCTCGATGTCCCCGGCGTTCTGCTGGGACGTACGGAAGGCGAGCGTCGCGGGCGACGACGGGTCGACCGCCATCGTCACGGTGTGCTGCTCGGGGAGCATCGTGGTGTAGTCGTGGTAGCGGATGTACGCGCTGCCCGAGATCGCGCGGAACGTCGCCTCGCCGCCGGCCCGCTCTGTGGGGACCTGCAGGAGCGCCTTGACCTTCTGGCCGGCCGGAGCCGACATCCAGCCCGAGGACGAACCGATCGCGGTCTTCCCCGAGAGGTCGCCATAGGCAGCGCCAGAGTCGACGAACAGGTGGTCGACGCCGTTCGCGACGCCCTCGGCGTGGAACGTCGAACCCTTGTCGAGCGTGACCCGATCGCCGGAGGCCGAGACCCACTCGACGATGGCGTCCCCGCACGAGACGGTGTCACCCTCGGCAAGCTCGATCGGCTTGCCCGGTTCGACGGTCACGACGCGGCCGTTGATCGTGATCGGACCGGTGGCCGACGAGATGGTTCCAGCGATTGCCGTGTCCGTCACAGCGAGGGCCAATAGGCCCACGAGTGCGGCGGCGGCTCGGGTCCGCGTCATCCGTTCCTCCTGGCAGACGGTCGTCAGGGGCTGCGGTAAGCGACCGTAGTTCCCCCATCGACACGATCGCCTGGCGACTGTAGCAGAGGCATCTCAGGCCCCGGATGAAATCGAGCCTGGCCGAGGCGCGAGTCAACACCGCTCTCGTGGGGTCAGAGTCGCGCGGCCGCTGGGCGCGGCAGAACGATGCTGGTGAGACCAAAGATCAGGCCAACGAGCAGGACGGCGAGGACCGTCTCCTGCCGCGCTGCGCGCTCGAGCGTCGCGAGATCCTCCGCTCCTCCGCCGAGGAACGAGACGTAGTACGGCTCCGATCCCGCGGGGGCCACGCGGACCGGAATCAGCAGGAGCGCCAGGAGCGGTGCGAGCAGGCCGGCGACGACGGGGCGCAGCCAGCGCGCGGCCGCGCTCCAGACCAGCAGGTAGCCCGCGTAGGAGAGGACTGCGGCGAGGCCGTACGCCGTCGTCGTCACGGCGCCCGGGCTCGCTCCGAACACCAGGCTGACTCCGCCGAGGAGCGAGACCGCCACGACGACCAGTAGCAGGCGTTGTGCGTAGCCGAACACCGATGGTCGCGGCAGGAAACGCGCTGCAGCCGCGGCGCCCACGCAGAGCCCGATCGAGCCGGCCCCGGCCGCAAGGTGCGTCTCCGGTGCAGCGAAGTGCGCGATGCCGGCTCCGACGACTCCAGCGCCGCAGACGACGGCGAGCGCCGTGTTCAACGCCTGCACCTTGGCGGCCGCGCGCGGGTCCTCGATCGCCCAGCGCTGCACAATCTCGGCGACGTCGGCAGCGTCGTTGGGGCGATCGCTCGGGTCCTTCTCCAGCATGTGGAGAAGCGTCTCGTCGAGCCCTCCCGGCACGTCGCGCTCCGGGCACCGCGTGGTGAGCGGCACGACGGCTTCCTTCAGGTGCATCGCCACGAACCCGAACACGTCCTTCGCCTGGAACGGGGGAACGCCGCTCAGCATCTCGTAGAGCATGGCGCCGACGGCGTAGAGATCGGCGCGACCGTCGATCGCCTCGCCGCGGATCTGCTCGGGCGCCATGTACTTCGGCGTGCCGAGCACGATGCCCGTCTTGGTTTTCACCGCGCCTTCGATGTCGCCGAGGTCCCCGGAGATGAACTTCGCCACGCCGAAGTCGAGGATCTTGGGACGCTCGATGCCGTCCTCGTCGACGACGACGCGTACGTTGTCCGGCTTCATGTCGCGATGGACGATGCCGCGCTGGTGAGCCGCCGAGAGCGCGTCGAGCAGTTGAGCCGCGATGTTGCACGCGCGGCCGATGCCGAGCGGGCTGTCGGACTCCATGATCTCCTTCAGGCTCTGACCGTCCACGAGCTCCATCGCGATGTACGGAGCTCCACCATCGGTGTCGCCGGTTCCGATCACGCGAACGGCCGATTCGTGACGGAAGCGGGAGGCCGCGTACGCCTCTCGCTTGAAGCGCGAGACGTACTCGCGCGATGTCACGAGGTGCTTGTGCAGCACCTTGACGGCAATGTCGCGGTCGGTGACGCGATCGAGGGCCCGGAACACGGCTCCCATCGCCCCGGACCCGATGGGGGCGAGGATCTCGAACCGGTCTCCGAGGACGGCGCCCTCGACGACGGCAGACGGTTGAGCGATCTGGGTCATCGGATCAGCGGATCTCGACCCGCTTCGCGGGATCACCGGCCTTGAGTTCGAACGGCACGCGCCCTCCGGCGCTCTCCGCGACGTACTTCCCGGGAGCGAGCGGCTTCTTCTTGAGGCCCGTCCCGCGCACGATGAACTCCGGCAACGCCTCCTCGGTCGCGCCGGCAGCATCGATGACGCGCAGCACGTGCACCTTGGTGTTCGGGCGGGCGACGAAGCTCACCCACACTTGCTCCACCTCAGCGGTCACGCGTACGACCGTCGGCCCCGTCGCACGACTGACGTCCACGGACCGACTGAACTCCTCGTAGCCGGCCTTGGTCGCGCGCACCTGATGCCGCCCCTCGCGCACCTCGACGTCCTGGACGCTCCCGGACGAGGTCAGTTCCGCCAGCGTGTCCCCGCGCTCGTCGACGATCACGACCGCGAACCCGGCCGGGGCCTCCACGCGCAGCGTGCCCTTCACCTCGTCCAATGCGTCGAAGGAGAGGTCGAGGACACCGGCCGGCGGCATCACCTCGCTCTGCTCGCGATCGCCGAAACCCGTCCGCGAGACGACGACGCGAATGTCCCCCGCAGGGACCTTGTCGAGCTCGGCCGGCGTACCGGGATCGGCCCAGGGCAGGGTCTTCTCGAAGGGGTTGCCGTCGCTCCCCGTGGCCTCGATGAAGATCGAGACGTGCGGAGTGGCGACGCGGATCGAGAGGTGGCCGGGCCGTGGGGCGAGCCGCACGTCCATGCTGACGTCGGCCGCCGCTTCGACCGGGAGGGTCTTCTCGGCGTCGTAGTACCCCGTGGCGGTCGTGATGAATGTATAGGTGCCCAGATCGAGCTTCGCGAAGACGTGCGAGCCGCCGGAGGCGGTGATGGCCTCGCCGATCGCGTTGCCGTCGACGTCGCTCAGCTGGATCTGCACGTCGACGTCGGTGGGCCGCCAGGCGACCGACACGTCCGCGGTGGTCCGCCGTAGCACGAAGAAGAGCAGCGCGATGACGGCGATGATCGCCATCAGGCCGATCCCAACCTTCTTCATCGGGTCCTTCGCCTCGGGTACCTCGGGAGTCTGGTACCCCGCGCCGGCCCGCTGCACACCATCGGCCGCCCCGGCGGCCTCCATCGGCGGCCGCAGCCCCTCGCCCTCGAAGCCGATCAGAACCGACGTGATGTTGTCGCGTCCGCCGGCTTCGTTGGCTGCCTTGATGAGCTGTTCGGACGCGGCGAGGAGATCGTCGCCCGCGGCGTTGAGGATCTCCTCCATCTCCTCGTCCTTGATCATCCCGGAGAGACCGTCCGAGCAGAGCAAGAACACGTCTCCGCGCAGCACCTCCCAGTGCTTCGTGTCGACGCGCAGGTTCTCCTCGACGCCCACTGCCTGGAGGACGATGTTGCGTCCGCCGAGCTTCTCGGCCTCCTCCTCGGTCAGAGTCCCCTCTTCGATGAGCTGACCGATCAGCGACTGGTCCTTGGTGAGTTGGACCAGCTTGCCCTTGCGAAGCAGGTACCCACGCGAGTCGCCCACCTGCGAGATGTACATGCGTCCCGGCACGGCGACCGCGGCCGTGACCGTCGTGCCCATGCCCTTGCGCTCGATATTCGCCCTGGACTCCGCGAAGATCGCGTCGTTGGCCGTGTGGACCGCCTTGTCCATCATCGCGGCGACCTGATCGGGGGTCGCGCTGGCGAAGTCGACCTGCCCGAGGGCTCCGGCCAGACCGTCGGCGGCCATTTGGCTGGCGACCTCGCCCGCCGCGGCTCCGCCCATCCCGTCGCAGACGGCGAGCACGGCGGCGTGCAGATCCACCCGCAACGTCTCGCCGCTGGCGGTGCGCTTCCCGTCAGCACGGTTCAGCACGAGGAAGTTGTCCTCGTTGTGCTCACGCACGCGACCGACATCCGTCATTCCGACGATCGTCGCGGTCACCTGGGGCTTCTCGTCGGCCATGTGCGCTCCTATCTACGGAACTCGTCGAGAACCTCGTCGCGACCGACTTGCAGCGCACGACCGAGGCTCTCGAGCCCCTGGATAACCTCGAACCACACACTGTCGTCGTCGCCCGCCGCCGCGGCGCGCTCGCGGAGCTGTCCCATCCACGCCACGCGGATCGCAGCGATGCGCTCGGTCGCGACGCCCTCGCGGATGGTGTCGCCCTCGACCTTGCCGAGGGCAACGATGTACTTGCGGGCCGCGCCCGCGAAGTCCCGCTCGACCCGCTCGAGGAAGCCGCCCGTGTCGAGCGCCTCGAGGTACTCGCTGCGGGCCTTGACCTGGGCGAGCCGCGTCGTCGACCGGCGCGCCACCGGGTGACTCGCGATCGCTTCGATCATGTCGAGTGCCCGCGCCGGACCGTCGGCTCCGTCGAACTCGATCTCCTCGACCTGCGCGAACCAGGCCTCGATCTCGGCGCTCGACAGACGCTCGATCGCAGCCTCGCGAGCGGCGCGAACCGCCGGCACCGTGCCGACCAGGGACTTCGCGGCTCCGAGCGCATCGAGACGACCGGCATGCGTCTCGACGTCCGTGACGGCGAGTACCGCCCGTGCGAAGTCACGCCCACGCGTCAGCTCGGCGCGATCCTTGAAGCGACCGTCCTCAAACTCGATCTCGCGCTGGTACGCGGCCAGCGCCTGGTCGAAGTCGCCGGCGGCCTCGGCGGCGAGGGCGTCGTCGATGCTCGGCTCGAGCACGACGTCGGCGACCTCGACGTTGCGCTCCGCCTCCTGCTCCGCGTTCACGACGGATTGTGCGTCCGACTGGGCCTGGCGCGTCGACGCGATCGCAGTCATCTGGACGAGGCCGAGCAGCAGCACCACAACGGCCGCCGTGCCGAGACGCAGCATCAGCGGCTCGGTGGTCCGGATGCGGATGCGACGCTGCGCCGCACGCTTGCCGCGCAGCGCGTCGGCATCCTCGCCGGAGACCTCGAGCACTTGCTCGTACGCGGCGATCGCCGCCTCGTAGTCATTCGCGACCAGCGAACGCGTGGCGTCCGTCTTCAAGAGCGCGAGCTGACCCTGTTCACAGGCGGCGCGGCGCTGCGCGTACTCCTCGCCACTCGCGCCGCGCTCGCGCGCCTTGTCCAGCGAGCCGAGGGCGTCGTCGAACATCTCGGACAGGATCAGCCGGTCGGCCTCACCCAAGAACCGGGCGATGGCAGTGAGCGCCTTGTCGGCGTCCTTCTTGATCGCGACGGCGCGCGGATGCTTGGGCGCGATGTCGAGTACCAGGCCGGCAGCTTCGCCCGCGCGACGGTACTCGCGCCGGGCCAGGGACTCCTCGGCCCGCTGCAGGCTCGACTGCACGCGCCGCTCGCGCTCGCCGGCGTCGGCGACCTCGCGGTCGATCTCGGCGCTCTTTCCGGGGTTGACCTGACGCAGCCGCTCGAGTGCCGAGACCGCCTCGCCGTAGCGCCCGTCGAGGAGGTGCTCGTTCGCCAGCTCGCGGATGTCGCGCTCTTGACGCACGAGATGCTCGAGCGCGCTGATCCGGCGCCGCGCCTCGTCGCTGCGCGGATCGAGGTCGGCGACGCGCGCGAGTTCCTCCATCGCTCCGGTGAGGTCGCCCGTGCGCTCCAGCGCGTCGGCGCGCGCGATGCCGGCCTCGACCTCGTGAGCCTTCTCGACGGCAGCCATCGACTTCGCACACGCGTCGAAGAGCGACAGCGCCTCCGCGTCGTCGGGCGTGTCGGCGAGCACCTGCTTCAGCCCGTTGATCGCCTCGCCGTACTGACGGTCGGCCATCAGGCGTCGGCAGAGCGAGAGCTTCTCCCGATGCTGCGAGATGCGGCGCCGGGTGTCCTCCACGAGCTGGAACAACTGCGGATCGCCGGGGCGAAGCGACAGGGCAGCCTCGAACTTCGAGAGCGCCTCCGGGAGTTCGTTCCGCTCGAGGAACGCGCGCCCCGCCGACACCACGCTGTCGGCCGACGCCACGGAGGTCTGCGCCTTGTCGCGCACCTCCGCCATCGCGGTATCGCTCGGCGTGACCTGCAGAACCTCGCACGCTAGGGAGTACGCGTCCTCGTAGCGCCCGGCTGCCAGAGCCTCGACCGCCCTCTGCCGCGACTCGGTGACCGCCGCGACGCGCCGACCGAGCTCCTGGCGCTGCGCGCGCACATCCGCGCGGTCCGGATCGACACGAAGGGCCTGATCGAGACGCTCGAGCGCGCGACGGATGTCGCCATCGTCTCGGGCCTGCCCGGCCTCCTCGACAAGGGCGTTGACCTTGCGGGCTGCCGACTGTTGCCGCAGCTGGTCGCGGTGCTCGCGCACCTCGCCGGCCGTCGGCACCCGTTGGAGGAGTTCCTCGACGCGCGCGAGCGCAGCATCGATCTCGCCCGTTTTCATCAACTCGTCGGCCTCGGTCCGCACCCGCTCCACCTCGACGAGCGTGTCGTCGAGCTGGCCGCCCTCGGCGACCGCTTCGGAGTTCGCGGGATCGATCTCGAGGACCTGACGGTACGCCTCAGCGGCGCGACGCAAGTCGCCCAACGCCTTGAAGCGTTTGCCCGCCTTCAACGCCTTCTGGACCTTCAGCAAGCGACCGATGTCCGCGCCGCACTTGCCGCACTCGGCCGCCTGAGCCGACTCGGCATTTCCGCACGCAGGACACTTCACGAGCAGCGCGGCGCCGCAGCCGCGGCAGAACTTCCGGGAGCGCGGGTTCTTCGTCCCGCACTCGGGACAGTTCGATCGGTCGCCGCCCGAGCGCTGCTGGAGCTTGCGCAGGTCCTCGATCGTCTCGCGCAGCGTCTGGTACCGGTCCTCGGCCTTCTTCGCGATCATCCGCTGGATGACCGCCCAGAGCGCCTGGGGCACGTCGGCATTGACGTCGACCAGCGCCTTCGGCTCCTGCGTGAGGATCGAGTAGATGATCTGGACCGTGTTCTCGCCCTCGTACGGCCGCTCCTTGGAGAGCAGGTAGTAGAGCGTCACGCCGAGCGAGTAGATGTCCGAGCGGCCGTCGACTGGCTTGCCCTCGAACTGCTCCGGGGACATGTAGTGCGGCGTCCCCATCACCTTCGTCGTCTTGTGATCGGACGAAAGGCTCTTCGCGAGGCCGAAGTCCGTGATCTTCACGACGCGCTGGCCGTCGATCATCAGGTTCTCGGGCTTGATGTCGCGGTGGACGATGTTCGCTTCGTGCGCCGTCGCGAGCGCGTCGCAGGCCTGCAGCGCGATCGGCAAGAGCTCGCTCAGCGCCATCACGCCCTGATTGTCGACGATGTCGGCGAGCGTCTCACCGTCGACGAACTCCATGATCAGGAAGTGGAGCCCGCGTCGTTCGTGCCGGCCGACCTTGTGGATCGCGACGATGTTGGGATGGTTCAACTGCGCGGCTGTGACGGCTTCGCGGATGAACTTCTGCACGAAGTCGATGTTCGACGAGAGGCTCTCGAGCATCACCTTCACGGCCACAGTCCGCTGCAGGTTCTGGTCGAACGCCTTGTAGACGCTGCCGAAGCCGCCCTCGCCGACCTTCGCGAGCACCTTGCACTCGGCGATGACCTCGCCGACGAGGTAGTCCTCCCCCGGCTCTGTCGTGACGGTCGCGGCGTCGTCGATGGTGGACTCGACGCCGCACGAGATGCACGTGAACGAGTCCGTGGACACGTTCATCGGGACGGTGTTGGCCGTCCCGCAGCTCGGGCAGTCGAGGCTGAGATCCGCCACGTGGTGCTCGCGTCGCTCCCTTGGGAATTCGAGGCTAGAAGAGGCCCGCGGACTGACGGACTTTCAGGAGAATGTCCTCGCCGAAGATCCGGCCGAGTTTGCTGAGGTCGATCGTCGCGCGGCCCACCTGGCCGGGCCCGAGCGTCTTCACCTTGTGCCACCCGCTCTCCCGGGCGCGACGTCGCGAGACCGTTTCGAGCAAGACGACCTTGACCTCGAGGTTGCTCACGTTGCGCGGCGAGATGTTCTCCAAGTCGACCCAGAGCGTCGGGTTGTCGAAGCGCACCCGATCGTCCTCGGGCGAGATCGCGACGCACTCGAGGCGACCGTTGAAGAGGCGCGTCCCGGGCGTCTCGGCATCGCGCTCCACTGCGGCCACGAGTTCCTCGCGCGTCACGTCGAGACGCGTCGCCAGCAGCTTCTGGTTCTTCGCCTTGCGCTCGGCGAAGACGCGGCTCGTCGCCGAGATCTCGAACCCGCTCTGCCCCTTGAAGAGCACGACGCTGCGCTCCTCGGTCACGTCGGTCTCGAACGAGAGCGCGATCTCGCTGTCGCCGGACGGCGGGTAGTAGAAGACCACCGTCGCCGACAGGCTCTCGAGGTCCTCGTCCGACACGTTGTCGATCCTGTACGTGACGCTGCCGTCGACGTTCAGGCGGTCGCGATCGATCGCCGCGATGCGAATGACGCCGTCAACGGGCTCGTTGCCGACCTGATCGTTGCTGAAGTCCTGCGTCGTGGTCTCTTCGCCCTTCGTGCCCTGGCAGGCGGTCATGGCGAGCAGAGCAAGAGCAGCGAGCGAGAACGCTGCAGCACGGGACGGAGAGGAGAGGTTCATCTGAGTCACGGGATCACTCCAGGGAGATGACACAACGGAAGCCGATCTGCTGCGTGAACGCGTCGACCTCCTCGGGCTTCATCCGGTACGCCTCACGGCGGATCTTGTCGTCGATGGAAAGGGTGTCCCAGACCTCGGGGGTCGGGATGCGATCGCGCAGGACGTCGGCGGTCCACTCGGTGGAGCCGTCGCTCAGGGGCTGAGAGAGCCCGAACGTGACGGTGAAGCTGTTCGTGCCGTAGCTACCGCCGATGAAAAACCCGTTGGACAGCCACTCGTGGACGTTGCCGGCCATGTTCAGGCAGTCGGCGCGCGAGGCGCCGGCTGGGTACGCGTCGACCGGTCCTGGTGAGGAGCCGGCGTGAACGTGGACACCATCCTGCTTGTCGGTCTCGCCCCACGGCCAGCGCGGGGACGTTGCTCGCGGTGCCCCAAATGCGGCGTGAGTCCACTGGTCGAGCGTCGGCAGTTCCTTGCCAGCCCATGTCGCGTAGCGGCGTGCGTCGGTGTGCGCCACCCCGGCGACGGCGTCACCGGGACTGCCGCCCGCCGAGCTCGCACCGGAACTCGCTGCGAACGGCTGGTACGCCGCGTTGCTGACCTCGGTGCGGTCACAGAGGAAGGCGGGCGCGCCGCCGCCTGCGGGCACGTACACCATCCCCTCCGGGATCAGCGCCGGCAGAGCCATGGAGGTGCCGGACGACGGAACGTCCACCTCGCGCTCGAAGGTCGCGGAACCGCCCGCGCCGCGCGCCGTGCAACGGTACCGAGCTGCGCGCACTCGGCGACCGCTCGCGGCGTCGACCTGCGGCGGCGTGGCACCACCATCGAGCGGGGCGAGCGTCAGAGTGCCGGTGCGGAAGTCTGTCCGCTGACCCTTCACGCGAGCGAGCCGTTCGGCGGCGATGAACCGCACGGTCAGGACGCCGGTCGACGAGAGGATGGCCTCGCCCCGCGCCTTCGCGGCGACGACCGTCGGATGGACGGCCGCGAGGCCCGCATCGATCCGCTGACGCACCTCGCCGAGCAGCGCGAGCGCTCCGTCGAAGTCCTGGGCCTGTTCCTTGACGGCGACCTGCGAGAGACCGAGCTCACCCACCTTGCGATATGGCTCCTCGTACTCGGGCGCGCGGTCGACCGCCTTCATGAAGGCGTCGAGTGCGCCCTCCTCGTTGCCGGCCTTCTCCATGCTGTCGCCGCGCCGGATGTAGATGTCGGCGCCGCGCCGTGAGGCGTCACGCTTCCGGTCCGCATCCACGGCGTCGGCGGCGAGGAGGTCGTAGAGCTCGAGGCAGCGCTCCTCGTGCGACGCGTCACCCGCAGCGAAGAGCGTCTCCGCGCGCGACCAGGCCGCCCGGTCACGGACCGTGCGAACGGCGGTTCCGGGAGCCGGCACGGCGGCGACCGTCTGGGCCATCTCGGCCAAGAGCGGATCCCAGCCCTGATCCAGCTCAGTGACGAAGTAGAGGAGGTCGTCGAGCCGCTGGGCCTCGTCCTCGGGGGTGCCCGCGAACGCCCCGTCTGCCAGGCACGGAACGAGTGCCAGGCTCGGAACGAGCATCGTATAGAGCGCGACGGAACGGGTTCTGCGCCCGAGCACGACTCCCCCAGCAGTGAACGGTGACGCGCGCAAGAAGGACACGCGACCGGCGGGACGAACCCGTCCCGACGTGCCCCTTGCACACGGATGCGAAGGGTAGCAGCGCCCCGGGACTCCGGCCAGAAGGGGGGAGCCCGCCGAGGCTCGTCTCCGAGCCTGAGGCGGCCGGGACCTCACGACGGGCGGTCAGAGAGGGACGAAGGCCTTCGCGTAGGGCGACAGCGTGAGCCGCACTCCGGCTGCTCGCGTGGTCTTCCGGAGTTCGTCGAGGCGCGCGTCCTCGGGGAGGCTCGACAGGACGACCTCGTGCGGATCAAGCTCGGTGAGAACCCGGGACAGATCGCCCGTCGTCCCGAGCACGGGCACTCCGTGGATGCGCCGGCGGAGGAGCGTCGGATCGTCGTCCAGGATGCCAACCGGGGTCACCGCGGCACCGTCGCGCATCCGGAGCGCGCGCAGGCAGAGCGTGCCGGGCTCGCCCGCGCCCACGACCAGGACGCGCTCACCGCTCGCGCTGAACCCGCCGAATGCCTCGGAGACGAACCGCGCCAGCGACCGGGCACCGAACAGGAAGAGCACGAGGAGGGCGCCGTCGAGCACGATCACCGAGCGGCTGAACGTCGACTCGCGCCAGCCGAACATCAGGATCAGCGCCGTCAGCGCCGTTCCCGCGAGCGTGCCGCGCAGCAGCGACGCCGCATCGCGGATCCCGAAGTAGCGCCAGATCCCACGGTAGACGCGCGCCGCGGCGAGGCACGCGAGTTGGGCGGTGATGACGACCAGGATGGACTCCTCGAGCAGGCGTCGATCGACGTCCGCGAGTTCGCCCTCGTAGCGCAGGACGTACGCCGCGACGTAGGCCGCTCCGGCGAGGAGGAAGTCACCACCGATGGGACCGCCGACGCGCACGTAGTTGGCGAACGTCTTGCGCAGTTCCTCGGTCCGGGCCGCCTTCTTCACGTCCTTCGTCGGCGCGTAGACCTTCACGCGTCCCAGCACGACGCCGAGCACAGCCGACGCCAGGAGCCCGAGCACGACCAGCACGGCGGTCCCCAGGAGATCGAGCTGCGTCACCGCGACCGCGAAGCCACCGAGGATCGCCGCGACCAGCCAGAGGGTCCGGACGGCCTCGCGCTCCGGGACTCCGAGCGCGACGAGGCGGTGCGAGAGGTGGTCCCGACCACCCTGGGAGATGGCCCGTCCGTGCCACTTGCGGACGACGGAGACGAGCGTGGTGTCCAGGATCGGCACGGCGAGAGCGAGCAGCGGCGCGACGAGCACGATCGCGAGCTGACCGGCCTCTCGATGGGTCGCCAGGAGGCTCGCCGAGGCCAGCGCGAAGCCGAGCGGCAGCGAACCGGCGTCGCCCATGAACACGCGCGCGGGGTTGACGTTGTAGGGCAGGAACCCGAACGCCGCCCCCGACACCGCCAGCGCGGCGAGCGCTGCGGGGACGCCGACTCCGTCGGGCAGTGCGAGCGCGCAACCCGCGACGGCCAGGCCGCTGATCCCCGCGATGCCGGAGGCGAGACCGTCCATGTTGTCGAGCAGGTTGACGGCGTTCGTGATGCCGACCACCCAAAGCACCGTGAGCGGGACGGACAGCAGAGCGTCCTCCGGCCAACCGGCCCGTACGCCGCCGAGCACCAGCACGCCCGCCGCCGCCGTCTGCGCCACCAGTTTGACCGCGGGGCGCACGCCCCGGAGGTCGTCGACGAGCCCGACCACGAAGAGCAGGAGCACTCCCCCGGCCGTGGCGAGCGTGGCGGGCGACGTGCCCCCGCCGACGAGCAGCGCGGCCAGGAGGCCGACGGAGATCGCGATACCGCCGAGCAGAGGCGTCTCACGCCGGTGCCAGCGATCGTCGCGCGGACGGTCCACGGCGTCGACGGCGTGCGCAATCCGGATGGCGATCGGCGTGACGGCGAGCGCCACGACGAGGCCAACGACGAGCGGAAGGAGGTGGGACAGTTCCACTGAGTGAGGGAGACCCCGTGAGACGGCCAGGGCGTGATCGGGCACGTCGACACGGCCGGTCCACGATTGTCCCCCGCCGCTGACCGGGTGGAGCAGGGAAAGGACAGCCAGGCCTCGGCGGTCGCGTGCGGGCGTCAGCGGGCGCGAGCGACTCCGCTCTCGCCGCCAGCGGCGACCCAGGTCACGGAAGGCCGGACCCGGACCGTGTCGAATGGTCGTGAGGAGGTCACGATGCCCGATCCCCGCTACGTCGTCACTACCGACCTGTCCCCCGCGAGCCGCCGCGGTCTCGCCGTGACGGCGGCGATCGCAGAGTGCACGGGCGCACAGCTCGACGTGTTCTGCGCCGTGCCGCGCGACCTGCTCGCCGCCGAGGAGATGGACGACCTGCTCGCCCGCGTGCGGGACGAGGTCGGCGCCATGGCCAAGGCCCAATCGGAGCGCGGAGTCCCCACGGCGTGTCATGTCGCGGTGGTCAAGGACGTCGCCGACGGGATCGTGCGTCACGCCCAACGCGTCGACGCCGACCTCGTGGCCGTCGCCCCTCAGGGCGCCACCGGTTGGAAGAAGCTCGTGTTCGGCAGCATCACGGAGCAGGTGCTCCGCAAGGCCCCGCGCATGCTGCTGATCGCTCGTGGCGCGCGCCCGATCCCGCCGAAGGACGTGCTGGTCGCCGTGGATCGCTCCCCCGGTGCCGGACGCGCCCTGCGCCACGCGATCGCGCTCTGCAGATCGCTCGAAGCGAACCTGCACGCCCTGTGGGTGCCGCACCCGCCGGGGGCGATGATCCACCTCCAGGAGGCGCTCGACAGCACCGTGGACTACAAGCGCAAGAAGGCGCGCGAGAAGAAGCTCGGCGTGGAGTTCGCCGAGTGGGTGGCCAGATTCCCGTCGACCGGAGTGAACGTCTCGACCCGCGTCGAGGAGGGTGACGCCGCGGCGACGATCCTCACGCAGGCGCGACTGAAGAAGGCCTCGCTGATCGTGATGGGCGCCCACGCGAAGTCCCGCACGAAGGAACTGTTCGTCGGCAGCGTCGCGCGAGCGGTAGCCGCGGCGGCGCCGCAGTCGGTGCTGCTCGTGCGAGCACGACCGCCGAAGCGGCGCTAGGAGCCCGTCCGAGTAGCCCATCGCGACCGGTGACGGGCGCGACCGGGTCGACTCGTCGGAGCAGCCACTCCGCCCGGGCACGCCGTCCGCCGCACTTGTCAGGCTCGATGTTACTCAGGCAGCGACTTCACCTGCCAAGCACGACGGCCGGCGCACCTGGACGAACCCGGTCACCAACGGGTTACTCGCACAGGCTCCTAGCCCGGACTATTCATGAGGCTCGCGCACTCCGTGACGACCATCGTCCAGGAATCGAGGAGCCGCCTGGATGCGGGGGCGACGCCACGCGCCGAGTGGCCCGTCCGGAGCGAGGACAGAACGTCGAGATCAAGGCGCG
>JAJFFG010000096.1 GCA_021776825.1 Planctomycetota bacterium
GTTGTCCCCGGAGCTTCGCCCCGGACCGTCGCCGGTCCCAGGCGTCCAGGTAGCTACCGTGATGAACCATCAACTTCACGGGCAGAACTTCCATCTGCTGGATGCGTGCACCCTCGTGGCGCACTGAACGATGCGGGTTAGCCCGCGGCCTGCTGCAGCAGTCCGGTGATGCGACGCGCAAACCCGGCCGGATCGCTCGGCGGGCTGCCCTCGGCAATCAGCGCCTGGTCGTAAAGCAGTTTCGTCCACTCCTCGACGCGCTCGCCTTCGTCGTCGGACGCGGCGAACCCAAGCAGTCGCTCGATCACCGGGTGACTCGGGTTGATCTCGAGGATGCGCTTCTGATCCGGCATGTCCTGCTGCTGCGCGCGGAGCAGGCGCTCGATGTGCGGGCTGATACCACTCGCGTCCGCCACGAGACAGGCCGGCGAGTCCGTGAGGCGCGATGTCGCCCGCACTTCGCTCACATCGTTGACCAGGACGCCCTTCATCTTCTCGATCAGCGGCTCGACCGCGTTCGACTGCTCCTCGCGCTGCTCTTTCTCCTCGTCCGACTCCGGCAGCTCGAGGGCGCCCTTGGCCGCAGAGACGAGCTTCTTGTCCTCGAACTCGGTGAACGACGTGACGATCCACTCGTCGACCGGGTCGGTCATGTAGAGCACCTCGAAGCCGTGCTTGCGCAGCGACTCCAGGTGCGGGCTGCTCGCGGCGGCGGCACGCGACGCTGCGTTCAGGTAGTAGATGTCGGTCTGCCCCTCCGGCATGCGCTCGACGTACTGCGTCAGCGAGGTCAAGCCCTCGTCGGCCGAGCTGTCGAACCGCAGGAGCTTCGACAGCTGATCGCGGTGCGCTGCGTCGAAGTGCATGCCCTCCTTCAGCACGTGGCCGAAGGCCTTCCAGAAGGTGTCGTAGCGACGCTCGCCGCCCTCCTTCTTGGGTTCCTCTTCCGTACCCTCCGCCGCGTCCTCTTCCGACGCGTCCTCCGCTGCTGGCGCCGCGTCCTCGCCGGCCATCTCCTCCAGCATCTTGAACACGTGACGCACGACCTGCTTGCGGATCGCCGCGGTCGTCTTGTCCTTCTGGAGGAACTCGCGCGAGACGTTCAGAGGCAGGTCCTCGGAGTCGACGACACCGCGGACGAAGCGCATCCACTCCGGCAGGAGCTCCTCGCAGTCGTCCATGATGAAGACGCGCTTCACGAACAGCCGGATGCCACGCCGCTGCCGCGCCATCAGATCGGGTGGCTGGCGGGTGGGGATGAACAGCATCCCGGCGAGCTCGTGCATGCCCTCCACTTTGAAGTGCGTGTGCGAGATCGGCGGCTCCCAGTCATGCGTGAGGTGCTTGTAGAACTCGTTCACCTGCTCATCGGTGACGTCGGACTTCGAACGCGTCCAGAGTGCCGCACCACGATTGACCTGCTCCCACTCGATGACCGTCTCGGTCTCGGAGCCGTCGTCCTCCGGGTCGGTCGGCTTCTCGCGCTGAACACGGAGCCGGATGGGGTGCCGCACGTAGTCGGAGTACTTGCAGACGAGCTCGCGCAGCGACCATTCGCGCAGGAAGTCGTCCATCTCCTCGTCCTTGCGCAGGTGCAGGACGACGTCGGTGCCGCGCGCATCGCGCTCGACCTCTTCCACCGTGAACGTGCCGTCTGCCGCGCTCGTCCAGCGCCACGCCTGCTCCGCGCCCGCGGCGCGCGACACGACCTCGACCTGCTCGGCGACGAGGAACGCCGAGTAGAACCCGACGCCGAACTGGCCGATCAACGAGAGATCCTTGCCGGTGTCGCCGGACATCGACTCGACGAGCGACTTGCTGCCCGAGTGCGCGATCGTGCCCAGGTTCTCGACGAGCTCCTCGCGCGTCATGCCCACACCGGTATCGGTGATCGTCAGCGTGCGCGCGTCCGAGTCCGGGACGACGTCGATCTTCAGCTCGGTCTGATCACCCATGACCTCCGGCTCCGTCAGCACGCGGAACGAGAGATGGTCCAGGGCATCGCTGGCGTTGCTCACGAGCTCGCGGAGGAAGACCTCGCGGTGCGTGTAGAGCGAGTTGACGACCAGGGAGAGGACCTGGTTGACATCTGCCTGGAACGTGTGCTTCTCGGCCTGCTGCGTCATCGGCGCACTCCTCTGGCGGGCACATCCCGGTGACGAGAACATCTGCTGGCCCGCGGTCGCGTGATTCGTCGAGGCGAGAGGAAACCACGCTAGGCGCAGCAGACGAAGCGATTCCGACGTGTCAGAGGGCGTCGGCGAGGACGGTCTCGATGAAGAGCAGATCGCGCAGCGCCTCGTCACAGCCGTTGCGATGCGGCGCGACGTCCCGAACGGAGCGAACGAACGCCGCGAGTTCCTCCTGCACGCCCCGCGAGGCGCCGAAGTCGACGGTGTCCACCTCGCCGTCGCGGGTCACCTCCAGGCTCGTGGAACCGACTCGCAGGGCGCCCTCCGTACCAACGACGGTGAGTTGCGCGGGCCAGGGAGCACCGGCCGCGAACGTCATCGCGAGCGTTCCCACGGCACCGTTCTCGAAGCGGAGCGAGGCCGCCACGGTGTCGCAGGGAGGCAGATCGTCGTGAACGGATCGCACGGCGGCCGTCGCTGACTCGAGTTCCCCCACAATCAGACGGAGCGCTGCCGCGAAGTGGACTCCGGCGTCGAGGAGCAGCCCGCCCGGCACCTCGCCCGTCCGACGCCACGGCGTGCCGTGGTAGTGATGACCGGGCCGGATGGGCACGTGCGCCGCCCAATTGCAAGTCACGAGGCGCCCCAGAGCTCCGCTCGCGACGTGCTCCGCGGCCGCGATGAACGCGGGTTCGTAGCGCCAGTTCTCGGCCACCATCCAGATCTGATCGGGGTACGCGGCGTAGAACGCGACGAGCTCGCGCGCTCGGGCCGACGTCGGCGCGACCGGTTTCTCGCTCATCACGTGTTTGCCGTGAGTCAGCGCAAGTTCGACGGCGCCGGGGAGGTGCGGAATGGGAAGCACGATCAGGACGGCATCGACGTCGTCGCGGGCCAGCGCGGCATCGACGTCGGTGACCACGTCGGGCTCGCCGGGGAGTGCCGCAGCGACGCGCTCGGCGTTCTCGCGAGTTCGGCTCATCACCACCGACACCTCGACCGCGTCTCCTTGCTCGGCGAGCGCCGGGAGGTACGCGCGGTGCACGAACACGCCAGATCCGAGCAATGCCAAGCGGACGGGTCCAGTCGATTCGTTCATGCGGTCGGTCTCCTGGGAATCCATCGGCCGTGGGTCGCCTGTGCGCCACCCTGAATCTCCATGACGACGGGCTACATGACGCACCCGATCTTCCTCGAGCACGACACGGGGGCCGGACATCCGGAGCGCGCCGCACGGCTGCGCGCCGTCGCCGAGCGCATCGCGTCGTCGGGGCTCGCCGGCGAGCTCGACCAGGTTCAGGCGGAGCCAGTCGATCGGAACGTCGTTCGCGGAGTCCACGCCGAGCACGTCGTCGAGCGTGCTGCGCGCCTAGCCGCGAGCGGCGGCGGTGTGCTCGACGGCGGCGACACGGTTGTCTCACGGGCATCGTTCGATGCGGCGCTCACAGCCGTCGGAGCCGCCGTGGGCGCGGTGGACCGCGTTCTCGACGGCGAATGGCAGAACGCCTTCGTCGCGTGCCGCCCGCCGGGGCATCACGCCGAGGCCGATCGCTCGATGGGCTTTTGCCTCTTCAACAACGCGGCGCTGGCGGCCGTGCACGCGCTCGCGCGCCCGGAGATCGAACGCGTCGCCGTCGTCGACTGGGACGTGCATCACGGCAACGGCACGCAGCACATCTTCGAGGACTCCGCCGAAGTCTTCTACGCGAGCCTGCACCAGTGGCCGTGGTACCCGGGCACCGGGGCTGCGACCGAGCGTGGCCGTGGCGACGGCGAGGGCGCGACGCTCAACCTCCCGATGGCGTCGGGTTCCGGCGACGACACGTACCTGCGCGCCGTCGAGGACCGGCTCCTGCCGAGCCTGGAGGCCTTCGATCCGCAGCTCGTCGTGATCTCGGCCGGCTTCGACGCTCACGTCCGCGACCCGCTCTCCGGGACGCTGGTCACCGAGGACTTCTTCGCACGAACCACCGAGCTGCTGACGTCGCTGGCCGGAGGTCGCGTGGTCTCACTGCTCGAGGGCGGATACGACCTGGACGGGCTCGCCGCGTCCGTCGAGGCGCACGTCGGCGCGCTGGTCCGCGGCGCGGGCGCGGGGACGCTCGCGTCGCCGGCGTAGTCGTCGAATCCGCCAGCGAGCGCCAGCAGTTCTCCGAGGCGGCCGAGCAGACCCGCCGGTGGCGCATGGAGGAACCCTGCAACTGCCTCGTCACGACCCACCCCGGCCAGGCCAGTTCCACGCCCGATGGACCGAAGGCGTCCGCCAAGATACCTGCTCGCAGATGCTCTGCGCCACCATCACCCGCGCGCTCATGGCCAGCGCAGCGCGGCCGACCGGCGTGTCCGACAACGACCTCTCCGCCAAGGCTGCCCTCCTCGCCGCCGGCGATCACCGCACACGGTGGATGCTCGACCGACCGAACGCCGAGCGCGCGCGACGACTGCTACCGCGTATCGCGAGAGCGCTCGAGCGACCGCGTCCAGGGCGCTCCTACCCGCGTAGCTCTGAGATCCGGGCGCGCCGTTCCTCGATCAGGCCTGGAGTGATTCGCGCTCGTCGGTTCCCACGCTCTGTTCATCGTCTCGCCCATCAGCGGTCTGGATCCGGGCTCCGCTGCAACGGCTGAACGGGTTCGGGCGGTCCTCGTTGACGCGTCAGCTCCCGCGACCGCGTGCCGCAGCGGGGCGCCGGGCGAGCCTCACCAGATTGGGGGTGGTGTAGTCTTCCCGGTACCCATGCTCCAATCGCTTGGCGGACTGCCGACGAGAGCGCGCCGGAAGCCCCCTATATGGGCGACGTCTGATCTGGACTTCTGCCCTTCCGCCTCCGCGCCCGCTGCACGAGACATCGGGGCGATCTCCGACTCTGGCAGGCGGGTCTTCCAGCACCTCGGTCACGCTGGTGTCTGTGTCGAGTACGTTCCTCACGCCATAACGCCAGAATTCTGGACGTGCCGCGATGCGCCGCGAGCGGAGTGTCTTCTCGCAGATCACGACCGCGTCGGCAGATTCGTGGCGCTCGACGTCGGTCGCGCCCAACTTCGCAAGATGCGGCCCCACCTGATCGACGCATGGGGATCGGATTGACGAGGACGCCCACTAGCCCCTGTGAGTACACCGGCATCTCCGTAGGCCGGCGGGCGCGAGCGGATCACGCTACTCATCGGGAGCGCCTCGCCAGGCTCCTCCGCCTCCCGCAGGGCGTTCCGTTCGGAGCCCCTCGGCGCCGAACGACGCGACAAGGGACTGCACGGACAGCGCGGGCCCCACGTCAGCATTGGACGCGCGAACGATACGACTGGGCAGAGGTCCGCGGACTATGACAGCGTCTCGTTCGCGAGTTCGTGCGATGCGATCGGCACTGGCCTTCGCCGCCTTGGCGTTGATCCTGTTTCTACTCGGGTTCTTCGCGGTCCGGTACTCAGCGCCGATCGCCGAGACGCCGACACCCCAGGAGGTCTCCAACTCGCCTTCCATTCCATCGGACGCGCCGGAGCGTGGCCCCCGTCGTGCGAGATCTGGCAATCTGACAGTCGGTTCCCCAACCCCTAGTGCGGTGAGTGATGCAAGCGGCCCCGGTGATGGCGAGTGGGAACTCATCGTTCGAGTGGTGAGCGATGCCGACGAACTGGCTCCAGAGTTCGACGTGGTTCTGTCAGGTGGCCGTCGAGTCGATTGGCGGTCCGTCGGTGCCGCTGGCCGGGCCGCTCCAACTCAGGATTCCGTGGCCCGCCTGACCGGTAACGGGTCGTGGTTCGGTTGTGTCGTCGCGCGAAACAAGAGCGCGATGGCAGTAAGCGACAGCCTGTGGCTGTTCCCCGGCGACTCCGTTGAAGTGACACTGACCGTCGAATGCGATGAGAAGTCGCTCGTAGGGGAGGTGTACCCGCCCATTTCGGACGGCATCGCCGTGCTAACGCCGCGGCCGTCGTCAGTGGCACACTCAGCGCACTTCGTTGCGCCGGTGGCTGCGGGGCGCTTTGTGTTCCCATGGGTTCCGAGGGATCTTCGTCGAGACGGTGCGATCCTTCGAGTGGTCCGTCACGGAAACGTACTCGGCCGATTCGATGTGAGTCCCACAGAGGTCGCAGGTGGTGTCATTGTCCGTTCACTCGGTCAGGGCAGGCGTGTCTTGGGGCAGGTCGCAGACCGCGAGGGGAGGGGAATCGCGGGTGCCCACGTTGCGAGTTCTCTCACGATGAGCGTTGCGATTACCGATGTCGACGGGCGTTTCGAACTCGGCCCAGTAGGACCGGGAGAGTTGCAGGTGTTGGTTCGTGCGCACGGCTTCGCGGAACGCCTGATCGAGTGTGCGTCCAACTCGGACGTGGACCTTGGCGAGATTCGCTTGGGCAGCGGCAGTCCGATCGCTGGACGTGTGATGGACCGAGCTGGGAGCCCCATCGAGGGCGCAGTCGTCGTCCGATCCATCGGTGCCATTCAAGTCGGTGCGACGCGGACGGACTCCGCTGGACGCTTTGTCTTTCCGCAGTGCAGTGATGAGCCCAACGAGTTGATCGTCCGGCCTGGGCAGGTTTCGTACGAAGATTCCCCACCGATCCTCCGAGTGCCGGGCGTTCGGCCCAGCGATTCGGAGGTCGTGGTCCGCGTTGGCGACGAGACATGTCTGTCTTTCCGCCTAGTTGACTCGGCGGGTCAACCCGTACACGCGAGGGCAGTGGCGATCGAACTCACTCCGATGTCGGCCCCGTCGGACGCGAGGGTCGAGCGCCGAAGTGGCGGCACGTTCTCTGGAGTGTGCGTGAGTGTCGCACCTGAGCGATCGTACACGGGCGCTATCGCGGTTCATGGCTACGAGCCAGTCCCTTTCGGGCCGGTTCGTGTACCCGGCGGAGAGATTCGAAGTCTGGAAGTTGAGCTCGCTCCGCTGTCGACGCTCGTGACGAGGCGCCGCGGGGAGTGACAGGCATCTCCACGCACGAACGTCTGTCCCGTTGACGTGGCGTAGCCTCGGTGCCAGTCCGCCTCCGGAAGGAGGCGAAGTAGGCCGAGCACGTGGATAGAGAGGGCGGACCTACCGGCGGAAGAGAGTGTTGCTCCGCTGCGCGACATCGCCCTCATCCCCGTGCGGCTCGTCCGCGCCGAGCGCCGCGACGGCGAGGCCTGGATCCTCGCGACGTCGCTGGTGCGCAAGGAGTCCACAGCGGACAACATCACAGACGCCGACACCTGCCGCTGGCGCATCGACGAGTTCTACCGATGCCTCGTCACCACCCACGTCGGCCAGGGCCAGTTCCACACCCGATCGACCGGGGGCCTCCACCACGAGATCTCCGCACAGTGGCGGTTGGGGTGAACTGCATGTGTCGCTAGGCATCCCGACGCCTACAGAGCAGCGAGACGACGGGCTGCTGGTCAATGACCTGCAGTGTGCGCTTCGTCGAGATTGAGTGGAGCAGCCTGCATCAGTAGCGAGATCTGATCGGCGGCATTGCCGATGTCTGGATGCTTCCAGTCCACGGGTACCGGGTTGACTACACGGCCAGGACACCTTGTGTCGCGGAGCCAGCGCTGCTGGGCTCCGATCGGGCGTCGCTGCTGCGCGCGGGAGGCCGAAGGTCGATGTGACGCCGCGTGGGCGATGCGGACCTGCTGGAGGACGTGTCGGGCGGCGATGCTCCGGCGCAGAGGCAGCTTCGGCCGGCACAGCGCCACGGCACACGCTTCGTGTCGCGCTTCATGACGGCCGCCCGCTCGCTGCGGCTGCAGAGTCGGAACGCGCTCAAGCTCGTGGTCGAAGCACTCGATGCCCACGCCCGCCGCCACCCGCCGCCGTCGCTCGTGCCCGCTCCTGTCATCCTGTCACCTCGCCGGACTGAGCAACGCCGCCGGGTGCGGCGCCCAGGGCGGAACGGCCGCGATCCTCGGGCTCGGACGCGCACCAGGTGTTCTCGCGGGTCACCGCCAATCCTGACTCTGAGCGCACAATCGAGCTCGCGTGGCGCGGCGCCTGGCTTCCGAGAGCCACATTCGCGGAGGAACGCGAGGAGTAGCGCGCCGCGCATCACGTCCGCTGGTGGCTCGCAGTGGCACCGTCCCAGCGCACGCTGACATGGGTCGCCGCACGCCGCGCGTAGGCGAGCGCGCGCGCGAGCGCGGGCGGGCCCTGGCTCAAGCAAGAGGGGCGCGACATCCGATCCTAGAGAGATCGTGTCGTCTCCCGCCCCACCGTCGCAATCTGATCCGGTCTCCGCTGTGGAGACGGTGAATCGACTGCTCTCGGCAGCCGGGGAGCGCGGGGCCAGCGACCTGCACCTCGACCCGGCGGGCGATCACGTGCGCGTTCGGGTGCGTGTCGACGGCGTGCTCCTGCCCCACGGCGAGCTCGCCGCGGCCGAGCTGCCACGCGTCGTGGGCCGCCTGAAGGCTCTCGCCGGGCTGCTCGCGTACCGGACCGACGTCCCCCAGGAGGGACGCATCCCGGCGGACCGGTCCCCCATCGGTCTCGAGATGCGCGTGGCCACGTTCCCGGCGCTCGACGGCGAACGCGTGGCCGTGCGACTGCCCACGGGCGGAGAAGCAGCGAGCGACCTGAGCGCTCTCGGGCTGCCCCCGGCCGCGCTCGCCGGACTGCGTGACGCGCTCTGTCGCCCCGAGGGCGTCGTCCTCGTGACCGGGCCGAGCGGCTCCGGCAAGACGACGACGCTCTACGCGGCGTTGGCGGAGATCCTGTCCGCCGACATCACGCGCAGCGTCGTCACGGTCGAGGACCCCGTCGAGCGTCGGCTCTCCGGCGCGGTGCAGACCGAAGTCGCTCCAGAGCGTGGACTCGACTTCGCACGCTCGCTTCGCTCGCTCCTCCGCCAGGACCCCGACGTTCTGCTGGTTGGCGAGATCCGCGATCGTGAGACGGCGGCCATCGCTCTCGAGGCCGGCCTGACCGGACACCTCGTGCTGAGCACGATCCACGCCGGCTCGGGTCCGGCAGTCTTCACGCGCCTACTCGAAATGGGCGTCGAGCCGTTCGTCCTGACGACCGCCGTCCGTGGCGTGCTCGCCCAACGCCTCCTGCGGCGCGCCTGTCCCGCCTGCGCTGCCACAAGGTCGGTCGCCACCGGATCGGCCACCACCGGCTGCGACGCCTGCGGGGACACGGGGTATCGCGGTCGCGTCGTCGCCGCCGAGTGGGTCCCCGTCGACGATGCCCTGCGCGCCGCGATCCTCGGCCGAGCGGACGGTGGCGCCCTCGCCGATGCGTCCAAGAGCGGTGCGGTCACCACGCTCCGCGAGTCCGCTGGCGAGCTCGTGGAAGCCGGACTCACGACCCCCGAGGAGGTCCGCCGTGTCCTCGGTTCGTGAGCGAACGCGTCCCACCACCGCGCCGCTCCATGACGCGGATGACATGGCATCCATCCATCGTTCGCTCGCCTCGCTCTGCCGCTCGGGAGTGCCGCTCCCGCGGGCTCTGACACTGCTGGACACCGATCTGCGCGCCGGTCCGATGCAGGCCGCGCTCCGCGACCTGGCAGCTGATGTCGATGGAGGCACGCCGCCCGCGGAAGCGTACGAGCGACAGGCTGCGGTCCTGCCCGCGCTCTACGGAGCGCTCGTGCGCGCTGGCGTCGCCGCCGGGGACCTCCCGGCCGCGCTGGACGAGATCGCCGTGCACGCCGATCGACGCGCCGCGGTGGCCGCACGCATCCGGCGTTCGCTGGCGATGCCGCTCCTGTCCGCCGGGTTCGTCGTGGCCGCGGGCGTCATCGTCCTGATCGTCGCCGGACCGCAGCTCGCCGAGCTGGCAGCGCTGGATCAAGGCCTCCACGGCACACTCGATCCGTCGTGGACGCCCGCGATGCTCGTCGCCGGCGGAGTTCTCACGCTTCTCATCGCCATCGTCGTCACGGCCCTCGGCCTCGCGTGGTGGCGCAGTCCGCTCGACGGCTGCGCCCGCGGCGGTCTCGCGCTCCGCGTGCCCGTCATCGGCCGCCTACGGCTGTACGCGGCACAGGCGGGGATCGCCAGCACGTTGGCCTCGCTCCTCGGCCGCCAGATCCCGCTCCCCGAGGCCGCACGGTTGACGGCGGCCGCCACCCCGGCACGCGCGTTCGCGCCCGCGCTGGAGCGGCTCGTCGTCGCCGCGGACGCCGGGGACGCCCTGACGCCCGCGCTGCGTGCCGCCGGCATCTTCCCGGCGTCGTACCTCTGGCTGGTCGACGCCGCGGAGAAGCAGGGACGCGTCCACGACGCGCTCGACGATCTCGCTGAGACGTACGCGCTGCTCCTGAAGCGATCCACCGATCGCGCCGCCACCATGCTGGGACCGGCGGTCGAGATCCTGGCCGGCGCCGGCATCCTCGCACTGGCGTACGCGTTCCTCGCGCCTCTGATGCGCTACGCGGGGCAAGGGCTGCCGATCTGATGGCGATCATCAACCCCACGACGCTCGTTCCGTTCGCAGCGATCGCGTTCGCGGTCGTGCTCTACCAGCGCACTCGGGAACGCGGCCGCCGGCAGTTCCGAGCCGACACGCTCGACACGTTGGCCGCCGCGGTGGAGAACGACGTCGCCGTCGAGCCCATCCTCCTCACGGCGGTCGCCCACGATCTCCGCCGCAAGAACCGGCGGACTGTGCTCGCAATCGCGACTTCGCTCGAAGCTGGGCTGTCGCTCTCCGACGCGCTCCAGCCGGCGCTCGGCCTGGACACAGCCGATCACGCGACGCTCGCCGCGGCGGAAGGCACTGCGCGCTTCGGGCCCGCCTTGCGCGCCGTGGCGCGTCGGACGCTGGAGCGCCTCGACACGGGACACCGCGTCAGCCTCGCTCTGATCTATCCGGGCACGGTTCTGTTCGGCGCGCTCGGCATCGCCACGCTTCTGTCGCAGATCCTCAGCGTGGTCGACGCCGGGATTGGCGACGCGGCCGCGCGCGTCTCTGTCGCCGACTCGATCACGCGGGCACTCCTCTGTGCGCTCGCCGCCATCGCGATCCTGGCGTACCTCGCTCGCCGCATTCCGCCGCTCGGGCGCGGCGTTGCCACCATCGGTCGACGACTGTCGCGACGCAACGGCGTCGGCGCACACTGGCGGGCTGGAGGATGGCTCCGCGCCACCTCGGCAGCCCTCGCCGCAGGCCTGACCGAGGGCGATGCGTTGCGATTGACGGCCCACGTCACGGGAGACCCGTTGTTCGCGGCCGGAGCCGAGCGCGCGGCCGCTGCCGTCGACGACGGCGCGACGCTCGCCGAACAGTGGAGCGAGCTCGGGTTGCCCGACGGGATCGTCGCTCGGGCCGTGCTCGCGACGCGTGAACCCGCTCAGCTCCCGGCCCGGCTCGACCAGATCGCCGACGTGGCCCTGCGCCTCGCACAGGATCGTCGGGACCGCGTGCTGCGACTCCTCCACCCCGCGGCGCTGGTCGTCGCAGCGCTGCTCCTGGCCGTTCAGTTCCAGGCCGTGTTCGCCGTCGAAGAGGCGATCTCCGCGGAGCTCGCGCCGTGGTAGGGCGACGTCGCAGCCGCGGGTTCTCCGTGATGGAGTCGACCATCGCGCTGGCCGTGATCTCGATGCTGGCGGGAGCCACGTTCGTCTCGGAGCCGTCAGCGCTCCGGTTCGTCGGGAACGCCTACCGCGAGACCGTCGCACAGCGCGCCGCCTCCGCGCTGCTCGAGCGCGATGACGTCGTCACACCCGGTGAGATCGACCTCACGGGGCTGGGCGAGGGACTGGGCGAGGGACTGGGCGAGGGGCTCGCCGATGCGAGCGCCGAACGCACCGTGCACGAGCGTGAGCCCGGCCTGCTCGAGGTCACGGTCACCGTCCGGTGGCAGGACGCCAATACGCCTCGCTCGATCTCCCTGACGACGTTGCGCGCGGAGGAGACCCGATGAGGTGCGCGGCTCGCTCTAGAGGACACACTCTCATCGAGCTGTGCGTCTCTCTCGCATTGCTGGTCCTGGTCGGGGCCGCGGTCATGTCGCTCTCGTTCGCCGTGCGCGGCCGGCACTCGGCCGAGTCGGCGTACGCGCTCGACCTCGAACACACGTGGCGAGCTCTCGATCGCGTCGAGCACGACCTCCGGAGCGGTCGCACCGTCCACGCGGACGAGGGAGTTCTCGAACTCTCGATCCGTGGCGACGACGTGTCGTGGCTCCTGACGGACGGACATCTGATCCGCTCGGACGACTCCGGGCAGGTCGTCGTCGCGCGCAGCGTCGGCCGCTTCGACGCCACCCACGACGGTGAAGCGACGTCGATCGCCCTCGCGCCGAGACGCCGTACCGCCGGAGCCGTCGACCCAGCTCCCGTTCGGACCACCGTCCGGGCGCGAGTGACGGAGGACGTTCGATGATCCGCGGATCGCGCACTCGCGGCGCCTCGCTCATCCTGGCACTCCTGCTGCTGGTGCTCGTCTCGGTCGTCGTGGCCGCGGCGGCCTCGCGAACGCGCCGGCTCGCCGACGGTCACGCCGCGCAGCGCGCTCGGATCACGGCGACGCACGCGCTCACTGGGGCTGTCGAACACACGCGCTGGGCGCTCGCTCGTGATCCTTCCCACGCGGGCGGATCGGTCGAGATCGGCGGCATCTCGGTCGACGTCGACGTGGCGGGCGAAGGGGCGGGCGAAGGGGCGGAACGTCGCGTCGACGCAGTGGTTCGAGTACCGCGTGCGCCGGCGTCGGGGATCTCGGTCCACACGGTCAGCGCCGACCTCGTGCTACGCAGCGAAGGGCGGCTGCCCGACGTCACCGACTGGCGCGAGTAGACACGCCGCCGATCGAGCTACTGCCTGGCCTCGACCCTCGCCGACGGCAGCAGCAGCGTGAGTAGATCGGCCAGCATGTCGCACAGTTCCGCTCGTGGGACGATCTTGTCGACGAAGCCCTTCTCGAGCAGGAACTCGGAGCGCTGGAACCCGTCCGGCAGGTCCTGGCGAATCGTCTGCTTGATCACGCGCGGACCGGCGAACCCGATGAGCGCGCCCGGCTCGGCGATGATGATGTCACCGAGCGCCGAGAACGACGCGGTGACGCCGCCCGTGGTCGGGTGAGTCAGGACCGAGATGTACGGCCAGCGTCCGCGCTCCTTGAAGCGCTTGACGGCAGCCGACGTCTTGCCCATCTGCATGAGCGAGAGCGCACCCTCGTGCATGCGGGCGCCGCCCGACGCCGAGAACAGGATGCACGCCAGCCCCTCATCGAGGGCCGTCTCGAGTGCGAGCGCGACCTTCTCGCCCACGGCGTAGCCCATCGAGCCGCCCATGAAGGAGAAGTCGAGCGCGCCGACGATGACTCGGATGCCGTGGATGCGAGCCCGGCCGATCACGCACGCGTCCGACGAGCGTGAACGCTTGCGGGTCTTCTCGAGTTTCGGACCGTAGGGGCCCTTGCCGTCGACGAAACCCAGCACGTCGCGGCCCTCGAGATTGGCGGCGAGTTCCTCGAACGACCCGGCATCCACGGTCACGTCGATGCGGGGGTACCCGCTGAGCGGAAAGTGTTCGCCGCACTCCGGACAGCACTGCAGCGCCTCTTCGATCTGCTGCTTGTAGATGTACTTCTCGCAGCCGGGACAGACCTTCCACAGCCCTTCGGGCATGTCGCGCTTGCGGCGGAACGGCCACGCCATCAGCCCCGGGCCTCCTGTGCCAAACGACGCAGCTCTCCGACGCGCGCACCTGGGTCGTCTGCGCCGTAGACCGCGCTACCGGCGACGAGCACGTTGGCTCCCGCGGCCGCGCACGCACCGATCGTCGGAAGCGCGATGCCGCCGTCCATCTCGATGTCTCCGGCGAAGCCGTAGCGACCTCGCAGATCCTCGACCTTCGAGAGCACCTCGGGGATGAACGACTGGCCACCGAAGCCGGGGTTCACCGACATCACGAGGATCATGTCGGCGTGCTCGAGAGCGGGCTCGAGCCGCTCGACCGGGGTTGGCGGATTGATCGCCACGCCCGCCCGCACACCCATCTCGCGCAGCGCCGCGCACATCGCCGCCGGATCGTCGACGACCTCGATGTGGAACGTCACGCACCACGCGCCCATCTTCGCGAACCGCTCGCCGTACGTCAGCGGGTCCGTCACCATCAGGTGGCAGTCGAGCGGCAGCTTCGCCTCGCGGGCGATGGCCTTCACGACCGGTGGACCGATGGACAGGTTCGGGACGAAGTGACCGTCCATCACGTCGACGTGATGCAGGTCAGCTCCTCCCGCCTCGACGGTGCGCAGTCCATCGGCCAGGCGCCCGAAGTCCACTGAGAGGAGGCTCGGTGCGATCTGGATCGGCGGCGCGTTCATGACTCCTCCACCGAGGTCAGGGCCGCGATGCCCGGCAGCTCCTTGCCCTCGAGCAATTCGAGCGACGCGCCACCACCGGTCGAGACGTGTGTCATGCGCGACGCCACGCCGACCAGTTGCGCGGCTGCGGCCGTGTCGCCGCCACCGACCACGCTGGTCGCCCCGCGCGACGTCACGTCAGCGATGGCCTGTGCCACCACACGCGTACCGCTGTCGAACGCCGGGATCTCGAACACGCCCATCGGCCCATTCCACAGGACCGTGCGCGCCTGCGCGATCTCCATCGCGAAGTTCCCTGCCGTCACTGGACCGACGTCCAGGCCCATGGCGCCTTCGGGGACTCCCGGCGCGCTCACTCGGGTCGGAACGTCCTCCGCCAGTCGCTCGGCCACCACGTGATCGGTCGGCAGCACGACGCGGACGCCACGCTCCTCTGCCTCGCGCAGGATCTCGCCGGCGGTCGAGACCAGATCCGGCTCGAGTCGTGACCCGCCGACGTCGACCCCCTGCGCGGCCAGGAACGTGTAAGCCATGCCGCCACCGATCAGCGCCACGTCCACCCGCTCGAGCAGGTTGCGCAGTACCGGCACCTTGTCGGAGACCTTGGCCCCGCCGAAGACCAGCACGAACGGGCGCTCGGCGCCGTCGAGCGCGCGGCCAAGGTGCTCCAGCTCCGCTGCCATGAGCAAGCCGGCGGCGGATTGCGCGACGTGGCGTGGGATGCCGGAGATCGAGGCGTGCGCGCGATGCGCCGCACCGAACGCATCGTTGACGTAGACGTCGCAGAGCGCTGCGAGGTCGCGCGAGAGCTGCTCGTCACACGCGGTCTCGCCCGGCTCGAACCGGAGGTTCTCGAGGAGCACGACGTCGCCCGGCTCCGCTTTCGCGACAACGGCCTCGACGTCAGGACCGACCACGCTCCGGAGCGCCATGACATTGCGATCGAGCATCTGCGCGAGTCGGCCGGCAATCGGCGCGAGTCGCAGCTCCTCGACGACGCGCCCCTTCGGCCGGCCGAGATGGCTGCCCAGGATGAGCGTGGCACCGCGGTCAAGCAGCAGCGTCAGCGTCGGCAACGCGGCGCGAATGCGCCGGTCATCCGTGACGTTGCCGCCCTCGTCGAGCGGGACGTTGAAGTCCACTCGCACGAACACACGCTTCCCCGCGACCCCCAGGTCGCGGACGTCGAGTTTGCCCAGCATCTGCGGCTACTCGTCGAGCGACGAGGTGTAGGCCATCGCGTCGACGACGCGGTTGCTGTAGCCCCACTCGTTGTCGTACCAGGCCAGCGCCTTCACGAGGTTGCCCGTCGCCATGGTCGCCAGGGAGTCGAAGATGCACGACGCCGGATCGCCGACGATGTCGGACGACACAATCGGATCGACGCAGTAGGAGAGCACGCCCTTCAGGGGGCCCTCGGCGGCCGCCTTCATCACGGCGTTGACCTCGTCGATCGAGACGTCGCGCGAGACCTGCGCGACCAGGTCCACGATCGATCCGTCCGGAACCGGAACGCGGATGGCGCAGCCATCGAGCTTGCCCTTCATCTCCGGGAGCACCTGGCCGACCGCGCGAGCGGCGCCCGTGCTGGTCGGGATCATGTTCACCGCGGCACTCCGCGCGCGACGCAGATCGGAGTGGACCAGATCGAGAATGCTCTGGTCGTTCGTGTACGCGTGGACGGTCGTCATGAGACCGCGCTCGAGTCCGAACGAGTCGTTCAGCACCTTGACGAGCGGCGCGAGGCAGTTCGTCGTGCACGAGGCGTTGCTGATGATGCGCGCGTCGGAGGTCAGGATCTCGTGGTTCACGCCCATGACGACGATGGCGTCGATCGCGTCCTTCGGCGGCACGGTGAGCAGGACGCGCTTGGCGCCCGCCTCGAGATGCTGCTCGAGCTGCGCCCGCTTGCGGAACACGCCCGTGGCCTCGACCACCCAGTCGACACAGGCGTCGGCCCACGGCAGCGCCGCGGGGTTGCGCTCGGCGTAGATGGCGACCTCGCGGCCATTCATCTCGAGGCGGCCCTCTCCGGCGACCGAGATCGTCCCGGAGTACTTCCCGTGCGTCGAGTCGTAGCGCGCGAGATGCGCGAGCGTCGTGGGATCGGAGAGGTCGTTGATCGCGACGACGTCGAAGCGGTCATCCGCCTCCAGCACGCGCCAGACGAGACGCCCAATGCGCCCGAACCCGTTGATGGCTACCCGCAGTCCCACAGAGACGACCTCCTCCCGGTCCGCGCAGTCCGCGTGGTGCCGGGTCAGCCCAATTCTTCCGGATGAACGTTCGACGAGGGCGCCGCATTGCGGTCATCGCGAGGTGCGCGCCGTGAAGCGGCGATGGTATCGCTCGCCGCCCGGCTCGCCGCACGGAAGCGGACCGGGCTACCCTGTCGCCGTGGACCTCGAGGTGACCTTCCGTGACCAGGCGCACCTGCCTTCGCAGGAACCCATCCTGGTCGCGTGCTCCGGCGGCGCGGACTCGACGGCATTGGCCGTTCTGGCTGCCCGGTGCAGCGAGGCACTCGACCTCGGTCCGGTGACGCTCGCCCACCTCGATCACGGCTTGCGCGCCGACTCGGCAGACGACGCCGAGCACGTTCGAGCGCTCGCGGAGTGGCTCGAGATGCCCTGCGTCATCGAGCGGCGAGAGGTCCATCCGGCTGCCGGCGAGAGCCCCGAGGCCGCTGCCCGGCGGGTGCGCTACGCGTTCCTCGCCGAGGCGGCGCTGTCCGTCGGTGCGACGCTCGTACTGACCGCTCACCATGCCGACGATCAGGCCGAGACCGTGCTCCTGCGCGTCCTGCGCGGCACGGGTCCCGCCGGGCTCGCGGGGATCCGAGCATCTCGCTCGTTGACGCCCACTGTGACGCTGGCCCGCCCGCTGCTGGCGATGCGAGCGCAGAGCCTGCGCGCGTACCTCGAGGAGCATGGCGTCGCGTGGCGCGAGGACCCGACCAATCGTGACGGCAACGACCGTGCGCGATTGCGGCATCGCGCCCTGCCCGTACTCGCTGCGTGCGTGGAGCGGGATCCCGTGCCGCTCCTGGCCCGCCTGGCCACGATCGCCGCACAGGCCCAACCTCCCGACGACGAGATCGTGCGGCGCTTTCTGACGGCGTCCGCGGCCGGGCTGCGCATCCACGCCGGAGCCGAGCGGCTACCGACTGACGTGCTCAGAACGGGGTTGGCCGAGCCGGTCGCCGCCTTGCGCGGCAGCCCGCTCAGCCACGCCGAGCGTCTGCGTCTCGTCGAGCTGATCCGGGGCGACGACACGGAGTCTCTCGCCGGCCTGCAGGTCACGCGGGACGAGGGCGGCTCACGGATCGAGGCCGTCACCGAGCTCGGTCCCCCACCCGCCGCCACCAACCTCTCGGTCCCGGGAATCGCAGAGTGGGGTCGCGCAACTCTGCGGGCAGAGCGCGTCCCCACCGGGAACGAGCCGCTTCTCGCGCGCCTGCGTGCCGCCCCTGGAGCTCTCGAGCTCGCGGACGCCGCGGCGCTCGTCGGTGAACTGCGCGTGCGACAACGGACATCAGGCGATCGGCTTCACGCACTGGGCGCAGCGAGTCCGGCCCGACTGGGTCACCTGATCCAGCGTCGTGGCTTGCCGGCATCGATCCGCCCGCACCCCGCCGTGGTCAGCGACGACGCGGGCATCGTCTGGGTCCCTGGCGTTGCCCTCGCAGAGCGCATGAGAGTCCGTCCCGAGACCGAGCACCTCCTCGTCCTCTCGGTCGATTAGGTCCAGTCGCCCCGTCCGCTCCGGTCGATCCGTGATGGGCTCTCGATCCGGCCTGGTCTCTCGATCCGGTCTGGCCTCTCGATCGGTTTCGGACCCGGCTCTGCCAACCCCGGAATCGAGTGATACGTTTCCATTGAGGCGCTCGCTCGGTGGTGCGCGGCGCCTCGATCCCGCGTCGCATCGCCCGGAGACCAGACGTCCCCACTCGCAACGAGTTCCGCTGCGGAGCTCTCGCTGTGCTGCTCAGCGCGTTCGTCCTCTACGTCGACCTCGCCCTCCCGCGTGGCGTCGCCGGAGGGGTCCCGTACGTGGCGGTGGTCGCGGTCTGCCTGCTCTTCCGAGCCCCGCGCGTCGTCGTGACGTTCGGAGCTCTGGGCATCGCACTCACCGTGGTGGGCGGCCTCCTCTCGCCACCCGGCGGAGCGCCGACCCTGATGGTGCTGAATCGCGTGCTCGCGATCGTCTCGATCCTCGCGCTGACGATCGCAGGGCAGCGCCTCCTCGCACGCCATGCCGAGCTCGAGCTGGGGTTGCGGGAGCTCGTGGCCACCGACGTCCTCACGGGTGCCGCGTCGCGCCGACACCTGATGCTCGAGCTCGAACGCCGCGGCGCGGAGGCGAAGCGACATGGCGTGAGCCTGTCGATCCTGATGCTCGACGTGGACCACTTCAAGGACGTCAACGATCGCCATGGCCACCAGGTCGGGGATCGCGTCCTCGCAACCCTGAGTGCTCGCTGCAGTGAGCACCTACGCGCCTCCGACCTGCTCGGCCGCTACGGCGGCGAAGAGTTCGTCGTGGTCTGCCCGAACACGGGACGCACCGGCGCGGAACGCCTGGCGACGCGACTCCGAGACGCCGTTCGCGAGGCGCCGCTCACCGACGCGGTCAGCGTCACGGTCAGCATCGGCGTCGCCACCTGGGGTCGTAGTGGGACCTCCGCAGACGCACTTCTGCACGCGGCGGACACGGCCCTCTATCGCGCGAAGTCGACGGGACGTGATCGCGTCGTGCTCGCCGACCCACCGCGAGAGTCGCCCTCGGTGGCCACCGTCCGCTGATCTAGCAGCCTGACGGAGTTTCGGCGTCGCCGTGCGGAAGACCGCCGGCGCGACAGGCTGCTAGCGATAGACCCCGGCGGGCACCAGAGCGTCGCCGCCGAGGCCGATGAACTGGGCATGAGTGAGACGGCATTTCGTCCGTGGGAAGTGGATCAGGTCTGGCTCTTCGCGCCCTCGGTGAGGGACTTCGTCCCCGATGGCCACCTGTCGCACTTCGTGCGCGACACGGTGCGCAACGACTTGGACCTGGGTCCGACTTGCGGCGCTCTCTGCACCGCGGCCTCGAGAAGGTCTCGCCGGAGTGGGCCATGCTCTGCACGGCGCACAACCTGCTGAAACTGGCGGCGACGAGGGCGAGTGCCGCCGTCTCAAGCCGGATTCGGCCAGGAATTCGCGCCAGAACGCCCGCGTCGGCGCGGGGCGCCGCAATTCGCCTCCGCTCGCCGCCCGGTCGGCCTATAGCTAGCAGGCTGTCGCGCCAACCGGCGTGGCCCGTCGAGGCCGTAACTCCGACAGCCTGCTAGCCGGCATCGATGTCGCGCGGCTCGGTGCAGGTGATGTGCACCGTCCAGGCGAAGTACTTCAGGAACGGAAACACGCGGAACAGCGCGCGGTCGACGGGGCGCAGGATCTTCTCGATGCGCTCCTTGAGACCGAGCGGATCCGGGACGAACGCGAAGATGAGCGAGAGGAGGGTCAGCAGCGCGTAGGCCTCGACACGGACCTTCCCGAACCAGCGCCGCAGCGTGCGGATGTCCTTCGGTACCAGCGGGTGCTCGTCGGGCGTGCGCATCGACGGCGTGAGGAAGCGGAACAGCGCAATCGCCGGGTTCCAGGCCATCGGTTCGAGCATGAGCACGCGACCGTCCTCACGGATCACGCGGCTCCACGAGCGCGCGGCGGCCTCGATGTGCAGATGATGCAGCACGCCGCTGCAGAGCAGCACGTCCAACGAGCGCTCCGGCACGTCGAGGTCCTCGGCATTCATCACGAGCGCCCGCGACTGTCCTTCGAGGCCATGATCACGGATCCAGCCGTTCAGCCAGGCAATCGCCTCGTCGGAGATGTCGATGCCCGTGGCTCGATTGCGGTGCAGGACCTGCGCCGGGATGCCGTCCGACGAGCAGCCGACAACGAGGACGTCCTGATCGCGCAGCGAGTCCATCTCGTCGTAGTAGCGATCGAACCCGTCCTCCACGAGGTACAGGAAGCGATCACGGACCTCGCCGTCCTCGCTCAGCACGCGCCGGTTCTGGAAATCGGCCTCCGAGCGCAGGCGCTCGGCGAGCTCCGGCTCGGCGGCCGTGTCGGTCTGGGGGTCGGCGGTGTTGTGATCGACAGTGGTCGTGCTCATCGGTCGTCTCCAGGGGCGTCGTCGACTTCGATCGCGGAGAAGTACGTCGCGTCGTCGTCCTCATCGAACCACGTCTTGCGGGACAGCTTCTTCGAGCGGCGTGCCGGGCGCTTCTCGCCGGTCGACGCAGGCGCCCGCGCGCGGTCGGGTAGGCGCAGATCGGCATCGATCGACCAAGGTCGGTCCGGGACGGACGGGTTCGCGCGGCCGCCTTCGAGTGGCTCACGCGGCTGCTCGGGATCCGGGACGGCGGCGACGTGGGTTGCGGGCCGTTCGGCCTGGTCGCTCCACCACGCTCCGGCTCGCTCGTCGTACGGACTCGAGCTGGCGGGGGCTCCGTCTTCCACGCGCTCGGCGACGACGTGGGCCGCGGCGACGGCAGCGTGGGTGACGTCGGCGAGTTCCTGCGGATCGAGCGAGCTGTTGAGCTCGGCGATCACGGCATCGTCCTCCGACGTGATCTCTTCGACCCGCTTCGCGTAGACGACGGGCAGGCACGCCGAGAGGGCGCAGAAGTGATACATCATGTCGAAGTGCATGAGGCTGCCGAAGGCGCTCGAGACCATGAACGCAGCCATCGAGGCCTGCATGGCTCGCGCCGTCATCATGTGCCACCGCACGCGCGGGTCGTCGCGCAGTAGCGCATCCTTCTCGACCTTGCGCGCGGCCGCAAACGCGGCGGCGACAAGCGCCAGGTAGACGAGCAGCCCGGGAATGCCGCTCGAGCTCGAGAACTCGAGATAGGTGTTGTGCACCTTCATGCGCGGGAGCTCGAACGGATGCGGGAAGCGCCGGAACTGATCCGGGAAGTTGCGCGGCCCAATGCCGGTGAACGGCTTCACGCTCGTGATGTGCGCGGCGACCTTCCATGCCTCGATCCGATGCATCGCCGAGAGGTCGTTCGTCGGCGCGTCGCCGATGCTCTTGATGCGGTCGTGGTACGAGTCCGGAACCACCATCGCCATGAGGAACACGAGCGTGGGCGCCACCACGAAGAGTGACCAGAAGCGGGCGCGCGTGCGCCACACCATCACGAGTCCCGCTGCGACCATCCCGAGGAAGCCGGCGCGCGAGTGGGAGAAGACGATCGCGAGGGCGGTCAGTCCCGACGCGCTGAACAACGCCATGCGCCGCCACTTCCGCGTCTCGGCGAGGGCCATGTAGACGAGCAGCGGCAGCACGAAGTTGAACGCGACCGCGTTCTCGTTGTTGCCGGACATCATCCCGCCGATGCCCTCGTTCATGCTGGCACCCGGGTTGACGATCCCGAACAAGCCGTGCTTCACACCGTGGAAGGCGAGGCTCCCCACGATCGCGGAGAGCACCCAACGCAGCTTCTTGGTGTCGGTGCACAGGCCGGTGGTGACCAGACAGATCAGGAAGATGACCGAGATCTGGCGCAGACCCTGCATCGCCGCGCCGGTGTCGATCGCCGTCCAGGTCGTCAGGCCCCAGATCGCCCAGAGAACGAACATCGTGAGCGTCACGCGGTTGGTCTTGAAGAAGACCATCTTCCCGCGGAGGAGGAGCCCCACGAACAGCGCGACGGCCGTGTACATGCCGAAGCTGTGATGCGAGATGCCCCACGCCATCTCCTGTGGGCGCATGTAGGAGAGCCAGCAGTACGCCATCAGGCCGAGCAGCGGCGAGAGCAGCGCGATCGGGATCGCCAATGCGCACAGGAGCATCACGAGCGTGGCGCGCATGTGTCGGTCTCCTGCCGGGGCTCGTGTCGATCCAGATGAACACGCCGGCGGTCACTTGCCCGTCCTGACGGCGCATGTCGATCGAGATCGACACTGCCTCCGGCGGACGGCCTCCGGCGAGGCTCAGGGCGCAAGCCCTATGCCGTCATCGGAATCGCGAAGGGCCCCGCCGCAGTGCGACGGGGCCCCTCGGGCGATTTCCGGAACGTTTCGGCTACCAGCCGTACTCGACCGCCATCAGCAGACCGTGGTTCGTCACGACGTGGACCGTGCCGTTCTTCACCGGCTGCGCCGGGAAACGGACGCCGGGCAGATGGGCCCGACCGAGCACCTTGCCCGTGGCGGTATCCACTGACATCACGACGCCGCCAGGGGCGCCGATGAGCATCTTGTCGTCACGCTCGGCGAGGAACGTCGTCGCACCCTCGATCGACCAGGCCGGAGTGCCGGTGTCACGGGCGTACGCGTGGAACGAACCCGCGCGGCGGTAGAAGGCGTGGTTCTCGGAGAACTGCGCCGCGCCCTCGGCCCGCTCGCCGTTGTTGCCATACGCTTCCCAGCGGACGCCACCGGTGATGCGGTCGTAGCAGATCATCCGGCCGTCGTCGGTGACGACGCCGAGATCCTCGCCACTGACGGAGAGGTCGTAGCGAACGTGCGACTGGGCGTGTGCGGTCCACGCCGCCTCGGGCTTCCGCTCGGTCGCGACATAGGCGGGGAAGGCGTAGACCTCACCCGTCTCGGTCGCGAAGTAGATCGTGTCGCCGCCGAGCTGACCGCCCTTGGCCATGTCGGCCGTGACGTCGCTGTGCGTGCGCTGACCCCAGCCCTGGTACCCACTGCCGAGACTGATCGCGTAGACCGTCTTGTTCCCGGCAGGCGTGGGATACGTGGGGACGTAAATCGTCGTGTCGTTCGCGACCGGCGACGCCGATGGGATCACGTCCACGACCCGCGGGTCGGGCGACGGGACGCCGTTGGCGCGACTGATCACGAATAGCCACCCGTCGGCGATGCCGACGATGGCGGACGGAGTGAACGACGGTGCGTGCGAGAACGGCCTCGGGAGTCCGTAGAACTCCCACGACACGTTCAGCGAGGACCCGTCCACATAGGTCAGGTGACCGTGGAGGTCCTCGATGAGCAGGTCGTCGTCCATTCGATGCACAGCGTGGACGTTGACCGATGCAGCCTCGGAGAGGTCATGCATGTAGGTCCGTCCCTCGAAGCCGAGGGAGGCCAACTGCTTACCGATGGAGACGTCCCCGGGCGCACGCCGAGGCGTCGAACCGCAGGCCGTAGCCAGCAGCGCCACCGCCAGGAATCCAGTCGCGGACGCAAGCCGCATAACGTCTCCTCCTCGGAGAGTCGTAACCCGAGCCCCACGCCGCCTACCGCGGCACGGAGATGCCCTTCAACGCGATGCCCTGAGGCCGGGATCGTAGAGATGCGTCCTCGGCAGAGTCAAGCGGATTGTGGCCCCCTTGAGAGCGCCGGAACTCTCGCCCGAATCGGGAGTTGCGAGGCGCCGCCCGCGACCCCGTCGAGTTGGCGGTGCCAAGGCGGTGTCCCGACGCCCCACCCACTCCCCGCCCACGGTGCACGAACCGACGTCAGTCTCGGTCCCGTGCGGAGCGTCGATCCGGCCGTCCATCGGTGTCTCCGCGGTGGACGCGACCACCCGCTCAACCCCGCGTGCGCACGGGACCTCGCTCGGACATCGGCCACGAAACGCAGCCTCTTGACGCCGAAACCGGGCTAGGTTCGCCCCATGCCCCCAGCGGACTCCGGCCATCCGAACACCACGGTTCTCTCGGAGAATCTCGCCGCGGTTCGTCGCCGCATCGAGCGGGCGTGTGCTCGCGTCGGCCGAAGCCCCGACGACGTGCGGCTCGTCGCCGTCACGAAATCGGTCGATGTCGCCGCCGCGCGCGCCCTCGTCGCGCTCGGCTGCCGCGATCTCGGCGAGAACCGCGTGCCGTCGCTCGTCGAGAAGGCTGCCACGCTCCGGGATGCGGCGCCCAGTGATACCTCACCCAGTGATGCAGCACCGATCTGGCACATGATCGGTCATCTCCAGCGGAACAAGCTCCGACGCTGCCTGGATCACGCCGCGATGATCCACGCCGGCGATCGCCTGCGTCTCTTGCAGGCCATCGACACCGAGGTCCAGCGCCGCGGGTCGGCGCCGCTCCCGGTGCTGCTGCAGGTCAACGTGAGCGGCGAGGCTTCGAAGGGCGGGTTCAGCGCCGAGGAGCTCCCGGCCGCCGCTGCCGCGGCAGCAAAACTGCCGGGCGTGCGCATCGAAGGCTTGATGACAATGGCCCCCGCAGGAGACGATCCGGAGTCCGCGCGGCCGATCTTCGCGAGACTGAGAACGATGCGGGACGAACTGGCCTCCTCGGGATACCTTGAGGGCGCCCAGTTGAGCATGGGAATGAGCGCCGACTTCGACGTTGCGGTCGAGGAAGGCGCGACGATGGTGCGGGTCGGACGGATACTCTTCGCCGAAGAGGGAAAGCGCTAAGGGAGGCACCGTTTTGCCGAGTCTGGTGGCGGAACGAGGTCAGGAGAAGGGGTTCACGTTCCCGGTCCGCGATGGCGAGACCGTGGTCGTGGGTCGCGACCCGGCCAACGAGATCATTATCTCGGACCCGGCGGCGTCCCGTCGGCACTTCCAGATCCGTCAGGTCGACGGCATGTGGATGGTGTCCGACCTCGGCTCGCGCAACTCCACGTACGTCAACGAGGAGCAGATCGAGCAGGAGATGGCACTCGCGTTCGGCGACCGCGTCCAGGTCGGCGAGACCGTGTTCTCGTTCCTCGAGGAAGACGCCGTCGAGGGCAAGGCCAAGGGCCTCGCGGGCAAGGACATCGGTGGCTACAAGATCCTCGACCGCCTCGGGCGCGGTGGCATGGGCACCGTGTACAAGGCGCGCCAGATCAGCCTCAACCGCATCTGCGCGCTGAAGGTCCTCGCGGCGAAGTACGCGAAGGACCCGACGTTCGTCGCGCAGTTCGTCGCCGAGGCCCGCTCGGCTGCCGTCATGCAGCACCCCAACGTCGTGCAGGTGTTCGACGTCGGCGAGGCCGGTGGCTTGAACTTCTTCTCCATGGAGTACATGGAGGGTGCGGCCGTCCAGGACCTGTGCCACAAGCGCGAGGACTCGCGCCTGCACTGGACCGAGGCGATGCCGATGGTCATGCAGTCGGCGCAGGGCCTCGAGTACGCCGAGAAGCAGGGCATCATCCACCGGGACATCAAGCCCGACAACCTGATGCTCACCGATCAGGGCGTCGTCAAGATCGGCGACCTCGGTCTCGCCATGAAGGCGGACGAGAGCTCGGCCGGGAAGATCTTCGGCACGCCCCACTTCATCGCGCCCGAGCAGGCGCTCGGTCGCGAGGTCACCAACCAGGCGGACATCTACTCCCTGGGCGCGAGCTTCTACCGCATGGTCGTCGGTCGCACGCCGTTCAGCGGTTCGACGGTGAAGGAGATCCTGCGCGCTCAGATCAACGAGCCGCACATCCCGGTCGTGGACGAGGTCGAGGACTTCCCACCGGACCTGAGCGACATCATCGACCAGATGATGGAGAAGAAGACCGGGGACCGCTACGCCACGGCGACCGCGCTGATCGCCGACTTGAAGGCCTTCGAGCTCGCGCACCAGATCGAGCTCTCGGGCGTCAAGAAGAACTACAAGCCCATTTTCGCGGCGGCCGCGGTCGTCATCCTCGGCCTCATCGCCTACGCCGTGCACCTGGCGACGAAGCCGGACACGATCAAGGAGGTCAAGGGCGACGAGCGGATCGTCTACAAGGACCGCGAAGGCGAGGTCAAGACCCCGGCCGACATGCAGAAGGCGCGCGAGCGCGATGCCGAGATCGCGGTCCTGAAGGCCGAACGCGGCGACCCGGGCCGCGACATCACGCGCGAGCAGGGCGATGCCTGGCTGAAGCAGGCCGACGCCTACGACGCCCTGGCGAAGGAGCACAGGGGCACGAAGGCCGGCACCGCGGCCGGCACGAAGGCCAAGAACATCCGCGACACGCTCACGCGTCTCGAGGAAGAGTTCAAGGCCACCGTCGGGGCCGCCCAGGAGTGGTGGAAGGGCGAGCACGACAAGATCATGCTCGCGCTGTCCGCCGGTGACTGGTCGGGCGTTCTCGCGACATCCAAGTCCCTGGCGAACACGCCGGACGCGAAGAAGCACCTGCCCCACGTTCCCGAGGCCGTGGAGATCCTCGCCGGTCTCGAGGCGAGCGTCCTGAAAGCCGCGCGCGAGTCGTTCGACTCCGTGATCGCCGATGCGACGAAGCTGCTGAACGGTGGCGATCCCGGTGGCGCGATCGCGATGGTGATGGAGTGGGAGCAGGCGATGCGCGGGCACGCCGGCGCGCACGCCGACCTCGCCAAGTTGGCCGACGACGCCAAGCAGTGGACGGAAGACAAGGGGCAGGAATACAAGGCGCAGCTCGACGCTCAGCGTGGGCAGGATCGCCTCGCGTACGTTGCCGCGGTGACCGGCATTCGCGCGTCCGATGGCGGCGCCCTCACGTTCGACTTCGCCACGGCGGCGCAGCGCCTCCGCTCGACGACCACGGTGATCCAGACGTGGCTCTACAAGGACCGCGCCGACCTGACCGCGGAGCGTCTCGAGACGATCGACGCCGCGTGGAAGGCGTTCCTCCAGGCCGTCGCAGCGGGCGAGATCGTCGACGCCAAGGAGACGCTGACCGGCATCCCGAGGATGCCGAGGGGCGCCAAGGCCACGCTCGCCCCCGAGCAGAAGTCCATCGCCGAGTCGTTCGCCGTCGACATCTCGATCGGGCCGGCGAAGGCCGGACGCAAGTTCCGCTGGGACAGTCTGACGCTGACGCAGCTGCGCGAGATCTTCCTCAACGGCCGGTTGAACAAGGTCGACCCGGGCACGGCCGTCGGTCTCTCCTGGATGGCCGTCGAGCTGGCGGACGGCGAGCTCGCCGGGCTCCTGCTCGACCGCGCCGTCACCGGTGGAGCGGTCATCGACATCGGTGAGCACGAGGCGCTGAAGCTCGAGATCGAGGCGCTGAAGGCGTTCCTCGCCATCGCGGCCGCGTCCGGCGCCGATCCCGACGTCGACATCCAGGCCGTCGCGGCCTGGCGCGCGAAGTACTTCGAGACCGAGATCTTCGCGCGGTGGGACGGTAGGACCGGTTCGGACGTCCCCGACCTCTTCCGGGCCGGCAAGATCAAGGCGTTCCTCGACTCCTGGGGCGTCAAGCCCAGGTAGCCGAGGCGAGGGCGCATGAGCGTTCGCGCCACTCCGGACGGGGGCAGTCTGCTGGACGTCCTGGTCGTGCCCGGTGCCTCGCGCTCGGCGGTGGTCGGGCTCCACGGTGATGTCCTGCGCGTTCGTGTCGCGGCCCCGCCGGAGCGCGGCAAGGCGAACCGTGCGGTCTGTGCGGTCATCGCAGCCGCCCTCGGCATCAAGCGCGGAGACGTCCACGTCGTCTCCGGACCGACCCACCGCCGCAAGACGCTGGCAGTCCAGGGGCTCGAGCCCGCCGCGGTGCGAGCGCGCCTCGGGCTCTGAGCGGCGATTCCAGGCTGCCGTCGTACCCTGACGGCTTCGAGCGACGGAGACGACGATGTCCTGGAAGAAGACGCTGAACCTGCCGATCACGGCCTTCCCCATGAAGGCGAACCTCGTGGCGCGCGAGCCGGAGCTCCAGGCCCGCTGGGCGGAGATGGACCTCTATGGCGCGATTCGCACCGCTCGTGCCGGCAAGGAGCCGTTCGTCCTGCACGACGGCCCGCCGTACGCCAACGGCGACATCCACCTCGGGCATGGCCTGAACAAGTCGCTGAAGGACATCGCGGTCCGCTATCAGACGATGCTGGGCAAGGACGCCCCGTACGTCCCCGGCTGGGACTGCCACGGATTACCGATCGAGCACGCCGTCACGAAGAAGCTCGGGAAGACGGCCCGCGAGAAGTCGACGATCGAGATCCGTCGCCTCTGTCGCGAGTTCGCGGATCGCTTCGTCGACCTCCAGCGGGTGAGCTTCCAGCGCTACGGCATTCTCGGCGACTGGCAGAACCCGTACCTGACGACCGATCCGCAGTACGAAGCGGGCGTCCTCGAGGGCTTCGCCGAGCTCGTCGACGGCGGCTACGTCACGCGTGGGCTGCGCCCCATCCACTGGTGCGTGAACTGCCGCACGGCACTCGCCGAGGCCGAGCTGGAGTATGGGCCCGAGCGGTCGCCGTCGATCTACGTGCGCTTCGCCGTCACAGGTGAACTGGCACGCGTCGGCGGCGAGCCGACCGACGTCGTCATCTGGACGACCACGCCGTGGACGCTGCCGGCCAACCGGGCCGTTGCGCTGCATGCGGACCTCGACTACGCCGTGGTCACCCACGACGGCCCCGACCGCGAGCAGCGCGTCCTCGTCGCTCTACCGCTGGTCGAGAAGTACCTCGCGGCCGTCGGCGGCACGGACCACAAGGTGCCGCTCGTCGTGAAGGGGAAGGATCTCGCCGGGCTGAAGCTCGCGCATCCCTTCCTCGACAGAACGGTCCCGCTGGTGCTCGCCGACTACGTGACCGCCGATGACGGAACCGGCTGCGTCCACACGGCACCGGGCCATGGTCACGACGACTTCGACACCGGCCGGCACGAGGGACTCGAGGTCGTCTGCCCGGTCGGACGCAGCGGCCTGTACGACGAGAGCGTCGGTGTCCCCGACCTCGTCGGTGTTCACGTCTTCAAGGCCAACGAGCCGGTGCTGGAACTCCTGCGCGCGAAGGGCACGCTCGCGGCGCTGCATGAGTTCGATCACAGCTACCCGCACTGCTGGCGCTGCAAGAAGCCGGTCATCTTCCGCGCCACGGAGCAGTGGTTCGTCTCGGTCGACCACGAGGGCCTGCGCGAGCGCGCGCTGGCTGCATGTGACGACACCACCTGGGTGCCGAAGTGGGGTCATACGCGCATGAGCGCGATGGTCCGCGATCGGCCCGACTGGTGCATCTCGCGGCAACGGGCGTGGGGCGTCCCGATCGTCGCCTTCTACTGCGAGGGCTGCGACACGGTGCACTGCACGGCCGAGATCGTGCGCCACGTGCGCGACATCATCGTCGCGGAGGGCACGGATGTCTGGTTCGAACGCTCCGCCGATGAGCTCGCCCCGCCGGGGCTGACGTGCGGCTGCGGCGGCACCACGTTCCGCACGGAGACGGACATCTTCGATGTGTGGTTCGAGTCGGGCGCGTCGTGGCGCTCGGTGCTCACGGAGGAGCGCGGTCTGCGCTTCCCGGCGGACGTCTACATCGAGGGCCACGATCAGCATCGCGGGTGGTTCCAGCTCTCGCTGCTTCCCGCTGTCGCCACGCGCGGAGAGGCGCCGTTCCGCACGGTCGTGACGCACGGCTTCTTCACCGACGAGCGCGGCGACAAGGTGTCGAAGAGCAGCGGCGGCATGAAGGAGCTCGACCCGAAGGTTGTGTTCGAGCAGATCGGCGTCGACATCGTCCGCCTGTTCTTCGTCAGCGGCAGCTACTTCGACGACTTCCCGGTCTCGCGCCGGCTGATGAAGCCGATCTCGGAGCAGTACCGGAAGATCCGCAATACGCTGCGCTTCATCCTCGGCGGCCTCGAGGGGTTCGCGCCACGCGAGGACCACGTCGACATCGCGCACATGCGCGCGGCCGATCGCTGGGTGATCCAGGCGTTGGACGACCTCGTCGTCGCGGTCGAAGCGGCGTACGACGGCTACGAGTTCCAGCGTGCGGCCGCGCTGCTGCGCGACTTCATGGACCACGATCTGTCGGCGTTCTATCTCGACCTCGTGAAGGACCGGCTCTACTGCGCGTCGCGTCAGGGCGAGGATCGTCGGTCGGCGCAGACGGCGCTGTTCCGGCTCGCGGCCGTGCTCATCAAGCTCTGGGCCCCGATCCTCGTGCACACGTGCGAAGAGGCCTGGGACGCGTTCGAGTCCCCCGCCAAGAAGACCAGCGTCCACCTGGAGCTCTGGCCACACCACGCGCAGGAGAATCGCGATCGTCGCGACTGGATGGTGCATCTCCGTCGCGTTCGCACGGCGATCGAGCGCCAGGTCGATCCGCTCCGCAAGGAGAAGATCGTGGGCTCGGGCCAGGACGTCGCGGTGCGCTACCTCGCAACGGACCCCGATCTCGACCACGCCCTCTGGACCGATGCACAGCGCTTCCTCGGCGACGGCTGGAAGGACGGGCTCCTCGAGCTCCTCGGCGTCGCGGAGTTCGAGCGCGTCCACGTCGAAGAGGACGCATCGCAGCGGGACGGCCTCCTCGACGGGGGTGTCCCGGGCCTGCTACTCGAAGTCCATCGCACGGAGCTCGAGCGCTGCGAGCGTTGTCGGCGGCGGCGGCGCGACGTGTCGCGTCCGTCGGATGCTGACGATCTGCTCTGCGTGCGCTGCGAGCCATTCCGGAGCCAGAAGGCGGCGGCGGAGAAGGCCAGCGCCGAGAAGGACGACACCGGAGCGTGAGCGCAGTTCGATTGGCGGTCTTGATCTCCGGCGGCGGCACCACGCTGCTGAACCTGCTCGCGCACATCCGAGACGGACGCCTCGATGCGGAGGTGACGTGTGTGATCTCGTCGAGCGCGAACGTCAGCGGGGTTCAGCGTGCGCGTGATGCCGGCATCGAGCCCGAGATCGTGGCCTGGCGTGGCTCCGAGGCGACCGCGTTCAGCGACCGCATCACGCGCATCGTCGAGGACTCTGGCGCCGACTTGGCGTGCCTCGGAGGCTTCCTCCGACTTTGGACGGTTCCGCCGACATACGAGGGCCGTGTGATGAACATCCATCCGGCCCTGCTGCCGTCGTTCGGCGGTCGAGGAATGTACGGCATGCACGTGCACCGGGCCGTCGTTGCGAGCGGCGTGAAGGTCTCCGGCTGCACCGTCCACTTCGCGTCGAACGAGTACGACACGGGACCGATCATCGTGCAGCGCACGGTGCCGGTGCACACGGACGACACGCCCGAAGACGTGCAGCGGCGCGTGTTCGTCGAGGAGTGCGAGGCGTACCCGGAGGCCGTTCGTCTGTACGGCGCCGGACGCCTCCGCATCGACGGCCGCCGCGTGCACGTGCTCGCCGAGTGATGAGCGGTCCACCGGTCGACGACCGCCTGATCGTGCTCGGTGCACGCGAGCACAACCTCCAGGACGTCAACGTCGAGATCCCGAAGAACACGCTCACCGTGTTCTGCGGCGTGTCCGGAAGCGGCAAGACGTCACTCGCGTTCGACACAATCTTCGCGGAGGGACAGCGACGCTACGTCGAGTCCCTCTCCGCCTATGCTCGCCAGTTCCTCGGTCAGCTCCCGCGCCCGGCCTTCGACGCCATCCGCGGGCTCTCCCCCACCATCGCGATCGAGCAGAAGACTGCCTCGCGCAACCCGCGATCGACCGTCGGGACCGTCACCGAGATCCACGACTACCTCCGCGTGCTGTTCGCGCGTCTCGGTGAGCCGGCGTGCCCGAGCTGCAACGGACCCGTCGGCGCCGGATCGGCTGAGGCGATCGTCGCCGAGCTGATGCGCGAGGAGGAAGGACGGAAGCTCTTCCTCCTGGCGCCGCTGGTCGACGATCGCAAGGGGGAGCACCGCGAGCTCCTGGACGCCGCGCGACGCTCGGGCTTCGTCCGCGTACGTGTGGATGGGACGGTCCTGCAGCTCGAGGACGTGACGGGCCTCGACTCGAAGCGCAAGCACACGATCGAGGCGGTGGTCGATCGCCTCGTGGCCGGACGCGTGACGCGACAGCGCCTGACCGACTCCGTCGAGACGGCCCTGCGAACGGGTGAGGGTCACCTTCGCGCGGCGTTCCTCGATGGCGAGGAGCGTGCGTACACCGATCGCCGCGTCTGTGCGCAGTGCGGCACCGCGTTCCCGGAGCTCACACCTCAGCTGTTCTCGTGGAACAGCCCGCAGGGCGCGTGTCGCGACTGCGACGGACTCGGCCGCAGCCTCGCGGCTGACGAGGACCTCGTGATCGTCGACGACACCATGACGCTCGCCGAGGGCGTCCTCGCCCCCTGGGCGACGCGGTTGGCGCCCGGCAAGAAGGGCATGCACGCGGACTGGGCTCTGTCGATCCTGGATCAGATCGGCATCCCGACCGACCGGCCGTGGAAGCGCATCTCACAGAAGAAGCGCGAAACCCTGCTGCGCGGTGCCGGTGACAAGGAGTTCGCGGTGCGCATGGCGGGCAAGCGAATGACGTTGGACGTCAAGACCAAGTTCGAGGGCGTGCTGCCCCGCATCGAGCGCCGCTGGCGAGAGTCCACGAGCGACGCGGTGCGCAAGAGCCAGGCGAAGTGGATGCGGGAGAAGCCCTGCCGCGGCTGCTCCGGACGCCGGCTGCGCATCGAGGCACAGTCCGTGCGCATCGGCGGACGCACGATCGCCGAGACCGTCGAGATGCCGGTCGAGGACTGCCTCGCCCACGTCGAGGGACTGGCGTGGACGGGAGCGCGGGCGCGTGTGGCCGAGGAAGTGCTGCGGGAGATCGGTGGACGCCTTCGCTTCCTGCGCGACGTCGGCCTCGGCTATCTCACGATCGACCGGAGTGCCGCGACGCTCTCCGGGGGCGAGGCACAGCGGATCCGACTTGCGTCGCAGATCGGCAGCGAGCTGACCGGTGTGGCGTACGTGCTCGATGAGCCGTCGATCGGGCTGCACGCCCGCGACCAGGGGCGGCTGCTGCAGTCGCTTCTGCGTCTCCGCGACATCGGCAACACGGTGCTCGTCGTCGAGCATGACGAGACGACGCTGCGCGCGGCCGATCATCTCATCGACTTCGGCCCCGCCGCGGGAGTGCACGGTGGACGCGTCGTGGCAGAGGGCACCGTCGCCGACATCGAGGCCGCGGAGGAGTCGCTCACCGGCGCGTACCTCTCCGGCCGGCGCTCGATTCCCATACGAGACGAACGACGCACGGGCAACGGCAAGACCATCCGCATCGAGGGTGCCGCCGAGCACAACCTGCAGGACGTCGACGCGACGATCCCGCTCGGCTGCTTCATCGCCGTCACCGGTGTCTCCGGTGCGGGGAAGAGCAGCCTGGTGAACGGCACGCTGCGTCCGGCAGCATCGCGCGCGCTGCATGGGTCCACGGCGCCGGTCGGACGTCACGGTCGCATCCGCGGGCTAGAGCACATCGACAAGATCGTCGACATCGATCAGAGCGCGATCGGGCGCACGCCGCGGAGCAACCCTGCCACATACACGAAGGTGTTCGATCCGATCCGCAACGTCTTCGCCGAGCTGAACGAGTCACGCGCGCGCGGTTACGGCCCGGGACGCTTCTCGTTCAACGTGAAGGGCGGCCGCTGCGACGAGTGCTCGGGTGCCGGACAGATCCTCGTCGAGATGCACTTCCTGCCGGACGTGTACGTGCCGTGCGAGACCTGCCGCGGCACGCGCTACAACGCGGCGACGCGCGAGATCCTGTACCGCGGACACTCGATCGCCGAGGTGCTCGCGACGACGATCGAGGATGCCGCAGAGCTCTTCCGAAACCACCCGCGCGTCGCCAACGTGCTGCGCACACTGAACGAGGTCGGCCTCGGCTACCTCGAGCTCGGTCAGAGCGCGATCACGCTGTCCGGTGGCGAGGCGCAGCGTGTGAAACTCTCACGCGAGTTGGCGAAGCGCAGCACGGGTCGCACGCTCTACCTCCTCGACGAGCCGACCACCGGCCTCCACTTCGAGGACGTACGGCGGCTGCTCGAGGTCCTGCAGACGCTGGTCGACCAGGGCAACACCGTGCTCGTGATCGAGCACTCCCTCGAGGTCATCGCCGCGGCGGACCAGATCATCGACCTGGGCCCGGAGGGCGGCGCCGGCGGCGGCCTCATCGTCGCCACCGGCACGCCCGAGCAGGTCGCGAAGAACCGCAAGTCGCATACGGGGAAGGCGCTGAAGGACTGGTTCGCGCGCCGGGGGTAGGGGACGGTGTGGCCCGCGCCTCGACGGGCGGCGAGGCGCCTGGTCCGGACGCCGTCCGAGTCACGCGAGTCGTGCGCGGCGCGCCATCGAACCCACCTGGAGCGCGCGTCCGCAGCGGGCGGGGCGGATCAGGAGATCCGCCCGTACGGCGCCGTTGACGCAGCGCGCCCATTGGATCGGAGGAGACCCAACGGGTCCGGTTCCCCTCCCGTGGCGCGCTGGTTGCGCCCGAGCGCAAGCAGCGTGACGCGGGAGATGAGGCCACGCAAGGCTGCGACCGAGGGGGCGGCTCTCGCGTGAGCGGTGACGCAGCCGCGGAGCCGACCAGAAACATGGGAGGCGCGGCGATTGCCGCATTCCCCGATGTACGTCACGAACCTACCGCCCGCAATCGACGTGACCCCGGGGCGGATCAGGAGATCCGCCCGTACGAGGGGGTCAGCCTGGCCAACGGTGTCGTAGGGGTGGGTCTCCTGACCCACCCGCGCCGACGACGGAGCGCGCGGGCGGCGGAGGTGGTTGGCGCAGCCGACCGGTGACGGTGATGCGCATGAATCGTGGCCGTGCGGATCGCCGAGGTGAGACGCGGTCGACCGATGGCCGTCCGCATCACGAGGGTCGTCCGCCGAGCGCCATCGCACCAGCCCGGCGCGGATCACGCCAGCGGGCAGGCGGGCCAGGGGGCCAGCCCCTCCGGCACCGTTGACCTAGCGGACCCGCCTAATCGTCGCCGAGCACCCTCGTGCGGTGCCCCATCACGTCGGCCACGTTCACGAGCTCCGTCGTCAGCAGCAGCAGCGCGTCGTCCACGCTGACCACGCCCACGACGCGCTTCTGCTGGTCGATCACCGGGACACGGTGGATCTTTCGCCGCGACATCTCGCGCAGGAGGTCGAAGATCAGCGTCGACTGACCGACCGCGAAGACCGGATGCGACATCAGTTCGTCGACCGGCGTCTCGTAGCTCCCGCCGCGCGCGACGAGACTCACGGCCACGTCGCGATCCGTCAGCATGCCAATCGGTCGTTCGCGTTCGTCCACGACGACGACCGAACCGACGTTCTTCTCGGCCATCAGACGTGCCGCGCGAAGCACCGTGTGATCGCGCGAGCACGTGACCACGTCCGAGTTCATGATGGCGTCGACGAGCATGGGTTTGTTCCTCTCCTACCCCGCGCAGAGTCTACCGACTTCGCGGCGCGGACTCGTGCGTTCCGACGGCGGCCGCGACACCGCGTTCTTTGCAAGCAGCGACGAAGCGTGCCGCGGCGTCGAAGCGCGCGGTCAGATCGCCCCAGTGCACCGGCACCGCCAAGCCCGCCCCGAGCCGCGCGGCTCCCTCCGCCGCCTCGTCCGGATCGGTGACGGTCAGCCCGCCGACCGGAACGAACGCGACGTCGGGAGCGAGGTTCTCGTGCTCCGGGAGTGCGACCGAGTCTCCGAGCAGCAGGAAGCGCGCGCGCGGCGTCTCGACGAGAAAGGCGCAGCCCGTGCCACGCGGATGGAATCCGCGCGCGCGGGCCGGTCCCTCGGCAGGCAGTGCGCGCACGTGCACGCCGAGTTGCTCCGTCGACTCCCCCACCTCGACGGCAACGACGCGATCGCCGAACGTCCGCACGAGGCGGGCAGCAACGTCCGGCGGCGCCACGAACAGCGAGGCATCGTGTGACGCCAGTTCCAGGTCGTCCTCCGAACAGTGGTCGGCGTGGCCGTGGGTGACGAGCAGCAGGTCGGCTGGCTCGTTGACGTTGCGCCAGCGCCAGGGGTCCACGGCCACGCACGGCGTCCCGGGGAGGAGCACCGTCGCGTGTCCCAGCCAACGAAACAGAGGTGGCTGCGCGTCACGGCGATTGCAGGCGCCCCCGTCTGTGGGCGATGGTCTCGATTGCGGCAATCGCCGTGCCTCCGAATCTTGCCGGTCGGCTCCGCGGCTGCGTCACGTCGCACTCGAGAGCCATCCCCTCGAACGCAGCCTTGCGTGGCCTCATTCCCGCGTCACGCTGCTGGCGCTCGGGCGCAACCAGCGCGCCGCGGGTGTGCCGTCGGAGAGAGTCAGACGCCGAGCGTGGCGCCGCCGTCCGCGTAGATGAGCTGACCCGTTACGTAGCTCGCTTCGTCGCTGCAGAGGAACGCGTGCACCTGGGCGATCTCACGCGAGTCCGCCATGCGGCGCAGCGGGATCGACTTGCAGATGGCCGCCTTGATGTCGTCCGGCACGGCATCGAACATCGGCGTGTCCGTCGCGCCTGGCGCGACCGCGTTCACGGTGATCCCGGCTTTCGCGCACTCGAGCGCGAGGGTGCGCGTGAGTCCGACGACGCCGGCCTTCGACGCCGAGTAGTTGGCCTGCCCGAAGTTGCCGTCGACGGCCACGGACGCCGTGTTCGAGATCCGGCCGCCCGTGCCCTGCTCGAGCATCTGGTTGATCGCAGCCTGGCAGACGAGGAACGTGCCCTTCAGGTTCACGTTCATGACGAGGTCCCACGCCTCTTCGGTCATCTTCTTCGCGGACTTGTCACGCGTGATGCCGGCGTTGTTCACGACGCAGTGCACCCCACCGAGCTCGCTCACGGTGCGGGCGAGCCCGGCATCGACCTGGTCCTTCTTGGACACATCGACGGCGCAGCCGATCGCACGACCGCCGGCCTCGTTGATGGCCGCGGCCACGGACTCCGCGGCGTCGCCGTTCACGTCCCACACCGAGACCGCTGCGCCCTGTTCGGCGAACAGCTTCGCCGTTGCCTCGCCGATGCCGCGGGCACCACCCGTCACGATCGCCACCTTGTCGTTCAGCCGCATCTTCCTGTCTCCGTCCGTCTCTGCGCCGCCGGCGCTGGTCGTTCGAGTGCGTTGCCATCGGATCCCGCTCGGGCGGATCCGCTCGGAGGGCTACTCCGCCGCTGCCGAGTCCTGAGGCCTACGCGCCATGATCAGGATCCACTCCGAGTCGACAACGGGCTCGTCCTTCTGGTTGAGGATCGCCACGCCAAACGTGACGACGCCCCGCGTGGGCTTGCGCGACTCCTTGCGATCGCGAACGGTCATCTCGATGCGGATCGTGTCGCCGAAGCGCACCATCCCGACGTACTTGATCGTCTGCTGCAGCAGCGCGATCGTCGTCCCCTCGAAGATGCCCATCTGGTTCGCAAGCCCGGTCGCGATCGCCATGCTGAGCATGCCGTGCGCGATGCGCTCGCGAATGGGCGTCGCCTCCGCGAACGTCTGGTTCGTGTGGAGCGGGTTGAAGTCGCCCGACAGCCCCGCGAAACTGACGACGTCCGCCTCCGTGACGGTGCGCGATGCCGAGTAGAACACGCGCTCCGGCTCGAAGTCCTCCCAGTGGAGGCCGCGCATCTCATAGCCCATCCATCACCTCCTCAGCCCCCTCGCGTCGGGGGAACCTCCGAGGCTATCGGAGGCCAAAGAGGCCCTCTTGGAATCCCCGCGGGGTGGGGGCCGCACCGAGACGATGCAGCGTGCGGATGGAGCGTTGCCGCGCAGTGTTTCCCTTCGCGGATCGCACTCGGCTCGTCGGCGAGCTGCGCCCCGGCTGATGACGGATCTCGCTAGGCGGTCGCTAGCGCGGCGAGCTTCCGCTCGAGACGCGCGATGCGCTTCACGAGATCGCGCTTGGCGCTGACCGAACGGCTGCGCAGGAACAGGATGCGTTCGAGGCGGTGCGAGCACTCGAGCGCCAGCTCGAAGTCCTTCCGCCGATGCTCGGCGTCCTTCGCGAGAGCAAGCCAAGGTCCCGGCACCGTCGGATCGGCCATGGTCGCCGCGAGCGCTTCCGCCGCGGCCTCGGCGCGACGACGCTGTCGACGCAGCAGTCGCGATGCCTCGCCGTGCGCAAGGGCGGCGAGCCGACCGTCGATCGCGGTCGAGGCAGCACCTCGCTGAAGCCCGAGTGCACGCACTTCCAGTCCGGCACGGGCGAGGACTTTGCCGGCTGCGTGGAGGTCAGGTGCGGGTCCCTCCCCCGCCGGGGGTTCAGCCAGAGCGGCGAGCAATGGAGGGAGCGACAAGAGGTCGAGCAGGTTGTGCTCGAGCACGCGCCACATCGCCCGCGTGTCGCCCTTGACGTAGGAGTACCACGCGGCCGGGCACTCGGCGCCCGGGAGGTCGTCGAGGCGCGTCACGCCGAGCACGATGCGCTCGAGATGCTGCAGACCGACGCGTCCGAGACGCCCGCGATAGATGCGTCGCGCGCCGATGAGCAGGTCGAGATGCGGCAGCCCCTCGAACGGGTTGGTGCGGCCGGCGAGGAGGAAGCGCTCTTCGATGCGTGGGACGTCGAACCCGCGTCCGTGGAAGCTGACGAGACCGGTCGCGTTCTCGGCCTCTTCCGTGAGGGCGTCGAGGAGTGCCTCCTCCTCAGCCGGATCGGGGAGCAACCATTGGCGCACCTCGAGCACGCCGTCGCGGAACGAGGCGAAGCCGACGAGGAAGACGAAGGTCCCGGCGCCGCCGTTGAGACCCGTCGTCTCGGTGTCGAGGAACAGCACGCCGTCGAGGGACTCGAGCCCGCCCGCTCCGCAGACCATCGAGACGTCCGCCAGCGGCACGTCGAGCGCGGCTCCGAGTGCGAGGCGTCCACGCTCCAACCCGAGATCGAACGACTCGACGCGGAGCGCGACGCGATGCTCTCCGTAGCGCCGCACCATGAGATGCGGACGCGGGACGACCACGCCGTCGGTGACGGCGTCAGGCGGATCAGGACGGCGAATCACGCGAGATCAGAGGGCGCGCGGCGGTGCGGCCCGTTCCTCCCCAACCTTCAAGTCCACACCCGGCCTCGAACCGACACCGGAAGCAGTATGGGCCGCAGTGATGATCGGTGGCCCCAGATCGATGGGACCGAGACGCGGGTGCGCCTTCGCGTCGCGCGCCAAGGCCTGGAGCAGCTGCAGCGCGACGTTCTTTCCGTACGGGCCGACCGTCGCGGCCGGGCCGACGCAGGCGGGGCAGCCCTTCTCGCACGAGCACGTCGACACGATCTCGAGCATCGCAGCGAGCACCTCGCGCAGACAGGTGAAGACGGCCTCCGCGAGTCCGACTCCGTTCGGCACGCGATCGAACGCGACGATGCGCGGGAGTTCCGTCTCCGTGGCGCGCGCCTCGGCGTGCACGCGCAGATCGCCGCGATCGCAACGCACGAACGCGGGGGCGACCGATCGCAGGAGCGACGCGACCCCGCGCAGCGCCTGGGAACGACCGCCCTCGCGGATGCGCATCTCGGTGGCGAGGTCGGAGCCGATGTCGATCCAACACGCGCCCGTGCCCATCGTCTCGGCGGGCAGTCGGATGTCATCTGCGCCGACGTTCTCGCCGGTGTAGTAGCGGATCTTCTTGAACAGCGGCACGCGCGTGCTCACCAGCACCGTCCCGCACGAGGAGGCGAAGCCGTCGAACTGATCGACTTCGTCAACCTCGGTGGTGCGCACCTCGACCTCAGCCTCGGCCTCGGTGTAGTAGTCGCAGTCCACGCGGCGCACGTACGCGCGCCGACCGTCGTAGTCGAAGCGCTCGACGTAGTACGTCTCACCCTGGTGCCCGTAGATGGCGCCCTCGTGCACGAAGAACGCCGACGATGCCCGATCGACTTCGGCCAGCACGACGCGCGCCTCGAGGTCGTAGATCGCGACGTTGTCGATGTCGAACCCGTTGAGCGAGACGCCGTCCGACGGGAAGCTCGCATCGCACCAGTGGTAGCGACCCCCCGAACGGTGCAGCGGACCACCCGGCGAAGCCAACTCCTGGAGCACATCCGTCGTGGCCTCGGCGCTGCCGAGGATCTCTCCCTCGCGGAACGGCAGCTCGAACGCGGCGCATCGGATGTGACTCGCGAAGATCAGGGCGTTCGTGGGATCGATCGCGGCGCGCTCCGCCAGCCCCTCGGTCAGCACCTCCGGATGCGCCAGCACGTACTGGTCGAGTGGATTGGCGCGTGCCACCAGCACCGCCGTACCCGGTCGCCCGCGGCGTCCCGAGCGGCCGGCCTGCTGCCGGGCGCTGGCCACGCGTCCCGGATACCCGGTGAGCACGACGACGTCGAGCCCCCCGATATCGATCCCGAGCTCCAGCGCGTTGGTGGCGACGACCGCGCGGACGGTGCCGTCGCGCAGGCCGCACTCCACCGAACGGCGGAGTTTCGGGAGGTACCCGCCGCGGTAGCCACTCACCGTCGCCGGATCGAGCCCCAGCTCGGTGGCGGCGTCCTTCAGGTACTTCGTCAGTACCTCGACGCTCGTGCGCGAACGGGCGAACACCAGCGTCTGCAGACCAGCCCGCAATGCGTGGACGGCGAGTCGGCGCGCCTCCTCCAGTGCGCTGAAGCGCGCCCCGGATGCCTCGTCGATCAACGGCGGGTTGAACAGCAGAAGGTGACGCTCGGGTGTCGGGGCACCGCACCGCGTCACGACCTCGACGCGATCGTCGATGAGGTTCGACGCCAGTTCGCCGGGATTGGCGAGTGTGGCGGAGCACAGGAGGAACGTCGGATCGGAGCCGTGGTGACGGCAGATGCGCCGCAGGCGCCGCAGGACGTTGCCGACGTTGCTCCCGAAGACGCCCGTCAACGTGTGCATCTCATCGACGACGACGTAGCGCAGGTCGCGGAACAGCGACGCCCAGCGCAGGTGATGCGGCAGGATGCCGGCGTGCAGCATGTAGGGGTTCGTCACGACGACGTCGGCCGCAGCGCGCAACGTCCGGCGGGTGGACGGCGGGGTGTCGCCGTCGAAGACGCCGGCGCGGATCGACCGCGGCAGGTCGGTCGTCAGCTCGCCGAACGCGGCCATCTGGTCGCGGGACAGCGCCTTCGTCGGGAACAGGTAGAGCGCGCGTCCGGGCGGCTTGTCGCCGTCCCCCATCAAGGCCGTCAGGACGGGCAGGTTGTAGCAGAGCGTCTTACCCGATGCCGTCGGGGTGACCACGGCCACGTGCTTCCCCGCATGCGCGAGATCCGCCGCCTCGCGCTGGTGGCTCCAGAGACGCTCGACACCTGTGCGTTCGAACGCCGCGCGCACGGCATCCGGCGTCCAGTCCGGAAAATCCGCCTCGATCGCCGGGCGAGCCGCCTCGCGGTGCCAGCGCACGATGTTCGGCGCGATGTCCGGAGCGGTCCTCAGATCATGGAAGAATCGGTCCAGAGCCATGGGCGCAAGGTACGCGGGGCTAGGGACATGCGACGGGTCGTCGCGGGTGCACTGGGCTCGCGGCGCGGAATGCCGCCGTCCGGCGTCACTCGACGTGGCGAGATTGCCGCTAACGCGTGCGCGTCAGCGGCTTCATCAGTTCTTCGACGAAGGCCTCGGAGAGGATGAACGCCCACTTGCCGGGCGAGTTCGTCTTGAGCCGGGCGTAGTACCCGCCATCGGGGTGCGGCTTGCCGATGAGCAGGATCTGTGTGCGTCCGCCAGCCGGAGGGCTCAGGTGCTCCGCGAAGCCGACCTCGAGGCGCAGCGTCGCCGCGCCGCTGCCGTCGACAGAGAAGCCCATCGCATCGTTGTGTCCGGCGTCCCAGCTGAGCCAGCGCTCGGCCTTGATCGTGCGCAGCCAGGCCAGCAGCGAAACCATGCGCTCGGCATCGAGTCCGCCGGTCTTGCCGACGCCCATCTTCCAGATCGGCTTCTCGGACTGGAGCTCACGCGACCACGAGCTCTCCTCGACGGACTTCCCCGAGTCACTGAACCCGGGCGCGATCCCGAGGAACGCGATGTCCTCGGTGATCCACTCGGCAACGGTGTTGCGCCGGAACTGCAGCCAGCCCTCGCTCAGGAGGTCGATCGGTCCCGACAGGACCTCCTCGACACCGCTGTCGCCTCGCCGCTGCGCGAGGTACCGCCGGCCGCCGTCGACCGCGAGATCGCGGCCGATCAGGAGCGTGACCTCACCGCCGCCCTTGGTTCCGATCTGGATCTGATGGGGGCTCTCCGCGATCCCGGCCTCCGCGGCCGTCATCCCGTCGTGGAAGCGCGCCGTGTGCCACTCGCGCAGGAGCGCCAGCGCCTCGACGACACGCTCTCCGTCGGCCGGGTAGCGATCCGGGCTCTCGATCTCCCATCCCGAGTGGATCTTCGAGAGTTTGTAGGTCGTGTCGGGAGTTCCGAGGTTCACGGTGAGCGAGACCCCATCGAATCCCAGCCGCGTGAAGCTCCGGTCGCGGACGTCGTTCGCATCCGCGAGCACGGCGTCGGCGAAGCGCTTCGAGACGACGTAGACCGTCGGCACGCCGCGCTCCATCGCAAACGTCCCGCCCGCGACGAGATCGGTCGACGCGCCGAGGAGCAACTCGCGCACTTGATCGCGCTTCGAGACGAGCGTGACCTCGGCCTCCGGCGGATCGAGCCCGAAGCCGGTCAGGTCCTGGACTCCGTCCTCGGCCACACGCAGCCACTTCTCATTCACGAGATGACTGACGCGCGTCTCCATCTTCGTCGGTTCGCCGTAGCCGGAGTACGGCTGACGCATCTTCCAGATCTGCGCGACGTCCTTCTCCGCCTCGAACGTCGCGACGCCGCCGCGGAGGATCGTCACCTTCTTCACGTCGTACGTGCGCAGGTCGGTGAGGCGCGGATCACGCACGCCCTGCGTGAACGCCGAGCGGATCTCGTCGAACGGCCCGGCCGACACGACCAGAACGTCGGTGTCGGGTCCGCGGTCGGCATAGATGCGACCACCCTCACGCGAAAGCGAGCCGAAGCGTCCCGTGCGCACGTCGTCGCCCGGAAGCGTGATCGAGACCTGCACCAACGGGTCGGCCAGACCCCACTCCGCGCGCTTCGCGTCGTTGACGTCGTCTCCGGTGAACGCCTCGGACACGTCGGCCTGCACGAGCGCTGCGAGCAGTTCGTCCACGATCACGTCGTTGGCGCGCACGAAGCCGTCGCCGAGTTTGACGTCCCAGAGGTCGTCGCCCGAGGTTCGACGCCGAAGGACGATCGCGTCGCCGTCCTTGGTCGCCAGTTCGACGCGCGAAACGTCGCGCTTGTCGAACGGGTTGAGCAGCGAGACCGGGATGCGTGGCCCCACCGCGGGCTGGAACGAGTCCGCCGCCCAGAGCGCCCCGAGAAGGAGCCCGACGAGGAGGAGCATGCCGACGACGTTGCGCAGTTTCATCGCATCACCTCCGGCGCGTCCACCACACCATGCCGCCTGCGATCAGTGACAGCAGGGCCACCGAAAGAGGCCACATGGAGCGCATGCGCCGGTCCTTGGCGGTCATCTGGCGCACCTCGGTCTCGAGGGTGCGTTCGCTCACGGCCACGAGGCCTTCTCGCTTCATGCCCCACTGGATCATGCCGAGCACGAGATCCGTGTTGCTGGGCACCTGGCTCGCGACGCGGTCGCTCATGACGTCCGTGTCGGCGAGGTAGACGATGCGAGCGGTCAGCGCCTCCTCCATCGGTCCCGAGGGCATCTCCTTCTCGGCCGCCGCAGCGAGCGCGAGACGTCCGCCGAGGCGGTCCTTACCCTCGATCGGAGCCCGCACGTCGCGCCGCCCCTCCTCGAGGAGCGCGGCGTGCGGCGTGAAGCCCGGTTCCGTCGGAGCGAGCACGAGCGCCTGCACGTCGAGGCCCGCCGTGGGCTGTTCCTCGACGTCGACGAACGACGAGTAGTCGAACATCGTGCCGAAGCCGGCGCGACTGCGGAGCGCCGCCACAGCGGGGTGATCGCCGTAGTGGTGCGCCTGCACGTGAATGGTCGTGTGCGGTTCGAACAGCGCCTGGCCGCCGGCGACGCCGATCTGGATCGGTGCGACGACGACGTAGTTGAGCTTCGGGTAGAGACCGAACTCGTCGAGGAGTGGTTCCAGTCCGAGCTGGCGCCGGCCCTGGCGCGCGTCGACCGAGATCAGGAGCGTCTTGCCCAGCCGGAGGTACCGGCGGACCGCGTCGTTCTCGTCGGGACCGAACGGCACCTGGGGGTCCAGGATCAGGAGGACGTCGCAGTCCTCGGGGACTTCGCCTGTGGCGCGGAGATCGATGCCCTTCTCCACCACCTCGACGTTCTGCGACGACAGCGCGCTGCGCAGCGAGCGCATGTCTTCCGTGAGCTCGCGTTCTCCGTGGCCACCGGTCGAGTAGACGCGATACCGGCGATAGACGAGCTCCATCATCGCGTCGGCGATCAGCCTCTCGCCGCGCCACTTGTCCTCGCCGAGCGTCGAACGCTTCAACCACTCGAAGCGATCGATGCGCAGTTCCTTGTGCTTGCCCGGCTCGGGCTCGCGTCCCGGCGCCGCGTAGGAGAGCACGATGACGTCGTCGGTCTCGCCCGAGCTCGTCTTCGTGACACCGGCCTCGCGCAGGTACGCCTGTGTCTCGGCCTTGTCGTGGAACGAGTCGAGCACCTTCACCCGCACGTTCGAGGACGCGCTGGCGAACGTCTGCAACTGCTCCTCGGCCTGGATGCGCAGCTCGATGTCGCGCGGCGCCTGCTCCAAGTAGGTCGCATAGATCGTGCCCTCGAGTTCCTCGAGCAGCTTGACCGTGGCCTCGTCCAGCGTGAAGCGCTTGTCCGAGGTCGTGTCGTAGACCCAGCCGCGGCGCTTCACGATCTCGACGTTGATGTAGGAGATGGTGCCGAGCGAGACGAAGCCCAGCACGATCGTCAGGATGACGAACGCACTCGCGAGTCCGCGACGCGAGCGGACGGCGTGGTAGACGTCCACGATGTGCCAGAAGATGGGCGCGAGCGTCAGTACGAGGCCGACGAACAGCCAGCCCTGAACGATCGGGTTGACCGCTTCCTCGACCACGCGCCACGCGACGCCGGCGAGCAGGACGACGAGGCCCGCGAAGAAGACGTAGCCCCAGGCGGAGACACCGGTCGCCGCCTGGTAGTCGGCCTCGGACTGGCCGCGATCGTCCGGCGTCAGGTTCTCCGGGCGCAGGTCCGTCGGCAGTTCGGGTGGGCCGCTCATCGCCACTTCCTCGACTCGAGGGCGCGTACCGCCAGGAACAGGAAGAAGGCGGTCATCGAGACAAAGTAGATGACGTCGTACGCCGCGATCTTGCCGGTCAGGAACACCGCGAAGTGCTCCTGCTGGTTCAGGTAAGTCAGGCTCTCGCCGACCGAGTCGGGCAGAAGGCTCGAGACCTCCGGGATGTACGCGACGACCAGCAGCGCGATGAGCGTGAAGAACGCGAGGAACGCCGAGAGCAACGCGTTCTCGGTCAGCGACGACGCGAAGATGCCGATCGCGATGTAGAGCCCGCCGAGCAGCATCGCGCCGAGGTAGGCCGCGAGGACCGGTCCCGTGTCGGGCTTGCCGATGTGCCGGCCCAGGTACACGAGGACCGCCCAGTACACGAGCGTCGGCACGAGCATCGTGAGATAGAAGCTGAACGTCCCGAGCCACTTGGCGGCAATGACCTGCCAGTCGCGGACGGGCGCGGTGAGCAGCGTCTCGAGCGTGTTCTCCGCGCGTTCCGCCGCGACGCTGTTCATGGTGAGCAGCGGCACGAGGATCAGCAGCACGAACGTCAGCGACTCGAACACTGGCTGGAAGCTGACACGGATGTGGGCGCCGGCCGTCTGCACGACGAAGAACATCCACGTCATCAGCAGGAACAGGAACATGACCAGGTACGGCACGGGCGCGAAGAAGTGCGCCTCCAGCTCGCGGCGGGTCAGTGCGAAGAGTCGACTCATGCGCGCACCACCACCTGTTCGCTACCTCGTGTGAGGCGCGTGAACAGGTCCTCGACCATGGCATCTCCGACGATCGGCTCGCCCATGGTGGCGGAGATGCTGGAGAGTGCGTCCTCGGCGTCGGCGCAGGCGTCGTTCACCTGTTCCTTCGACGTGAGGAAGCGCAACGCGGTCCGCTCGCCGATGGTCAGGTTCTCCACGAAGAAGACGCGCTCGAGCTTGTCGAGCACCTCCATCGCGTCGCGAGCGACAGCCGATGTGTGGATCTCGACGCGCGACCACGGTGCGACGCGCTTGCGCGTATCGCTGAGCGTGCCGTCCAGGACGATGCGTCCGCGGCTGATGATGATCACGCGCTCGCACACCTGCTCGACCCACGGGATCGTGTGGGTCGAGAAGAGCACGGTCGTGTCGACGGAGATCTCCTTCACGAGGTCTCGAACGTCCCGGACCTGATTCGGATCGAGGCCGGACGTCGGTTCGTCGAGGATCAGCACGGCCGGACGGTGCACGAGCGCATCGGCCAGCCCGACACGCTGCCGATAGCCCTTCGAGAGGTGACCGATGATGCGATCGCGCACGTCGATGACGTGGCAGCGCTCCATCGCCGACTCGACGTACTCCCGACGCAGTCGCCGCGGCACGCCCTTCAGCGTCGCGCGGTAGGTCAGGTACTTGTGCACGCGCATCTCGCGGTAGAGCGGCGTGCTCTCGGGGAGGTAACCCGTGTTCTCTCGAACGCGGATGCCCTCGTTGAAGACGTCGTACCCGGCCACGAACGCGCGGCCGCTCGTCGCGGGCTGAAAGCCCGTGAGGATGCGCAGTGTGGTGGTCTTCCCGGCCCCATTGGGACCGAGGAACCCGACGATCTCACCCTCCTCGACGGAGAACGAGATGTCATCCACGGCTGTGCGCGCGCCGTAGCGCTTGGTGAGGTTCTCGACCTGGATGGCCGGCATTCCGCCTCCGTCGTCCCGTCCGATGCGATCCGTTCCACTCCGGCCCCGTCAGGTACGACCGAATCCTCGGAGGTTACTACGGGCCGGCAGAGCCGGGAGGGAAACGGAGACCGTGAAGAAGGACGCCGGGCCGAGGCTGACGAGGTGCGCGGCCGGCACGCGGTCCGCACGCCATCCGTCCGCGGACCGGACGCCATCCGGATCGCCCCGCGCGACTACTCGGCGTCCTTGACCTCGAAGTCAGCGTCGATCACGTCGTCCGCGCCGCCCCCGTCGGAGGCCGCCTCGGGACCGGGCTCCACCTGATCCTGCGGAGCCTCACCTGCCGGGCCGCCGGCAGCCTTGTAGAGCTGCTCGGACACCTTGTGCGTCGCCTTCTCCAGAGCCTCGATCGCGGCCTCGATGGCGCCCTGATCCTCGCCCTCGCGCACGGCGTCGACCGCCTCGCAGGCGGCTTCGAGCTCTGCCTTGGACTCGTCGTCGATCTGCTCGCCGTGATCGGTGATGGTCTTGCGAGCCTGGTAGGCCTGCTGCTCCGCGCGGTTCTGCACCTCGACCAGGTCGCGGCGGGCCTTGTCCTCGCTCGCGTAGCGCTCGGCCTCCTTGACCATCTTCTCGACCTCGCCCTCGGAGAGGCCGGAGCTCGCCTGGATGCGGATCTCCTGCTCCTTGTTCGTGCCGAGGTCCTTCGCCTTGACGTTCAGGATGCCGTTGGCATCGATGTCGAACGTCACCTCGATCTTCGGCACGCCGCGCGGCGCCGCCGGGATGCCGGTGAGCTGGAACTTCCCGAGCGTGCGGTTGTCGCGCGCGAACTGGCGCTCGCCCTGCAGCACGTGGATGTCCACCGCCGGCTGGCTGTCGGCCGCCGTCGAGAAGGTCTCCTTCTTGGAGGTCGGGATCGTCGTGTTGCGCGGGATGAGCACAGCGACGATGCCGCCCTGGACCTCGACGCCGAGCGAGAGCGGCGTCACGTCGAGGAGCACGATGTCCTGGACGCCCTCTTCCTGGTTGAGGATCGCGCCCTGGACCGCGGCGCCGAGCGCGACGGCCTCGTCGGGGTTGACGCTCTTGTTCGGGTCCTTGCCGAACATCTCCTTCACGAGGTTCTGCACCGCGGGGATGCGCGAGGAGCCGCCCACGAGGATGACCTCATCGAGGTCGCCTGCACCGAGCTTGGCATCGGAGAGCGCGCGACGGCAGGGCTCACGCGTCCGCTCGACGAGCTTATCGGTGAGCTGGTGGAACTTGGCGCGCGAGAGCGACATCGCCAGGTGCTTCGGACCGGTCTGATCCATGGTGATGTACGGCAGGTTGATGTCGGTCGACACCGCGGAGGAGAGCTCGCACTTGGCCTTCTCGCAGGCCTCCTTCAGCCGCTGCAGCGCCATCTGGTCCTTGCGGAGGTCGATCGCGTTCGTCTTCTTGAACTCGTCGGCCACCCAGTTGACAAGGACCTCGTCGAAGTCGTCGCCGCCGAGGTGCGTGTCACCCGCTGTGGCCAGCACTTCGAACACGCCGTCGGCCAGGTGCAGGATCGAGACGTCGAACGTGCCGCCGCCGAGGTCGTAGACCGCGATCTTCCGCTCGAGGTCGAGCTTGCCGACGCCGTACGCCAGCGCCGCAGCCGTCGGCTCGTTGACGATGCGCCGCACGTTGAGGCCGGCGATCTTGCCCGCCTCCTTGGTGGCCTGACGCTGCGAGTCGTTGAAGTACGCCGGCACGGTGATGACGGCGTCGGTGACCTCGCCGCCGAGGTAGTCCTCGGCCGCTTCCTTCAGCGAGCGCAGGACCATGGCTGAGATCTCGGGCGGCGAGAGCTGCTTGTCGTGGACTCCCACGCGAACGAGCTCGTCGGCGCCGCCGATCACCTTGTACGGAACCATCGTCTCCTCGGAGGAGACCTCGGAGTGCCGTCGACCCATGAAGCGCTTGATGGAGTAGACCGTGTTCCCCGGGTTGGTCACGGCCTGGCGCCGCGCCAGAGCACCGACGAGCCGCTCGCCGTTCTCGAGGTAGGCGACGACGCTGGGAGTCAGGCGGGCGCCCTCGGCGTTCGGGATCACTTTGGGCTCGCCGCCCTCCATGACCGCCACGACGGAGTTCGTCGTGCCGAGATCGATCCCGATGATCTTGCCGCTCTTCGTCTTGCTCATCTTCGCTCCTCATGGTCCGGACCTACGGGCGAAGTTCAAACCCCGTGCCCGTTTCGGCGTCGGGATCGATTGACCTAAGCCGTTGCTCAGCAGGGACTTGAGGAGCCCGTGTGACCTTGTCAGCCTGTCAGCGCCACGCCGACCCGCGCCGATGGGCTGCCAGGCTGGCAGGCTCGGCGTCCCGCGGGTCTCCGCCGACCCGAGCCGCCGCTAGGACGTGACGCGATCGCCGTACTTCGAGATCTTGCGGTACAGCGTCCGCTCCGAAATCCCCAGCGCGGCGGCGGCCTGCTCACGGTTTCCGTCCTTCGCCCGCAGCGCATTGCGGATGAGGACGAGTTCGGCGTCGTCGAGCGAGACGAGCACGTCGCCGAGTGCGTCGAGCCCACGCCAGCCGTCCGGCGTCGCCGGCCCCGGGAAGGTTGGCCCAGGGAACGAGGGCGTCGAGACGGGCGCGAAGTGCGCTCCGACGGGGGCGATGTCCGAGGGCAGGTTCGCGACGTCGATGGTATCGCCGGGCGTGATCAGGACGGCGGTCTCCATCGCGTTGCGGAGCTGACGCACGTTGCCCGGCCAGGCGTGGCCCTGCAGGGCCCCCATCGCGCGCGGCGTCACCGAACGCGCCGAGCGACCGTGCAGCTCGGCGAACTCGCGGACGAAGCGGTCGACCATCAGCGGGACATCCTCGCTCCGCTGCCGTAGCGGCGGGAGTTCCACGGTGACGACCTTGATGCGGAAGTACAGGTCCTCGCGGAAGCGCCCCTCACGGACGGCCTCCTCGAGATCGCGGTTCGTGGCGGCGACGATCCGTACGTCGACCTTGATCGATGTGTTGGATCCCACCCGCACGATCTCGCGCGTCTCGAGCACGCGTAGCAGTTTGGCCTGCAGCGTGAGCGGCATGTCGCCGATCTCATCGAGGAAGAGCGTGCCGCCGTCGGCGTACTCGAACTTGCCCCGGTGGTTGCGCACGGCCCCGGTGAACGCGCCCTTCTCGTGACCGAAGAGCTCGCTCTCGAGCAGCGTCTCGCTCATCGCGGCGCAGTTGATGGCGACGAACGGGAACTTGCGGCGTCGCGCGAGCCGGTGCATCGCCTGCGCGATCAGCTCCTTGCCCGTGCCGCTCTCGCCCAGGATGAGGACGGTGGCGTTCGTGTCCGCCACCTGCCGGACGAGCTGCAGGACGCTGCGCATGCGGGGCGAGCGGCCGACGATTCCGGGTAGCCCGTAGCTCTCGTCCACACGGCGCTCGAGTTCCTCGCGACGCCGTCGCAACGCGAGCTTGTCGATCTGCTTCTGGACGACGGCGCGGATCTCCTCGACCCGCAGAGGTTTACGGACGTACGTCGCTGCGCCGGCCTTCATGGCCTCCACGGCGGCATCGACCCCGCCCTGACCCGAGATGACGATCACCTCGCAGTCCGGATGACGTTGCTTGGCGGCGTTGAGGATGTCCATACCCGAGACCTCGGGCATCGCCAGGTCGGTGAGTACGAGATCCACCTCGTGCTCGTTCAGGATGCGGAGCGCCTCGCGGCCGCTCTGCGTCGCGTACGACTCCAGCCCGATGCGCTCGAGCGCCTCGGCCATCATCTCGGCGTGGCCGGGCTCGTCGTCCACGACCAATGCGGTGGCCACGGGTCTCACGCGTCCTCCTCGTCTCCGGCGGCCGGCCTGAGTTCGGATGTCGGCACCGCTTCGGATAGCGGCCCGGCTTCAGACATCGGCACGGCTTCGGATTCTGACACGGCATCGGGTGTCGGTCGTTCGTCGGGCGGTGCGAGCACCGTCGCCAAGTCGCCATCACCGGCTCCGGAGCCCGGGAGGCGCAGCGGTTCTCCGGACGCCGCGAGCGTCGGTGGCAACGGCAGTTCCAGCGTGAAGCGAGTCCCCTCGCGCGGCTGACTCTCGACCTGCACGTCCCCACCGTGCTCCGCCAGGATGCGGCGCACTGTCGGGAGTCCGAGTCCGGTGCCCTGGTCCTTGGTCGAGAAGTAGACCTGCCAGATCTTCGGCAGGACGTCGCGCGGGATGCCCCCGCCGGTGTCCTCCACGTCGATCCGGACGCCGTCCCCGGGGAACCAGGTCCGCACGGTGAGCGTGCCGCCGTCGGGCATGGCCTGGCGAGCGTTCGTCAGCAGGTTCAGGATCGCCTGTTTCAGGAGCTCGCGATCGACGAGCACCTCGGGGAGTCCGTCGACGAGCTGGCGCTCGATCACGATCCCAGCGTCGGCGCAGCTCGGTTCGAAGAAGTCGAGCAGGTCGCCGAGCCAGCCGTTCAGTTCGACGAAGACGGGGCGGACGACGTGTCCGCCGGCGAACTGCAGGAAGTCCTGGAGGATCTTCTCCAGCCGCGTGACCTCGGCCTCGAGCAGTTGCACCTTGCGCAGCGCGCGCCGGTCCCGCGCGTTCGCCGCATCCTCGAAGTCCTCGCGCAGGAGCCCGAGGGTGATCGTCATCGTGGACAGCGGATTCTTGATCTCGTGAGCAAGCCCGCTAGCGAGGCTGCCCATGAAGGCCAGACGTTCCTTGGTGCGTTCGTCCATGACGATGTGACAGGCCACGCTACCCAGAAGCGGGCCGTGGCGCGTCCGGGAAACACAGGCGCACACACCATGCCGCAGTTCCGGCTGCCCCTCCTCCGGCGCTGCGGGCCGTGACCGGGGTCTCGAGGAGACGGAGCCGCCGGCTGCGGACTTTCCGGGTCGGCCACCGAGCGGCGGCTACCTTCTCGGCGTGCGCACCGAGGTGCTCCGCGTCGATCCCACCACGGGCCCCTGGGACGGGCTCGCGGCTCTCGGCAGGATCATCGCGGACGGCGGGCTCGTCGCGTTCCCGACCGAGACGGTCTACGGCATCGCCGTGAACCTGCGCGACGAGGCCGCGGTGCGGCGCCTGTATCAGGCCAAGGGGCGACCCGACGAGAAGCCGCTCACGGTCCATCTCCCCTCCCCGGAGGCGCTCGGCCGCTTCGTCGGGCAGATCCCGCTCGCCGTGCGACGCCTCTCGGATCGCTTCTGGCCCGGACCCCTCACGGTCGTCGTCTCGGATCGTCACGGTCGCCCGACTGGCTTCCGTGTGCCGGACCTGCCGGTGACACAGGAGCTTCTGCGTGTCGCCGACTGCCGGGTGGGCGCGACGAGCGCCAACCCGAGCGGGACTGACCCGGCCCGCACGGCCGATGAGGTGCTCGAGCAGTTCGATGGAATCCTCGACGCGATCGTCGACGGCGGCCCATGCCGGCACGGCGCGGCGTCGTCGGTCGTGCGCATTCCGCCCGAGGGCGACGTCGAGATCCTGCGGGTAGGTGTGGTTCCGGAACGCGAGATCCGCGAGGCGACCGCGCGACTCCTGCTGTTCGTCTGCTCGGCGAACCGCTGCCGGAGTCCTCTCGCAGCCGCCTTCGCCACGCGGCTTCTCTCGCGCCGCTTCGGCGTGGATCCCGAGGATCTCGCGACCGTCGGCTATCGCGTCGAGTCAGCGGGTACGGGCTGCATGCACGGGACTCCGGCGACGCCGGAGGCCGAGTCCGCCGGCCGCGATCGCGGGGTCGACCTGTCGCCGCATCGCGCCCGCCCGCTGACGCTCTCGCTGCTCGAGTCGGCCGACGAGGTCTACGTCATGACCCAGGCCCAGCGGGACTCGATCCTCGAGTTCGCGCCGGACGCCGCGCCGCGGGTCAAGCCGCTCAGTCGACGTAGCCATGAGATCCCGGACCCGTACGGCTGTGGACCGGCGGCGTACGCGGAGGCCGCCGGCTCGATCCTCTCTGCGGTGCAGGCGCGACTCGACGACTGGTAGGCGATCAGCGGAACGCGCCGAGGCGAAGCTGGATGCCGTGGGTGTTCTCGGTGCGGAGGTCGTCCACGCCATCGACCGCGCGCACCATGCCGAGTCGCGCACCGTCGCGGTCCGTGAACAGAATGCCCTGGAACCCCTCGTGCTCCTCGCCGGCATTGTAGAGACGCAGCGCTCCGTCCGCCGTCACGCGGCGGGACGTGATCCCGAGACCGAGCTTCGTCACCGTCACGACGAACTCCCCGCGCTCGGCGCTCCACACAACCGAGTTCGCGAGCGACGGCGGCAGGACGCCGAATTCGTCGATCGGGACGAGCGCTCCCTTCGGTACGACGGCGCCGCCCGACAGAGGTATGAGCGTGCTGTGGAACTCGGTCTCGGTCACGAACGAGAACACGAGCAGGATCGTCCCCGAGTTGGGGTCCATGGCCAACTTGGGGAGTCCGAGTTGGAACCACTCCTGCGAGGCCGCGAGCACCTCGCTGCCGATGAGCACGCTGCCGTCGCCGCGAACGACGGTGCGCCGCATGGCCAGCGAGACGTCCAAGTCGTCTGTGGCCACGTACACGATGACGAAGAACCCGTCGCCGCGATCGAAGATCGTCGGCTCGAAGATGATCGACGCCTCGTTGTCCTGATAGATGACGGTCCGGTCATCCAGATCCGGCTCGACGCCGGGCTCGACCGGCAACGTGACGAGTCGGGCACCCTGTGTGGGGTTGTAGAGATCCCACGTCACCATGAACCCACCGGACTTCGAGTTCGCGGCCACGGTGCAGAGCGTGACCTCCCTGTCGAAGCCGAGGCGCGTGTGCGACAGGACGTCGTTCAGGTCGTCTGCCGCGGCGACGCGCACCCACGGCTCCTGGATGTTGCCCGGGGCGGACGTGCGCCACGTCATCGCCCAGACCTCGTTGACCGGGTCCCACGCGACGTGGGGCAACGTGAAGGTCGAGGTCAACGTGGGCGCGGTGTACGAACTGATGATCGTGTTCGTCGACATGTCGACGAGGAGGAAGGCGGGACGACCACTATCGAACGCGCCGATCAGCAGCCGATTGCCGATGGGGTCGAGCGCCACCGACCGTGGAAACACGGTGCCCCAGTCGGGGTCACTGAGGATCACGGCTTCGGCGGCGCTGAACCCGAGCACCTGTAGTGGCTCGACGAAGGTCCGCGACTGCCCGGAGGGATCGTTCGTGATGACGTCGTACTCCCCCACCGCGTAGCGCGGGACCGTCAGTTCCACCGAGAGCGACGTCGGCCCGTCGCGCGACGTCACGCGCAGTGGGATGTCCAGGCCGTCGCCGCGGCGTCGTACCTGCACCGTGCAGTCGTCGTCGAACCCTCGGCCGTGGAGCGTCAGCGGCGCGCGGCGCCCCTCTCCCGTGGCCGGAGTGCCGAGCAGTCGCACGTTCGGCGGACGGTTCGTGACGATCAGCGGTACCCCGGCGACGACCTCGGTGCCGATCGGCGTCACGACCGAGACGGCGTACGGGCCCGGCGACAACCCCGTCAGGTCCAGGTCCGTGCCGATGCCGACGTCGGTCAGTTGCTCGATCTCCCCCTGGACGAGTCCGCGGCCCGCGAGGTCCGAGACGGTGACGATGTCGCCGCCGCCGAACCCGAAGCCGTCGACGAAGAGCGAGCCCACCTCGTCGTTGTCGAGCGTCGCTGGGCGGATGCCCGAGATGTGCGGCGGTGCCTCGACGTCGGCGTACGTCAGCTCACGGCCTCGTACGTCCGGCGGCTGCACCTTCACGACGCCCCGGAACGCGCCCGGACCTCCGGAGACACGCAGTGTGTACGTCCCGAGATCGGGGAGCACGCCACCGGGCTTCGGCGCCTTGCCGACGGTGATCAGAAGGGAGCCGTCGGGTGCGAGCACCTCGAGCCGCGGCGTGAACTTCGGCTTACCCTTCGACTTCAGCGCGACCGTGATCCGCGTCCCGGGAACCGCGTCGAGCGTCGTCTCGAACACGTCCGCGTCATCGGCGAGCTCGCCGGCGAGCTTCAACTTCTTGGGACGCTTCACCTTCATCGTCAGGTCGAAGTCGCCCCCGCCGGAGAGCGCCGACACTCCGATGCGATGGACTCCGGTCGTCTCGAACGGCACGTTCTTGGCGACCGCCCGCCGCGACGAGAGCTTGAGACGACCGGTCAGGTCAATGGACTGTCCGGTCGGGTCGATCACCCGCAGGAACGGCTCGATCCCCTGCTGGCCCCGACGCTTGACCGTGAGCGTGACCTGGCTCCCCGCGATCCCTGCGGCGGCAATGCGGCTCTCGCCGTCCCCCGCCAGCGTGGTGCGGAGTCGGTCTCCAGGCAGCAGGAGCTCGTCGCCGGCGTGCGCCGAGGTCGCCCACCCGAGGGCCACGAGGGCCGAGAAGGTGATCGCGCGAACGTAGCGGTTCATCGTGCCTCCGGAGTGCGTGAGCATAGCGTGCGCGGAGTCTGCAGCCGAAGAGGCGACCGAGTCGGTCGCCGCGGCGCAGGCGCGACTCGACGACCGTTCGGCGCGCCGATCAGCGGAGTGGCCCGACGCGGACCTCCATCTCGTCGCGGCTGATGTTCGTGCGGCCGTCTTCGAGCCCGTCCATCGTGCGGATCAGTCCCATCTCGCCGCTCTCGGTACCCGAGTAGAGGATGCCCCAGTAGCCCTCGTGCTCCTCCAAGACGTACGCGGGCCGCATGACACCGTTCTCGTCGATGCGACGGATGGCCACGTTGCCGGCGACGTTCGACATCGCCGTCACGTACTCGCCGCGCTCCGCGCTCCAGACGACGCTGTCGATGAGGCCGATCGGGAGCTTCCCACTCGCGTCGAGAGTGGTGACCGAGCCGTTCGTGTTCACGAGCCCGCCGGTGAGCGCGACGTATGCCGGATGAAACGTCGTCTCCAGCACGTACGAGAAGACCAGCAGCAGCGAGCCGTCGGTCGGGTTGACGGCGAGCTCCGGCTGGAACAGATCGAACCAGTCGCCCGAGCTCGCGAGGATGATGCTGCCGGTCGCCACCGTCCCGTCGCCGTGCACGACCGATCGACGAACGGCGTACGCGAAGCCGGTCGTGTCGGCGCCGACGAATGCGACCACGAACAGTCCGTCGCTCTTGAAGGCGATCACGGGATCGAAGATGACGCCGGCTTCGTGCGAATACAGGACGCTCTGCTGCGTCAGGTCCGGCTCGACGCCGGGCTCGATGAACTGCGTCTTCAGCTCGGCGCCATCCTTGTTGTCGTACTGATCCCAGACCGCGACGAACCCGCCGGTGGCGGTGTTCGTGGCGACCGAACACATGGAGATGTCGTTGTCGATCGCGAGGCGCGTCATCGAGAGTTCGTCGGTCAGGTCGTCCCCGGCGGTCACTCGAACGAACGCCTCGTCCGTCCCGCTGCCGCGGCGCACCCACGTCATCGCCCACACCTGATTAACCGCATCCCAGGCCACCTTCGGGTGCAGGTGACCGAACGTGGAGCTCGGGGCGTTGTAGCTGCTCAGGACGGAGTACGTGTTCGCATCGAGAAGCAGGAATCGCGCCCGGGCGCCGACGACCAACGCGACCAGGATGCGGTCGTTCTCGCTGTCGACAGCCGCGCTCCGCGGGTTGCCTGCGAGGTACACGCTCGCCCCGCTGAGGGCGAAGATCGACTGCGGAGTCGACCGGAAGCCAACCACCTGGAGCGGAGCGTGGAACGTCCGAGATTCGCCAGCCGGATCGGTCGTGATCACGTCGTACTCCCCCACCTCGAACGGTGGGACGACCACGTCGGCCTTGATCGACGTCGGGCCGATGCGGCTCGAGATTTCCAGGGGCAGCACGAAGCCGTCGTCGCGCCGCCGGAGGAGCAGCTCGCAGTCCGGATCCAGCCCGCGCCCGGTGACCGTCAGTTCCAACGCCGTGGCGGCAGGGATCTCCGGCGCGCTGACCAGCAATAGCGCCGGTGGCCGGTTGGTGACCGAGACCGTCCCCGGCGCCGTGACCGAGTTCCCGAACGGTGTGACGACCCCGATGGTGTAGTCCCCCGCCGGGACTCCCGTGAGGTCGAGTTGCGACGTGATCTCGGTGGGCTGGAACTCCCCGATCGCCCCCTGCGCGAGCCCACGATCGCCGTCGGAGATCGTGACGATCTGGCCGGGCAGGAACCCGACGCCCTCCACCAGCACGTTCACCACACCGTCGTTCTGCAGGACGCCTGGGCTCACCGCAACGATGTCCGGCAGTGCTTCGACGTCGACGAATGCCGGGCTGCGACCGGCGGTGTTCGGCGGCGCGATGCTCACGAGCCCACGAAACGTCCCAGGCCCGCCTCGGACGCGGATCGTGTAGTTGCCCAGATCCGGGAGCACGGCCGTGGGGCGCGGGGCCTTGGTGGGCGCGAGGAGCACCGATCCATCGGGCGCCAGGATCTCGATCGACGGCGTGAAGCGCGGATTGCCCTTCGACTTCACGGTCGCGGAGACCTGCGTCCCCGGCAGGGCCGGGAGTGACGTCTCCCAGATCGCGTCCTCGTCCGCGAGCTCGCCGGTGATCTTCAGCTTGCGCGCCGTCTTCACCTTGACGGTCAGCTCGACGTCGCCGCCACCCGCAATGGCCGACACCCCAACGCGCCAGACGCCGGTCGCGTCGATCGGGACCTTCTTCGCGAGCGCGCGCTTCCGGCTCCGCTTCAGGCGTTTGCCGAGATCGAGCCGCTCGCCGCTCGGGGAGATGACCAGGATCGACGGTTCCACGCCGACTCGGCCGATGCGCTTGGCCTGCAGCGTGACCGCGCTGCCCTCGATCGCCGCGACCGCGACGTGTCGCTCGTCTCCGGCTCCGAGTTGCGTCCGAAGGCGGTCCCCGGGCAGCAACATGTGGTCAGCGTCGTCCGCGAGCAGCGGTGCCGCCGCAAGAGCGAGCAGTCCGAGAGCCGTGAGAGCGGCGATCCGATGCATCGCGTGTCCTCCCTCCCCTTCGCGGACGCCACAATACAACCCCATCGGAACGGACGACACGACCCGGCCGAGAATCGCGCTCGCGCCACCCCGCGGACTTTCTCGCGGCGGGTGGCCGGCTTCGTATCCTTGGCGGCTTCCGCGACTCCCAACAGCGGGAGTGCGCTCGGACGAGGTGGACAAGAGGAGAACGGAATGGCCGTTCGCGTCGTGGTGAAGAGCGGTGAGCCGCTGGAGAAGACTCTCCGCAGGCTCCGCAAGATCTGCAACAACGAGGGATTGACGCGCGACATCAAGCGCTCGTCGGTCTACGAGAAGCCCAGCGAGCAGCGTCGTCGCAAGGAGCGCGAGCGTCAGAAGGCGCTCCGCCAGGCGGCGAAGAAGCTCAAGGACAAAGCCAAGAAGAAGAAGAAGGGCCCGCGCCGCTGATGCGCCTGGTTCTGGCCGCGGACCACGCTGCCGTCCGCGAGAAGGCCGTGCTCATCGACGAGCTACGCACGGCCGGCCACGAGGTCGAGGATCTCGGGACCAACGGGGACGAGAGCGTCGACTACCCGGACTTCGCGGCCCCCGCCGCCCGCGCGGCAGCCTCCGGCGAGGCGGATCGCGCGATCCTCCTCTGCGGCACGGGGATCGGGCAGTGCATGTCCGCCAACAAGATCCCCGGCGCACGCGCCGCGGTGCTCTGGAACGACCTGAGCGCCGAGATGAGCCGCCGCCACAACGACGCGAACGTTGCCTGCTTCGGCGTCCGCACCCAGGAGCTGGACGAGATCCGGCGCCTGGTCGGTCTGTGGCTCGAGACCCCGTTCGACGGCGGTCGCCACGCCCGACGCGTCGGCAAGATCGACGCCCTCGACGCGATCGACGCCTGACCGGCGGTCAGAACCGGGCTCGCCCTGTCGAGCGGCCACCGGAAATTCGGTCCCGACTCCGTCCTCGCGGGGAATACGGCCAGCCTCCGTCCGTCCAACTTCGCGTACGGGGGCCCAGCCCCTACCCTGACGCCCTTCGAGGCCGCCCCAACCAGAGGTCCGTGACACCCATGATCCGTGCCGCGAAGTTCGCCCTTGTCGCCGCTCTCGCTTTCCTCTGCATGCTGCCCGCTCCGGCGATGGCGCAGGATGGCGAGCCCGACACGTCCGAGTACTTCCGCCTGAACCCGAAGGAGGACGGCTGGGAGATCAAGGATCTATTCCGCGCCATCTCCGAGGCTCGCGGGATCTCGATCCTCTTCGACGACAACAACGCCGTCATCAAGTCGAAGCGTGTCAACTTCATCGGCGAGCAGGTGATCCACCAGGATCGGCTCTTCCACTGGCTCCAGGCGGTGCTCTCGTACCACAGCCTCGTGCTCGTGCCGGTCGGCCCCGAGAGTCCCTCCGGCCAGCAGCAGTGGTTCGCTGTCGATCAGGCCAACGCAAACCTGACGTCGCGCCCCGTCTACATCCAAGAGAGCGAGATCCTCGACTTCGCCGACCGGGACGGCCTGTACGTGGTCACGTCGATGACGCTCGAGCACATCAAGGACACATCCCGCGTCCGCCAGGCGCTCTCGCAGCTCTCGACCAAGACGGCCGGCCTCGGCCGCATCAACGACATCCAGGGCAGTCGCGCGCTCATCGTCGGCGACTTCGCCCCGATCGTCGCCGCCATGAAGCAGCTCCTGAACGTGATGGATCAGCCGAACAGCACGATCGAGCCCCGCATGGAGGTGCTCCAGCTGTCCCACGCGGTCGCGTCGGAACTCGAGCCGATCCTCCAGGAGCTGATCGAGCAGAGCCTCAATCCGGCGCAGCCGCGTGGCCGCAACCAGCCGACGGCGATCGACGAGCCCGAGCCGAAGATCATCGCGGACCCGCGCCTCGACGCGCTGATCATCTACGCCGTCGATTCGCACATGAAGAAGATCAAGGAACTGATCCAGACGCTCGACGTCCCGAACACGAACTACCGCCAGCGCATCCACTTCCGGCCGCTGCGGCACACCGACGCGAGCGAGCTGGCCGACATCCTCCGTGAGTTGATCAGCGACACCGGGATCGGCAGTACCCGCTCGAGCAGCCGCTCGTCGCGCAGCAACCGCCGTAGCCCGACCGGTGGCAACACGGCCGGCGGCGCGCAGAGTCCCTTCGGCGGCTCGTCCACGGAGGGCGAACCGGTCATCATCGCGGACACGCGCTCGAACAGCCTCATCATCCACGCCAGCCCGACGCAGTTCACGTCGATCGACGACCTCATCACGCGGCTCGACAACAGCCGCCCGCAGGTGCTGATCGAGACCGCGCTGGTCGAGCTCACCCTCTCCGATCAGCTCACGCTCGGCGTCGAACTGTTCTCCACGTCGGACGACGTGATCGTCGACACCGACAACGATGGCATCGGCGACGCGCTCACGAACGAGACCGACTTCTTCACCGCCTCGACATTCGGGCTCGGCAACACGATCACGCAGGACATCGGCGGCGTGCTCGTCCCGACGAACCGCAGCCCGTCCATCGGGACCGGCGTCACGGCGGGCATCTTCAAGGACGGTCGTCTGCCGCTGCTGCTGTCGGCCTTCCGCAGCTCGGGACGCGCGAAGATCCTGACCATGCCCAGCGTCGTGACGAACGACAATGAGCAGGCGCAGGTCAGCCTCAGCCGCACGACGTCGTTCCTGCAGAACATCAACGACGACAATGGCCGCAGCGTGGACAGTTTCCAGAGCATCACAGCCACGACGAACCTGACGATCTCGCCGACGATCTCGTCCGACAACTACCTGCGCCTGACGATCGACCAGTCGGTCGAGAACTTCGGCAACCGTCCCTCGCCCAACGCACCGCCCGATCAGGTCGCCCGTTCGATCAACACGAACGTGACGATCCCCGACCGCTACACGGTCGTCCTGGGTGGCCTCGTCCAGGAGGAGGAGCGCTCGTCAGTCTCGAAAGTCCCGTTCCTCGGCGACATCCCGGTCATTGGCTGGCTGTTCCGTCAGTCGGACGATCAGACGAACCCGCAGCACCTGTTCCTCTTCGTGACTCCGCGCATCCTTCGCGACACCGACAACTTCTCCGAGTACCACCGCCTGACCTGGGAGAAGAAACTCCTGCAGGACGACCTGTTCGGTAGCGAGGTGCGCTTCATCAACGGCAACTTCCGGGGACCCGATGTCTCCGAGAGCGCGACCGACAAGATCGATCGCCTGGAGCTGTCCGGAGAGCTCGACGCCCCGCGTCTGAGCGCGCCGTTGACCGACGCCGAGCGGATCGAGCAGGCGCGTCGCGCCGCGGGCACCGACGTGCGGCTGCCGCCGCCGCCGGAGCGTCCCGAGGACGCCAAGTAAGGGCCCGGCCATGCGCGACGATCTGCGACGCATCCTGGTGGAACGCGACCTCCTCAGCGCCGAGCGCTTCGAGGAGTGCGTGCAGGAGGAGGTGCACACCGGCGAACCGCTGGACCGCATCTTCCTCCAGAAGGGCTACCTCACGGAACTCGACTCCCTGCGCGTGTTCGCGGAGGTGCTCGGTCTGGCCCTGGAGGAGAACCTGACGAAAATGCAGGTTCCGGTCGAGTTCGTCAACCAGGTGCCCGTGCACTTCGCACGCAGCTACAACGTGATCGCGATCGCCAGCGACGCGCACGGCATGCGTGTCGCCACGTGCAGCCCGTTCCAGACGAACGCGCTCGACGATCTGGCCACCATGCTGTCGATCGAGGTCGAGCCGGTGCTCGCGCAGCGCGTCGAGATCACGAACCTCATCAACCACGCCTACAAGCGCAAGGCCGACGTGGTGGACGAGGCGCTCGACAACCTCGAAGACGGCGACATGATCGACATGGCCGCTGGTGTTGACGTCGCCGAGGACATCCTCGACGTCGCCAACAAGGCGCCGATCATCAAGTTGGTCAACATGATCCTGTTCCAGGCGCTCAAGATGCGCGCCTCGGACGTGCATCTGCACCCGTACGAGGATCGACTCCAGGTGCGCAACCGGATCGACGGCATCCTGTACGACATGGAGGCGATCCCGAAGCGCGTCCAGGACGCCGTGATCAGCCGCATCAAGATCATGGGCAAGATGGACATCGCCGAGCGCCGTCTCCCGCAGGACGGCCGCGCGACCATCAAGCTCGGCGACGGGGAGGTCGACGTTCGTATCTCGTCGGTCCCGACGTCGAACGGCGAGCGCATCGTCATGCGTCTGCTCGACATGACCGCCCGCGTGCTCCGCATCGAGGAGCTCGGTCTCGACGACGCGAACCTCGCGATGCTGCGGCGCTTCATCCGCTACACGCACGGCATCATCCTCGTCACGGGGCCGACCGGTTCCGGCAAGACGACGACGCTCTACGCAGTGCTCCAGCAGATCAACTCCGCCGAGAAGAACTGCATCACGATCGAAGACCCGATCGAGTACCACCTCGACGACATCAGCCAGATCCAGGTCAACAACAAGAAGGGCCTCACCTTCGCGACCGGGTTGCGCAGTCTGATGCGTCAGGACCCCGACGTCCTGATGGTCGGTGAGATCCGCGATGAGGAGACGGCGAAGATCGCCACACAGGCCGCCCTGACCGGCCACCTCGTCTACTCCACGCTGCACACGAACGACGCAGCCGGCGCCGTCGCGCGCATGCTGAACTTCGAGGTCGAGCCCTATCTCGTCGCCTCGTCGGTGCTGGTCGTCATCGCCCAGCGCCTCGTCCGTCGCATCTGCCAGGAGTGCATCGAGAGCTTCGTCCCGACCGGCTCCGACCTGATCGAGCTGCAGGACATCGGTCTCGAGATCGCCGACCTGCCAGACGGTCTGCTCTACCGCGGTGCCGGCTGCGCCAACTGCTTCCAAACCGGCTACGTCGACCGTTCCGCCATCTACGAGATCCTGCCGATCACCGAAGAGGTGAAGGAGCAGGTGATGGCGCACGAGTCCGCGTCCGTCATCAAGAAGGAGTCGATCAAGCGCGGCTGCCGCACGCTGCGCATGGACGGCGCCCGCAAGGTGAAGCAGGGCCTGACGACGGTCCAGGAGATCCTGCGCGTCACGCAGCTGGACATGTTCTGATCCCATGCCGGTCTATCAGTACAAGGGCTTCGATGCTGGCGGTGGTCCGCGCACCGGAATCGTGGATGCCGACAGCGCGCGCGAGGCGCGCTCTCAGCTCCGCGCGCTGCGCGTCCACGTCACGGATCTCGATCCCCTCGACACCCTGACCGTCAGCACGTCGCGCCGCTTTCTGCCCGCATTCCTGCAGCGGCGCCATCGCGAAGAAGTCACGATGCTCACGCGGCAGCTCGCGACCATGCTCCGGTCGGGCATTCCGCTCGCCTCGTGCCTGACCGCGTTGGTCGAACAGGCCGGTCACCCGGATCTCGAGATCGTGCTGCGCGACATCCGCGAGAAGGTGACGCAGGGCGCGAACTTCGCCGATGCGCTGGCGCACCACCCCGGCTACTTCGACGAGCTCTTCGCCAACATGGTCAAAGCCGGTGAGGCCGCCGGCAACCTGGACGTGATCCTCGGTCGCCTCGCGGACTTCAACCAGAAGCAGGACCGCATGCGGGCCAAGCTGAAGGCCTCGATGGCGTACCCGATGGTGCTCATCATCTTCGGCATGGTCGTCGTCGTCGTGCTGATGACCTTCGTCGTGCCCCGCATCCTGCGGCTGCTGAAGAAGAGCGGCAGCAAGAGCGGCGCCGACCTGCCGCTGCCCACCGAGATCCTCGTCACGGTGAGCGGCTTCGTCGGCACCTACTGGCTGGTGCTGGTCGGGATGGTCGTCGCCGCGTGGGTGGTGTTCAAGCTGGCCATGCGCAACGAGGAGTTCCGCTACGGGTTCGACAAGTTCCGGCTGCGACTTCCGATCGTCGGCGACCTGTTCAAGAAGGTCAGCGTGTCCCGCTTCTGCGTGACGCTCTCGACCCTCTTGAAGAGCGGCATCCCGGCGCTGCAGGCGCTCAAGATCGTGCAGGGCATCGTCGGGAACATGGTGATGGCCCGTGTCGTCGGCGAGATCCACGACAAGATCGTCGAGGGCGCCGACATCTCCGCACCTGTGAAGAAGTCCGGCGTGTTCCCTCCGGTCGTCGGCTACATGATCGCCGTCGGCGAGCAGGCGGGCACGCTCGAGGAGATGCTCGAACGCGTCGCCGAGGCGTACGACGACGAGATCGAGATTACGTCGCAGAAGGTCACGTCGATGGTGGAGCCGATCCTCATCATCGCCCTGGCCCTGGTCATCGGCTTCATCGTCATCGCGATCCTGCTCCCGATCCTGCAAATCGGGCAGGCCGCGGGCGTCTGAGTCGTCCAATGTTCTAGGGCCGTACGATGGAGCCCGGCCGCAGGCCGGTCCCTCCGGCCCCACGAAGAGGAGCATGAGATGCAGTCCCACCGCACCCGCAGTCAGCACGGTTTCTCGCTCATCGAGCTCATGGTCGTGATCACGATCATCGGGCTCCTGGGCGGCATCGTCGGCGTCAACGTGATGGGCATGATGCGGAAGGCCAACATTGGCGCGACGAAGGACCAGATGCGCGAGATCGTGAACGCCATCAACGTCTATCGGATCGAGAACCGCCGCCTGCCCGAGTCGCTCGATGACCTGGTCGGCGACGAGGACGCGCCGCTCATGTCCGAGGAGGTCCCGACGGACTCCTGGGGCAACGAGTTCTTCTACGAGCCACAGGGCAGCCGCACGTACGAGTTGATCTCGTGGGGCGCCGACGGCGTCGAAGGCGGCGAGAACGAGGAAGAGGACATCGACCTCGACGCCATGCGTCGCAGGGACTCGGACAAGGAGTAGCGGGAGGTTTCGATGACCTCCCGTTCACTCCGTCGACGCCGCGCCGCACACGGCTCCGCGCTCGCCTGGATCGTCGGGGTGATCGGAGTCGTCGGCGTGCTCACCGTGGCCATCGGTGCCAACGTTCGGCCTCAGATGGGCTGCGGCTGCGGCGGCCCGGGGTACGGGACGAAGGACCAGATGCGTGAGATCGTGATGGCGATCGACGTCTATCGGATCGAGAACCGCCGCCTGCCCGAGTCGCTCGACGACCTGGTCGGCTACGAGTATGCGCCGCTGATGTCCGACGAGGTCCCCACCGACTCGTGGGGCAACGAGTTCTTCTACGAGCCGCAGGGCAGCCGCACGTACGAGCTGATCTCGTGGGGCGCTGACGGCGTCGAAGGCGGCGAGGACGAGGAAGCGGACATCGACCTCAACACCATGCGTCGCAAGGACACGGACAAGGAGTAGCGGAAGCTTCCGATGACATCCGGCCCACCTCCACTCGATCTCACGAGCCTGCGCTCGCGACGCACGGACGACGCACGCTGATGCGCCCGCGCCGAGCCCGATCGCCGCGCCGCTCGGGCTTCACGTTCATCGAGATGATGGTCGTCATCGCGATCCTCTCGTTGATGGCGGCGCTCGTCGTCGCCAACCTCGACGGCGCCACCGCGCGCTCGCAGCTCTCCCGCTCCGGTCGGCACCTCGGCAACAAGCTGCTCTTCCTGCGCGACCTGGCGCTCGTGCAGGCGCGGCCGCTGAGCCTCGAGATCGACCTCGAGAACAGTCGCTGGCGCGAGGTCGACATCCCGAGCGAGAACGAGATCCCGGACGCCGGCGAGCGCGAGGAGCTGACGTTCTACGGCGAGTGGTTCGAGGTCGGCGACGGCGTCGTGCTCGACGAGATCGCGTTCGGGCGCAGCAACGCCCTCCTCGGCGACACGTTCATGGTCACGTTCAGCGAACGGGGCGAGTTGTTCCCCTCGGGCTTCGTGGCCTACCTGCGGCACCAGGACATCAACCCCGACGACGGCATGAGCATCGAGATCGCCGGGCTGACCGGGGTCGTGACCTATCACCGCGGTCGCATCGAGGCGGAAGAGATCCGCGAGGAGCACGACTTCTGATGCGCAACCGTTCCCTCTCCACAGCGCGCACGGCGGGTTTCACGCTCCTCGAGTTGCTCGCGGCCATCGCGATCTTCGGGATCATGGCGGTCTCCGTGATCGACCACATCGACGTGGTGACGACGAGGGCGCTCGACTCCGTCCGCTCCCGCGAGCTGCGCGTCCTGGCCGACTTTCGACTGGGCCACGTGACCATCTTCGAACGCGAGTTCGACGACATCTTTGTCGGCCAGGACTTCGACGACCTGGACGAGGACCAGTGGGAGAACTGGGAGTGGGATCTCGACATCCGCGATGTCGTGGTCTTCGGCACGTCGAGCGACGAGCAGGCGGAGTACCTCTTCGGTGAGCCCGAGGAAGCCGACGAGATCAACAACCCGGATCAGCCCGGTCAGCCCGCCGCGAACACCGGTGAGACGCAGTTCCTACGCGAGCTCACTCTGACCGTGCGCGGACCGGACATTGAAGGCGAGTCGGACTCGGTCACGATCGTCACGTTCCTGCCTCTCGTCGATCACGGCGCGTCCGGTCCCCCGGGACAGCAGAACCCGGGGGGCAACTGAGATGCAACGACATCGCACGCTCTCCGGATCGCGATCCCAGCGCGGGCTGACGGTCCTCGAGGTGCTGCTGGCCTCGACCATGCTGCTGATGTTCCTCTCCTCGCTCTTCGGTCTCGTGTGGTCGATCGCCGAGTTCCGCGACCAGATCGAGCAGGAGGTGCGTCCCTACGACATGGCGCCGCCGGTTCTCGCGCTGGTGGTCCAGGATCTGAACAACGTCCTCGTGGAGCCGTACAAGGACCGCGACGCGTTCAAGGGCGAGGGCGACACGATCGGCGGCGAGGACACGACGAAGCTCGACTTCGTCACGGCGGTCTCGTCACGCAGCGCGGTCGAGATCGACGACGAGTTCGTGAAGAGCGCGATTTGCGAGATCGGCTACCGCGTACGCCGCAGCGAGGTGTACGACGACCTCTTCGCCCTCTATCGGCGCGAGGACTTCGGCGTCGACGAGGAACCGTTCGAGGGCGGCAAGTACTACAAGCTGGCCGACCGCATCGCCTCGTTCCGCATCGACTTCTACGAAGAGGATCCGGGCAAGCCGGAGGGCGACGAGGCGAAGGGTCTGCAGGACTGGGACGCCAAGGAGCAGGGCGGACTGCCGTACGGCTGTCGCATCACGCTGGTGGTCGTCCCGCCGTACGAGACGGACGAGGACGGCAACGCGCTCGAGGAGCTGCAGGAGATCACGTTCGTGCGCTACGTGGCGTTCCCGCAGCGCTTCGACGTCGACGCCGGCGGATCGTCCGCCCCCGCGGGGCGGTAGCGCGCGACGTCCCGCGAGCGCCATCGTGCCACCGCAGCCAGTTGAGGCTGAGGGCCGCGTGCTGAGAGCTAGGCCATCTCGGGCATCGACGCGTCGAGTCGACGACGAGCCTCTTCGAGGGCCCGCTCCATCTCCGTCTCGCCAGGCAGGTTGATGGCGTGTCCCGGGGCGCTGCGGATGTCGTCGATCGTGCGGACCAGATCCGCGCCGGACTCCTCGAGTCGCAGCACGAGCGGGTTCGCCTCGTCCGCGAGGATGATGAGGTCGTCGTCGCGACTCGTTCGGCAGCGGATGACCGGCACCTCCATCGGCCGGCCGTCGACCCGGACGACGCTCACGTCCTCGCCGATCTTCTCCAGCGCCACCGGCTCGGGATCACGACGGCGATGGATGATGACCTCGCTCGCACCGCACTCGACCAGGTCGCGATACACGCCGCGGCCGATCCACGGCGCCGTGGCCTCGGTGCGGCAGCGTTCGCGGTTCGCGAACCAGGCGTCATGGATGGCACTCTGGTCGAGGTCGCGCAGATGACGTAGACCGTGGACACCGCCCGTGTAGAGCAGCACAGCCTCCCGCTTCCCCAACGCCACGACGTGGAACACCATCGGGTCCGGCTCACCCTCCTCACCGGCCTCCTGATCGATCGAATTCACGCGATACACGAGGCGGGAGCCGGGACGGACGGCGAGCACTGTGCCGAGCGACTCGATCGGCTCGCGAACGGTGACCGCGGGCTTGAAGCGACGCCGCACGGCCCGCAGTTCAACGGTGCTGCGCAGGCCATCCTCCATCGAGCGCAGCATGTTCGCAATCGAGTCGCGGCGAGACGGGTCGGTCGTGCCGTCCTCGAGTTCGCGGCGCAGTGCTTCGACCTTGGCTTCGAGAACCGCGCGCTGCTGGCCAGGGAAGTCGCGACCGCGAACGAGCACGTTGAGGCTGTCCTCGACGAGAAACGGATCGACCTCCTCCGGTGCCTGCTCGACCGGTGCGCGATGCATCTCGCTCTGCCCCTGCACGTCGCGCAGTGTCTGCAGACCCGCACCCTCGAGATACCGCACGATCCGACCGCGCGTCCACTGGACGCCCAGGGCGCCGCACTGGGTGGTGCGCGTCACGTGCCCAGCGTTGCCGAGCGAGTCACGCCCCGGCCGCTCGTCCTCTTTGACGTCGACCCGCAGCACATCCGCATCGTCGATCCAGTACGGGACGAGGCGACCCGGCCAGTCGCGGGGATGGTTCTCGGTCGTGCTCGGCATGGAGGTCCTCCGGCTCCCCCATCGGAATGTGCGGCGCATGGGCTTGATCCGAGCCTGGTCCCCGTCGCGGTGAGAGACCCCGTTGCTGGGTGTCCCGCGGGTACCATGACGCGATGAGCCCCGACGAGACGACCCCCGACGAGATGACTCCGGCCCCGCTCGACCGCATTGCCCAGAGCGTCGCCGAGCGATTCGAGGGTGACCGCCGGCTCGTGACGTTCGACGACCTGCTGACCCAGTTCCAGCAGGACCCCTATCCGCTCGTCCGGAACTCCGAGCAGTACCTGCGGGATGCCGTGCTGCACCACGGATCCCACTCGGTGCCCGGGATCGGTGAAGAGGTGACGCGCTGGCGGCTCTTCGACGGCGACCAGGCCACCGGCGTGGCCGCGCTCATTGGGCAAGAGGAGGCGCAGCAGGCCGTCATCGAGACGATCTTCGCGGCGGCCCGCGAGGGACGCCTCAATCGCATGCTCGTCCTGCACGGTCCCAACGGTTCGGGCAAGTCGAGCCTGGTCGAGCTCCTCCAGTGGGGTCTCGAGGTCTACAGCCACGAGCCGGGCGGCGCGCTCTACGCCCTGCGCTGGATCTTCCCCAAGGCAGACGTCGAGGGCACCGGGCTCGGTTTCGGTGGCACGACCCGCGGGACCGCCGACAGCGCCGCGTCCTACGCGCTGCTCGAAGCCGAGGACGTCGCGGCGAGGATCGTCTGCGAGCTGCGCTGCAACCCGCTCTTCGTGGTCCCCGACTCCGAACGTGCTGCGTTCCTCGAGAGCGCCCTCGAGAGTTCCACCGAGCGACGCACTGAGTCATTCCGCCACTTCATCAACGGGAACCTCTGCCCGCGCTGCAAGCAGGTCTACGAGGCCTTGCTTGCCGCCTACAAGGGCGACTGGCAGCGCGTGGTCCGCCACGTTCAGGTGGAGCGTGTCTTCGTCTCCCGGCGCTATCGCATCGGCGCGGTCGTCACCCAGCCGCAGGGCACGGCCGACGCACAGATGCGAATCCTCGCCGGTGACTCGCAGATGGCCGGTCTCCCGCCGTTCCTCCGGTCACTCCCGCTCTTCGAGGTGATGGGAGATCTCCCGGACGCCAACCGTGGCCTGCTCGAGTTCAGCGACTTCCTGAAGCGCAACCTCGAGCTCTCCAAGTACCTGCTCCAGACCACGGAGAAGGGGTTCGTCACAGTCGGCAATCGCCTCTTCGAGCTGGACGTCGTCTTCTGTGCCAGCGTGAACGAGCGCCACCTTCACGCGTTCAAGCAGCTCCCGGAGTTCGCGTCGTTCCAGGCACGCATGTCGTTCGTGCGCGTGCCGTACCTGCGCCAGCTGTCGCAGGAGACGAGCGTCTACCGAGAGATCTGTAGCGAGATGAGCCGCAGCCGGCACGTGGCACCGCATCTGGCCGAGTACAGCGCGCTGTTCGCCATCCTGACGCGGCTCGAGCGGCCTCGGGTGGACGACTATGAAGGCGACCTCCGCGAGCTCGTCGCCGGGCTGACGCCACTCGAGAAGGCCTGGCTCTACGCCGAGGGGCGCACGCCGGATCGGCTGGACTCCTCGGCCGCGAACGAGCTGCGTCGGCTGCTTCCCCGCATCCGTGACGAGCACCAGCGCGAGACGCAGTACGAAGGGCTCTTCGGCGCCAGCGTGCGGGAGATGCGCGCCGCACTGATCCAGGCGGCCGTCCGCGACGATCGCCCGTGCGTCTCACCGTCCGCCCTGCGCGAGCAGCTCCGCGAGATGTGCGCCGATCGCTCGCTCTACCGCTTCCTGCAGGTCGAGGCCGAGGAGCGGTATCACGATGTTTCCGCGCTGCTCGACGACGCCACGCGTCAACTGGGCCTCTGGATCCTCGTCGACGTGCAGAACGCGATGCAGATCGTCTCCGAGGACGAGGTTGATCGACGCTTCGACGCGTACTTCCAGCACCTGGTCGCGTTCGTCCAGAACCGCACTGTGCTCGATCCCTCCACGGGCAGCCGGGTGCCGGCGGACGCCCATCTTCTGATCTCCATCGAGAAGCTCCTGCCGATCCAGCAGCCGATCGAGGAGTACCGGAGGGAACTCGTCTCGCGCATCGGCGCGTACGCCATCGATCATCCCGATCAGCAGCCTCTCGACTTCGCGAAGCTGTTCCCCGATCTGCTGCGCTCCCTCCGCCGGAGCTTCTTCGAGGAGCGACGCGAAGCCGTCACCGACGTCCAGCGGCACGTGCTGCTCTACGACACGCCGGGGTTCGAGGATCTGCCGAGCGAGGCGCGCGAGGTGGCGACGCGGACGGTGCAGAACCTGACCGCGGAGGATGGACCGGGTGGTGGGTACTGCATCTGGTGTGCGAAAGACGCGGTGGACTTCGCGTTGTTGCATCTGGAGGTTGCGGAGAGCGAGGGGGAGTAGGGGCGGCGCGCTGCGTGCTCGCGGGGAAGTGAACGCGGGAGCGACGCGTGGGACAGACGTTCGCTCCCTTCGGTCGCGGTCGCCTCGGGGCAACCCGTCTCAGTAGCCTCGCGATTGGCCGAGGCGTGCACTCGCTGCGCTCGCGGTCACGGCGGTTGGACGCCCTTGCCGTAGCCCCGCCGGTGGCCGCCGCGTTCGCTCCCTTCGGTCGCGGTCGCTGCGGTTGGACACCGTCTCGAGAGCCACCCACGTACCCGCAGCGTTCCCAAACAGTAACGCTGTCACCGCTGGGTCGCGTCCCGGCCACGGCACGCTACCGACAGAACCCGTTATCCTGCAATGCGTTACGCATCGGGAGCCACAAGGGGCATCTTCGTCGTGGGTGGCATCTCGGTTGCGGCATACCACTGACGGATCAGGTTTCCGGACCAGGAACGTCACCGAACTACGACATCCCATCCCCCGGTGCGGGTCGCGAGAAGAGCGGCGGCCCACGACCAAGGAGACCGCCCCGATGCGTTTGATCCTGACCTCTCTAGCGGGCGCGGCCCTGCTCATGGCCTTCCCGGCCCTGACCAGCGACGCTTTCGCTCACGGTGGCGCCTATCGCGGCCCTGCGGGCGAAGTCCCGCCGGACAGCCGCGAGCCTTCCGATCCGCCCCCGCCCCCCGAAGGCGGCGGCCCCACGACTCCCGGCGGTGAGACCGGCGGCCCGAGCACGGGCGGCGGCGACATCGGTGGTCCCTCGACCGGCGGCGGCGACTCTGGCGGCCCGAGCACGGGTGGCGGCGGCTCCGGCCCGGCCCCCTCGAGCGGTGGCCCTGGCGGCCCGAGCACGGGTGGCGGCGCTGGCCGTCCCACGTCCTCCAGCAAGGGCCCCGGCTACGAGGACTGGACGTTCTGGTGGAACTTCAACAAGGACGAGATCCTGCTCCTGAAGAGCGAGGTCAAGAAGGCGCAGACCGGTACCCGGTCCGGCACCTCGGTCCACACGTTCGGCCGCAAGAAGTCCGACACTCAGGTCAAGTCTGCCACTCAGGCCGCGATCAACGACAAGATCGTCCCAGCGCTGCGTGACATGCTCGACCAGAAGGACCTCAACTTCGACATCCAGTCGGCTGCAGCCCTGGCGCTCGCGAAGATCGGCGATACGTCGATCGTGCCGACGCTGAAGAAGATGGCGCGCAACGACAAGACCGGCGGCGGCTACCACCGCGTGGTCGAGGAGTCGGCGGCGCTGGCGTTCGGCCTCCTTCAGGAGGACACCGACGAGGTCCGTGACTTCCTGATCGAGCTCGTGGGCGACAAGGAGCGCAACGCTTCGTACGTGCGTCCCTTCGCAGCCATCTCGCTCGGTCTGCTCGGCGACAAGAATGACAAGGACGGGAAGGTCACTCAGGCCCTCGTCGCCATTCTCGCCGGCAAGGAGACCAAGCAGGACATCAAGCCGACTGCGCTCGTCGCACTCGGTCTGCTCGAGAACGACGCGATCGTTCCCGACCTCCTCGGCATGCTCGAGAAGGGCAAGGCCGACGTGAAGGGCGCCGAAGAGCTGTCCGAGACGGAGCTGGCGTTCGTCGTCCAGGCTCTCGGCAAGATCGGCTCGCCCGGCACCGAAGAGAACCCGACCGCCGTCGTCGATGCCGTCATGGCCCGCGTCGCTGGCAAGAAGGCCAAGAAGTACGACACCAACATTCGCCGCTCGGCCGCGATCGCCCTCGGGCAGCTCGCGCCGCAGTGCGAGTCCAAGACGCAGCAGAGCATCATCAAGGCCCTGAAGGGCATTGCGAAGGACGGCAAGGATGCCTCCGAGCGCAACTTCGCGATGGTGGCCATGGGCCGCGTCGCCGCCGCCGACGGCATCGATGCCGAGACGCGGGTCGACGCCATCAAGGCGCTGCAGTACTACCTCGAGAACGGCAAGCCCGCGAACCTGGCGCAGCCCTTCGCTGCGCTCGGCATGGGCCTGATCGGCCGCGCGATGAAGACTGTCCCCGAGGAGGAGGTTCGTAAGCCTCTCCGGGCCAAGTTCGCCGAGGCTGCCAAGGGCGATCCTCGCTCGCGCGCCGCCTTCGCCATCGCTTCGGGCCTCGTCAAGGACCCGATGGCGGTCCCCGAGCTCATCGCGGTCCTGAAGGACCGTGGTGCCGACAAGCGTCTGCGCGGCTACTGCGCGGTCTCGCTCGGCATGATCGGTGACAGCGCCGCTCGTGACGCGATCCGCGGCACGCTGCGCGATGACACGGACCGCGACCTGCGCGTCCAGACTGCGGTGGCTGCCGGCCTCATGGGCGACGCGACCGTGATCGGCGACCTCGTGAAGATCCTCGAGGCCGAGAAGGAGTCTCAGTTCATCCTCGGCTCCGTCGCCCTGGCCCTCGGTCAGATCGGTGACGAGCGTGCGATCGAGCCGCTCCTGAAGATCGCGGCAGACTCTGAGAAGACCTTCCCCGACATCACTCGTGCCCTCGCCACCGTGGCGCTGGGTCAGATTGGTGATCGCCGCGACACGCCGGTCCTGGCGCGCGTGGCTCGGGACATCAACTTCCGCGCGATCGGCCGGGTGCCGGCTCTGACCGAGCTCCTGACCATCCTCTAAGGAAGTTCCAGAACAACGACGGGCCCCGTTCGCATCGCGAGCGGGGCCTGCTCGATTCCCGGCCTGCTCGATTCACCCCGTGCACCGGTCAGTCGCCGCCGTCGCGCGAGGTCTCCGCACCGCTCTCCCGTCTGCGCGATACACTCCGTTCGCCATGACGTGGTTCGACCTCGGTGCGTTCGTGATCATCGCGCTGGCCGTCGTGGACGGCGCGCGGAGCGGCCTGGCGTGGGCTGCGATCGAGCTGGTCCTCCTCATCGGCGCCGCCATCGCTGCGGGAGCCGTCCGCCCGCTCGCCGAGCCCTACCTGCAGAAGGTCGCGGTCGTGAACGACATCGACCTGCCGTGGATCACCCACGCGGTGCTCTTCGCTCTCGCTGCGTGCATGCTCATGGGCGTGGCGTTCCTCCTGCAGCCGATGGCGAAGAAGTGGCGCTTCCGTCATGACCGCTGGCTCGGAGGCGTGCTCGGAGTCCTCACCGGGGCTGTGGCGGCGCTGGTGCTGTTCTCCCTCGCGGTCTGGAGCAGTCCACGGTCGTACGAGAACGAGTTGCACCCGAGCATCACCGGCTCTGTGCTGGTGCAGGTCCATGACGCCGGCCTGGAGGCGCTCTTCCCGTCGGCACTGACGCACCGGCTCGATCACCTGCGCGACTCGTGAGCGCCCCCTCCGTGCGACGGCGCGTCCTCTACGGCGGGACGTTCGATCCCATCCATACGGCGCACGTGGAGATCGCGCGGGCTGCAGGAGTTCAACTCGGCGCCAACTTGGTCAGCCTCATTCCTGCGGCGGACCCGCCGCACAAGCCCGCCGGGGCCCACGCCTCCGCCGAGCACCGGCTCGCCATGGCGCGGATCGCGGTCGCCGAGGAACCGCGCATCGACGTCCTCGACGTCGAGATCCGACGCGGTGGGACCTCCTACACGATCGATACCGTGCTCGCACTCCGCGACGGTGAGTGCCGGGGGGAGCAACTCATGCTGCTGCTCGGGCAGGACTCGCTCCCGTTGCTCCCGACGTGGCATCGCGTCCGCGAGCTCGCCGCACTCATCCCGTTCGCCGTCGCGCCCCGACCGGGGGCCGACGAGCCGCCGTGGGCGGTCCTGGCCGAGGCACTGGGCGAGGAGCCCGTCGCGGGGCTGCGAGCTCGCTGGCTGCGCACACCGTCGTTCGAGATCTCGTCGACGGATCTACGATTGCGCAGGACCGAGGGCCGCAGCATCCACTGCCGGGCTCCGGATCCGGTGGTCGACTACATCGAGGAGCACGGGCTCTATCGTCCTGCTCCCCAGGCCGACAGCGAGGTCTGCTGACATCGAGTTCGGCTGCCGTCGGGCTCGCTGGAGCCCGGTGACGGAAGCCCTGAGCCTCGCCGGAACCATGCACGGGGCTCGCACGCCTGAGCAAGCGCCCGGAGAGCCGATCATTGCGATGAGCCGCCTCCACAACCGGTCCAGGGGCGCCTTCGGCGGCGCGCCGCGATCTCGACTCCCCGCCGGGGCTCTGGACACCAGTCGTCGCTTGTTCATGCCTCGCCACACCCGTTCGTTGGATCGAATCACACTCGAACGCCGAGGCGAATCGAGCCAGCCTCGTGAACGATCCAAGCCTGAGGTTTTTCCGTTGACCGGGCTCGGACCGAAACCTACTCTCCGCCGGTCCGTATCGGAGGCGTGCGCAGCACTCGTGCAGCCTCGCGTCGGTCCCCCAGGGCAGGGGGTCAGACGGCAGACACAAACTGCGCGCGTTGGGAGGAAGTAGGATGGTCCGCAAGGTGTTCACCGCAGCGTTCTTGGCCGCGATCACGGTCAGCGTCAGCGGCTGCTTCTCGCTCACGAACTGGGACGAGAACATTCGCATGATCAACCATTACGGTGAGTCGGCGAACGAGTGGCGCGACCTGACGAACAAGTACTTCTTCGACTACGACAAGAACAACCCGTTCGAGGACTAGTCCCGCACGCGACATCGGCGCCATGCCGATGACCAGCAGCGGACCGGAAGAGGGCGCATCCCCGCGGATGCGCCCTCTTCCTATGTGCTCGCAGCCGCCCGGGTCGCCCGGTTTCGGTTCCACGGTCTCTCCCCCACCGGCTCTCGATGCCTGACGCGCCGCTCCTCGTGCTGCTCGGCCCGACCGCCTCCGGCAAGGAGTCGGCAGCCGTGTACGCCGCCGCGGAGTTGAACGCCGAGCTCGTGGTCGCCGACTCGGTGAAGCCCTACCGAGGGCTCGAGATCGCCGCGGCCGCCCCGCCGCCCGACCACGCCGCGCGTGTGCCGCATCACCTGGTCGGAGTTCTCGACCCCCGCGAGCGACTCCACGCCGCACGCTGGTTGACCCTGGCCGAAGAGGCGTTCGCCGGGATTCGCAGTCGTGGCCGACGTCCGCTCGTAGTGGGCGGCACGGCGCTCTACCTGAAGTCTCTGCTCTTCGGCATGTTCGACGGTCCGCCCGCCGATCACGTGCTCCGCGGCCGACTGCGCGAGGACGAGGCCGCGGAGCCCGGCACGCTGCACGCGCGGCTGACGAGCGTGGATCCGGTCTCGGCCGGGCGCATCCATCAAAACGACACAAAGCGGCTCGTCCGAGCTCTCGAGGTCCACGCCGCGACCGGCGCGCCCATCAGCGACGCGCAGCAAGAGTGGGACTCTGGTCCACGGATCGCCTACCGAGCCGTGGGGCTCCGTCGGTCTCGGGAGGATCTGCGCGGGCGCATCGTCCGCCGCATCGCGCGGATGGTTGCGGACGGACTCGTTGAGGAGGTCGCCGATCGACTGGCCGAAGACGCGCTCGGCCCGACGGCCGCCGAAGCGATCGGCGTGAAGGAACTGCTTCCGGAACTCCGGCGGCGTGCGGCGGGAGAGGCGCCCGATTCGAAGGCACTGGCTGAGGCCATCGAGTCGATCCGAGCGCACACGTGGCAGCTGGCGCGGCGGCAGAACACGTGGTGGCGCCGCTTCCCCGGTGTCACGTGGCTCGACATGGGCCCCGACGAGTCTCCAGCCGATGGCGGAGCCCGCGTCGCCGCAGCGTTTCGAGAGGATGCCGGCTCGGCCTGATCGGGAAGTGCCGCTCGGCATACACGCCCTCGCAGGGATTGGCTGCCTGGCCCCGCGTTTGCGACGTTCCGGTGACGCGGACGGTGAGAATGAGATCATCGCACGCTCGAGAACCCCTTCCGGAGGCTGGAGATCGATGAAGCGCGCCGTCCTGACGCCCGTCCTAGCCCTCGTGGTGTTCTCGCTCGCGAACACCGTGTCCCCACCTGCGAACGTCCTTGCGCAGGATCACGGCGGCGTTCGTCGGGCTCCGCAGCAGGCTCCGACCAGCGACAAGAAGGCGCTCCAGTACGTCGAGGCCGCTGCGAAGCGCCAGGGCGGTGAGGCCCTCGCCCGAACCGGCGGGTTGAACTCGTTCCGGCTCGAGTTCGGACGCGTCATCGTGCAGCGCCAGATCCCCCAAGAGGACGGCTCCGTCGTGTACGGCACGGACGAGGCCGAGGCCCTCGCGATCGACTGGATGCGTCACGCTGACGCGCAGCCGTCGTTGAAGACCCGCTGGGTCCTGAACGGCCGCACCACGACGCGCGCGGTCTTCGGGCCGCGTGACTACTACTGGCTCCACGACGGCGACGAACTGACCGCGATCAACGCGGAGACGCACCCGGCCGACTACGAGGACATCGCGCTCCACCGACGCCTGTCGCGCACGCTGCTCGACGTCGCCGTGCTCCGCAAGCTACTCGTCGACGGCAGCGTCTGGAAGATGGTCGACGACCCGTACTACCCGGGCGTCGCCGTCAAGCGCCTGCCGCCGGCCAACGACTCGACGGCGCTGACGTTCACGCTCTGGCTCGATCTCGAGACGCAGGACCCCTACGCGGTCCGCGTCGAGCCGATCGAGAAGGGCGCGTCGATCCTCCACTACCGGCTCGGCTACCTGCCGGGCTACCCGAAGATCGAGGGCGCGAAGATCCGGTTCCCCCAGCGCGTGACCGTCATGGAGCAGCGCATCAAGGAGCAGGAACCGAAGCTCGCGCTCGACCTGTTCCTGCGGAAGGTCGCCTTCAACGGCGTGACCGAGGACAGTTTCAAGCCGCCCCGCACCAGCTCCCGCGGCCGATGAGGGTTCGCGCCGCGCTCGTCGTTGTCGCGTCGCTCGCGGCACTGGCCACTGCGGGCGACGGCCCCGCGCCAGCACCGAAGAAGACCCCGTTGGCGTTGCTGCGTAAGGCGGCGACGCGTCAGGGCGGTGCGGAGCTTGCTGCGGCTGGCGGCATCCGTTCGATGCACATCGAGTTCGGCGCTGCACGCGGCTGGGCCGAGGTCACCGGCAAGGACGGCAAGGTGAGCCGGCCAGACTTCGATCTTGAGGAGCTCTCGCTCGACTGGCTGCGTCACGACGACGGATCGACGTCGCTGCGAACGCGCAGCGTGTCGGACGGTCTCGTGGAGATTGCCGCCATCAACGGCGCGTACGACGACATCGGCTGGGTCTCGATCGACGGCGAGGTCGAGACGCTCTCAAGGGCTCAGCACCCAGAGCAGCTACGGCGTCTCACCCAGCAACGGCGCATCATCGACCTATTGGCCGAGGCGATGCTGCTCTCGCCACTCGACGACGAGCAGTGGATGCCGCTACCGACCAGCTCCAACGTGAAAGTTCTCCAGGCGGAGAACGTGAAGATCGAGCAGCCACGGACACGCTTCATCCGCATCGGCGCCGCCGATGCTGCTGACGTGATCGTCGTCGGCGTGGACCAGACGTCCCACGACGTGACATGGGTCCAACTACCGGAGCGGGACACGGTCCCCTGCGTTACCTACGAGCTCGCCTATCACCCGACGCTGCCGCATCGGTCGACGACTGCTCCGAGGATGCCGTTCAAGATCACCGACACGGTGTCGGACACGGTCGGCACGGCCAAGCGCCCACGCCTGGTGCTCGGAGTCTCGCGAGTCGCCCTCAACGAAGTCGACATCCGCGTCCTCGTCCAGCCGAAGCCGAAGAACGACTAGCCTATCTAGCAGCCTGTCGCGTCGACGATCTCTCGCACGGCGACGCGCACACTTCGAGAGGCTGCTAGCGCTGGAAGTGGCGCCAGAGCTCGCGGAACGAGACGCGCAGCACCGTCGGCCGGCCGTGCGCACATCCGTGCGGGTTGTCGATCAGGTCGGCGCGACGCATCAGCTCCGCCGCCTGTTCCTCGGTGATCGGGTCGCCGGCCATGATCGCCGAGCGACACGCCATGGAGTGCAGCAGCTCATCGAGCAGTTGCTCACGCGTGCCCGCGCCCTTGCCCGCCGTGATGCGCTCCGCGAGCCCGCGCACAACCGTCGCCGGGTCACGCCGGGAGAGCAGCGCTGGGAGCGCACTCACCGCGATCGCCGTCTCTCCGAACCGGTCCAAGCGGACCCCGATCCCCGCGAGGGCTTCGCGTTCCGCGAGCACCGCCTCGACGTCGGATCCAGGTAGTTCGACGACGGCCGGGACGAGCAGCGGCTGTACTTCGAGCGAGCCGTCGCGCACGCGTTCGGTCAGGGCCTCGAGCTGGATGCGCTCGTGGAGCGCGTGCTGATCGACGATCGCGATCCCGCCCTCGACCTCGAACACGAGGAAGGTGTTGCGTACCTGCAAGTAGCGGCCGGCAGCACGCGGCGCCGGAGCCGAGGAAGTTGGCGGCGGCGAGCCGCTCGAGATCGGTGTGTGCGGACGCGGTGTGGCGGCCCCGTAGAGCGTCGGTCCCGCCGGAGGGGATGCGGACGGGCCGTGGAGGAACGCCGCGAGCGCCTCCCCCACCGCCTCACGATGCGAGGTCTGCGGAGAGGTCCCCGCTGTCGATCCTGCGAGCGCATCCGGCACGATCTCAGGCGCGAGATCGGCCCCGAGAAGCGCGCTCCGGACGCCGCGCCGGACGAGCCGGTGAACCGCGTCTCCGTCTTGGAAGCGCACCTCCGTCTTCGCCGGATGCACGTTCACGTCGACGCACTCAGGGTCCATCTCGAGGAACACGAAGGCGACCGGCTGCTGACCACGCGTGAGCAACCCCTCGTACGCATGCCGCAGCGCGTGCGCCAGACGCCGATCTCGGATCGTGCGCCCGTTGAGGTAGATCTGCATCCAAGCCGATGTCCGCCGCGCGAGCGACGGCGGCGCCACAAAGCCCTCGAGACGCAGGCCGCGCTCCTCACCCGACACCGGGAGTAGCGCCTCGAAGAGCTGCCGTCCGTAGAAGCGCGCAATGCGAGAGCGTCGGTCGTCCGAAGCGGAGACCCGAACGACGTCGCGCCCATCACGAGCGAGCGAGAACGCCACGTGCGGGTTCGCGATGGCCAGCCGATGCAGCGCCGCGGTCACGTGCGACATCTCGGTCCCAGGGGCACGCAGGAACTTGCGTCGCGCGGGCACGTAGCGGAACAGGTTGCGGACCTCGACACGCGTCCCCGGCGGCGCAGCGGCTTCCTCGACGTCGCCGATCTCGCCACCGCGACTCTCGATCGCGTGGCCGTGCGAAGCACCCTGCTCGCGCGAGACGATGCGGCAGTCCGCGACGGCCCCCATCGATGCCAGCGCCTCGCCCCGGAAGCCGAACGACGCGATGTGATCGAGATCGCCCACGTCCGCGAGTTTGCTCGTCGCGTGCGATACGAGGGCCAGGCGGAGATCGTCCGCCCCCATCCCGATCCCGTCGTCGCGCACGACCACGAGATCGCGGCCACCGGAGCGCACCTCGACGTCGATGCGCGTGGCACCGGCATCGAGCGCGTTCTCGACGAGTTCCTTGACGATTGATGCCGGCCGCTCGACGACCTCGCCGGCGGCGATGCGATCGATCACGCGCGGCGGCAGCTTGCGAATGCGGGCAACCATCGTCTAGCCCGGCCTATTCATGAGGCTCGCGCACCCCGTGGCGACCGTCGTCCGGCAGGTCAGGAGCCGCCTGGGTGCGGGGGCCACGGCTCGCGCGGAGAGGCCCGCCCTGAGCGAGGACTGGTCGTCGAGATCAAGGCGGGCCGACGACCGCGACGTCGTTCCGTCTCGGAGGAGGCGCAACGCGGAGATCGGCGATCTGGACCGGTCAGGTGTGTGAGTCGTCATGAATAGTCCGGGCTAGGGCAGCCGTCTCACCGCGGCCGCGAGTCGTGCCACGGCCACGCGCCCCGCGGGACCGCCGGACTTCATGCCGCGGTCGGTCTCGTCGGCGAAGACCGTCATTGCTTCGAGCGAGCGGCGTTGTCGCGAGGAGGCGGCCTTCAACGCGCTCTGCTGGGCGCTCCACGGAACGCGCCCCAACCACCGGATCTCCCGACGCGAGACGCCGGCATCGATCTGCTCGCTGGCCGTCAGCGTACGACACAGCGCGGTGACGAAGGACGAGACGAGCCGCACGGCGATGGCCGGTTCACTGCGCGTGACGCGATGACTACCGGTTCGCTCGGGGATGCCCTCGGCGAAGCACCGCTCGGACTCGATGAGCGCCCCCGTGACATCGCCCTCGACCAGCCGATCGCCGAACGCCCACACGGACCCCTCGCGCGCGCTCAGGAACAGCGCCTCGACGTCCTCACGCTCGATCGCGGACTTCTCGCCGGCGTGGATGGACAGAACCTCGACCGCGTTGGCCAGTGTCGCGAGGTCGCTTCCCAGCAGATCCACGAGCAGATCGGCCTCGCCCCGACCGAGACGCTTCTCACGCTCCGCCGCTTGCCGAGCGACGAAGCGGCTCGGGTCCTCACCGCGTTCCCCGCGACCACCGCAGCGCACCAGCACGCCGGCCTTCTCGACTCCCGCGAGCACCGTCGGCGCGAGGTCGTCCGCCAGCACGACGGCCACCGCGGCTCGCCCCGGGTTCTTGCACCACGCCAGGAACGCCCGGCGATACCGCACAAGGAGCGGGCCCGCGTGGCGGAGCGCCACGACCTTCTTCGATCCGAACAACGAGCCGGTGCGTGTCTCGTCGAAGAAGCGAGCGAGGGTGTCCTGATCCACGTCCGACGTGGTCGCCGCAGCTTGCAGCACGATCACGTCGCGACTCCCGGCGTCTCCGAGGACCGCCTCGGCAACCTGCGCGAGGACCTGCTCGCGGAGATAGCTCTCGGGGCCGACGGCGGCCACGATCGGAGGACCGACACCGTCCTTGAACGCTCCCGCCACCGCGTCGGGACGCAGTCGCGGGCTCAACGCGGCCTCACTCGTCCCCGCGCTCGCGCAGGAGGTCGCCCGGCGAGGAGATCTCGCCGCGGTCCATCTTCTCCCAGAGCTCGAGCAGGTCGGGACCGGCCTGGAACTCCTGAGTCGACGTCCCCACGACCTGGCCGGCGCGGAGGCTCGCAGCGAGTTGGTCAGCGAAGACCGGCTCCGTGGCCGTCGGATCGTCGAGCAGCGCGAGCAGCGGGGCGCAGTCTCCGGGCGCCGCGAGTGCGACGCCATCTCGGAGGAGTTCCCGCAGCCGGCGCAGCCCGGAGAGTTCGCGCCCGATCCGCGCGAGCTCGCGGTCGACCTGGTCTGACTCCCGCGACATGCGCCGGTGTCGTCGGACGAGAGCGCGCCGCAACGCGGGCGATGCCGTGGCCGCACCGCGCTCGACGAGGTCCGCCTGCTCGATCGCCAGCGTCTCGATCCGAGCGATCGACTGTTCCTCGCGGACGGCGAGACGGTTCTGCTGCCGCCGTACCTCCTCGGGGGTCATCTGCGCCGGATCGGCGCCATCGGCGAGCCAACTCGCGAGCGACATTTGAGATCCCTCTGAACGCTTGGAGAGTCGGGGGCGACCGCACGCCTCCGAGTCGCCCGAGGATACCGCCGGGCCCGGACGCAGGCAGGATTGCCGCTCCGTCAGCGCGCGAGGACGCCGGTCGCTCCCGCCAGCAGCAGAACGCTGCTGAACACGGCGTTCAGGCGAAAGAACGCCACGCCCATTCGCTCGTACCGTCCGGGGCGCACGAGACGGTGTTCGAGGAGCAGGAGAGACGCTCCGACGGCAAGTCCGACCCACCACACGGGGCCGAGTCCGGCGAGATGGCCGAAGCCCGCGAAGGCGGCCACGCAGACGACGTGGAACGACGCAGCAACGGCGAACGCCCGGTGCACACCGAGGACGCTGGGGATGGAGTGGAGCCCCTCCGTCGCGTCCGTGTCGGCGTCGGGGCACGCATAGACGATGTCGAAGCCCGCGACCCAGAGTGCCACGGCGCCACCGAGCAGCCATGGGGTCAGTTCGACGGCGCGATCCGCGCCCTGGAACGTCCCGCGCACTGCGGCCCATGCGCCGAGCGGGGCGATCCCGATTGCGCACCCGAGCACCACATGACAGAGCGCCGTGAGCCGCTTCGTCCACGAGTACCCCACAAGGAACAGCAGGGCGACCGGCGAGAGCATGAGGCACAGCGGATTGAGCGCCGCCGCGGACGCCACGAACGCGATCCCCGCCACCCCCGCGAAGCACGCCATCGTCCCACGAGAGACGCGCCCTGCAGGGACGGCCCGGCCGGCGGTGCGTGCGTTGCGCGCATCGATGTGCGCGTCGGCCGCGCGGTTCACGGCCATCGCACACGACCGGGCCGCCACCAGAGCAATCAGGATCAGTCCGAACGTCCGCAGCTCGGGCCAACCGTCCGCCGCCACCAACGCCGAGAGGACCAGGAACGGCAGCGAGAACAGCGTCTGCTCGAACCGGATGTCCCGGAGGATCTCGGTCAACGAGCCGAGGCCGGGCTGCCCGGTGGGCGCCACACGGCTCATGCGTCGCGCGGGGCCTTCCAACGTGAGATGAGCTCCGTGGCCACACCGAGACGATCGAGCGCCTTCGTCACCACCTGGTCCACCAGGTCGCCGATCGCCTTCGGGCGGTGATAGAACCCCGGCGACGCCGGCACGATCGACGCACCTGCGTCGTGGGCGCGGAGCTGGTTCTCCAGATGGATGCGAGACATCGGCGCCTCGCGCGGGACGAGCACGAGCGGCCGGCCTTCCTTCAGCATCACGTCTGCCGCTCGCTCGATGACGTTCGACGACGTTCCCGCCACGATGCGGGCGAGCGTCCCCATCGAACACGGGATCACGATCATCCCGTCCACCGGATGCGTGCCGGAGCAGATGCCTGCGGCGATGTCGGAGAGCGCCACCGCGCGCACGGTCGCCGGCACGTCGACCCCGTCGGCGAGCCGTAGGAGCGTCGCCGGGTTGGGAGCCTCGGGGTCGACGCGCAGGCCCTCCTCGATCTCGAGGACGCGGGCGCCGCCCGTGCTGACCGCCAGCGTCACGCTGACACCGGCCTCCGTCAGGACGGCGAGGGCGCGCAATCCGTAGCAGACGCCGCTTGCGCCCGAGATCGCGACGACGACGTGCTTCACGCCCACGACTCCGGTCGCGTGCCGACGTGCACGGTCACGATCCCGAACGTCTGCGTGAGAACGTGGACGTCTTCGAGCCCGCACTCCTCGACGATCCGCGCGAGCTCGTGACGGTCGGGGAACGACAGCACGGAGCGCGGCAGGTAGCCGTACGCGTTGCGTTTCCCGCCCGCGACCAGGTTGCCGAGGATCGGGAGCAGGATCAGGAAGTAGACGTAGTACACGAAGCGGAAGAGCGGGTTCGCCGGCTGCGTGAACTCGAGGATCGCGATCCGTCCGCCGGGCGCCGTGACGCGCGCCATCTCCCGGATGCCGCTCCGCAGGTCCGCGACGTTCCGGATGCCGAACCCCACCGTCACCGCACGGAACACGCCCGAGCGGAACGGCAGTCGGAGCGTGTCCGCGACGCCGAGGCGTGGGGCGCCGCGCTCGTCACCAACCTTGTCCGAGCCGAGGCGCACCATCTCCTCGCAGAAGTCCGTGCCGATCGTCGTCCCACCGGCGCCCGCCGCGGCGGCGAGTTCGATCGCCAGATCGGCCGTCCCGGTACAGACGTCGAGGACCCGATCGCCCGGACGGACACCGGCAGCCTTCACGGCGAAGCGTCGCCAGCCCTTGTCCTGGTTCAAGGAGAGAACATGGTTCAGGACGTCGTAGGTGCCGGCGATGGCGGCAAACATGCCGCGGATTCGAGCCGGTTCCTGCATGGGCTGCATGACACGAGTATCGACGGAACACCGCGGAACACCGAGAACAGTGAATTCCTTCGCCGTGCGCGTTCTTCCGCGCCGCGCGCGCCCGTGCGCGATATCGAAACTCCACGCTGGGGGCTAGCGGAACCGCTCAAGTCCGTCCCAGTTCGAGCGCACGGGCTCGCGATGTCGCGGATCAGAGAGGCCGACCTCCTCCAACGTGTAGTTCATGCGTGCGAAGTTACATGGAGCGCAAGTCACCACTATGTTTCCGATGTTGTTGTCGCCGCCTCTGGCGTGCGGCAGGACATGATCGTATTGCAGCCACATCGCCTGAAAGCCCGCATGCTGTGACGAGTTGGTGGTTCCCCAGGGGACGGACTCCGGATACGCGCGATGGATGCGCTTGCGGACGTTCGGTCGGATCACCGGGATGCGGCAGAACCGGCAGTGGAAGCCATCGCGATCGCGTAGCGTCGACTTCTCCGCTGCCGTGGGCATGCGAGCGTGAAGCCGTTCGGACTTCGCGACAGACGGAGGAGCGTGATCCACTGCCCGGTATTGCACGTACGGGCTGTACTTGCCCCAGAGCGACTCAGTCCAGTCTCGGACCTCCGACGTGTCCGCAAGTACGAGGAGTTCGCTGGCGAGGTCTGCCTTCCCAGCGATATGGGCAGACACGGCTGCATCCAGGAACCGCGCCGCATCAGCGATGGCGGAGATCGGCTCTCTGAGGCAGCGTCGCAACTCGTCCCGCGCGGTCATCGCAACCTCCTCGGCGTACTCGCATCGCTCGTCGTCGTCGGGATCATCGCACGCGGCGGGCGGAGGTTCAACGACACCTCCGCTGCCGCCGAACCACGCAGCCATGATCTCGCGGTGGCCGCGCAATTCCGAGAACGGTGGAATCCTTCACCGTGCCCGTTCTTCCCCCCCCTCGCTCGCCGTTCGCGTCTCGAACACCGGCCGTGGGTCCGTGAGCGACGCCGACGTTCCAGTCGAGTTCGGCGAGCTGACAGAGCCGCGCCGCGACCGCGCGCGCGTAGTCGGGGTCCTTGCGCACCAACTCGTCGTCCGTGCGCACACGTTGGTGGATCGGCGAGATCCCGGCACCGAGGTCGGTGCTCTCCGGTCTGGTCCGGTGCGGGACATGCGCCGGGCGTTCCACGTCCGACCGTCGTTCCCAGACAAGCCGCAGAAGGCGCATCGCGCCGCCGGCGGCCCGGCTGCACCGCAATTCCCCGCCGCTCGCCACCCAGTCGGCCTATGGCTAGCGGGCTGTCGCGCCAACCTGCGTTGCCCGTCGAGGCCGCAACTCCGACAGCCCGGTAGCCCGGCGTTCCTCGGCGACGCCCGGCGCCCCGTGTAGGCTCAGGTCCCCCCGCCCCCGGGCCGCTCTGCGTTGCCTGCCGTGAATCACGAACCGATCCTGCATGGCTCTGCCGCCGACGCGGACCAAGGCCTCGACGTCGCTCTTCGTCCACGTGGATTCGAGGAGTTCATCGGCCAAGCGAACCTCGTGGAGAACCTCCGCGTCTTCATCTCCGCGGCACGCGCCCGCGAAGAGCCCCTCGACCATGTGCTGCTTTCCGGCCTGCCTGGTCTCGGAAAGACGTCGCTCGCGCACATCATTGCGCGAGAGATGCAGGGGTCGTGTCGCGCCACGAGCGGGCCGGCGCTGGTTCGTCCGGCTGATCTCGCCGGCATCCTGACGAACCTCGGCGCCGGGGACGTGCTGTTCATCGACGAGATCCATCGTCTTCCGCCGACCGTCGAGGAGGTCCTCTACTCGGCGATGGAGGACTTCGAGATCGACATCCTGATCGATACCGGCCCGAGTGCGCGCAGCGTGAAGGTGCCGTTGCAGCGGTTCACGCTCGTCGGGGCCACGACGCGCGAAGGGCAGCTCTCGGCGGCGTTCCGCAGTCGCTTCGGCCTGTCCGAGAAACTGCGGCCGTACGGCAGCGCGGATCTCGCCGAGATCGTGCGCCGCAGCGCTGAGCGCCTCAGCGTCGAGATCGACGAGGATGCGACGCACTCCATCGCCTCCCGTGCCCGCGGGACTCCGCGCGTGGCCAACCGCCTCGTCAAGCGCATGCGCGACTTTGCGCAGGTGCTCGGGGAGGGACGGATCACGACTCCCGTGGCGGCCGACGGGCTCGCGCGCCTCGGCCTCGACACGAACGGGTTCGACGAGTCGGATCGGCGGCTGCTGCTCGCGCTTCATCGCGCAGGTCAGCCGCTCGGGCTGAAGGGGCTCGCGGTCGCGATCGGCGAAGAGGAGCAGACGGTCGAGGACGTCGTCGAGCCCTTCCTGCTCACGCAGGGCTGGATCCTGCGCACGTCGCGCGGACGCTGTCTCACGGAGCGTGGCATCGGGTGGGCGACGACGGCGGAGCCGGTCGATCCCCCGTCGGGGCAGCTCTTCTGATGCGATCCACCACCGCAGTCGGACGGGCCCTACTCGGCCTGTGCTTGACTGGACTGGGCATCGGAGGCCTGTTCCTCGCTGGATGCAGCGGCGACGACATCCCGCCGTCGCGGCAGCCGGTCAGTCCGACCCCGGCCGCGATCCCCGACCTGTTCCTCTCCGCGCCACCGACGGTCCATGTCCGGCTCTCCGCGCCCACGCGTGCCGGCGAGGCCCACGTGCGCGTGAGGGGTTCGTTCCAAGTGCGCGATCTCGACGGACGGGTCCAGCACCACGGGCGCGACCTCGACGAGGTCGTTCGCCTCGACGCGAGCGGCGTCCGCGTCGCCGGCGTCACGCTCCCGCGCCATGGCGGCGTCGTGGTGCCCGCGACCTCGGGTGCCATCCAGGTGGGCGACCGGCACTACCCGGGCGATCTGCGCATCGCGCGCTGCGTCGACGGTCGCTGTCGCCTGTACATCGTCACCGATCTCGAGACGTACGTGATGGGCGTGGTGCCCGGCGAGATCCCCGCCAAGTTCCCGCGAGCGTCCCAGCGCGTGCAGGCGATCCTCGCGCGCACGTACGCTCTGTCGAACGTGAAGTCCGCGCTCCGCGGCGCCACGGTCATGGTCTCGGACAGCGGGGGCGAGGATCAGGAGTACGTCGGCATTCCGGCGGTCGCCCGGCATCGCAGCGTGGCTCGCGATGCCGTCGAGAGCACGCGCGGCCAAGTGCTCATCGACGGCGAAGCGCCCCTGCGGGCGTGGTACCACAGCACGTGCGGCGGGAGCACTGCACCGGCCCACACGGTGTTCGACACCACACCCCGTGACGCCCTGGGGGGCGTTCCGTGCGAGTGGTGCTCGGAGAGCAAGTACCACCGCTGGGAAGCCTCGATCCCGGCCGCCGAGATCGTCCGCGCCGCCCGACTGCGCGGTCGGCTGACGGCCTTCGCCGTCGGCGCCACGGATCCCGGCGGTCGAGCCACCACGTTCCACGTCACGACCGACTCGGCCTCCACGGAGGTCGCGGCCCCGGCGTTCCGACTCTCCGTCGGCGCGTCACGTCTCCGTTCGGTCCACGTCGACACCGCCACTATCGACACCGCGGGGAGCGGACCCGCCACACTCGAGCTCTCCGGGCGCGGCTGGGGCCACGGCGTCGGACTCTGTCAGATGGGCGCGAAAGGCATGGCCGAGGACGGTCGCAGCGCAGAGCGCATCGTGGCCTACTACTACCCCGGCTCGGGACTCGTGCGCCTCTGGTGAGCGCGCTCTCGTTCCGACTCGAAGCGACCGATGGCTTCGCGCGCGCGGGTCGGATCGTCACGCCTCACGGCGAGGCGACGACTCCGGCGTTCATGCCGGTCGGGACGCGCGCCGCGATGAAGGTGATGACGGTCCAGGACCTCCGCACCGCCGGCGCCGGTATCGTGCTCGCGAACGCGTATCACCTGATGCAGCGCCCGGGTGAGGACGTCGTCCGGGATCTCGGCGGACTCCATCGTTTCATGGGCTGGGACGGCCCGATGCTGACGGATTCGGGCGGGTTCCAGGTGTGGTCTCTGGCCGAGCTCCGACGCATGGATGCCGATGGAGTGACCTTCAAGTCCGAGATCGACGGGAACATGCTGCGCCTGACGCCGGAGCGCGCCGTCGAGATCCAGGAGGCGCTCGGCGCCGACATCATCATGCCGCTCGATCACTGCATCGAGTACCCCGCCGAACGCGAGGCGGTGGAGCGCGCCGTCGACACGACCATCGCGTGGGCACGACGCAGCGTGGCGGCGCAGACGCGCACCGATCAGGCGCTCTTTCCCATCGTGCAGGGCGGTATGCACGACGACCTGCGCGTGCGCTGTGCCGAGGCTCTCGTCGAGCTCGACGCGCCGGGCTACGCGGCCGGCGGCTTCAGCGTCGGCGAGCCGGGCGAGCGCACCTGGGTCACGCTGGCGCGGACCAACGACGTGCTGCCGACAGAACGTCCGCGCTACCTGATGGGCGTCGGCACGCCGGCGGACTTCCTCGCGGCGGTCGCGGCGGGCACCGACATGATGGACTGCGTTCTGCCGACACGGAACGCGCGTCACAAGTACGCGTTCACGCCGCGCGGCACGCTCCGCATGCGCAACCTGAAGCATGCTCGCGACGAGCGCCCGGTCGACGACACGTGCGACTGCGCCACCTGCACGACGCACTCACGCGGCTACCTCCGGCACCTCTCCCAGATGGACGAGCCGCTCGTCTGGACGCTGCTCTCCATCCACAACGTGACGTTCATGCTGCGGCTCGCGCGAGAGACGCGTGCAGCCATCGCCGGAGGCACGTTCGCCGCGTTCCGCACGCGGACCCTCGCTGGTCTCGCCGTGGACGACGCGTGAGCCCAGATTCCGGTTGCCGGATGCCCGAGGCGTGGGCAGTCTTGAGTCGAAGGGGACGCCCATGAAGCTCAAAGAGGCTCTACTGCTCGTCGGAATGCTCGTGTCCGTCGCCGTGGCGATGGCGGCGTTCATGCACCCGCAGGGCTTCGACGGCGTCATCGCGATGGTCGTCGGTGGGGAGTCGGCCGCGGAGCCGGAGGACGAGACCGTCGACACGGGCTCGGCCGTGCGCTCGCCGAAGGCGGCCGCAGACGCCGAACTGCGCAAGGGTGACAGAGCGTACGACTCGGGTCGCTTCAACTCGGCGGTGACCTTCTACATGATCGCCTACGGCGCTGCGCAGACGCCGCGGCAGAAGCAGCGCGCGAAGCGTGGTCTCCATCAGGCCGTTCTCGCGAACGCCCTGGTTCGTGGAGCCTCCGTGCCCTCGGGCAGCGTCGGCGCGGCGGACCGCTTCCGCGAGCTGCGGACGAAGGCCGAGTCCTCCCGCACCGAGACGGACTGGCTCGCCGCCGCTCGCTTCGCCGCTGGAGCGCAGCTCACGGGCGACGTCCGTGACACGGTGCGGTCGGCACTCGACGCAGCCCGGTCCGGAGGGGTGGTCGAGACGCAGTTGCTCTCCTCGCTGCCCCACATGGGCGCCAAGTCGCGCCCGCTCCGCGCGGCGATGACCGCCGTCGGGCTCGGAAGTGCGTTCACTCGACCTGGTTCCACGGCGTCGCTACCTGGAGGGAACGGCAGCGGCGGCACCCGCCGTGGGCTGAGCGACCTCGACGGCCCGAGCGGCATCGGTGGCGTCGGCGCGGCGTCGATGCCCCACGGTGACTTCTCGCGCGAGATGACGGGCCGCCTCAAACAGGCCATCCAATGGGCGACCGAGGGCTTGGAGCTCTATCGGCAGGCGGGGGATACCGAGGCGCTGAACCGCAACGAGCTCCGCACGAAAGCGCACAAGCTGCTGAAACAGGCGCGCGACGTGTTCAACGACGCGCAGGAACAGGACCCCGAGTCCGGCGACCTCGATCGCTGGATGCACCGCGTGATGGAGGGGATCGCGCAGCTCAACAAGGAGCGCGTCTTCGGCGACTGAGCCGGGCCGACACGCTGATCTGGGACCGCTGGGAACTCGATCGACCGCATCGGCACATGGCGCCGCCAGCGGCCCGGCCGCGCCGCAATTCGCCACGGCTCGCCACCCAGGCGGCCATAGTTAGCAGGCTGTCGCGCCAACCTGCGTGGCCCGTCGAGGCCGAAACTCCGACAGCCTGCTAGTTGATCTCGATCGACGCCACGTCGAGACGATCCAGCTGCTTCTCACGCGCGCTGCGTTCGCCCCAGACGCGCACGGTGCGGCCGACGTAGTCGTCGAGGCGAAAGCGCAGGCTCCGCAGTTCGATCGAGCCATCGCCTTCGACGACGAGGATCAGGCGCCCGGCCTTGCGGATGACCGTTCCGATCGCCGCAGGCGCGCCACGATCTCCTGACCTCGCGCGGTCGAGGTCCTTCATCTTCTTCTCGTACTCGGCCTCGCGGCGGCGTAGCTCACGCTGCTTCTGCGCCGCGTCATCCGCCGCAGCCTTCGCGCGTCGGCGCGCGTCAGCAAGACGCGTCGCTTCGAGGGCTTCGCGGATCGCCCGCGCGACGTCGCGCGCGCGTTTCTGCTGCGCCGCATCCACCGCCTTGCCCGCCAACGCGTCGGCCTGCTTGGCGTCCGCCTCACGACGGATGCCCGACTTGACGCGCGCCTCGATCTCTGTGAGCCCGGTCTCGACGGCATCGGTTCGGCGAGTCTCGTCGGCAACGCGCTCGGCAGTCTCCTCAGCCGAGACGCGGCCCTCCGTCAGACCGTCGAGCCGAGTGCGCGCGGCGATCGCCCACCTCTTGGCCAGCTCCGTGGCATCGGACTCGATCGCGCGCACGTACTTGCCGTGGATCCACACGTGAACGCGTTCTGGTGCCACCACGCGCAGCCACGAGCCACGTTCGCCGTCGACAGAACCCAGCACGACGAGGGACTCACCGCGCCGAAGTCGTTGATCGTGAACGGGGAAGTAGGACTGCGCCGGCGTCGCGCGCATCAGCACGTCATCGGCCGCGACCACTCCGCGGAGAGCGCCGTCCTCCCACTCCAGGAGGTCGGCGAACACGTGGACGATGGGCCCGCCAGGCAGTTGCGCGCGCCGCCAGTCGCCGTCGCGCTCGGCGACGCGCACCAAGTCGCCCTTCGCTGCGCGTCCCACTGGGTGGAAGTCCACCGAGGGTCCGGAGCGCAGGTTGACGTCATCGCCTGTGACCTCGGAGATTCCCGAGAGGGCTTCGGCTGCTGCTGGTTCCTCTGCAGGCCACGCCGGAACGGCGAGGAGGAGGAGGAGCGAGGCGGCGGAGGTGAGAGCGCGCACGTGGTGAATCTAGCCATCCCCACCCCCACGAACTCTCGCCGCGGGAGGCTCAGCCCGACCGCGGCATGCCGCCGAGCGAGTCAGAACCCCCAGCCCGCCGCCGTCGTAGACTGCGCGGCATGGACGACCGGCCGATCGAGCCCTTCGAGTACCTGCACTTCGCGCGCACCGAGATGCTGGGCAGCACACACGAGCTCTGCATGTCCGGGGTGCCGGGCGTCGATCCCGCCGAGCTGCCGGACGACGCACCGGCCGCGGGCGAGGCCGCCAAGGACACAGGGACCGGCTCGCCGTTCGCGCCGGCAATGGGCGTCGACCCGCTTGTCGAGTGGCAGAGCCTCCTGGCCGCCCGCTACGGCTTCCCCGAGAGCGATCTGCTGCCGACGCTTGGCACGAGTGGCGGTGTGTTCGTCGCGCTCGCCGCACTCACGAGCCTCTCCGGCTGCCGCGGACCGATCGCGATCGAGGCCCCGGCGTACGGTGTCTTCGCGGCAGGCGCCCGCTTCCTCGGGCTGCCGATCGTCGACATCGAACGCGCGCGCAACGACGACTACGCCCTGGACATCGATCGCGTCGATGCCGCGTTCGCCGCCGGCGCGCGCGTCTTCTGTCTGACCGATCTTCACAACCCGTCGGGCGTGCTACTCGACGACGCGACCCTCGCGGATCTGCGCACGTGCGCGCGCAAGCACGACGCGTGGGTGCTCCTCGACGAGGTGTACCGGGACTTCCGGCCCGGCCCCGTCGGCACCGGCTACGTCCCCGGGGAGCGTGTGATCGTCACGAGCTCGCTCACGAAGTGCTACGGCCTGGGCGCCCCGCGCGCCGGATGGCTCGCCGGGCCCGCGGAGGTCATCACGGCGGCCGACCACGTGATGGAGATCCTGCACGGCGTGTATCCAGAGCCCTCCGCGGCGCTGTTCATCCGCGCGCTACGCAGCGCCGAGGACCTGCGCCGGCGTGGCGCCCGCGTCGCGCAGCGTGCGCGGCCGACCATAGATGCATGGGTCGCGACCGAGGAGCGCGTCTCGTGGGTTCCGCCGGTGGGCGGGATCACAGGACTGCTGCAGATCGAGGGTCTCACGGACTCTCGCGCGGTCTCGCAGCGTCTGCGGAGCGACCTGGACGTGCAGGTGGTCCCGGGCGCCTACTTCGGCGCCGAGGGGACACTGCGAGTCAGCTTCGGCCTGCCGCCGGCGACGCTGCAGCGAGCGCTCGAGACGCTCGCGCTCGGCATCGGCGCGCTGGTGCGCTGAGCGTCAGCCAACGCAGCCGCGTAGGCGACGCACGGCCCGCCGCACGAGCTCGAGGAAGCCGAACATCTCGGCCTGGAGTTCGATGTCGGAGACGCACTCGCCGTCGAGGATGCGCTTCAGCCGGAAGGGATCCGAACCGCGCGGGACGAGCCCGGTGTTGCACGTGGTTCCGCTCACGACGTCGAGCGAGCGCAGCCAATCGAACTGCGCGGGATCGTGCTCATTGCTCGGATAGCAGAGGTGCGTGTACGGACCAGGACCGACCAGTGCGAGCACGCGGCGGTTGTCCTCGATCTCGCGGCGCACCACCTCCTCGTCGGACGGGAAGCGGTGTCGATGCGTGTGCAGTTGCAGATCGATGCCGTCGGCGACGAGCCCCTTCAGTTCCTCCACGGTGAGCAGACCGACGACGCGGCTCTGCTCGAAGGCGTCATAGTCGACCGCGAGTCGTACGAACAGTTCGCGAGCGAGGACCTGACGCTCCGGCTCGTCGAGGGCGGTCTCGCCGTGTTCGACGATCGTCCAGAGCGCGGCCTCGCGTGCCGACGCGTCGTCGAGGTCCAGGGACCCGTTCAGCCCAGGTCCGGTTCCGCTCAGGCCAGGTCCGGTTCCGCTCAGGCCAGGTCCGATTCCGCTCAGGCCCGGCGCCAGTCCGCTCAGGTCGAGGAAGCGCCGCGGCGCCCGCCACACCGCGTACTGCAGCGCCATGCGGAACACGGGGGTCTGCTTCTCGGTGTAGTAGGTGGTCTGATACAGGGTCGCGGGGAAGCCGTTGCGGCGCAGGTGCTCCATCCCGAGCGAGAGGATCGAGTACGGACCGTCGTCGATGGTGATCGCCGTGGCGCAATTCAGCGCGGTCTCCGCCTCGACCTCCGCGAGCACGTCGCCCAGCACGCCGACCGGGAAGCCCCAGCGCTGCACGAGATCCAGGTGACGGCCGAACGTGTCGGCCTCCATGAAGAGCCGCGGACCGAGACCGGACTCGTCCTCCACGGAGAAGCCGTGGTAGCAGAGGATGCGCGCCTCGCGGCGCGTCAGATGCCGGGCCAGATGGAACAGTCCGAGCAGACGCGCGGCATGGAGCACGCCGCGCTTCACGCGTTCCCGTAGGCGCTCCCGACGCGAGACGTGCGGTCGCGGGAACGGAACGCGCTCGACGGACGGCTCGCCCCGCCGAAGCCAGCCCCGACGAAGCCATCCCGGCGCAACGGCGCGGCTACGTCGTTCGAACCCGAGCGCCGCGGCGGCGCGCAGAAGCGCGTCGTCCTGACTCGACACGTCGAGCCAGATCGACGACGCGCCGGCGACCGCACCGTCCAGAGCGAGACGAGCGAGCAGATCGCGCTCGGTCCCCGGAGACGGCGTGACGGGAACGGAGATCAGCGCGGCGCCCGCCGGCAACTCACGAGACCATTCGGCGCGCGCATCCGGCCAACGCTTCGCCTTGTCATCGCGCCACGCCAGACAGCCCTCTCCGACGTACGCGGACTGGCCGTCTCCGAACCGCCACTCGGCGTCCCCAAGCAGATCGACGAGTGGCGGTCCGTTCGCGCCGGGCCGCACCTCGACGACGCTCGCGGGACAACCCCGTGCAAACCCGTCTCCGGCATCGAGACGAGCGGCCGTTGCGGCCGGTAGCGAGAGCAGCTCCCGACGTGTCGGACGCCCTACCGCCGCGTGGACATCCACAACCGCGCGGAGCAGGCCGGACGGACCCGCGGCGCGGAGGCGACGGAGACGCGCGCGGACGGCATCTGGCGAGGAGCCGAGCGACAACGCGACGCGCTTGGCGAGCCGTTCGCCCACCAGTCGGGCGCCGCGCACGAGGCGTGACCCACCGCCGAAGTGCACCTCGAGCGTGTCAACGTGATCGGTGCGGCTCGCGAACCGTTCCTTCCAACCCGGACCCGGAGTGAGGTCGAGCGTCGCGACGCCCTCTTCCGCCAGAAGCCCCGCCAGCATCAGCAGGTGAAGCTTGCCCGGTGAGTGTTTCGCGAGTTCCGGCGCGTGGGTGTAGACGCCCAGACTCAGCGAGTCGCCGGTCAGCACACCGATGTGTGCCGCGACGATCCGGCCACCGACCCGCATCGTCGAGACGTGCAGGAAGTCGGGTAGCGCGAGCATCGACTCGTGGAACGCTCGCTTCAGCGGATCGATCGCGAACGGAAGCACGTGGTGCGCCGCGCCCTGCCGCAGATCGTAGACAGGGATGATCTCGTCCAATGCAGCCACGAACTCGGCCGGAGACGTGACGCGCTCGAACACGAGTTCGCCGCCGCGCTTCAGGCGGTTCAACCGGCTCCGGTTGCTCTTCTTTCGGAGCGATGCCGCGCCGCGTTCGTCGTCGTCCGTGTCGAGCAAGGCGCGCAGCATCGGCGAGCGCACGCAACGTCCCGCCCACGGCTCGTCTCCTGTCCACGCGATCGGCGAACCGGGCGCGAGATAGCGGAACACGAGCGCCGCACCCGGATGCCGCGCACGAACAGCCTCGACGGCGGCGGAGGCGAACGCATCGCCGAGCTCCTGCTCGGCGATCCACGTCTGGTACTCCGCGTGGTGCGAGCCGGCCGCGAGGAGTCGGCCGGAAGCACGCTCGACGCCGAGGGCGAGCACGCCGACGACGGCGCCGTCCGGCGCGTAGCCGACGACCATCAGCGGCGCGTAGACGGCCTCGTAGGTCGCGTACCAGAGCGCGGTGAAGTCTCGACGCTGGAACGCCGTGCCCCACGGGCAGCGGGCGAGGAGCGCGTCCCACGCCTCCTGGAACGCCGGCTCGGCAAGGAGCCGCAGCGCGTCGTCCCCGGAGACGAGCTCGATGCTCGCGAGAGATCGCGCCGGGGCAGCCGCCGAGGCGGCAGGCGTCACGAGCGAGCGATGGGTGGAGGTGCTGTGGGTCATGACCGCTGCGCACCCGTCGGAACTCCCGGCGCGCGCGTACGAGGACCCTGTCGGGATTCGGCTCCCAGGTACTTGACCCGCGCCGAGGCTGACCAGCCTCACTCCACGCGTGATCACGACGCGTCGCGGTGGCGCTCGCTCGCGAGCGCGCGGCCCGCTAGCAGTTCGCGCGGATGCCGGCGAGGACGTCCAACGCGAGCGAGACCGCGGCGAGGCCCTCGGCCCCGCCCACCTCCGGGGTCGTCCGTTCCCGCGTGCACTGCAGGAACTGACGGATCTCCTCGGTCAGCGGATCGGTCTCGGGCACCGCGAGATGCTCGACGGTCAGCAGGTTCTCGAACACCGCTCCCTGCAGATCCGCCATCGACGTAGCGCCGGACCGCATCTGCAGCACGCGCTCGACGGTCAGATCGGGACTCTTGCGGTAGAGCACGCCGCCGCGCTTCCCGAAGTCCATCACGAGGTACGAGTCGGGGCTGAAGACGCGCAACTTGCGTTCGACCTTGGTCGCCACGCGGCTCGCCGTCAGGTTCGCGACGCAGCCGTTCTCGAAGACGACACGGGCGTTGGCGATGTCCTCGTGCGGCGTGAGCACCGGAACGCCGACGGCCTCGACCCGCGACGGTCGCGAGGCCGCGAGATGCAGCACGATGTCGATGTCGTGGATCATCAGATCGAGCACGACGCCGACATCGGCGGAGCGGAACGAGAACGGCGCCACTCTCTGAGACTCGATGAACCGCGGCTTGATCTGGTGCTCGCGGAGCGCCCGCACCGCCGGGTTGAAGCGCTCGACGTGCCCCACCTGCAGGATGGCCCCGCTCATCTCGGCCGCACGGATCAGGTCGCGACCCTCTTCGAGATCGCGCACCATCGGCTTCTCGATCAACGTCGAGATGCCGCGCGCGAGCAGCGGCTGCGCCACCGCGTGGTGATGCTCCGTCGGCACCGCGATCGACACGGCCTCGATGCCCGCGGGGAGCTCCGAGACGTCTGAGAGGACGAGCGCTCCGCACGTCTCACGGACGCGGGCCTGGACCTCGGGGTTCGGATCGACCACCGCCACGAGATCGGACTCGGGCAGCTCCGAGTGGATGCGGACGTGATGCCGGCCGAATCCGCCGGCCCCGATCACCGCCGTGCGAACGGCTCGCTCAGAAGTCATACGCTCGACGTCCCGGAGTCCGATGTAGGGGCGTGACCGTTGCCGCCGTCGCGGTCGGCCTCCCGAGCACGTCCCTTCTTGCCGTGGGCGACGTCCACGAAGAACGTCCGAAGGCGCTCGATCTCGCTCGAGCGGACACCGTCCTGATCGAGGGCGGCGAACGCGTCCTGCCACGTGGCGTGGCGCCGACGGAAGAGGTAGCGGAACGCTGTCTGCAGAGTGCGGATGGAGTCATCGGCAAGACCGTTCCGCTGCAGACCGATCGAGTTGACCTTGGCCACACGCGGCGGGTTGCCCTCGGTCACCATGTACGGCGGCGCGTCGCGCAGGAGGCGCGAGAGGCCGCCGATGTAGGCCATGGTTCCCACCGTGCCGAAGTGATGCATCGCGGAGCCGCCGCTCATGATCGCGCGATCCTCGATGACGACGTGCCCGGCGAGCATGACGTTGTTCGAGAGGATCGTGTGGCTGCCGACGTCGCAGTCGTGGGCCACGTGGGCACCGACCATCAGCAGGTTGCCGCTGCCGATGCGCGTGATGCCGCCGCCCTTCTTCGTCCCCCGATGCACCGTGACATTCTCACGGAACTCGTTGTCGCTGCCGATGACGCACGTCACCAGCTCGCCGTGGTAGGAGACGTCCTGCGGCGCCCCGCCGATCACGGCGCCGCCCCACACGATGTTGCGATCGCCGAGCGTGACTCCGGGTCCCTCGATGACCGCGTGGGCGCGAATGTCACAGTCGGCCCCGATGCGCGCTCCCGGACCGACGTACGCGAACGCGCCGACGTTGGAGCCCTCGCTGATCTCGGCGGTGGGATCGACAAAGGCGCGCGGGTGGATCGTTGCGGTGCTCATGCGTCAGTCAGCATGAAGTTGATCTGCGCTTCACAGGCCAGCTTCCCTTCCACGGTCGCGCGACAGTGCACGCGCGCCGAACGAGATCGCACCTTCAACGCCTCGGCCTCGATGCGCAGTTGATCACCCGGAACGACCGAGCGCCGCAGCTTCACCTTGTCGATCGAGAGCAGCACCGCCAACTTGTTCGTGTTGTCGAGCTTGCGGAACAGGAGCACGCCGGCGAGCTGCGCCATGGCCTCGACGATGAGCACGCCCGGCATGATCGGCGCCTGCGGCCAGTGGCCCTGGAAGAACGGCTCGTTGATCGTGACGTTCTTGATGCCCACGGCCCGCTTGAGCCCCTCGACCTCGATCACGCGGTCGATGAGCAGGAACGGATACCGGTGCGGCAGGATGCGCAGGATCTCGCGGATGTCGATCGTGCGATCGCGACGCAGGCCGTCGGCAATCTCGCTGTCGCGGATGTGCTTGAGCAGCGTGCGGACCATCGTGGCGTTCAGCTCGTGGCCCGCCTTGGTCGCGACGATCCGGGCGTGCAGATCGAGGTTCAGTAGGAAGAAGTCGCCAATCAGGTCGAGCAGTTTGTGGCGCACCGGCTCGTCGGGGAAGCGCAGCCGATTCTCGATGACGCCCTTCTCGCCGAAGACCAGCGTGTTCTCGTACGTGGCACCCTGACCGAGTCCCGCCTGACGCAGGGCGACCGCCTCCTCCTCGAGGCAGAATGTCCGTGCCGGAGCGATCTCGTTGACGAACGAGCTCTCGGTCATGCGAAGCCAGTGGTACTGGCTGCCGACGAACGGTGAGCCCGCGTAGTCGAGCGTGTAGCTAAAGGTGAGACCGCGCTCCGCCGGGAGCGCCACGATGGAGGCATCGCCGCCGGCGCTGCTGACCGCGAGCGGCGTGAGCAGCTGAAACTCCGGACGCGGCTCGTCGAGGTCCTCGGGCTTGGCGCCCTTCAGAGCGTCGACGAAGGGCAGCGCGCTCCCGTCGAGTCCGGGCAGCTCGGGTCCGTCGATCTCGACCACCAGGTTGTCGATGCGGAGCGCGTGGCACGCTGAGAGCAGATGCTCGACGGTGTGGACCTCGGCACCCTCGTACCGGATCGACGTGCGGCGGCCGGTGTTGTCGACGAAGTCGACGTCGGCCGGGATGCGCGGTCGATCGGGCAGGTCGGTCCGTACGAAGTGCACGCCGCTCGACGCAGGCGCCGGCAGGAGGCGAATCGTCGCCGCCTTCCCGGTATGGAGCCCCACGCCGGAGAGCTCGTACGGCTCACGGATCGACCGTTGCTTCCTGCTCACCGGTTGCAATTCTCCCCGAGGCCTCGGACGGAGTCCAGCGGGGCGAGACCGTACGGCCTCGCCAACGCGCGCGGGCGGGCTAGCGAGGCCCCGGTCGGCTGGCGTTCAGGAGGCTCACGATCTCGTCCGTCAGGTCGAGCGCATCGTGGCTCCAGAGCACCGGGCGAGCCTGGACCAGGACGTTGAGATCGGCCGAGTCCTCGACACTCTCGCCGAGCTTGCGTGAGAGCACGATCGCCCCGAAGCCGTGCGTGCGTGCGTACGCCTCGGCCTCGCGGACGATCTCCTTGTAGATCAGGATCTCTTGCCGACGCATGTCGTCCTGCAGGAGCCCCAGACCGCGCTTCTCGTCGTACTGGAGCGTCATCTTGCGCAGCTCGAGTTCGCGCGACTTGTCCTGGAACTGCTTGCTCTTCTTGTTCAGCGTCTCGAGGCTGTCCATGAGCTCGTCGAGAGCCTCGGCCTCGGCCCGCATCCGGTTCTTCAGACCCTCGACACGCGTGTCGACCGTCTTCTGGATCTCTTGGCGCTTCCAGTAGTCGGTGAACGTCTGCTGGATGTCGAGGAACCCGATCTTCTCGGGCGGGGTCTGCGTAACGCCCTCACGGGCGGCCAGACCGCCGAGGAGGGCGGAGGCGATGAGCGCCAGCGCTAGGACGGATCGCTGCATGGGACTGACTCTCCGAGGTGCGGACACGGGGTTCTTGCGCACACGCCTGACGCGCGCGGAACTGTCGGACGTGAGGCGGTCGCGCGGGCTTGGATCAGAAGTCCCGAGCGATCGTGAACGACAGGACCTGCCTATCGTCGCCGTCCTGCTCCCGAATCGGGAAGCCCAAGTCGAGCGCGATGGGCTGTTGACCGAACGCGGGGATGCGGATGCGCAGGCCGACGCCGACCGACACACGCATGTCGTCGAGGAACGAGGGGCCGTCGTCGAACGTGAGCTGACGCCCGAGACGCCTCTGCCGCGTGTTGCCGGCGAGGAGGCGGCGACGCAGGCTGGCCACGTCGCTCTCCTCGAGTCCGTGCGAGCTGCCGAAGTCGTCGCGCACCATGCCCGCGTCGCAGAACACGACGCCCTTCAAGATCGTCTCGTAGAGCGGGAACTGGTACTCCGCCGAGGCGGTCAGGAGCACGTCACCGCCCATCGGGTCGCCGTCGTTGTCGAGAATCGAGCGCGCGGTCTCTCCAAGGCGCAACTGCTGACGGCCGAAGCGCTCGCGCGGCCGAGCGGCGAGCCGCGGGTCGCCCTCGCCGTGAGGGCCTGCGCCGCCGAACTCGAAGCCACGGATCGACGAGCTGCCGCCGGCGCGGTACCGCTCGTAGATGGGTACGAAGTCCTCGTCCAGCAGGCTGGCCTCGGCGGACTCCGACGACGAGAGCTCCTGCGCGTAGGCCAAACGGCCTCCGATGGAGAGCACGTGCTCGCGCTCCTCCTCGTCGCGGTGCACCACCCAGAAGCGCCGGCCCTCGAGCTCGTTCTTCCAGAGGCGCACGTCACCGGCGAAGCCCACCTCGGTCGACGCTTCGGCGAACCAGCCGGTGCTTGGTTCGGCCGAGTTGTCCAGTCGGTCGACCCGCGCGTTCAGGCGCTGCGCGATCAGGCTGAGGTCGTCCTCGGCGAGGAACGCGTTGGGCGCCGTCTCGCGGTCGACGTTGTCGACCTCGTGCCGTTCGACCCGTGACGTCGTCGTGAGTCCCAGCACCGTGTCCTGCTTCTTGCCCTCGAACGTGAAGCGTCGACCGAGCGAGACGTTCACGCCACGCCGATCCACGTCGTAGTCGAAGCGCGAGAACTTCGAGAGAAACACGTCCCACCCGAACGAGATCGGCTTGTCGAAGAGCCACGGTTCGGTGAACGCGACGCGGTACGACGAGAGCTCGGAACCGGGTGCGAGCTCGATAGCGAGGGTCTGGCCCCCTCCCGAGAACGCGTCGCCGGAGAAGATCTCGCCGAAGCTCTCGGGGGTGTCGCGCCAGTCGAAGTTGCGCTTCGTGATCGTGATGCTGCCGATGAAGCCCAGGTCGCTGGACACGCCTGCGGCGAACCGCACCTGTCCCGTGCGCGCCGAGTCGTCGACCTGGAAGACGATGTCCTTCTCGTTGGGATCGCCTTCCGCGACGTCATTCACCGTGTAGGCCACACGCTGGAAGTAGCGCAGCGACTGCAGGCGACGGACGCTCTTGTCGATCTCGTTCTGGTTCAGCACGCCGCCGGGGAACACGCTGACGTCACGCCGGATCACCTTGTCGCGCGTGATCGTGTTACCGAGGATGTCGAGCCGCCGGACGCGCACCTTCGACTGCTCCTCGATCGTGAAGACGAGGTCGACGACGTGCCCTTCGGCCGGCAGCTTGTCTACCTGGAGGACCAACGCCGCGAAGAAGCCCTCTTCGCGGTACGCACGTTCGAGCGCCGACACCGTGTCGCCGACACCCGCCTGACGACGCCGGTCTCCCGATTCGAGGCGAACGAGTTCGAGCAACGCGTCCACGCCGCCGGGGTAGCTGTCGGCGCCCTGGATGAAGACGTTCCCGACCGTGTAGGCGTTGCCCTCGGTGACGCCGATCCGCACCGTCACGTCGCCGCGATCGTCGCTGAAGTCGAGGTCCACGAGGTCGACGTTGGCATCGAGCCAGCCTTCCGACCGCAGGTAGTTGCGAAGCGTCAGGAGGTCGAGTCGGACCGTCTCCTCGACGAAGCTGCTCCCGCCGAGGCCGAGGAAGCCCGGCTCCCGCGTCGCCATGTGGTCCAGGAGGTCATCACGCGACACCGCATCGTTGCCTTCGAAGAGGATCTCGTCGACGTCGACCGACGGCCCCTCGAGGATCGTGAAGACGACGCGCTTGTCCTCGCCGACGTCCTCGACGCGCGAGTTGACCTCGACGAAGTGGTAGCCACGGTCGCGGAACAGGCGCGTGATCTTGCGCGCGTCGTTGTCGACACGGAACTGCGCGAGCGGCCGGCCCGATCGCGTCTCCATCACCGCCGTGACCTCCTTGCGTGAGAGCTGGTCGATCCCGTCGAGCCGCACTTCGCGAATGAGCGGGTTCTCGGTGACGACGAAGCGAAGGCGCAGGCCCGTGGCCGTCTGGGTCTCGTCGAGCTCGACGGTGTCGAAGAAACCGTAGAGCGTGTTGATGTCCTCCTGCAGGAGCGCGCGATCGAGAATCTGCCCCTTCTTGGAGCGCAGCGCGAGACGCAGCGTGTCCTCGTCGTAGCGTCGGTTGCCGTCGAAGTCGAGCGCCTCGATCCTCACGCCGGCCTGGGCGTGGGCCTCGGAGACGAGGCCGGGCGCGGACCCGACGACACACGCCGCCAACGCGAGGCGGACCACGAGAGACTGCAGGAAACGCCGCATCGAGCACCCCTCCCAGGAGACGCGCACGGGGACGAAACGGCCTCGCGCGCGAGGGAGGCAAGAGTAGTTGCGGCCGCGGTCGGAGGCGAAGACGGATCGTCCGCACCAGAGAGTACATTTGCCCGTCCCATGGACCGTGTGCCGCCCCACGACAGCGAGGCCGAGATTGCCGTTCTCGGCTCGATGCTCCTCGACCCGGATGCCGCCGGGCGCGTTGCGTCCATCCTGAAGGCGAGCGACTTCTACCGCGGCCCCCACGGCGACGTTTTCGGCGTGCTCACGGCGATCTACGACGAGAACCGCGCCATCGACGTCGTGCTGCTCCGCGAGGAGCTGCAGCGGCTCTCGCTGCTCGACAAGATCGGCGGCAGCGCGTTCCTCTCGCGGATCGTCGCCGCCGTTCCGACCGCGGCGAACGCCGAGCACTACGCGCGCATCGTCAGGGAGTGCTCGCTGCGCCGAGCGGTGATCACGGCGTCGAACTCGATCGAGCGCGAGGCGTACGACGGCGGACTGCCCGGCCGCGAGCTGGTCGACTTCGCCGAGAGTCAGTTCTTCGAGCTGGATCGCAAGACCGAGGGCGGCGAAGCGCTCCACATCAAGGACATCCTGAACGAGACCTTCAAGCGCATCGACGCGATGCAGGGTCAGGCGGGCAGCGTCACCGGCGTGCCCACCGGGTTCTACGACCTCGACGACATGACGTCGGGGCTGCAGCCCGGAGAGCTCATCGTCGTGGCGGCGCGACCGTCGATGGGCAAGACCACGTTCTGCCTGAACGTCGCCGAGCACGCGGCCGTGGCGGAGAGTTCGCCGGTCGCGATCTTCAGCCTCGAGATGTCGAAGGACTCGCTCGTCCAGAACATGCTTTGCTCTCGCGCCCGGGTGGACTCGCACAAGCTCCGTCGCGGCTTCCTGCGCGACGAGGACTGGGGCCGGATCTCGCAGGCGCTCGGCAAGCTCGGTGAGGCACCGATCTTCATCGACGACACTCCCGGCCTCACGCCACTGCTGCTCCGCGCGAAAGCGCGACGCCTGAAGGCGCAGCACAACATCGGGATGATCATCATCGACTACCTCCAGCTCATGGAGGTGCCCTCGCGCGGTCGCGGCGACGCAAACCGACAGGCCGAGATCTCGTACATCTCGCGCTCGATCAAGGGCCTCGCCCGCGAGCTCTCCGTTCCGATCGTCGCGCTGTCGCAGTTGAACCGCGGCGTGGACAGCCGCGAGGACCATCGCCCCCGCATGAGCGATCTCCGCGAGTCGGGCGCCATCGAGCAGGACGCCGATGTGATCATGTTCCTCTACCGGCCCGAGTACTACGAGATGGACCCCGACCGCCGCGCGGAGATCGCGGGTCAGTCCGAGCTGATCATCAGCAAGCAACGCAACGGGCCGACGGGCACGGTGAACCTGACATTCCTGGCGCAGTACATGCGGTTCGAGTCCGCAACCCGCGATCGCTACTGATGCGGGGGGTCACGTCGATTGCACGGCGGTGGATTGGTGGGCGCTGATCGGGGCATTCGGCAATCGCCGCGCCCTCGGTGCTGTCTGGCGTGTGCTCGGTCTCGTCACGCGTCAGACGAGAGCCACCGGCGCCGGTCGAGGACCTCCGCGCGCGCATCTCCCGCGTCACGGCGCCTGCGCTGACGCGCAACCGCCGCGCCCCGGGCGAGGATCCGGACGGGTTGGGTCCCCTCCGATCCAACGGCTCCGCTTCGTCAACGGCACCGTAGGGGCGGACCCCCTGGTCCGCCCCGCCCGCTGGGGTGGCTCGCGCGGGGTGGGTTCGATGGCGCACCGCGAGCGACCCTCGACATGCGGACGGCCACCGGTCGATGACGGTGCTCCCGCTCGTTGCCGCCTTTCGCCGCGGGTGCACACCCGATCTCCGATGCACGCCACCTCAACCGGGTCGTACGGGCGGATCTCCTGATCCGCCCCGCCCGCTGGAGTTGCTCGCTCGATGTGGGTCCGATGGCGCACGGCGGACGACCGACGACCGACGTGATGCGGACGGCCATCGGACGACGGCGTCGCCCGCCGATGGTTCCCCCTCGGCGTCGGCGTCATCGACTCGCGACGTCAATCGCCCGTGGCCGCCCGATCTACCGGCGTCGTTCGCGAAGCGCCATCCCCCATCCCGGCCCGAGCCACGCGCGTCGGCGCGGGCGGATCAGAGGCTCCGCCCCTACGGCGCCTCCGCGCCTCCCCCGCTCCACCGTGGCGGCGTCAACCGCCGCTTCCCGTCCGCCGTCCGCGGCACGTCGCCCTCGCCCTCGCCGAACTTCCGATCCCAGAGCTGGCACGTGACCTCGACGTGCTTCTGGTCGAGCGCTTCGCAGTAGTTCGTGTAGACGCAACGACGCACTGCCCCACCGTGGCCGGCCCGCACCTTCTGCCACCAGTCCGGATCCGCGAGCGACTGGCGCGCCGCTGCGACGATGTCGGCGTGACCGTCCGCGAGGATCGACTCGGCGAGGTCGAACGTGCCGATGCCTCCCGCGGTAACGACCGGAACGTCGTGTCCGTCGGCCCGCACCGCCGTGCGGATCGCAGCCGAGAGTGGCACGTTCCGCCCAAACGGGCCGGGGCTGCCCGCGAACACCGTCGGCATGCACTCGTGACCGCTCGGACCCGTGTACGGGTACACGGCCTCGCCGACGCGTGGCTGCTTGGCATCCTCGAACTTCCCACCCTTCGAGACGGACAGGAAGTCCATCCCGGCCGCGGCGAAGCGGCGTGCATACGCGACCGCGTCGTCGATGCGCGATCCGCCCTCGATGACCTCGTCGCCGAGGAAGCGACAGCCGACGACAAACTCTGGAGAGACCGCCGATCGAACTCGATCGAACACCTCGAGCGGCAGACGGACGCGCGCGTCGGGACTGCCGCCGTAGCCGTCGTCGCGATCGTTCGTTCGCGAGAGGAACGAAGCCATCGTGTAGGCGTGCGCGTAGTGCAGTTCGACACCATCGAACCCGGCTGTCTCCGCCCGGCGCGCTGCGTCGCCGAACAGCGTGGGGAGCGTCGCGGGCAGGTCGCGCACATGCGCCAGATCGACGTCCGTCACGCGTTCACGATGGCCGTGGGTCAGCGCCTGGCGCTCACGCTCGTCCAGCACACCGACGAGTTCGTCGTCCGACAGCCCGCAGAGTGCCTCACGAACGTCGTCATCCGGGCGCGATCGCCACGCCGGATCCGCATGATGACGCGCCAGCCCGTCGCGATGCCCGTCGCGCAGCGCGAGGTAGCGGCCGAAGTACTTCTCTCGCATGGGCCGACGTCGAACGGAGAGGAAGTCGATCAGCTGGATCAGCAGACGCGTGTTGCCACCGGAGCGACGCCGTACCTCGTCCACCAGGCGTCGCAGACCCGGCACGAAGCGATCGTCGCCGATCCGGAGGAGCGGCCCGCTGGGCACGTCGCGGATGCCGGTCGCCTCGACGACGAGAACACCGGGCCGCCCGTCGGCGAAGCGGCCATACCAGTCCACGACGGCATCGGTCGCGAAGCCCTGTTCGGTGGCGCGCCACGGCACCATCGCGGGCACCCAGGTGCGCGAGGACGCCACGCAGCTCTGACCGATCCGCACGGGCGAGAACAGTCGAGAGGCCGCGGCCTCGTCAGAGGTCGGCCAGTGCGCATCCGGGAGCGGGTGGCGCGTGCGTGCCAACGCGGTCAGCTCCCCCCCCCTGCAGAAGTCACCCTGCGGAAGTCACCCTGCAGAACTCCCTGTCCGGAGTTCCCTGTCCGGAACTGCCCATCCCCAACTGGCTCGTCGGGCGGTCCGGAACGGCGCGCGGCCCGTCCACAAGTGGATCGGGCCGCGCCCCACGTTGCGGCGCGTTAGGCGCCGGCTCCGGTCGCGTCCTCGGGGGGAGGCGCGACCACGTACAGCTTCACGGTTGACGTGACGTCGGCGAACACCTTGACGCCGATCTCGTAGATGCCGAGTTCCTTGATCGGCTCAGCGAGCACGATCCCACTCGCCTCTACAGCGACGCCTTCCTTGGTGATGGCCTCGGCGATGATCGCCGCGGTCACCGAGCCGTAGAGCGTTCCGCCCTCGGCGGCGCGCGCTTCGACATGCACGGAGACGTTCTCGAGACGGGCAACCTGCGCCGCCGCCTCGTCACGCTTCTTCGCCAGCACGAGAGTGCGGCGCTTGCCGTAGGCCTCGGCCTGCTTCACGGCATCCGCCGAGATGGGCGCCGCGAGTCGGCGCGGCAACAGGAAGTTGCGCGCGAACCCCGAACGGACCTTCACGACGTCACCGGGCTCACCGAGTCCAGCGACCTCTTTCAGCAGCATGAGCTCCTTCATCGGGTCCTCCTCAGCGTGCCGCGTACGGCATCAGTCCCATGAAGCGGGCGTACTTGATCGCGCGCTTCAGCTGTCGCTGGTGACGCGTCGAGATGCCGGAGCGCTTGCGGGAGAAGATCTTCCCCTGCCCGGTCGTGAAACGCTGGAGGGTCGGGATGTCCTTCCAGTCGATGTACTTGATCTTCGCGCGGGTGAACCGGCAGCGGTTCTTGCCCTTGAAGCGCTTGAAGCGTTCCTTGCCGTCCTGTTGTCCCATCAGGCCTCGCCTCCTGCCCCGGTCTCTGCCGGCGCGGCTTCGGTCGCATCCTTCTTCGGAGCCGCGGCCGGAGCCACAGCGGGTTCTGCAGCGGGTTCTGCCGTAGCTGCGGCAGCGGGTGCTGCAGCGGCTGCGGCTGGGCGCTCTTCCTCGCGACGACGACGGCCACCGCCGCCACCACCGCCGCCACCACCACCGAAGCCACCGCGATCGCGGTCACCGCCGAAGCCGCCACGACGATCCTCTTCCTCGGGCAGCATGCGCTTCTGCTCGAGCGTCTCCGGAATGGAGGCGTCCTCCGGCATTGCCAGGATCAGGAACCGCAGCACATCCTCCTTCAGGAGGAGGTCGGCGCGCATCTGCGCGATCGACGGCGGCGGTGCCTTGAAGTACGCCAAGAGGTAGGTGCCGCGGTTGCGACCCTTGATCGGGTAGGCGAGCTTGCGCTCGTCCCACTTCCCATGAAGGACCATCTCAGCGCCGTAGCGCTCGAGCGTGCTGGTCACCACCTCGACGATGCCGTCCCATTCCTTCACGGCCTGTCCGTTGTCGAACAGGAACATGCCTTCGTAGTTCCTCAACTCAGCCTCCGTCGGGAGAACACAGGCAGGCGTTCGTTCGCCCGGCCCCCTCCCGTCATCCGTTGTGTCTGTTCATCGCTCCGCCGGTTCCCAGGCGAACCCAGGACTCGACACAGTCGGCGCCGTCCTCGTAGGCCTCCTCGATGCGATCCCGCTCCGAGGGGCGAAAGCGCGTGAGGACGAACTGCTCGGCCTGCCCTGGAGGGGGCGTGCCGATGCCGACGCGTAGTCGCGGCAGGTCATCGCCGATGTGGGCGATGATCGACCGCATTCCGTTGTGCCCTCCAGCGGAGCCCTGCGCACGCAGACGCAGGCCGCCCAACTCGAGGTGAAAGTCATCCAAGACGATCAAGACGTCGTCGTGGGCGACGTCGCGCTCGCGCGCGACGCGTGCGATCACCGGTCCCGAACGGTTCACGTACGACAACGGCTCGAGGAGGGCGACCTCCTCGTCTCCGATGCGACCGCGAACCATGCGCGCGTTGAGCCTCTTCTCCCGCTCCAGGGTGAGACCGTTGCGCGATGCCACGCGCTCCACGATCTCGAACCCCACGTTGTGGCGGGTTCCGAGGTACTCGCGTCCAGGATTGCCGATGCCCACGACGAGTTTCATCGTGCCTAGCTGGCGACCTCGACCGAGGCCTCGTCGTCGCCTTCGTCCTCATCGTCGTCCTCGGTGCCACGCGGCGCCGCGCAGGTCACGACCACGCTGTCGGGATCGACGGCGAGTGCGACGTTCTCCGGCAGTTCCACGTCGCGAGCGTAGAGCGACTCACCCAGACCGAGCTCGGTCATCGTGACGACCACCTTCTCCGGGATGTTCGTCGGAAGGCAGCGCAGCGTGATGTAGTTCGACGTCACCGCCACGATGCCGCCAGCCGAGAGGCCCTTGGGCACGCCGACGAAGTCGACGGGCACGGCCAGTTCGATCTCCTTGTCCGGCGACAGCCGCAGGAAGTCGGCGTGGAGCAGACGGCGCCCGAGAGCGTCCCACTGGACGTCCTTGAGCAGCACACGCGCCTCGCCAACGCCCTCCATCACGAGATCCAGCACGCGCGCGCCGTCCTCGAGTGCGCGCGAGAAGTCACGCATGGTCAGCGTGACGCTGCGCGGCTCGACGCCCTCGCCGTAGATGATCCCGGGCAACCGGCCCGCACGACGGAACCGCCGCGCGACCGCGGAACCCGTGTCCTCGCGCGGCTCAGCAGAAAGAGTCACGACCTTCATCTCTTCATCCTCCTGACCGGTGGGCGTTCCCACCGGACCCTGTTCTCTCTGGGGTTCTCTCTCGGGTTCTCACTAGACCGGGAACAGCTTCGAGACCGAGCGTCCCTGATGGATCCGTAGGATCGCGTCGCCGAGGAGGTCCCCGCACGACAGCACGGTCACTCCCGACGGACTCGACTCCCGCAGCGGGATGCTGTCGGTCACGACGATCGAGTCGATCGGCGCAGCCTCCAGGCGCTCCTTCGCGGGACCACAGAACACAGCGTGCGTCGCCGCCACGTGCACTTCGCTGGCGCCGTTCTCGCGCAACGCGCGAGCGGCCTCGCTCATCGTGCCCGCGGTCGAGATCATGTCGTCCACGAGCAGGCAGCGCTTGCCGTCGACGTCGCCGATGATGTGCATCGCCTTGGCCATGTCGGACGACATGCGCCGCTTGTCGACGATGGCGAGCGAGAGGCCCAACAGCTTCGCGTAGGCACGTGCCTGCTTGATGCCACCCACGTCCGGCGCGACGACACAGCCGTCGTTGCCGAACATGCGGTTGCGCTGGAAGTGATCGAGGAAGACGCGCGAGCCGTAGAGGTGGTCGACCGGGATGTCGAAGAACCCCTGGATCTGCGCGGCGTGCAGGTCGAGGCAGACCACGCGGTCGACGCCCGAGCGCGTGATGATGTTGGCGACCAGCTTGGCGCTGATCGGCACACGGCCCTCGTCCTTGCGATCCTTGCGGGCGTAACCGAAGTACGGGATCACCGCCGTGACGCGCGCGGCTGACGCACGCCGCAGCGTGTCGACCAGCAGCAGCAGCTCGATCAGGCTGTCGTTCACCGGCGGGCACGTCGGTTGGATCACGAACACGTCGCGGCCGCGCACGTCCTCGTTGATTTTCACGTCGATCTCGCCGTCGGGAAACGGAGTGATCGACACCTTCCCGACTGGGATCTCCAAGCGGCTGCAGACGCGCCGCGCGAGGTCCGGGTTGGCATTGCCCGTGAAGACCTGAAGCGGACCGACGATCATCGCTTCCCTCCCTTGCGCGTCGCCTTCACGGCAGCGTGCTTCTGCTTGCCGAGGCTCCTCGCGGGGACGCCGACCACGACGTCTCCGGGGGCCACGTCTCGTCCGGCCGTCACAACCGCACCGGCACCAGTAGTGGCACCGTCACCGACGCGGACGGGTGCGACGAGCACCGTCCCGCTGCCGATGTGGACGTCGTTGCCGATCGTCGTGCGGTGCTTGTTCTTGCCGTCGTAGTTGGCCGTGATCGTTCCGCAGCCCACGTTCGTCCCCGCACCGATCTCGGTGTCACCGAGATACGTGAGGTGCTTGGCCTTCGTGCGCTCGCCGATGACGGCCTTCTTCGTCTCGACGAAGTTCCCGACCTCGGCGCGGTTCTTCATGACCGTGCCCGGTCGCAGATGCGTGAACGGCCCGACCTCGCAGTCCTCGCCTACGACGACGTCCGGCTCGATCACCGTGCAGGGCAGGATGCGCGTGCCGCGACCGATCTGCGACCCCATCGCCACGAACGTGGTGGCGGGGTCCTGGATCTCCACGCCCGCCGCCATCAGCTCCTCGAGGCGGCGCCAGCGCAACCGCGTGCCGGCCTCGGCGAGCTCGCTGAGATTGTTCACCCCGAGGACCTCGTCCTCGGTGCCGCAATCGACGGCGAGGACGCGCTTGCCACGGCGCAGGAGGATCTGCGGCACGTCCGTCACGTAGTACTCGCCCTGCGCGTTGTTCGATCGCACGGCACGGAGCGCCGAACGCAGTTCGTCGGAGTCGAACGCGTAGAGTCCGGAGTTGATCTCGCGCACCGCGCGCTCCTCGTCGGAGCAGTCCTTCGCCTCGCGAACCCCGACGAAGTTCCCCTTCGCGTCGCGCAGCACGCGGCCGTACGCGCCGGCATCGTCTAGGACGACACTCAGGAGCGAGGCGGCCGAGCGGCCACGGTGATGGCGCTGGACCAGGGTGCGGAGCGTCTCGGTCCGCACGAGCGGCACGTCGCCGCTGAGGACGACCACGGTTCCGTCGAAGCCCTTCAGCCCGCTCAGACCGGCCTTCACGGCGTCAGCGGTGCCCTTCTGCTGCTTCTGCACCGCGAACGTGATGCCCGGAATCCCCGCAAGCGCCCTCTCGACCATCTCGCGGCCGTACCCGACGACCACGACCACACGCTCCGGGCGCAGACCGCGCACGGCCTCCACCACGTGACGGACCATCGGCCAGCCACAGACCTCGAACGCCACCTTGGGACGCTCGCTCTTCATGCGTGTGCCCTGTCCAGCGGCGAGAATCACCGCGGCCAGGGGCCGTCGTCGTGCCATGGGTCAATCCCGTTCAGCCGGGCGGGGGCGCCGTCCGGCGGGCCGCCACTCAGGGGCCCGTATCTCACGTCATCGAACTCCGGTCGGGGGGCGGCCGGTTGGCCCGGATCACCTGGTCCGGGACCGCGGGAGCGGGGAGCCCCTGCGGAAGAGGGCGGAGCCTACCAAGCCACTCCGCGGCCCGCCTCATTTTCGGGGAGGCCGGAGGCTGCGGGGTACAGTCCCAGGCAGCGCCTCCCCGGTGGTGTAATGGCAACACAGTGGGTTTTGGTCCCTCTGATCCAGGTTCGAGTCCTGGCCGGGGATCGCGTCACGGCGCTTGCGCTGACGCGCAACCGCCGCGCCGCGAACCCCGGCTCTCCTTTCTGGTCGGCTCCGCGGGTGCGAGGGCTCGGCGTCGAGAGCGTGGCCCCTCGGCCGCACCCTTGCGTGGCCTCACCAGGATCGCGTCACGGCGAGGGGTCACGTCGATTGCTAGCCGGTGGTTGGTGACGCCGACCGGGACATGCGGCAATCGCCGCGCCTCCCGTGTTCCCGGTCGGCTCCGCGGCTGCGTCACCTCGCACGCGAGCGCGGTGCCCATCGGTCGCAGCCTTGCGTGGCCTCATTCCCCGCGTCACGGCGCTTGCGCTGGCGCGCAACCGCCGCGCCCCGGGGTCACGTCGATTGCTGGTTGTCCGTTGGTGACGCGATTCGAACGTGCGGCAATCGCCGCGCCTCCCGTGTTCCTGGTCGGCTCCGCGGCTGCGTCACCTCGCACGCGAGCGCGGTGCCCATCGGTCGCAGCCTTGCGTGGCCTCATCTCCCGCGTCACGCTGCTTGCGCTCGGGCGCAACCAGCGCGCCCCGGGGTCACGTCGACTGCTAGCCGGTGGTTGGTGACGCCGACCGGGACATGCGGCAATCGCCGCGCCTCCCGTGTTCCTGGTCGGCTCCGCGGCTGCGTCACCTCGCACGCGAGCGCGGTGCCCGTCGGTCGCAGCCTTGCGTGGCCTCATCTCCCGCGTCACGCTGCTTGCGCTCGGGCGCAACCAGCGCGCCCCGGGCGCGGATCCGGACGGGTTGGGTCTCCTCCGATCCAGCGGGTCCGCTTCGTCAATGGCGCCGTAGGGGCGGACCCCCTGGTCCGCCCCGCCCGTTGGGGTCATCCGCGCCAGGCGGGTCCACTGGCGCACCGCGGACGACCCTCGTGGTGCGGACGGCCCTCGGTCGATGACCTCGCTCCCGCTTCTTGGCGCATCCGACCGCTGGTGCGGGTCCGATCCTCGGGCCGCGCCACCTCAATCGGGTCGTACGGGCGGATCTCCTGATCCGCCCCGCCCGCTGGGGTCACGCGCTCATCTGGGGTCCGATGGCGCTCAGCGATCGAACCTCGTGATCCGGACGGCGAGCGGTCCATAGGCTTGCCGCCGGTCACCCACGTCGGGGCTGCCGTTGGACGCCGACGACCGATCCCCGCGGCCCGCGCGCCCCTACCCGCCCAGGTGCCGCCGGACCAGATCCAGCGCGCACTTCGTCGCCAGCTCTCTCACCAGCGCGCGATCGCCGGGGAGCAGCAGCCGACGATGCGTCGTGTGCCCCTCGGCGGCAAGGGCGAGGTGCGCCAGACCGACCGGCTTCTCCTCCGTCCCGCCGTCCGGTCCCGCAATCCCGGTGATGCCGATGCCGAGGTCGGTGGCGAACCGCTCGCGGACGCCATCTGCCAGCGCCCGCGCGACCTCTTCACTCACCGCGCCATGCTCTTCGATCAGCGCCGCCGGCACCCCGGCCAGCCGCGTCTTCTCCTCGTTCGCGTACGCGACGACACTCCCCGGGAAGATCGCGCTCACGCCGGGCTGCGACGTCAACGCCGCCGCGACCAGTCCCCCAGTGCAACTCTCCGCCGTCGAGATCGTCGTGCCGGACCTCACCAGAGCCGCTGCGACGACCTCGGGGAGCGTCTGCCCGTCCACACCGAAGACGTGTCGTCCCAGGCGCCCCTGTACCTCGGCGACGGCGGCATCGAGGAGCGCATCGACCGCGGCGGCGTCTCCCTCGGCGTGCAGGATCACTCGGATCACGCCGCGCGCCGCCGTGGTCCCGATGCGCGGACGCGCGTCGCGCGCCATCAGCTCTCCGAGCAGTTCGCCCACCCGGGCTTCGCGTTCGCCGAACGTCTCGAGGCTCCGCGTGCGCACGACGCGCGTCGTCTCGCCCCGCAGTGCTCGAATGCGAGGCAGCACCTCGTCCGCGAGCACCCCGCGCATCTCCCGAGGTGGCCCCGGGAGCGCCAACAAGCGCGCCTCCCCGACCCGGACCTCGAAGCCCGGGGCGGTGCCGTACGCGTTCGGAACGATCTCGGCGCCCTCCGGAAGATCCGCCTGCAAGAGGTTGCTCACTGGCATGTCCTGGCCGCGCCGCGCCCAACGCTCCTCCAGCCAGCGAACCAGTTCCGGTGACCGGACGACCCTCGTCCCAGCAGCGCGGGCCGCAGCCACGCGCGTGCAGTCGTCCTCCGTCGGACCGAGGCCACCTGACATGACCACCACGTCCGCCACGGACGCCGCGCGGAGGATCGCCTCGGCCAGGGCGTCCGGGTCATCGCCGACCACCGCGATGCTGACCACAGTCAGTCCCTCGGCGCTCAGAGCCCGGGCGATCTCTGCCGCGTTGCGATCCTGCGTCCGTCCCCGGACCAACTCGTCACCCGTCGAGAGGATCGCGGCTCGCATGGCGTCAGACCGAGAATCTCACGTTGACGATGTCGCCGTCCTGCACGACGTACTCGCGGCCCTCGACGCGGAAGCGCCCGGCCTTCTTCACGCCGGCGAGATCGCCGTCGACGCCGCGGAAGTCGTCGTACGAATAGACCTCTGCCCGAATGAACCCGCGCTGCAGATCGGTGTGGATCTTGCCCGCTGCCTCCACGGCCGGACAGCCGGTGGGGATCTCCCACGCGCGCACCTCGTCCTCGCCCGTGGTGAAGAACGAGATCGTGCCGCACGCGCGGAACGCGGCGGCGACGACCGACTCGCTGGCGAGGCTCTCGATCCCGAGATCCTCCATGAACTCGGTGCGATCGTCGTCGTCGAGTTCAGCGATCTCGGCCTCCAGTTTCGCCCGCACCGCGAGGCGCGCCTCGAAGTCGCCCGCAACGCCGGCCACGTCCGGTCCGCCCTCGTCCGGCAGCGACAGAACCAACGCGATCGGCTTCTCCGTCAGGAAGCGGAATCCGCGCAGCAGCTTCTGTTCGCCGGAATTGAGACTGACCGTCTTGACCGCCCGACCGTCCTCGAGCGCTTCGCGCACTCGGTGGAGCGCCTTCAGCTCCTGCTTCTCGATGTCGATCGCGTTGCCGCCCTTGCGCTCGAGTTTCTCGATGCGTCGCATCGCGATCTCGAGGTCGGCGAACACGAGCTCGGTGAGCACGTTCTCGGCGTCGGCGGCGGGATCCGGCGTGGCGACGCGGTACGGGTACGTCGGGTCCTCGAACCCGCGTGCGCAGATGATCAGGCCGTCGGCCTCGCGCGCCGCAGCCAGGAGCTCGCTCAGCTTGGCACCGTCGATCTCGCCGGGCTCCGGCAGGCCGGGGAAGTCGCAGACCTCGATCGCGACCGGCGTGTACTTCTTCGGCTGGTGGTGATCCCGCAGCCACTCCAGCCGCTCGTCGCGGACGCGCACGACCGCGATGGCCGGCTGATTGGGACGCGGCGGTATCGGTTCATCTCCGGTGAACGCGCGGAAGAGCGTGCTCTTCCCAGCGCCTCGGGAACCCACGATCGCAAGCCTCATCCCGTCTCCTTCTCCCGCCGGCCGCCCATTAGGCGGCACAGCACGATCCCCACTTCGAACAGCAAGATGATCGGCACCATGGTCATCGCCAGCGTGACCGCGTCGCCGGTCGGCGTCAGGAACGCCGCGCCGATGACGCTGCCGACGATGAAGTGCCGCCGGAACGCCACGAACGTCCGCCACTCCGCGATGCCCATGAGCTGCGCGATCACCATGAGAAGCGGCAGCTGGAAGATCAGCCCGTTGATCAGGAGCATCCCGAGGAACAGGTTGAACCACTCCCCGATGTCCGGCATCACCTTGACGATGACGTCGGACGCCCCGGTCGCTGCCACCTCAACGGTCGCTGCCACCTCAACGGTCGCACCGGCCGTCCCGGTCGCGATGGCCGTCCCGGTCTCGACCTTCTCCTCGAGACCGAGCAGCGAGGCTCCCGTGCCGTACCCAACGAAGAAGCGCAGCATCACGGGCTGAACGACGAAGTAGAAGAAGCTGCCTCCGGCGACGAACAGGAGGTACGAGAACGGCGCGAACACGCGGACGTACTTCTTCTCCCGCGCATACAGGCCGGCGGCCACGAACTTCCAGAGCTGCCAGATCACCATCGGTCCGGTCAGGAAGAGCCCGAACACAATCGACGCCTTCAGAGCGGTGAAGAACACCGTGGGCAGGCCGGTGGCGATGAGTTCGCCATCGCCCTCGGCGATCGCCTCTCTCACCGGCGCTGCGATGATCTCGAGCAGCTCGCGATCGAACGCCAGGCAGACGCCGGTCCCGACCGCCAGCCAGAGCGTCGCGAAGATCAGACGCTTCCGCAGTTCCTCAAGGTGCTGCCCGAGGCTCATCGGCTGGTCGTCGGGAGGGCCGTCGTCGTCGATCGCCGGTCCTTGTTCGTCGGTCACAGGTCCGTCTTCGTCCGCCACAGGTCCATCTGGGTCCGCCACAGGTCCATCGGAACGCGAAGCGGGCCGTGCGTCCAGAGACGCACGGCCCGCAGGGGGTTGTTCGTGAGCGGCTTAATAGCGCGTGAACGAGGAGAGCTGGCTCTCCGTGATGATCGGCGTGCCGTACTCCTTGGCCCGACGATACGCATCCGTGTCCTCGAGGTTGTCCACGCCGGGTCCCGGCGTGCCCATCACGAGGTAGTGCGTCGTCGTGAGCACGTCGTTGTCGATCGAAGCGCCGAGCGACGTCAGACGTGACTCAGCCTGCGACTTCCCCATGCGCGAGAACTCGCCCAGGAGGTGGAAGTGCAACTTGCGGTTCGGCGAGTACGTGCCGCTCTGGACCAGATCGCCGGAGCCGATCGGGTCGGCGCGCGAGGCCTCCTCGATGACGCGGCAACGCGCGGTCTCCGCGTCAACCGAGGTGACCTTGACGATCCCCTTGGCGTACAGGGCGCCGCCCTTGGCGCGACCCAGCACGGTGAACACCGTGCCCGGCATGAGCATGTCGGTCTTGCCGCGATCGAGAATGGCCATGCCGGCGTCAGCAGCCAGCACCTCGCCGTCGGGACCCTCGGAGACAAACGGAACCTCACGCTGGTTGAGGCGCATGACCTCACCCTTCGACTGGCTCAGCTTGTTCGAGAGGTCGGCGACCGTCTTGTCGGACTGCGCGCGGAACTCTTCGAGCTCGCTGCGAGCCGAGTTGAGGTTGCCCTCGAGAGCGGCGATCTGATCGCGCAGGTCGCTGCCCTGCTCCGCCAGGTTGGCCTGGAGGGCCTGCATCTGCGTCTGCAGATCGCTGATCGTCTGATCCTTCTGGGTCAGGCTGTTGCCATGGGCGCTCTGCGCCGAGGCGAGTCCGGACTCAGCGGTCGCCTTCTGCTGCACGTGGTGGTTCACGTCCACCAGCATGCGCTTGGCAGCGGCCAAGACGATGGGGAACACGCTCTCGACCGTGGTGGCGCGAGCGAGCTCGGCCTCCGCCGGCATGTACGTCACGCGGAACTTGCCCTGACCGATCTGCTCGATCTTGCCGCCGTCACCCGTCGGGGCGAACTTGTCAGTCTCGAACTCGAGCGTGAGCTGCTCGCGCATGCTCGTCAGGAACTTCTGGACGTCGGCGCCGATGGCCTCCTTGTCCGGATAGCTGTCAGTACCCGCGTAGCCCGTCGAGTCGACCAACTCGAGGAGCCGGTTGTTCATCGCGGTGTACTTCGTCTGCCACTCGGACGTAGCGGTCTTGGCGCGCGAGGCGTCGGACCGCAGGTCCTCTTCAACCTTCATGGCTTCGTACCACATGAAGGTCACCACCAACAAAGCGACCAGGCTGACCACGAACGGCCAGTAGGACATCCCTCTTTCACGTGCCCTGAACATCAACGCCCTCCCTCCGGTGAGCCGGAGTCTGGTGCAGTCTCGAATGTCCGATCCAGACGGATGCGCCCGGTCCCAGCATATCCCAACACGCCAACCCTACGGGAATGCCCATTCCCACCCTGAGGTGGCGCGTCGGAACCGGCGGAAGATAGCCCCGTGGATTCGCGACGGTCAACGGAAAAAGAGCAACCAGCGATCGTGTCAAGTCGTCGTGCGGCCCCGACTTCCGCGCCGGAGGCCCGCGAGCCCTCCTCCGCACCGAACGAGGTTGACACCGATGAGCGGGGCTCCTAACGTCTCCGACCGGCGGGGACACCCCTCCCCGCGCTCGCGAGCCACCTCGGCAGAACGCGAGCCAACCGCCCTTCGCCGCTCGGCCGATCCGGCGTCCAGACCCCCTCGTGGGACCCTCCGGCGCCCCGTCCGACTGCAGGGAAAACTCCCCCGTCGTCGATCCGCAGTCCCCGCGTCGCGCGCAATGACCCCGCGCGTCGGAGGCGTTCATCTCGGCCGTGACCTTCCCGAACGAACCTGTCAGCGAGCTCCGCGCCGAACGCACCGTTGCGCCCGTCGTGGGCGTGACCGGGGCGGTCGCTGCAGGGAAGTCCGCGGCCTCGCGAGCGTTCGCCGAACTCGGTTGCACTGTGCTCGATGTCGATCGCATTGGCCACACGGTGCTCCTCGAGCCCCAGGTGCAGCGCGAGGTGGCCGTCGCCTTCGGCCAGTCGGTCGTCGCCGCTGACGGCTCGCTCGACCGGAGCGCGCTCGCCGCCGCTGTCTTCGACGACGAGGCAGCCCTCGACCGACTCGAGGCCATCGTGCACCCGCGCGTTCGCCAGAGCGTGCTCGCGGCGCTGGCGGCGGCGCACGTGGACCGGCCGCGCGCCGCGATCATCGACTGTGCCCTGCTCTTCGAGGGTGGGCTCGATGCTCTCTGCGACGTCACGATCTGTGTGACTGCCACCGAGGCCCTGAGGCTCAGTCGAGCCCACGAGACGCGCGGTTGGGATGCGAACGAGGTGCGGCGCCGCGCGGAGCGTCAGCTCTCGGCGGCGGAGAAGGAGGCCCGGTCGGACCGGGTCCTCGAGAACGAGGCCGATGCGGCGACGCTCGGTCGAGAGGTGGCAGCACTTCTCGACGAGATCGCCCCGGCCGTGACCACGAACGGCGGGAACCATGCCGCCGGAGGATTGGACGATGTCGGAGAGCGCTGAGACCCACGAGGGCGAGCCCGAGAAGAAGCCGGCACGCAAGCCGCGCAAGACGACCCGTCGTCGCAAGGCGCCAGCGAAAGAGGCGCCGCCGACCGACGAGTTCGGCGCCGACCTCGGCCTCGATGTCGCACCGAAGTCCAGGGCGCGGGCGAAGGCCGAGCCGGAGGCGGCAGCGCCGTCGTCGAGCTCTGAGCGCTCTGAGCGTTCCGAGCGTTCCGAGCGGTCCGAGCGGTCCGAGCGCTCCGAGTCGCGCGACACGGTCGACGCGGGAGACGGCGGCGCGAGGGGCGATAGCGACGCGAGTTCCGACGCGAGCCTCGGTCCCGGAGAGTCTGCAGAGGAGGCGCGTCGCCTTCGCGGTCGACGCGGCCGACGCGGTCGACGCCCGCGCCGAGGCAGCCCGGAGTTCGAGATCTTCGACGTCGAGAACGAGGACTGGAGCGACTACGAACCCGACTCGGGTCGTCCGTCGACGAACATCTGGGAGTTGCAGATGCTTCCGATGGCCGAAGTCCACAAGCTCGCCATCGAGGACGGGCTGACGGACTTCGCCGGGGTGAAGAAGCAGGAGCTCATCTTCCGCATCCTCCGCCACAAGATCGCGCAGCGCGACCTGGTCTACGGCGAAGGCGTGCTCGAGGTGCTGCCCGACGGGTTCGGGTTCCTGCGCTCACCCTGGTACAGCTTCATCGCGGCGCCCGATGACATCTACGTCTCGCCCTCGCAGATCCGCCGCTTCAACCTGAGCACCGGACAGCAGATCAAGGGCCCCATCCGCCCGCCGAAGGCGAACGAGCGCTACTTCGCGCTGCTCCGCGTGGACGAAGTCGACGGGCACAAGTCCGATGACCTACCGACGCGCGTCGTGTTCGACGACCTGACGCCCCTCTACCCCGAGGCGCGGCTGATCATGGAGAACGGTGCCGGTAGCACGGAGATGCGCGTGATGGACATCATCACGCCCATCGGCAAGGGCCAGCGCGGCCTCATCGTCTCGCCGCCGCGTGCCGGCAAGACCATGATCCTCCAGAAGATCGCGGAGTCGATCGCGACGAACCACCCCGAATGCCACCTCATCGTCCTGCTCATCGACGAGCGGCCCGAGGAGGTCACGGACATGCGGCGGAGCGTGAAGGGCGAGGTGATCTCGTCGACGTTCGACGAGCCGGCGTCGCGTCACGTGCAGGTGGCCGAAATGGTCATCCAGCGTGCACGCCGACTCGTCGAGTACGGCAAGGACGTCGTGATCCTGCTCGACTCGATCACGCGACTCGCACGCGCCTACAACACCGAGGTCCCCCACTCCGGGAAGATCCTCTCTGGCGGTGTCGACGCGAACGCGCTGCAGCGCCCGAAGCGCTTCTTCGGCGCCGCGCGCAACTGCGAGGAGGGTGGCTCGCTCACCATCCTCGGCACCGCACTCGTCGAGACGGGCTCGCGCATGGACGAGGTCATCTACGAGGAGTTCAAGGGCACCGGCAACATGGAGCTGCACCTCGAGCGCAAGCTCGCGGACAAGCGCATCTTCCCGGCCATCGACATCCAGCGCTCCGGCACCCGAAAGGAAGAGCTGCTGCTCGACCCGGAGGAGCTGAAGCGCGTCTGGATCCTGCGCAAGGTGTTGAACGACATGAACCCGGCCGACGCGATGGAACTCCTGATGGATAAGGTCCAGATGGCGAAGACCAACGCCGAGTTCCTGATGGCGTTGAACCTGAGCTAGGTCACGGCGATTGCGAGGCGCGTCGTTGGTGGGCGCGCGTCGACTCAGTGGCAATCGCCGCGCCCTTCGATGTCCCTGGTCGGCTCCGCGGCTGCGTCACCTCGCACGTGAGGTCCGGCCCGTCGGTCGCAGCCTTGCGTGGCCTCATTCCCCGCGTCACGGCGCTTGCGCTAACGCGCAACCGCAGCGCCCCGGGGGAGGATCCGGTGCGCGCGGGGGGGATGGGTGGTTGCGAGGCGCGTCGTTGGTGGGCGCGCGTCGACTCAGTGGCAATCGCCGCGCCCTTCGATGTTGTCTGGCGTGTGCTCGGTCTCGTCACGCGTCTCGCGAGTGCCAGCGGCGCCGGTCGAGGACCTCCGCGCCTCGGGGTCACGTCGATTGCGGGCGGTTGGTTGGGGGCAAGCTTCGGGACATGCGGCAATCGCCGCGCCTCCCATGTCTCTGGTCGGCTCCGCGGCTGCGTCCGCTCTCTCTCGAGAGCGTTGCCCCTCGGTCGCAGCCTGCGTGGCCTCATGCTCCCGCGTCACGGCGCTTGCGCTAACGCGCAACCGCAGCGCCTCGGGTGGGTGTCCCTCGCGACCTCGGCCCCGCCAGTCCGACGCGATCGCTCTGTCAACGGCGCCGTAGAGGCGGACCCCCTGGTCCGCCCCGCCCACTGGGATCCGCGCGGGCGGTGCGGGTCCGATGGCGCTCTGCGGACCACCCTCGTGATGCGGACAGCCACCGGTCGATGACCGTGCTCCCGCCCCGGGCCGCGCACCGTGTCCGAATCGGCCACCCGGGTCACGCCACGTCAACGGCCGCGTACGGACGGATCTCCTGATCCGCCCCGCCCGCTCGGGTCCGCGCGGGCGATGTAGATGGATCGTGCGCAGCGGACCCGCCACGTGACGCGGGCGGTCGTCGGTCGAGATCGTGGCGGGTCGCGGCGGTTGCGCACGCGCGAACTAGGCGTCGATAGACTCGCCGCATCGCGAACACTCCGGACCCGCCGCCGTCTTCGAACTCAACGCCGACCGGGGTCACTCCGAGTCGGCGACGGCGGTGGCTGTTTCGACTCTTCGCGGTCGGAGTCGCGCTGGTGATCGGGCTTGGAGGTGCTGAGGTCATCGTCCGGATGTGGGCGCCGCAGCAGCTCTCCGGGCGATGGCGGCTGCTCACAGACGGCGGGTACTTCGTCAATCTTCCAAACGCCGTCGCCCGACATCGCAATCGGGCGCGCGACGTCTCCTATCGCATCAACAGCGAGGGCCTGCGCGGCGGCGAGTTGACGGGCGAGGGGGCACGCGTCCTCGCGCTCGGGGATTCGGTCACGTTCGGGTGGCTCCTTGATGAGCAGGACACGCACGTCGCCGTGCTGCAGAGCGAGGCGGATCGCGCGATTGGCAGGGGTCACCTGCAGATCCTGAACGGCGGAGCGGGAGGTTGGGGCACGGACGACGTGCTCGCGTGGGTGGAGGATCGAGCCGAAGCGCTCGCGCCACGTGCGATCCTCGTGTTCCTGTCGTCGCGGGACATCGATCGCTCGTGGGACGACGGGCTGTACGAGTTGGATGCGGCGACAGCTTCGGGCGTGCGACGCGGCACACCGCACGCGAAGACCACGTCGGGCATGCGCGCGCTCACTCACGTCCCCGGCTACGACTGGCTGCTGCATCACTCGCACCTCGTACAGCTCGCCCGTCACGCGCTCGTGCGGTGGCACACGCTGCGGGTGAAGCGACGAGGCGTGGCAAGCAACAGTGCGCGACTCCCGGCCTCGACGTCGACGGACTCGCCCACGGCGACGGAGGCTGATGCCGCGGCCGGTGCGCGCATTGCGCGGGCGCAAGCGTTCGGGCGCGGGATGTTCCGGCGCTTGAACGAGTGGTGCGCGGCGCGTGACGTCCGCCTGTTCGTCGTCGCCATCAACGGCGCTCCCGGTGCCGAGATCCACGGGGCGTGGGGCGAGGAGGACGCGACGCGCGCGTTCAAGCACATCGCTCCCGACGTCTTCGCGGAAGCGGACGTCCCCTACCGCGATCTCTACGACGACATCGAAGCGGAGTTGGGTGCACCGCTGTCGACGCAGCTGATCCCCGGCGATCACCACCCGAACGAGCGGGCAGCGCGTGCCGTCGGACTCACGGCATGGCGCTTTCTAGAGCCGCACCTTCGCGACCTCGCCGAACGCTGAACGCCGCCGAGCGCGTATCGCGCACTGCGGACCCAGCAGGTTGCGTGCACGGCAGTCGGAGGGCGGAGTCCAAGGGCGCGCCCGACGCCGGCGACCGGCGGCAAGGCGATGGATCGATGGCCGTCCGCATGACGAGGATCGATCGCGGAGCGCCATCGGACCCGACATGGGCGCGCCACGCCACCGGGCGGGGCGGATCAGGAGATCCGCCCGTACGACCCGAGTGAGGTGGCGCGCGCCGGAAATCGAACGCGCCGCTGCGGCGGGATGCGGCGAGGAGCGAGCACCCCCAGCCGGGGCGGGCGGGCCAGGAGCCCGCCCCTAGGGTGCCATTGACGAAGCGGAGCCCCCCTGGAACGGAGGAGGCGGCGCTGGCTGGGATCCCCACCCGAGGCGCTGCGGTTGCGCGTCAGCGCAAGCGCAGCGCCTCGGGAGGTGGAGGCCACGCAAGGCTGCGACCGAGGGGGCTGCTCTCGCGTGCGAGGTCACGCAGCCGCGGAGCCGACCAGAGATACGGAGGGCGCGGCGATTGCCACCCACTCGACACGCGTCCACCTACGTCGCCCCCAGCAATCGCCGTGACCCCGGGGCGCGGAGGTTGCGCGTCAGCGCAAGATCCGTGACGCGGGAGATGAGGCCACGCAAGGGTGCGGCCGAGGAGATGGCTCTCGCGTGAGAGCTCTCGCACCCGCGGAGCCGACCAGAGATACGGAGGGCGCGGCGATTGCCACTGCGTCGACGCGCGCTCACCGGCGACGCCCCCAGCAATCGCCGTGACCGACTAATAATGCTGGAGCACCCAGTACCGCCACCGCTCGTGCGCCCCCGTCACCCCCAGTTCGATCGACTCATTCAGCGCCTTGTCGAGTTCGCGGTGCTCCTTGTACGCCCGCGTGAACTTCACCAGTTTGTCGGTGCGGTGCAGCCAATCGACGACGCTCCAGGACTGCTGCACGTCGTCCAGCTCGATCTCGTTCAGCGAGAGGGCGCCGAGGATCGCGAGGTCGCGCTCGTCGCGGCGCCTCACGCGCGCTTTCACCTTCTTGCGCCAGGCCTTCTCGAGCTTGGCCTTGGCCAGCTCGTCCGCGTCGGGCGTGCCCTCCTTGGCGTACTCCCCCGGGCGCGAGACCTCGATGCAGTACGTGAGCGCGTAGCTCGTGACGCGGATCTCCTGCCACACCGCGAAGCCCTCGAGGAACCACCACGGCATCCACGCCCCCGCCGGCTCGTGGAGCATGAGCGCGAGGTGACTGGTCAAGTGCGACGCATTCGACACCTCGGTCTGCATCGTGCTCGGCCCCATGTAGCGGCCGATCAGCGGGCGCGGCGTCATCACCCAGAAGCCCTTCTGTCGCTTCATGAGTTTCAGGCGCGCGTCGTTCACGGTCTCGTCCCGCATGCGCGAGTAGATGCGATCGATGAAGCGCAGGTACTGGGGCTCCTGCCGGAACTGGAAGACGTAGAGCTGTTCGGCGTCGGATGCCGAGAGCACTTCGTCGACCGGCACTCCGAACGTGTCGGCGTAGTCGACGAGCGTCGCTTCGACCTTGTCGGCCAGCCGCGAGAGCTCGAGCTGCGGGTGGTCACCGAAGACCCACACGTGGGGTCGCGCGGCGGCCGCCAGTTTGAACCCCAGCGGTCCCGAGAAGCGCTCGGCCTCCGCGCCGACCTTCATGCGTTCTCGAAGCGAGAGGCCCGGCATGAACGGCGCATCGCGCTCGGCGCGACTCTCGGCGGGATCGAGATCGACGCCCTTCTCGATCTTCTCGATGTCGCCGGTCCGGATCGCCTCGACGTTGCCGGCGTCGTCCTTGATGCGAACGAGGCGCGAGTTCTCCGAGAGCACCTCGCCGCCGATGCGACGCCCATCCTTGAGCGTGATGATGTCGCCGGACGCCACTCCAGCCAACCCAGACACCATCGCCACCAGGGCGACGGCGACGGCCGCCGCCAAGCCACGTCGTCGGAACAGAGTGTTACGCGTCATCGCTCTCCGAGTTCGATCCCATACTTCTCCAACTTACGCTGGAGTGCGAAACGCGAGATGTTCAGGCTCTCGGCAGCCTTCGTCTTATTGGCCTCGCAGAGGCGCAGCGCCTTCTCGATCTCGGCCACTTCGACCGCCTGAACGAGCCGGTTCAGGTCGCGCACCTCGTCCGCGCGTCCCGGCGGCAGAGACGACGGCAAGTGCCCGCGGATCTGCTCGGACAGGACGTCGGCCTCGACGACCTCACCGGAGAGAGCCACCATCCGGAGGCACTCGTTCTCGAGCTCACGGATGTTGCCGGGCCAGTCGTAGGCCATCAGGTGGTCCATCACGCCGGGCGCGAGCCGGATCGGCTTGCCGCCCGAGCGGCGGGCCTCCCGATCGTGGAAGTGCGAGACGAGAAGCGGGATGTCCTCTCGACGCTCGCGAAGTGGCGGCATGCTGATCTGCAGGACGCGGAGCCGGTAGTAGAGGTCCTCACGGAACTCGCCGTTCGACACCATCTCACGCAGGTCGCGGTTGCTCGCGCTCACGATGCGGACGTCGACGCGCACCGGCTCGACGCCGCCCACGGGGCGGACCTCGCCCTCCTGCAGCACGCGCAACAGCTTGCGCTGCATGCCCTGGCTCATGTCCCCCACTTCGTCGAGGAACAGCGTGCCGCGGTGCGCCATCTCGAACAGACCCTTGCGCGGCCGGTCGGCGCCGGTGAACGCGCCGCGCACGTACCCGAACAGTTCGCTCTCGAGCAGCGTCTCGGTCAGAGCCGCGCAGTTTTCGGAGACGAATGGTCCATCCTTCCGCGCGCCATGCGTGTGGATGGCACGCGCGACGAGTTCCTTGCCGGTCCCGCTCTCGCCGTGGATGTAGACGGGGACCTCGGAGTCGACGACCCGGTCGAGGAGCCGCAACGTCTGGAGCACGGTCGGGCTGCGCCCGATGATCTCGGTGTACTGGTACTTGGTCTCGATCGTCTTGCGAGCCCGGAAGGCATCACGCAGCCCCTCGAGTTCCACGCTCTGCCCGCGCACGATCTGCTCGAGACGCGCATTCAGATCCTGCACACGCGACTGGGCCTCTTCGACTTCCTGTCGACTCGCCTCGTTGTCCGCGAACAGGCGCGCATTGCGCAGTGCCACGGCGGCGTGATCGGCGAGCGAGTCGAGCATCCGCAGGTCGTCGGGGCCGAACGCGCGGCGCGCCAGCCGATTGTCGAGGTAGATCGCACCGACAACGTCCTCGCGTTCGCGGAGCGGGACGCAGAGCACCGAGCGCAGCCCGAGGATCGAGATCGACGCGACGTCGCGGAAGCGCTCGTCCTCCTGGGCGTTGACGGCGCAGACCGCCTCGCCCGTCTCGAGCACACGATTGGCGAACGATCGACTGATCTCGAGCTCGGTCGCCTCGACGTCGTCGCCGGCGAAGTTGCGCGACGCCACGAACTCGAGATCGCCATCCTCCTTGGGCACGATGAGGAAGCCGCGTTCGGCGCGGACGATGTCGATGGCGTGGTCGAGCAACAGGCCAAACAGCCGCGACCGATCGAGTTCGCCGTTGATCGCGCGGGCCGTGCGCTGCAGTCGTAGGAGGTTCTGACGCTCGCGCTCCAGCGCCCCTGGGTCCGACGGCGGCTCGAGCTCTTGCGTGCGCCCCTCGTCGATGCGCTCGAAGAAGATGCGCGTCTTGCCGATCTCGATCACGTCGCCGGGACCGAGGTCATGGCGGCGCGAGAGCTGGCCGTTGACGAGCGTTCCGTTGGCGCTGCCGTCGTCGACGACGCGGTAGCTGCCGTTGTCGGGCTCGACGCGGCAGTGGCGACGGCTGGCACGCGGATCGGTGATCGGCATGCCGTTCTCGCGACTGCGACCGATCCACACGGGCTCGGCGCCGAGGGGATGCTCGACCTGCCGGCCGTCGGGGGTGACCAGAATCAACTTGGGCACGCGGGGAGACTCCTCGCCCTGATTTCGTCCTTCGTGGCCCTGACCCACGCGCACAGGTCCCCGACCTGGACGCCTCCATCGTGCGAAGTCGCACGCCGCGCTGCAAGCGTCGAGTGCCGGGAGGCTGAGATACCCTGCTCGAGCATCAACCGTCGACGGCGGAGAACCCTGCCCGACAACGGGGTTTGCGCCTTCCGACTGCCACCTCGTCGTGATCTTCAACCTCTGCCTCGCCGCCGTCCTCGTGCTCGGTCTCCTCTGGCCGGGGCCGGGCCTCGCGCTGGCCGAGCAGAAGCGGGTCCTGATCGTCACCGTCATGTTCCTGATGTCCGTGACGCTGCCCGCTGAGCGTCTGCGGAAGGCGATCGGGAACGTCCGTGGGCTGGCGGTCGCGGGGCTCGTGAACCACCTCGTGCTCCCGCTCGCGTGCGGCCTGCTGGCCTGGGTCCTCTTCCCCGAGCGCGACGACCTGCGGGCGGGGATGACGATCCTCGGAGCGCTGCCGTGCACGCTTTCGTCCGCCACGGTATGGACGCGCCTGGCGCGGGGCGACGACGCACTGGCGCTGACGTTCACCGTCCTCAGCAACCTGGCGACGATCGTGGCCGTGCCGCTCTGGCTGATCGTCTTCCTGGGTGAGGCCCTGCCCGTGCCGGTGGCTCAGCTGCTGACGGACCTCGCCATCGTCGTCCTGGCTCCGGTGCTCGTCGGACAGGTCCTCCGACGCTTCCTCGGGGCACGCGCCGATCGCTGGAAGCCCGCCATCTCTGTCATCGCCCGCGGGCTCGTTCTCTCGATCGTCCTGGTGGCGGTCAGTCGGATGCAGGCGCGCATCCACGACTCACCGCTTGTCGTCGGGCAGCTCGCCGTCGTGGGTGGAGCAGTACATGGCGTCGCCCTCGCCGCCGGGTGGTGGCTTGCTCGCGGGGCGGGGCTGCCGCGCACGGAGCAGATCGCGGTCGCGTTCGCCGGCTCGCAGAAGACGCTGTTCGTGGGGGTGTTCCTCGCCGTCGAGTACTTCCCGAACTGGCCCCTCGCACTGTTGCCGGTCACGGCGTACCACGTCGTCCAGCTCGTGATCGATACGCTCGTCGCGAACCGATGCTCTCGTTCCTCCAGTACCTGATCGCCCTCGTCATCGGCGCGCACGCCGTCGCGCCGCCCGGCGTCCCGCCAGCGGTCCCGCGCGTGGGCCCGATCGTGGTCACGTTCGCCGTGTTCGCGGTCCTCGCCGCACTGCGCGGTCGAACGCTGGCGCGCGTCGTCCGGGTCGCGGCTGACGACGGACTCCCCGCCTTCGCCCGAACGTTCCTCGTCGGGCGCATCGGGGCGCTCATCGCGTTCGGTATCGTCATGCAGGGGTTCGATGGTCGCGAGCTGCCGGCGGCGATCGGCGTCGCCGATTGGGTGCTCGTGCCCCACCTCGTCCGACTGGCGGTCTTCGCGGCGTTCCTCGCGATTCTCCGCGTGGCGTTCCACCCCGCGGGCCGCGACCTCGGTGTGGTTCCGGACTCAGCGATCCGCAGTGTCGGCAACGAGCTCGGTCAGGCGCTGCTGCCCCTCGGTCCGATCCTGCCGGTATTCGCGCTCTGGGACGTGTTCACCCTCGCACCGTCGGGGACCCGTCGCGCGGCGGCTCGGGAGATCCTCACTCGGCTGCCCGTCAGCCAGTCCGTGCTGATGCTCCTGACCATCGGAGTCGCGCTCGCCGTGATGCCCTTCATCCTGCGCGTGATCTGGCGAGCGCGCCCGATGCCGCCGGGTCCGCTGCGCACGCGCCTGGAGGCCTACGCGGAGCGCGTGAACCTCCACGCCCGCGACATCCTCGTCTGGCCCACCGGAGGCTCTCAGGTCAACGCAGCGGTCGTCGGGGCGCTCCCGCGGCTGCGGTACGTCTTCATCACGGACGGCCTGCTCGAGACGCTCGAGGACGACGAGATCGAGGCCGTGTTCGCCCACGAGGCGGGCCACGCCAAACGGGGGCACGTGCCGCTCTTCTTCGGGTTCTCGTGCGTGCTCGTCCTCATGCAGGTCCTGCCGGGCGCCCTCGGCTCGGCGTACGCGGAGTTCGTGGCGTCGGTGCATCCGCTCACGCGCGCCGTCGTCGGGCTGCTGTTCTGGGTCGGGCTGGTGTTCGGCTACGTCTCCCGCCGCTTCGAGCAGGAGGCCGACGTGTTCGGCATCGAGACACTGCCACAGCCCGCACCCGACGATGGGTCGACGCCCGACCCAGCCGACCATCCGTTCGGGCGGGCGCTGGAGCGCATCGCAGACGAAGTCGGCGGCATCCGCGAGGCGAAGGGTTGGCGGCACTTCTCCATCGCAGACCGAGTGATCTTCGTGCAGGCGTACCTGTCGTCCGAGACGATCCGGCGTGGCTACCGCTGGCGCGTGGGCGCACTCCGCGGCACGCTGATCCTCGCGATCGCGGGGTTCACGCTCGCCGCACTCGCCCACCTCCCCGGGGAGCTGGCCACGGTGCCCGCCCGCTGGCGGATCGAGCGCGACCCACTGATGTCCGTCCTCCAACCGCTGAGCGTGGCAACGCAGCCCGAGCGGCTGCCCATCATCCGCGCGATCGCGTTGGTCTCGTCGGCCGACTTGGCCCGCCGTGCCGGACGGCACGGCACCGCCCTGCGGTGGCTCCGCGAGGCGGCCCGGCTGGCGCCTGATCAGCCCGCGATCCTGGCGGCGTACGGAGGGGCTCTGGAGGGTGCAGATCGTCCGCGCGGTGCGCGCCTCGTCTACGCCCGGATCGAGGCGCTCCAGGGGGTTTCCCAAGCCGTTCGGGATGCCGCCCGCGAACGGCGTGAGGAGCTGGCTGCAGAGGCCCGTGACCACGGTCGCTGACGCCCAGAAGAAACTGGACTTTCGGGCCCGATTCTGACTACCATAACTCCTTATATTTCAACACGTTAGGACTCCTCGGCGAGTCCGGTGAGAGCGGCCGGCGGGCCGCGCGCCACGAAACGCCTCTCGAGAGCGCGCCGCCAAGCCCCCGACGCCGCCAGGTAGCCCCCCAGGATACCCCCGAACGATGTCCGACTCCGCTCCCCCTGCACCCATCGACAACGTCCGCGATCTGATGATCGAGGACGAGATGAAGGAGAGCTACCTCAAGTACGCGATGAGCGTGATCGTCTCGCGCGCGCTGCCCGAGGTACGCGACGGACTGAAGCCGTCGCAGCGCCGCATCCTGGTCGCGATGAACGACCTGAATCTGCACCCGCGCGCCAAGTTCAGGAAGTGCGCGAAGATCGCCGGCGACACCTCGGGCAACTACCACCCGCACGGCGAGCAGGTCGTCTATCCGACGCTCGTCCGCATGGCGCAGGACTTCAACATGCGGGTGCCGTTGATCGCCCCGCAGGGCAACTTCGGCACGCCGGACGACCCGCCGGCCGCAATGCGTTACACGGAGGCCCGCCTGGCGCCGCCGTGCATGGAGATGCTGGACAACCTCGACGAAGACACCGTCGACTTCATCCCGAACTACGACGAGTCGCGCTTCGAGCCGACCGTCCTCCCGGCACGCATCCCGAACCTGCTCATCAACGGCGCCCAGGGCATCGCCGTCGGCATGGCGTCGTCGATCCCGCCGCACAACCTCAGCGAGGTGTGCAGCGCCGTGCACGCGCTGCTCGACGACCCGGACATCACGCTTGACGAGTTGATGGAGCACGTCCCGGGGCCGGACTTCCCGACCGGGGCGATGATCTGCGGCCGCAGTGGCATCCGCGACGCCTACGAGAGGGGCCGCGGCAAGCTGCGCCTGCGCGCGCCGTGCGTCGTCGAGGAGCGCCCGCAGGACCGCCTGTCGCTGGTCTTCACCGAGCTCCCGTACGGCGTCAGCATCAAAGCCGTCTCGGACCAGATCGTGGCCCTCGTCAACGCGAAGAAGCTGACGAGCATCTCCGACGTCCGCGACGAGTCGAGCCTGGCGGACGGCGTGCGCCTCGTCGTCGACCTCAAGCGGGGCGAGAACGACCGCGTCGTGCTGTCGCATCTCTACAAGCACACACGGCTGCAGGAGACGTTCTCGATCATCAACATCGCGCTGGTGCGCGGGCGTCCCGAGACGCTCCCGCTCAAGCGGATGCTCGAGGAGTTCCGCGACCACCGCGTCACGGTCATCCGGCGCCGCACTCGGTTCCGTCTGGCGAAGGCGGAAGCCCGCGCGCACATCGTCGAGGGCCTGCTCCGCGCGCTCGATCTCATCGACCAGATCATCCACACGATCCGCTCGTCGAAGGACCGTGACGAGGCCAAGTCTCGGCTCGTCGCGGGCATCGCCGGCGGCGACGGCGTCGAGCCGGCCACGTTCAGCGAGTTGCAGGCCGACGCGATCCTCGACATGCGCCTGGCACGCCTGACGGGCCTCGAGCGCGACAAGCTCCAGGCCGAGTTCGACGAGCTCGCCGCGAAGATCGCCGAGTACCGCGCGATCCTGGCCGACCGCGAGAAAGTGTTCGAGCTGATCCGCGGCGAGATGGCCGAGATGATCGCGAAGTACGGCACGCCGCGCCGGACGCTCATCACCGACGATCCGTCCGAGGTCCGCATGGAGGACCTGATTGCGGACGATCCGGTCGTGGTCACGGTCTCGCACGAGGGGTACGTCAAGCGCCTCTCGCTGACCGAGTACCGGACGCAGGGCCGCGGTGGCAAGGGCGTGCGCGGGGCCGACACCAAGGCCGGCGACTTCGTCGAGCGGCTGATCATCACGACCAACCACCAGTACCTGCTCGTGCTCACGCAGACGGGTCAGCTCCACTGGCTGCGCGTATTCGACATCCCCGAGTCCGGGCGCTACAGCCGCGGCCGGGCGCTGATCAACCTGCTGTCGGTCGACAAGGCGGACCGCATCGCGGCCTGCGTTCCGGTCCGGAACTTCGCCGAGGGCTTCCTCCTGACCGTCACCCAGAACGGCAAGATCCGGAAGACTCCGCTCGAGGGCTTCAAGCGGCCGCGCGTCGGTGGGATCATCGGCGTCCGCATCGTCGAGGGTGACAAGCTCATCCACGCCCGCGAGCTCGACGAGGGTCAGGAGATCCTGCTGGCGACGCGCGGCGGCAAGTCGATCCGCTTCCCCGAGTCCGACGTGCGCTCGATGGGCCGCGCGTCCGCCGGCGTGCGCGGCATCAAGCTGAAGGACGGCGACGCCGTCGTGGCGATGGTCGTGCTCGAGGACGGCAAGGACATCCTGACGGTCTGTGCGCGCGGCTTCGGCAAGCGCACGCCGCTCTCGGAGTACCGCATCCAGGGCCGCGGCGGCCAGGGCATCATCAACATCAAGGTGAGCGATCGGAATGGCCCGGTGGTGGGCGTCCGCGCCGTCGACGACGACGACGAGTTCATGATGATCACCGAGGGCGGCCAGGTCGTCCGCACGCGCGTCGCCGACACCCGCACCATCGGCCGCAACACCCAGGGCGTCACCCTGATGTCGGTGCCGAAGAAGGACCGCATCGTCTCCGTCGCCCTGATCCAGCCGGAGGACGAGGAAGATGTCGTCGAGGGCGAGGGCGGCGAGGGCGCTGCCGCTGAAGACGGAGCCGCTGAAGACGGGGCCATTCAGGCCAGCGCGGACGAAGGCAGTGCCACCGAGGGTGGTGATGCGGATGCCGCAGCAGCGGGCGAGACGACCGCCGACAGCTCGGACGACGACGTCGCCGACGAGACCACGCCGGACGACAGCGCCCCCGAGGCGTAGACGCCGCGCGGGCTAGTTCGCGAGGACCTCGATCGTGATGCGCGAGTCCGTGCGAACGTGCTTCCCAACCGCCAGGTCGGAGCGCTCGACCAGGATGTAGGCGCGACCGCTGGACGTGATCCGCTCGAGGTCCGCGCCACCGACGTAGCCGCCGAGGTAGATGTGCGCGCGCTCCCAATCAGAGCGGCTCGGCGGCGCGCGTGGAACGTGGGTTAGCGGTCCCAGGAACCCCTCGAGGCGACGCACGGTCGCGAGGGGGATAGGCGTCGAGGACATACCACGGACACTGGAGCACGACTGAGCCGGACCGCGTATCATCGTGCGCCACTGACGGCGAGAGTCCGAGGCGTCGCCGCTTCACGCGAAGCGACACGAGCACACACGAGCACACACGAGCACACACGATGATCTCAACGAAGAGCTGGTGGAAGTTCGAAGCTGACGAGGAGAAGCACTGGGACGACGTGTGGAAGGACCACTGGAAGGGCAAGAACCTGTCCGACCTGCTTTCCTCCACTCAGAGTTGCCCGGAGGCGTCGATCGTCTTTCGCGCCATCGACTCCGCGGAGAGGGTTCTTGAGGCAGGCTGCGGCTTCGGGCAGTGGGTAATCGCTGCGTCGCAGCGTGGAGCGCTCGCGGTCGGCATCGACCTACATCGTGGACCGATGAGCGTCACGCACGACGCCCACCCGTCGCTTCCCCTCATTCAGGCTGATCTCGTCGCGGTCCCGTTCTCGGACGGCGAATTCGACGTCATCCTGAGTTTTGGCGTGGTGGAGCACTTCGAGGCCGGGTTCGAGCCGCTGCTGGCCGAGAAGTCGCGTACGCTCCAGGACGACGGCACGTTGATCATCTCGGTCCCGTACTACAACCTGGCGCGCCGCGTGCTCGAGCCGTTCATCTGCCTTCGCCGCGCGCTGGTCAGCCACCCGCGCATCCGCAGCGCGTTCGGCAAGGCTCCGTACTCCCCGCGGCGGTTCTACCAGTACGCCTACACCGGTCGGCGGTTCCGGCGCCTACTGCGCGAGTGCGGCTTCGAGTCGTGCGAGATGCTCGTTTATGAGACCGAGTTCGGGCTGACCCGCGACTATCCCACCATGCGGGCACTCAGGCGAAGGAGCCCACGGACGTTTCGGGCTCTTCTGTCGTTCTTGACGTGGATCTCACCACGCACTGTCGGGCACATGCAGTTGCACCGAGCACGGAAGATCGCGTCGCGCTAGCCCGGCCTATTCATGAGGCTCGCGCACTCCGTGACGACCGTCGTCCGCGAGTACAGGAGCAGCCTGGATGCGGGGTCCACGGCACGCGCCGAGAGGCCCGTCCTGAGCGAGGACAGATCGTCGAGATCAAGGCGCGCCGACGACTGCGACGCGTTCCCGTCTCGGAGGAGGCGCAACGCGGAGATCGGGGAGCTGGACCGGTCAGGTGTGTGAGTCGTCATGAATAGTCCGGGCTAG
>JAJFFG010000097.1 GCA_021776825.1 Planctomycetota bacterium
CCTCCGAGACGGAACGACGTCGCAGTCGTCGTCGCGCCTTGATCTCGACACTCTGTCCTCGCTCAGGATGGGCCTCCCGGCGCGCGCCGTGGCCGCCGCATCCAGGCGGCTCCTGGACTCCCGGACGACGATCGTCACGGAGTGCGCGAGCCTCATGAATAGGCCGGGCTAGCGTTCCCGCGGCACCGCCGGGCCGGCCAGTTCCCGCAGAGCCCGCTCCGCAGGTACGTAGTTGTGTTGGGCGATGCGTCGTAGGCGGTGGGTCTCGGTCTTCTGCGCGGCGGACGCGCCGGGTCGATTGAGAGCACGCAGGAGCAGGCTGTCCACTCTGGCCAGGCGCGTGACGTGCAGTTCGCTGTAGGTCGGCGAGTGGCAGCGCGCGCACGCCCTCGCGAGGTCCACCGGCTCCTGCCCGGGACGGTCCAGCTCGTGGCAGTCCCCGCAGCCCACGTCGGCCGCGTGCGGATCCGCGGGGAGGTCGGTGGCACCCGCCAGGTCGGCGACCTGGATGGCATGACAGTCGCCACAGTCGGAGCCCAACGGACGGAAGACAAGCGAGTCGTGACAGTCGTTGCAACTGTGCCGCGCATGCGTCGGGTCCAGGCGGAACTCCGCGTCCACAGAGTGGTCGAAGTTCGTCTGCTCGAAGTCCCGCTCCGTGTGGCAGTCGGCGCACGGTTTCGGGTCCAGCGAGCCGGCGTGCGGATCCTCGTGGCATGCCACGCAGTCGTGCGCGAGGCCCTGGAAGCGCGCGCTACCGAGTTGAGTGTTCGGTCGGGACACCGTGACGGCGGGCGGCACATGACACCGCGCGCAGGCGACGACCGCATGGGCGTCGCGCAGCGGGAACTCGTCGTGATTCACACGCACGTGCCCCCCGGTCCAGCCGGCCGGCTCATGGCAGGTGTCGCACGACTCGGGGAACGGCTGCACGTGCGGTGCCTCATGGCATCCGTCGCACTGCTCAGGAGTGCCCCGCAACTGCGCAGCGGCTAGGCGTGCGTCGTCTTCCCGCGCTGGGTGGCACTCGCGGCACGCGACGTCGGCATGCCCGCCCGCTAGGTCGAAGTCGGTGTCCACGCGGTGGCGAAAGCGCAGGGCCCGGCCGGTCCACGACTGCTGCCCGTGGCAGGTGGTGCACTCGTCGCCCAGCGAGGGGCTGTGGAGATCGTCGTGACAGGCGGCGCACGCGTGCGGCGTTCGCTCGAAGGCCGCACTGGCCAGACTGCCGCCGGGCTCCTCGGGGGGATGACACTCCGCGCACGCGACCTCGCCATGCGCGCCCAGCAAGTGGAAGTCGGAATCACGGTTGTGCACGAAGAGCAGATCGCGGCCGCTGAACCCGCGCTCCTGGTGGCAGCGCGAACAGCCCTCTCCCAGTGTCGGCCGATGCGGGTCGTCGTGACAGGCGGCGCACGCGGTGGGCGTGCCCGCCAGCGGCGCCGTCGCCAGTGCGGCACCCGGCTCAACAGGCACATGACACTGTTCGCACCGCAGCAATGCGTGCGCGCCGGACAGGGCGAAGGACGTGTCCGTCGCATGTGCGAACACCAACGCCCTCCCGGTCCAGCCGCGCTCGTCGTGACAGCGGCCGCAGTCTTCCCCGAGCGTCGGCGCGTGGGGATCGTCGTGACAGGTGACGCAGCCGTCGTACTCGATGCCCTGCCACTGCATGCGGATCCCGCCGGCCTGAGCAGGGCGCTCGTGGCACGACTCGCACGACGCGTCCGAATGCCGGCCGCGCAACGCGAAGAGCGCCTGCCCGTGATTGAAGGCCACGCGGTCGAGAGCCACGATGCCGGTGGCCTCGTGGTCCTCGTGGCACCCGGCACAGTCCCCGTCGAACGTGGCATGCCAACCCTCACTCGCGGCCCGCCGACGCCCGATCTCCTCGTGGCAGACCATGCACTTCTCGTCGGGCGGAGCACTCGTCAGGTTGTGGCAGGACTCGCACTCCGCGAGGTCCGGAACCGACGCGTGGTGGCGCGAGAGAGGGCCGGGGTCGACGAAAGAAGACGGATGTCTGAGGGCGTCACCGAGCTGTGCCCGACGCTCTGCCCCGAGATACGTGAAGGCGAACACTCCGCCCGCCGTCACGACGCACGCAAGTCCCACGAGCGGCAACACCCTTCGTCGCACCGTCACGGTCACCGTCACCCGCGGCCCGCGTCCTCGGCTTCGCGCTCGAGCAGCAGGCGCACGCGTTCGGCAACCTCCGCCTCACGCGCCGCGTGGTCCTCCCGAGCGTCGTGTTCCACAACCCAGCGGGGATAGTGCTCTTGCGCCCACGCGCGACCGACCCGGCCGCTGAACGCGCCCGGCAACCCCTTGCGCGTGCTGCGATGGACCAGTGCCAGATAGAGATGTGCGACGAGCAGCGGCGCCGCCGCTGCGAACGCGGCCACGTGCACGAACCACGACAGCAGCGTTCCATCGGTGCGCCACATCACGATGCCCGTGAGACCGAACACCGGGATCAGCACCAGTTGAGCGAGCAGATTCAGCTTCTGCCCCGCGTTGAACTTTCCCACTCGTGGGACGTCCACCGCGAATCCGAACTCGTGCAATGGATACGTGCGCAGCCAGCGGAAGTCGTCGCGGGTCCAGCTCATCGCGATGCGCGCGTTCTCGAAGAGCACCCGTCGCTGACCGAACGCCACGACTGCGGCGATGCCGACCAGCAAGAGCGCCCCCGCCCAGCGATGGACCGCGCCCAGGTCGCGGCGCAGGGTGGCGTGTGCTCCGTCGGCCAGCAGCAGCATGGCCGCACCGGTGCCGGCACAGGCCAGGTACGGCACGGCCTGCACCCAGTGGTAGAGACGCTCGGTGGCGTCGAAGCGCAGGACCGTCGAGCGATCCGTGCGCGGGCCCGCCCGGACGGCATCGGAGCGAGGACTTGCGGCCGGCGCGGACGGCCTCTCCCCGGTGGCCGTCTCGTCACGGACATGGGGCGGCGGGGAACGCGTGCTCACGGCGCTCTCCACGTGATCTGACCGAGTGTGAGCTCGATGCTGCCGGGGCGTCGCGGACGCAGCAGTTCGACCACGGCGCGGGCTGTTCCCGCGGGGACCAAGACGGTGCGGCGATCCGTGCCGCCGGCCGGGACGGCCGTACCGCGACGCACGGACCAGTGCTCGACGCCACGTCCGAGCGACCGGCCCTCGGCATCCTGGAAGTCGATGCGGGCCAACACGATGCGCGACCCGAACTGTCCGGTCGGCAGGGAGTGCGGGAGGTGGTTCTCGAGTTGCAGCACGAAGCCGCCGGGCGAGGCCGTGACGGACAGGGAGGTGGCGCTGCCAAGGTCCTGCAGGCCGCCGAGATCGAAACGGTGCTGCCGTTGGGGCACAGCGTCCTCGAGTGCCACGATCAGCGCCGACGTAGCCCCGGTGGCCTGGGTCAGGGTGCGCTGCACCGGCGGCATGTGGCACGCCTGACAGGTCGGTTTCGCATCTCCGTCGTGCGCGATCTCCGGCGCGGCGCGCCACTGCTCGAACGTCTGCTCGTGGCAGATGCCGCACAGGTCGCTGCGGCGGTAGGTGGGTTCGTCCTGTCGCACGGGATGCGGGTCCACGAGCCCTCGCTGCGAGAACGGGCCCACGAGCACGCCGTCGCTCAGATGACACGCGATGCAGTCCACGCCGTGCGCGCGGCGCACGTCCCGCGTTTCCAGCGCGCCGGCGGTGTAGATGGAGTCCGGAGCGTGGCACGGCAGGCAGCGGGCGAACGACTGGTCGGCGGTGACCGCAGCGAAGGAGTCGGCGCTGTAGGCCCGCGCGTGTCCCGACGAACTCCACTCTGCGTAGACTTCCACGTGACACTGCCCGCAGCGCTCCGGAGAGGAGCGCTCGATCCCGCCCTGGGCGACATCGTCATAGCTGCACCCGGCCAGCGAGGAGGCCAACACTGCGAGCAACGCCAGGGATGCCAGCCGCGCGCGACCGGCTGAACCCCTGGGCGGGGGTTCGTGACGATCGAAGCCGTCGAGCAGCGCTAGTGCGGGCTCGACCGCCAACTCCTCACGCCCGAGCACGAAGTGATCGCAGTCGGCCAGGTAGGTGAGGCGGGCGGCTGGAAAGCGATCCCGCACGACGCACTCGGGCGGCGGCGGGTCCAGCACGTCCGCGCCACCGACCACCAGGCTGACCTCCAGCGAGTCGTCGGCGAGGTCGTCGAAGTCCAGCCGCCCCAGCGGCGGCAGCACGGCGGCCACGCGCCGGAGGCCGTTCCGTCGAGCGAGCTGCAGCGCGATCCAAGCGCCGAAGGAGTAACCCACGACGGCCGCCACCTGGAACAGCCCACCAGCATGCGCCAGCGCTGCCTGCGCATCCTCGAGGACACAGCCATAGTCACCAGCCTCCTGGCGGGCATTCCACCACTCGAAGCGCGGCTGGCCGTCGGTGTCGTCGTGGCTGCGCCCCACGTTGCGGTAGTTCCAGCGGAGCGCCGCCAGCCCCCGCGCAGCGGCCGCACGGGCCAGCGCCTCGGTGACGTTGTTCTCCATGTCGCCGCCCAGCAGCGGGCTGGGCGAGCAGATGAGGATTCCGTCGCGTGCCTCTCCATCGGCAGGCCAGGTCAGCAGCGTCTCCAGCGACCCGGCCGGGCCCCGCACCACGCCCCGCGTCTCGTGGAATGTCTCGGCGCCGGGAACGCCACCATCAGCGTCGAGTTCGCCCATCAGTACAGCCCTCCTTCCACCGCTACTTCTCGGGCGGGCCGCGGGTCCACCAGCACGCGATCCAGGAAGCCCTCGGCGGCTGTTGCCACGGGACACGCCTCCATGCGCGCCTCGTCGCGCTCGATCAGATTGGCGATCAGGAACGTCGGATCCAGTCGGTCCAGCACCACGCGGCCGCACTCGCCCTCGGCCGCGTCGTCATGGAGCGCGGCCGCGTCGAAGACGCCACTCGGCGGACGACGCAGCACCCGCAAGCGCAGTCGACCGGCGGGCAACGCGTAGCGCGCGGGCCCGTCTTCGCCGGGGGCGCTCAGTTCCGGTGAGATGCCGGCCAGCGAGTTGCCATAGGCCGGCAGCAGCACGGCCTCGGCGTAGGCGGCGTGCAGCGCCGCACGGGTGTCGGCATCGAGAGCCATCCCGCCGATGTGGATGCCGCGGATGTTCGCACGCTGCGCGGGCGGAAGCGCGGCGGCCAGGTGCAGCAGCACGGGCGGCGTGGAGAAGACCACCTCGATACGCTCCCGCCGGAAGATCGCCAACGCCTGGGCCGCCACGTGCTCGCGGTAGAGCCGCGCGCCCAGGCTGCCCGGCGACTGTGCTCGCGCCCAGCGCGGATCGAAATCCACCGCGAACGGCTCCAGGCAGCCCGCAGCGCGCGCGAACGCGCGTGCGGCCTGGTGGATCACGTGCGGTCCCGACGGACCCACGAACGCCCACGCCCCCGAGGTGGGGAATCCTCGCGCGCGGACTGCTGTCTGGAAGGGCTCGACGAACCCGGCGCGGAACTCCTCCGGGGAGAAGACCGAACGCAGCGGCGTGCCGCTCGTGCCGCCGGTCTCGGAGAGCACCAGCCGTCCCAGGTCGGCGTGCAGCCCCGCGGGCACCAGGTGAAGCAGCGGCTGGGCGTGTAGCTGCTCGCGCAGGAGCGGGCCGAGCAGCGCCAGATCCTCCGCGCGGCGGATGCGATCCCGTGCATCGAGCCCCAGCGAGTGCGCCCGCTCCAGCCAGAAGCGAGTGCCCGCCGTCGGGTGGAAGTGGCGCGCGACGATCGCCCGCACGTGGGCGTCGGTGAGCGCCACAGGGGCCGCGGTGTTCGTGACGCTCATGGGAGCCTCCGATCGGAATGGGACGGTGCCGGTGCGGACGCGAGGGCGACGCCGCCCCAGCGCCCGAGCAGTGCGGGAAGCAGCAGCAGGTCGGCAGCCACGGCGGCCAGTGCCGCTCCGGCGATCAGCAGTCCCAGTCGCCGCGCGGGGGGGAAGTCCGACGCCACGAACCCGCCGAAGCCGGTGACCGCCGCGAGTGTGGTGAACACGATGGGCCGCGCGGTATGGCGGAAGACCGTCTCCAGGTCTCCCCCGTTCCGCCGGTAGCCGTGCAAGACATGAACCGTGTCATCCACCGCCAGACCCAGCGCCAGGCCGGCCACCGCGACCGTCGCTGCATCGAGGGGCGTGCCGAGCCAGCCCATGACTCCTGCGGCCATGAGGGCCGGGGCCACATTGGGGACCAGTGAGATCAGCGCCAGGCGCAGGGACCGCAGATCCAGCCACAACACGACGGTCACGAGCACGAGCGCTCCTGCGAACGAGCGGATCTGTGACGAGACCAGCGCGCGCTGCACCTGCACGAGCAGCGGGATCGAACCCGTGAGCACCGCGTTCACGCCCACCGGCAGGTGGTCGGCCACCACGCCGCGGGCGCGTTCCGCCAGGGCGTGGCTCTCCTCCACTCCGACGGTTCCCGTGCAGAGCGTCAACCGCATGGACGCCACGTCGTCCGTCACCCTCACGTGACTCGGCAGGACGGCGCTCAGCGTGTCGAGATCCGAGTCGGCCGCGGCGTCGTAGGGGCTGAGCACGTGGGTGACCAGCGGCAGATCGCGACAGTCGTCGGCCAGTTCGTGGGCGGCGCGCCGGACGTCCTCGTCGAGCATCCGTCCGGGAGCGCCGCGCAACCAGACCTCCACCGGCGTCAGGCCGAAGAGGCCGGCCTCGATCTGCGCCGTGGCGGTGCGCACCGGAGCGTCGGACGGCAGGAGGCGCAGCACGTTGGACTCCACCGGCAACCGCGCCACCCCCACTGCCGCCACACCAAGGAGCACGGCCGAGACGCACAAGACCGCTCCGCCGCGACGACTGGCGAAGTCCGCGGTGGCGCCGGCCCACGACGAGCGCGCACCGGCGGGACGGGGGCCGTAGGGACGCACGCGGAGCGCCAGTAGCACGACGGGCACGACCGTGTAGGCGAGCACGAACGCGAGTGCGATGCCCAGGGCTCCGAAGGCCCCGAGATCGCGCACGGGTGCCAGATCCGAGAGCATCAGCGACCCCAGCCCAGCCGCAGTGGTGGCCGCGGCAACGAGTGCCGGTCGCACCGTCTCTCGAAGTACCCGCCGCCAGCGCAGGGCCAGCGTCTCGGCGCGGTCCACCGGGCCGTCCAGAAAGCGCGTCACCGGGTGCAGCGCGTACGCCGTGCCCAGCACCATGAGCAGCGCCGGCAGCACGGAGAGCAGCATGTGCATCGGCCGTCCCGACAGCTGCACGACACCCAGAGTCGAGCCGCAGGCAAGACCGCACGCACTAAGGATCACTAGGGCCGCGCGCAGGCTTGCCAGCGCCACGATCAGCACCGCCAGCACGCCGGTGGCCGCGATCGGAACAAGAACGGTGGAGGAGTGTCGCGCGTGTCGATCCAGGGCGCGATTGAGAGACGCCGGCCCGGCCACGCGCCAGCGTCCATCTGCTGTGATCGCCGCCAGCGTCTCGATGCGATCCAGCAGCTGCGCACGCTCGGCCGAGTCCAGCCCCTCGCGAAACCCGACGAATGCCGCGCCGCCGGCGCCCCGATCCGTCCGAGCGAAGAGCGGCTGCTGAAGCGGGTCTGTCGCGTCCAGAACCGGCACGCCCTCGGCGGTGAACGTGATCGGCGCCAGCACGCGCTCGACGCCCGGCAGGCCGCGCAGTCGCTCGGTCAGTGTGCGCAGTTCCGCCACCAACTCGGCTTCATCCCGATCGACACTCGCCACGACGGCGAAGTGATCGCTGCCAAACGTCTGTTTGAACTCCTGGTAGCGCTGCCGCGCCACGTCGCCGAAGGGCAGCCACTCGTCCATGCCGTTGTCCGTGCGCAGCCACGCCGCCGGCAGCGCCAGCAGCACCGCCAGCACCAACAGACCCCACGCCAGGACGCTGCGGCGGCCCACTACCAGCGGCTCACCATGGAGAGCACCGCGCGCACCCCGTCCCGCCGCACGGCGCGCTCGAGCAGCCGACCCGTGAGTCGCCCGAGCCCCTTGCTCAGCACGGCGTCCAACGCCGCGGGTACGCCGGCCAGGTCCTCGCGGGTGGCCAGCAGCGAGGGGTAAATCCGCAGCACGCGCGGGTTGTTCAGCACGAACGACGAGAGGATGCCGTGCTCGTGTAGCAGTTCCGCCCCCACCACACCGGGCAGGTACTTCGTGGCGATGGACCGGATGCGCTCCCGCGGCAGCAAAGGCGGGACCCTCACGTCGGGCGTCTCCAGTTCCACGCCGATCATGAGCCCCTCGCCGCGGATCGACCGGACGGCATTGGGGTGCCGGGCGCGCACGCCCTCGAGCTGCTCGCGCAGCCAGGCGCCCGTCCGTCGCGAGCGGCCTGCGAAGTCCTCGTCCACCGCCACCTGCAACGCCTCCATGGCGACAGCGCACGCCCGTCCCCGCCCACCGAACGTGGACGTGTGAACCAGGCAGTCCTCGATCTTGCCGTAGGCGGCCGCGTGGAGCTCCGGCCGCGTGATCGTGGCGCCGATGGTGGCCACGCCGCCGCCCAGAGACTTGGCAATGCAGAGAACGTCCGGGGTGACCCCCTCGGCCTGGCAGCGGAAGAGCGCGCCGGCCCGCCCGATGCCCGTCTGGATCTCGTCCAGGATGAGCAACACGCCGTGCTGTCGACAGAGCCGCTCCACGGCGCGCAGGTAGCCCGCCGGCGGCACGACTACGCCCCCCTCGCCTTGGATGGGTTCGAGCACGACCCCGGCGATGCGCTCACTGCCGGGATCGGTCAGCGCCGCTTCGATGGCGGCGACGTCGCCGAACGGCACCATGGGCCAGCCGGGCAGGCGCGGCACGAACCCGCGGTACTTGTCACGGCCGGTGATCTGCAACGTGCCGAACGTCTTGCCGTGCAACGAGTTCTCGGCGTAGACGAAGCGGTCCCGCTCGCCGCGGAACGAGCGCACGGCCAGTTTCAGCGCGCCCTCCACGGCCTCGGTCCCGCTGTTGCACAGGAACACGCTGCCCAACCCTTCGGGGGCCAGTCGCGCGAGATTGCTCGCCAGCGCCGCAGGCCACGGCGAGGCGAACTCCTTGAGCAGATCCGGGTCGCCCCGCTCATCGAACCAGCGCGCCGCCGCCACGACCCGCGGGTGATTGTGTCCGTGGTTCAGCGCGCCGTACGACGAGATCAAATCCAGCAGGCGGGTGCCGTCCGCCGTCTCGATCCACGGCCCAGACGCCCGGACCGCGCGGATGGAGTGATAGCCACCCAACCGCATCAGCGCGATGAGTCCGCTGTTGAGATGTTCCTCGTGCAGCGTGAGCACGTCGCCGTGGCTGAGGTTCGGCACGTCGGTGTAGCGCAACAGATCCGGTGTGTGCGTCACGGTGGTCATGCCGAGTTCCCCGACGGGTTCGAGGCCTGCACGGCCGACGACGCGGCGTGGTAGGGGAACCGGCGGAAGAACTCCTCCATCGCGAACGCTGCGGAGAGCGCGCGCAACGGATTGCCGGCGATGGAGAGGCGTCGGCGCACGAAGAGCGACTGCGGTGTCCGCTCCCCAGAGACGATGCTCGCGAAGTCGCCGGTCGCCACGGTCACGTGGCATTCCCCGGACGGCGCATCCACGCGCTCACACCGCTCGATGCAGCCGCCTTCGATGGCGACGGCGTGCATCCCACACGCGCCGACCTCGATCGTGAACGCGGTGGTCAGGGATCGCAGACCGGGCAACAGCTCACAGTGCATGCGCTCGCCCAGGTGCGATGCGAAGTAGTCCTGCACCCAGTCCGGGGCGTCGCTGCGTTGGTCGGGATCGTGGCTCGCGGGGGAATCGATGCTGTTCATACCCGCTCGTGCGCAAACCCCCTGCCACGGGCGTCCCCACTGCGAGAAGCGTCGAGACCCGTGCAAGGTCTGCACTCCCTGCGCAAGCACGGGTGACGAGCGGGCTCAGCGAGAGGCGGCGAGCCACTCCACCAGCGCGTCCAGATCGGCAGCGGGCAGGTGCGAGAACGACGGCATGGCGGTCCTCGCCACGCCGTCGTGCCCGGCCGACAGCACACGTTGAGACGGCGTCTCCAGATGCGCTCGCAACCACGCGCGCGACCGCCGCTGCCCCACGGCCGCCAGATCGGGACCGATCCGACGTGTGCCTGGCTGGGCGGGAGAGTCCTGCAACAAAGTCGGCTCGCCGTAGAGAGCGAGGTCTGAGGGAAGATCCCGCGCCGCCCGCGTGTGGCAGGCGATGCATCCCTCACGACGGAAGACCGCGAGCCCACGCGCGGACACCTCGGTGCGAGGCGTCGGGTGCCCCAGTTCCTCGCCCGGGGTCAGCGCAAAGACGAGCCCCAACGAGGCCGCTCCCGCTCCCACTGCGAAGAGGGCGCGACCGCACGCCGGCCGGGCCGGGCGCTGACGGGTCTCGACGCCGTAGCGCGAAGCAGAGGCGCGGAGCAGCGTGCGAGCTGCGAGCACGACCCAGACGAGGAGCGGGACGATCAGAAGCAGCCCGAACGCCAACCGCGTATGCCACATGCCCTGGATCTGCCCGAAGCGCGTGGCATAGGGGATGCCGGCCAGGTCGGCTTCGGCCTCGAGGAAGGACCGGCTGCAGAGCGCCCACAGCATGCCGAGCGCAGCAGCGACCCAGACGCCGCGCAACACGAGCGACGCCCGTCGTGGAGGCGCCGGCCCTGTGGCCACCACCGCTTGCACCGCGCCGACCACCAACGCCCCCACCGCGCCGAAGAGCGCCAGATGCGCGTGGCCCACCACCCAATCGGTCTTCGAGATCGCTGCACTCACAGACGGGATGCTCTGCACCGCGCCCTGCGTCGCCAGCAGCAACCAGAGCACGCCGCCGGCGAAGAGCCATGCCGCCGCTTCGCGGGTCGGGCGGTCCGGGGCGCGCCCCCGCACGACGCTCTCGAGCACGTTCCACGCGAGGGCGGCTGAGGGCACGGCGATGGCCAGGCTCGACACCCACCCGACCGCCGCGAGCGAGGCGGCCTGCGGACCGAAGAGCGCGTGACGGCCGCCGGCCAGCACGTAGGTGAACGCCAGGGCGTAGAAGCCGATCCGTCCCAGCAGCGGCCGTCGCGAGGCGCCGCCGGTGGTGGCTGGCAGCGACAGGTAGGCCGCGGCGGCGGCGGCGGGGGTCACCACCAGACCGATGCTGTCCGCGAGCCACTGCCGGTGCAACGCCGCGGCGCGGGCCCCGTCGACGAAGGGCAGCACGACGCTCACGAAGAGCGCGAGCAGCACGGCCCACGCCAACATCTCCGCCGCATAGAGCAGGCCGGTCCGCTCGTGGCCGCCACCCGCAGCGCCCATGCTGCGCAAGAGCGAGCGAGCGACCACGACGAGCAGCGCGGCGCCCGCCACATCGATCCAGCCAGGGGCCTCCGCGTACTCCGGCCCCACGACGCCGCTCAGCACGATGAGCGCGCACGCCGCGAGTTGCAACGCCGCCCAGATCCACGGCAGCGTTCGGTCGAGCCGTCCCGGGGCGCCGGCCGCCACGCGGGCGCGGATGACGCCCAACGCAGACGGCAAGAGCCACAGGTGCAGCGCCAGCCGGGTGTGCACGGGACGCAGACGTCCGAACTGGAAGGCGTCCCCCGCGGGCAGTCGATAGGCGAACGCCAGCAGCACGCCCGCCCACAGCCCCGCGACCACCGTCAGCGTCAGGCCGAGCAGACCGCAGAGCAGCCAACCGCGGGCGGCCAGGTCGATGCTGCCCCCGTCAGTCTGTGCGCCATCGGTCTGTGCGCGGTCGGTCTGCGCACGGTCGAGGGCGCCGACGCCCACACCGCTCGCTGCAGTCGACATCACCGGCATCGTTGGCACCGAGGGGTCAGGGCCGCGGTCCCTGACCGGCGGCGGCGAGCACGCTGCCGGCCTGTTCGCCGACCATGGGGTCGGCGGCCTCTTCCGCAACGCGGACCAGTGCGTCCCAATTCTCCAGCTCACCGAGCAGGTCGCACGCGTTCATGCGGACCACCGCGTCCTGCAGGTCGTCCAGCGCGAGGCCCTCCGCCAGGGTTCCGGCCAGATGCAGGTGGTTGGCGGGCAGCGTGCCCGCGGCGGCCCGAGTGCCCAGAGCCTCCATGACCGTGGCCAGCGTCTCGGGCGTGGGTCCCTGCTCGGGGTAGTGCAGTGACAGGTCGGCCAGCAGCACCAGTGCGGCGGTCTCCTCGGCACCCTCCCCTCGCGCTGCCACCAGCAGCGCATCGGCAGGCACCTCGGCCTCCGATCGATAGAGCGGCCCCATGTCCGTGGCGCAGGCGGACAACACGAGACAGAGCATCAGGACTACGGCAACGCGCATCATCTCTCCTTCGGGGCGAGGGCGTCCTGCGCCAACTCCCGTGCAGACTCCAGAGCCAGGTCGAGAAACCCGACCTCCTGCTCGACTTCGTCCAGTCGCTCCACGAGCTGGGACAGCGCAGAGCGCACATCCGCGCGCTGCGAATGTCGGGAGGCCGCGAGCGCCTCCACGGCATCCGCCAGCGTGCTGAACTCGCTCTCGTCGGCAGCGTCCTGCGCATCCAGGTAGCGCAGCAGCACGCCGAGATTGGCGTCCACCAGTTGCTCCCGGGCCTCGAAGCGCCGGGCCCCATCGGCCCCTTCACCCCCCGTCGCGAGCAAGCGACGCACGTCGGCCTCCCGCTCCGCCCGATCGTCGAGCGTGCGGGCCAACCCCACGGCCAGGGAACCGCCCACGAGCAGCACCGCGGCGCAGACGATCGTCAGTTCGATCAGGGACGGCCGGCTGGGGAGATCGGCAGACGGAGCGGAGAGGGCGTCCGCACTCACTGGTCGGATGCATCCTCGAGCCGGGCGAGCAGCAGCGTCGCCGCCTCGGAGTCGGGGTTCGCGGCGAGTGCGCGCTTGAGCGCCACCTTCGCCCGACGATCGCGCCCCAGGCGCCGATAGACCACGGAGAGCTGGATCAGCACCTCCTCGTGCAGTCGCCAGACCTCGGTGCGTGTGGCCGTCACGATCTTGCGCAGTTCCGCCTTGCGGGCGGCGGCGTCGCTGACCCGCGCGTAGAGTTCCGTCCGTCGTGCGAGGAGCTGCGCCCGCTCGCGAGCGTTCAACGTCTTCTCGGCCAGGAGCAGATGTTCGAGCCCCTTGGCGTCGCTGCCGCCGAACGCGCCGGGTGTGTACATGTAGCGACGGCCAGCGGCCAGGTGGGCATCGGGATCGTCCGGCGCCAACTCGATGGCGCGGTCCACCTCGTTTCCGGCCCGCGGTCCGATCAGCGCACCGTTGGGTCCAGTGATCTGTAGGGCGATGAACTCACCGAGCAACACGCGCAGCCCAACGTCCTCGGGGTGCCGGTCCACCAACTCCTGCGCCCGCCCCTCCGCGACCTCGGCGATCGTGACCTGTCGGTCCTGGAACTCCGACGCGCTGGGGTGCTCCTGCAACTGACGCCGGTAGCGCAGGATGTTCGCCTCGTAGAACGTGGCGCGCAGGTGCAGACGCGTGAGTTCGAGCTCGGCGCCCCCGGTGTCCTGCTTGCGCAGTTCCTCGCGCAGAGCGGCCAGACGGTCCTGGTCGTATGCGCGAGCGGCGGCTTCGACGTCGCTGCGCAGCACGGCCAGCGACCGAGAGGGTGCTCGGTCCTGCGCGTGAGCCAACGGTGGCGCGATCACGGCAGGAGAGGTGAGCGCGGCCAACGCGCACAGGAAGACGAGGCGAAGAGGACGCTGCATCGACGGAGTCTCCTGGAGTCAGGTCAGGCGGCGGCGAACGCGAGAGCGGGCGGCGCAGCGAGCGCCTGAGCCTGCGCCACGAGCGCCTGGATGGCGCGGCGGCCCTCGGGGCCCAGCGCGTACGTGTCGTGGCGGACGTACTCGTCGATGAGCGTCTCGGCCGCTGAGCCGCCGACCTCACCGCAGAAGCCGCGGGCGTACGCGAGCGCGTCGTCCGGCGACCTCCGCACAGCCTCCAGGCTTCGAAGCAGCACGCGGACGATCCGCTCACGCAGCGGCGGCGGCAGGTCCGCGCGGAGGGCGCACACTGCCAGCGGCGTCGGGAGCCCGTGGCGCTGCTTCCAGCTCAGTCCCAGGTCCTCGACCTGGACCAGCCCGTGCCGCCCGTAGTCGAGCTGTCCCTCGTGGATGACGACTCCGGCCTCAGCGTGGCCAGCGGCCACGTGAGCGGCAATGCGGTCATAGGGCACGACCTCGGTGGCCGCCCGCGGGTGGGCCAGACGCAGCAGCAGACCGGCAGTGGTCTCCCGACCGGGAATCGCGACGACTGCGCGCGGCAGATCCTCCAGCCGGAGCTGGCACCGAGCCACGAGCATGGGCCCCATGGAGTGCACGAAGCTGCCACCGAACGGCAGCGCCAGCCAGCGCCTGGTCAGCCGTGCGAGGGCGGCGGCGGAGAGCATCGTCACGTCGAACGGGTCGATGCCCGCGGCCCGCCAGTTGAGGGCGTCGAAGGGCAGATACTCGTTCTCGAAGGTCAGCCCCTCGGTGTCGATCCGGCCACGGATGAGCGGCTCGAAGATGAACGCGTCGTCGGCGTCAGGACCGTGTCCGAAGCGAATGGTGGCGTTCGCTGACATGTGGACTCTCCCGGTGGACGGTTCGTGTCGAACCGAGTGATCGCACGCGCCGTGCCGGAGGACGTTCACGGCCGGGATAGCCGACTCGATGCGCAGCGCTGCACGACGTCGTGCAATCCTTGCACACGGCCGCGTGTCAGTTGGCGGTCAGAGGCTGTCGGAGTTTCCCCGTGGATGCCGGGCGCGGTCGGGCCGGGATCCCCACAGCACGTTCCGCCGCCTCACCGGCGCCGCGCGGAAACTCCGACAGGCTCTCAGGCGACGTCGGACGGCACGGGCTCGGGAGAGCCCTCGCCGAAGCCGGTGGGCAGCCGAACCTCGAAGCGCGCTCCCCGCCCGGTGCCGGCACTGAACGCGCGAATGGTCCCGTTGTGCAGCGACACGATCCGCCGGCAGATGAACAACCCGATGCCCAGGCCGCGCACCTTGGACGAGTGGAACGGCTCGAAGACGCGCGAGAGATCCCGCGCCGACATGCCGCGGCCGTCGTCCTCGACGTGGAGGCGCAGATGCGCCGACCCGTCCCTCTGCACCGAGACTCGAATGTTCCCATCCGCGTCGCAGGCGTCCCGGGCGTTGACGAGCAGGTTGAGCAACAACTGCTTGATCTTGTCCGAGTCGCAGACCACCGCCACGTCGGGGTCCACGTCCGACGTGATCGCGATCTGCTTGTCGCTGCGATCGAGTTCCACGAGCTTGACGACGTCCTCGACCAGTTCGCTCGCCACGACCGACGTCACGGCCAGACTCTGTTCACGCGCCAGGTCCCGGAGACCGCCCACGATCTTCGAACAGCGCCTGACCTCGTCCTGGATCAGGTCCAGATACTCGATGACGTGCTCGCGATCAGCACCGGTGAACCCCTCAGCCCGCCCGCGCACGGAACTCGCGCAGCCCGCCACCGTCGCCAGGGGGTTGTTCAGCTCATGGGCCACGCTGGCCGCGATGGTGCCCAGCGCGGCCAGCCGGTCCTTCTCACGCAGTTCGCGCTCGGCGGCGCCCCGTTCTCGCCGCAGCCGAAGGAAGAGCACGGTGGAGAGCGCGCCGAAGACGACGACCAGGATGCCCCCGTACTTGGCCAGGCGCGTGGCGGCGGACTGGGTGCGCAAGCGGCTCGGGCCCGTCAAATCGCTGCGAGAGGTCCCGAGCACGCTGCGGGCAAGCTGAGGCAGCGCGCGTCCGGCAGAGTTCAGCGCCTGTCGCGAAGCATCCCCGCGTGAGGCGGCCACCGACATCTGCTGGATCTCGTCCAGGAGTGCCAAGTCCTCAGCGTCGTTCCAGCCCGCCGCCCGGAGCGTCTTGAGCGCTGCCCCGATGTCGCGGGCGGCGGCAGCGCGCTCCGGGGCATCTTGTGACTCCTGCAAGACGTGAACGCGCTCCTCGATGTCCTCGATGCTGAGGATACGCTCCAGGTGTTTCTCCGCCCGCGCCGCGGCGTGCGAGGAGGAATCCAACGCCCGCCAGCCCAGCGTCACGACGCCAACGATGCCGACCAACGTCACGAACATGGTCAGGATGAGCTGCAGGCGGGTGTTCATGCGTCCTCGCCTTCCCGGTCCGCAACTCCCTCGTCGGAGCCGGAGTACTGACTGACGCGGTAGTAGAGGGTGCGCACCGAGATGCCCAGCCGAGCCGCGGCGGCGCGCTTGCTGTCGTCGCACTCTCGCAGGGCACGCTCGATGGTCTGCCGCTCCAGCGCGGCCAGATTCAGTTCATCGGCAGCACCGCTGGTGGGTGCCGCGGTGCCCATGATTTCGGGAGGCAGGCAGAACGATGAGATGTGCCCGTCGTCCGCGAGCAGCATCATCCGTTCGACGGCGTTGCGCAACTCGCGGATGTTGCCCGGCCAGCGATGGCGCTTGAGCGCTTCCACGACATCGGGGTCCACTTGGAAGGGACCTCGCCACGGCCCCCGCACGGTGCCCAGGAAATGGCCCAGCAACAGCGCCACGTCGCCAGCCCGATCGCGGAGGGGCGGCGCCTTGATCGCGAAGACGTGCAGGCGATAGTAGAGGTCCTCACGGAAGAGCCCCTCGGCCACCAGTTCATGCAGGTCGCGGTTCGTTGCCGCCACCACCCGCACGTCCACCGTGCGCGTGCGATTCGAGCCGACTCGCCGGACCTCCCCCGACTCGAGGAAGCGGAGCAGCCTGGACTGGAGCGGGAGCGCCAGTTCACCCACCTCGTCCAGGAAGAGAGTGCCGCCGTGGGCCGCCTCCGTGAGTCCCTCACGCATCTGCGCGGCACCGGTGAACGCCCCCTTCTCGTGCCCGAACAGTTCGCTCTCGAGCAGCGACTCCGGCAAGGCACCGCAGTTGATGGTCACGAACGGCTTGTCCGCTCGCGGACTGCCGCTGTGCAGTGCGTGAGCGATCAGTTCCTTACCCGTGCCGCTCTCTCCCTCAACCACCACGCTGGTGTCGGCTGGGGCGACGCGCCGGATCATCTCGCGCACGTGATCGAGCGCCGCGGACTCGCCGATGAGTTCGATCGGGTTGCGCTCCAGGATGCGCTGGAACGCGCGCGCCCGTCGCTCCAACTCCACCTGATCCCGCGCCTTGCGCACATGCGCCTCGAGCCCATCGAGATGGAAGGGCTTGGTCAGGTAGTGAAAGGCGCCGCAGCGCATGGCCTCCACGGCGGAGTCGACGGTGCCCTCAGCGGTGAGCATGAGGATGGCCGGCCCGGGCTGGGTGCGGCGCATCTCCTTGAGCGCCTCGAGCCCCCCCATCCCGGGCATGCGAACGTCCATCAGCACCACGTGGAAGGACTCGTTACGCACGAGTTCCACGGCCTCTTCGCCGCTAGCGACAGCCTGAACCGTCATCCCGCGCAGCGTGAGTTCCTTGCCAAGGAAGCGCCGCAGGCCCGACTCGTCATCGACGATCAGCACGCGTGTTGGTTCTCTGATGACGCCTCCTCGCCGCGGGGCCGATGCCGCGACCCTGAGTATCCGACCGTAGCGGGCGTGGACGTATCTTGCAGCGACGGCGCGGTAGTCGAAGACGATCCTCTTGCGTGGCCGGCCGGTCGCCGCCCCGAGCGAGGTCCCTCCTTTCCAAGTGCCCTGACATCTGCGCCTCCTCCAGGAGGCGGACCGGCACCGACGCTACGTCAGCTCAAACAGGACAGACTTTCGTGATCTCCACGTAATCACGTTCATGTGGAGCTCCACATGATCGTGACACCCCAGAGGAACGGACGATGCCGCGGTGCGCGGATCCGACTTGCGGGCGGACTTGCAATCCGACACGGGACGCAGGCTGAGCGGGCGTGGGACAGATCGGGACTCGCGGCCCTCCGTCAGCACGCGTGCGCGCGAGCCGGAGGACGGCAAGAACCGTGTCTCTCAGGCACGTTGGCGGGAGCACATTGGAATCGAGACTGTTGACGGAGCCGCCCAGCGGCGCAGGCCGACGTCCGCACGTCGGGCAACTGTCCCTCCGTACGAGACCGTCGTACGCGCTACGTGGCGGGAGCACATTGGAATCGAACCAACCAATCGGGGATCGCCCGACTCACCGGTTTTGAAGACCGGGGACTCAGGCTCGGAATCGGCCCGACTTGCAGGGGAACTTGCAGGCGATCGACGGCTTCCGGACGATCTGCGAGCGCTCCTCTCGGCGTGGCAGCACCTCGGCGTGAGGAGCCGCGACACCCTCCTACGCGTGGCTCGAGGGCTCGTGGCGGCCACACCACTTGAGTGAGTCGCTGACGACGAGCGCCGCGCCGTTCGTACGCGCCGTTCGTACGCGCCGCACGCCCGACTCGCCACGACGGGTACGAGCACATCCTCCATGAGGACGGCGACGCATTCGCGAGCCGACCTGGGTGGCCTGCTACCCGGGCTGGCGCAGCCGCCGAAACTGCTCTGCGAGCTCATCCGACAACGGCCCCTGCGCGTCCGGGTTGATCCAGACGGCATTGATCCCCTGCGGCGGCTCCGGAAACATCACACCACTTGCGTGGAGGGCAACAACTGCCGAGAGCGCACCCCATTGGCTCTTCAGTTCCTGCACGCTCTCAATGCCGCGTCGACCCGCCGTCTCCGGTGTCGCGTCGCTCACACCGGCACGGACAGCCGGCATCACGTCGAAGAGCTCGTGCACGTCGTGAGTGCTACTGTCGTTCAGCACGGCGATGACGTTCACGCTGCCCTGACGGAGCTGGCGTAGCTTCTCCCAGACAACGCCCGAGAACTTCAACGCCTCGCGACCGTCCCAGGGGACGGGTCCCACGGCCGCACCAGGGCAGCAATGCGCTGGCTGCTCGGGCACCCTTGCGCGGTGGAACCGGAAGCGGATTACCCCCTTGAGACCGGGAGGATCCTCCAGCACGTGGTCACCGCCTGGCACCAAGGTGCACTCCAACTCACCAAGCCGCTCACGCAACCACGCGTGGAGTTCGTTGGCGCAAGCCTCGAGCGTCGCGACGAACTCCGCGAGCTCCGCCCGACGGTCTTCGCCATCAGTGATCCCGAACCGGAGACCCGTCAGTTCGTGGGAGACCCAGACGGATCCAGGAACCGTGCGAACGCAGTCGCGGAGGGCCCGTTCCCAGTTCGAGATGTCCTCCGTCGCCGCTCGTCCGCGGATGCGCCGAACTTCCACCAGGAACTCGCCATGCTCCGAGTGTCGAATGTGGAGGTCGGGGCCAGCGGGGCCGCCTCGCTCATAGCCGACTTCGCTTGGCTGCAGCGTCAGCATCAACCCGGCGACGTGGAGCTCTGCAATGGCGGCGAGCGCGGCGTCGATCGTGGTGGCCTCCCGCAACTTCCGATGGATCTTGTCCGCGTTCCGGCGGCAGAACGCCCTGAACTCGGCCGAACCCTCCAGCCATCGCCGGAGTCGTGAGAACGGGCCGAACTCGCACCCGTCAACGAGTTCTGCGTAGAGACGTTCAGGATCGTCGCTCACGTTGCCTCCTCACCGCGCCTGCACCCTCGAACGCAGGACTGAGAGACGCTGACAGACCGGGAATTCTATCCACGCGCCTCCCGTCGTCGCCGCGATGATGCACTCGCGCCGCCGCGGCTCAGCCGAGGACCGGGACGTCGCGGCCACACGATCAGACGAGGGTGACCGGCGGGTCCGGCGTGCGGGCACGCGATGCGGTGCTCCGGCTCCGCCGGCGAGGCAATGTTTGCGGACCGCGCGAGCGCGGCGACGATGCACGCGAACCAGATCCGGCCCGACCTCTCGTCGCTGGCGTACGTACGACACTCGGCGATGCGACGCATCGCGCTCGCCGGACGGAGCCGGCGCGGGCGCAGCGCCACACGATCCGGACGAAGTTGCTGAAGATCCGCACTGTGATCCGCGCGACCGCACGCCGCGCGTGGGCCTCGATGAGCACCTCGTACCCGTACCAGCAGTTCTTCGCGCGCATCCACAAACGGCTGGTCCTCGCCCACGCCGGGCCGAGGTCCGGCGCTCGTGTCCACCGTCGTCGATGTCCGCGGCCGCCGGTCCGCCCGGAGACCGGTCGGCACCTCCAGCCTGCCCTCGTCGGTGCAGATCCTCCTGATGGCTGCGGCGTGGCGAAGCCGGGCCGAGTTCTCGAACCTCAGGCCGAGACGTAGCCGTCGACTCCAGAACGTCGGGGCATCTGGAGACCGCCGTTCACCGAGCCTGTCGGCGAGGACGCCCGGGCGAACGGACTGTAGGCTCGACACCGAACTTCCGCTGCACCCGCTGGCCCATCTTGGTGAAGCCCGTGCCGGAGATCGAGCCCCCGCCGGCGGCCTCGAACGCGCGCCGATGCTTGGTCCCCCACTCGGTCATCGTTGAGTCCGACAAGGCCTCGATCGCGAGCAGTTCGCGCGCCGAGAGAGCCTCGTACACGGCGTTCCCGAACACTTCCTTGATGTGATCGCCGAGCGGCGAAGCAGCGTCATCGTCGAGGGCGCCTACGGACCCGAACCGCGCCATCGCGAGCGACTCAGCACTGCCATCGCGGCGCAGGCGTGCGATCTTCCGCTGGGACCGGGTGTCGAGCCATGACCGGCGATGGCGCACCTCGAGTCGCTTCAGTCGGCGGTGTGTCGCCTCGACCTCTTGCTCTGTGTAACCCGGGTCGTTCAGCCAATCCCTGCGGAGCACCTCGAACAGGTCGATGTGCGTGTGGACCGTCCACTTCGTCACACAGGGATGCTCGAGCAATCGAGCATCGCCCTCGTGCAGGCGTGAGAGCAGGCTCCAAAGGCGGTCCGCCCGCTCTGCGCCGACCCGGATGAGCCTCCGCACGCGAGCGCGCGGCAGCCCGATGCGAACCAGCGCCTCGCCGAACGCCCTCAATCCGGCGAGGGCGATGGCCCACTCGACCAGCCGCCATGCGATCTGCGAGACAGCTGCGAACTCCGTGGTGTGCCGACGTCGCCGCGCACGTAGCTCCAGGTTTGCGGCGTGAGCTCGCCAGCCCCAGAACGCATGGAGTGGTCCGCCGCTCAGAACTGACTCTGGCGGGAGGCCGACGCTCGCCACACCGGATGTCGAGACTCGGGGGCCGCGCGATCGGCCAGGCTCGATCCCGTCGATGAGTTCGAGGAACACGGGGTCCTGCAGCAGCGATCGTGACGCGCGGTGCACCCACAGGTACCACCGGCGCTCAGGCTCTCGCGCTACGACGAAGAACGCCTGGCGGAACAAGGCTTGGCGACGGTCCGGAGAGACATCCACAGCGACGCTGACGGTACTCAGCGCGACGGACAGTGACGGAATCGCGCAAACCAAACCCGCTCGGACTCCGAAGCCACGCGCGGACCGCCGATGGCGTGCGGCGATCCTGTGTCACCGGAGGCTCTCCATCCCGGCCTGCGGCACGCACGGCAGGACGACACGCAGCTCTGGTGGCCAGCCCTGCCTCACACAGCCGCCCGGGCCGCGCCGCAGAGCGCAGACATCGCCGACGCAGCCCGACTACCCCTCCAGGTACGCGATGCGGTTGGAGTCGCCCCACTCCTGGTTGTGCTTCTCAAGCGCCTCCTCGGCGTCGCGCAGCAGCCCGCGAATCGTGTTCGCAGCAGTTGGGGTGAGTTCACCGCTCGCGACGGCTTGGCAGATGCGGAATCGAGCGCGCACGAAGTCGCTCCGCCTCTTCCACACGCGGGAGAAGATCTTCTTCGCCAGCGAATGGCGCCGCTCGGTCTCAGCGCGCGACTGCGCCGACTCCGCCTTGGAACCCCTTGCACGAAGCGCGCGGGCGTGCTCGGAGTCCGAGTGACCGATGCAGTAGTCCTCACGGCTCCCGTCAGCGAGGGGGAGCGTATAACGACTGCAACGTGTTTTGCGGCCCCGACTTGCGTCGATGAGAAAGCAACATTGCAGGTGCTCGGGAGCACGCGCCAGGCCGGGACCGGACGGGGTAGAGCCACGCTTCGAGCGTCGTCGGGCAGGTTGAGCCACGTGCGCCTCCATTGCGAATCGCCTTCGAACGAGCTCGATTCTACTTCGCCAGCAGCTTCGAATTCGGGTCGATCTCAAGTCTCCGCAGCCCTTGGCGCAAGCTTGCGTCCAAGGGAGCAGCCAACCTGCTGCAAGCGCGCTCGAGGGCGCGGAGCGCCGTCAAGGACGACGCGCCCACCTGCAACGTCGCACACGACACGACACCGAGGACGAGGGGAGCAAGGCTCCCCTCGTCTCATGGGCGTTCCGTCAGCCGGACAGCACGATCCGAAGACGTGACCGAGCGCGGCAGAGTCGGGTTCGGGCAGCCGTGTAGGTGACGCCTTCGCGCACGGCGAGTTCGCGCAACGTCTCGCCAGCTGCCGTGCGGTCCAGGCTGCCCCTGCACCTGACCGGCAGAGCCGCCAGAGCGTCGTCGAGTTCGAGCCGACTGTCGGGGCGGAGCCTCCGGGTCTCGATGGGCTCCGGTACCCAGTCGGCATCGAGGGGATCGGCGCGTCGAATGCGCCGCCGCCGCAGGCGATCCCGCGCGACGTTGCGCAGGACAGCGAACATCCACCCTTCCAGCGCGCCGACGTCTCGCAGCCGGTGCGCATGACGCCATGCACGCAGGAACACCTCCTGCACGGCGTCCTCGGCGTCCTGCTGCTGGTGGAGCATCGCGAGCGCGAGTCCGTGTAGGCGCGGACGCATCGCTTCGTAGAGAGCGTTCCAGTCGCGCCGCGCCTCCCGGACGGCGTCGTCGTCACTGGATCGTGGGGCTTCGTCGGTAACTCCACCCGCGAGGGGGGCGCGCGCGGAGCGCATCAGAGCAACGGTCATGGGGATCTCCTCCTTGGGGTTCCGCGGACGCGAGGCATCGCGTCCGTCAGTCCCCTTGTGCCCGCGTCACGGCCCGCCCTGAACGCGCGCCGACCGCGCTGCGAACAGCGCCTCGGGGTATCCCCGCAGACACGAAGGCCGGCGGGTCAGATCGCCGCCGGAGTGGGCACAACGAGCGCGAGACGCCCCGCTTCCGACTGCGCCTTCTGGCGCCGCCTCGATCACGAGCGTAGGCACAGCCATTCCCAGGCTCGGCCACTTGACTTGTTCACGAAACCGGATATGTTCACGCTGACGTGAACAAAGACGAATTCGTGAACGAGGCTGCGCTGAAGGGTGCCGTGCTCGAGCAGGCTCTGCTTGAGGTGCTCCAGGGAGTGCTTGCGGAGGTGCACTGGCTCGCCAGTCGCGTCACGACGCCGAACGCTGACGGCGGAGTGGATGCGGTCATCGAGATAGAGACCAACTCCGGCTCCTCAGCGGCCCTTGACGTCCAGGTGAAGAGCCAGATGCGTCCCAGCACGTTCGTCGCGTGGTCCAGACCCCGGGCGGCAGCTGCACACGCGCGCGGGCGCCTCCCTGTACTCGGCCTGCCACACGTCTCGAGCCGCATGGCTGAGGTCTGTGAGACCAGCGGTTGGGGCTGGTTCGACCTGGCCGGGAACTGCTGCCTGGACATTCCCGGCGTGCTTCATGTTGCGCGCACCGGACGACCGGCCGCGCATCGACCGCCGCGGGCCGAAGCAAGTCTCGCCAGCGATGCAGCTGGACGGGTTGTGCGCGCGCTACTCACCCCAGGAGGTGGACACCCCGGCAGGAGCTGGACACAGCGCGATCTTCGCGCTGTGACCGATTGGCAACTCGACGGCGAGTCGCCGGTGAGCCTCGGCTTGGTGAACAAGGTGATGCGGCACCTGCGCTCCGAGGGCTACGTAGCCGACGGCGATACTGGCTCGCGCGTGGTAGATCCCCTGGGACTGCTCTACGCGTGGCGCGACGCATACGAATTCGAGCAGCACCAGCGTCTCTCCTACTTCACTCTCCTTAGGAGCCGAGCGCTCACGAAGGCTCTCGACGACGTCGGCCTCCGAGCGGGCGGCTGGGCACGGTACGCGGCCTTCTCCGCAGCCGAACGGCAGGCTCCTCACGTTCGACAGAACCGCACCTGGGTGTACGTACTGGCGAAGTACCTCCCCGTGCTGCAGGAGTTGGCGGAAGCGAAGCGCGTGGACTCCGGCGAGAACCTGGTCGTGCTGGTGCCGCGGGATTCGGGCGTGTTTCTCTCGTTCGCATCCACAGCGACGGTGGGCGAGCAAGTAATGGACTGTACGGATCCGGTGCAGACCTGGGTCGACCTGATGCACTGCGGTGGACGCGGTGAAGAAGCTGCGACGGCCGTCCTCGAGCAGTCCATCCTCCCGTCCTGGCGTGCCGCCGGCGTGGTGTGATCGTGGATCCGCGAACGCACGACGACTACGCGGGTCGGCAGGTCGACGCAGCGCGTCGAGTCCTGATCGATCTCGGCCAGGTTCTCGGCTCCTTCTTCACCGACAGCATCGTCGTCGTGGGTGGCTGGGTCCCAGAGCTCATGGTGTCGGACCCGGAGGAACCCCACGTCGGAAGCATCGACGTCGATCTCGCGCTGGACGCAGACAAGCTGCGTAACGGCCGGTACGCCGAGGTGCTCGAGACCCTCCTCGCGACTCGCAGATACGTTCGCACGGAGAAGCAGTTCAAGCTGCAGGTCGAAGTGGATCTCGAGGACGGTGGACCAGTCGTCGTCGTGGACGTGGACTTCCTGAAGCCGCTCCAACGACGGCGTCGACGCCGCGGACCACGCCTGACTCCCGGCTTCCGTCCGCTGGACGCCGACGCATGTGAGGCCGCGTTCGTGAGTCCCACACACGTGCGGCTGCGTGGCGTCACAGTGGCAGGGGCCGAGAATCGCGTGACGATCCTGGTCGCCTCGGTCGAGGACTTCCTGATCATGAAGGCGCACGCCCTCGCCGGTCGTGACAAGCCGAAGGACGCCTACGACATCTGCTACTGCCTCGACAACATCGAGGGGGGCATCGCCGCGATCGCGAAGACGTGGCGCGAGCGACACGGCGACGAACTCGTGGGCACCGCCATCCGACATCTGGACGAGAAGTTCGAGACGCTCGAATCGTACGGGCCAGCGCAGGTCGCTGCGTTCTACAACTCGGCGGATGCCCAGGAGCGCCAGCGACAGCAACGTCGCGCGTACGAGCTGGTTCGCCGGTTCATCGAACTGCTCCGCGAGTAGTCAGGACGACGACCCACGCGATGTTCCGCCGGAGAGGGGTAGCTCGCCGCGGCCCGCGAACCGTCGTCAGCCGCAGCCGGTTGTCCTTGATGTCCACGACGAGTCATTGATCGCGATCGAGCAGTGAGCATGGGCAGAAGGCGCGACCAACGCTACGGCCATCGTAGCTGAGCGGGTGGCTGCGCCGGTCGGTCTGACAGCCGTCACCCCTTGACACGCAGCGCCGTCCGGAGAAGCCGCAGTGGTGCTGTCCAACAGAGAGCTCGCGTCAGTCATCCTCCTCGTCGCGTTCGCGACGTTCGTGCTCGCGAGGCCCAGCGCTCGGCGAGGACTGCCCAAGGTCATCCGCGGCTTCGCTCATCCGAAGATCTTCATGCCGGTGCTCTGCTTCGCCGGATACGTCGCCCTGATCGTGGTCGGCGCGCGTCAGATCGGACTCTGGCAGCCGGTGCTCCTGAAGGACACGATCCTCTGGTTCGCCGTGTCTGGCATGGTCCTGCTCTTCAACTTCGCGGACGTTGCAGGGCATGGCTTCCTCGCGCGGCAGGCGCGGGCGGCGTTGGGCATTGCGGTCTTCCTGGAATTCTGCGCGAATCAGAGTTCGTTCTCGCTTGGGTGGGAGCTCGTGCTCCAGGTGAGCGCCGCGGTGCTCACGGTTCTCTCAGTCGAGAGGCGCCATCACCCGGTCTCCAGGCGCACCACCCGGTGGGCGCGAGCGCTGCTCGCGTCGATCGGAGCCGTCTTGTTCGTCGGGCCGTACCTGGCGCTACCGGACATCGTCCGCACATCGAGTCTGCAGTCAGTACTTCGGTCGTTCCTGCTTCCGCTCTGGCTCGGAGCGACGTCGATCCTGTTCGTCTACGTGTTCGCGATCTACGCCTGCCACAAGGTGGCGTTCGTCCGCGTCGATCATGCTGCGAGCGGCAAGGCCGCGCGACGCCGTGCGAGATTGGCATTGCTCGTCGGTCTTAGACTCCACGTGGCCGACGTCAAGGCGTTCGGCGGGGCGTGGCTCGCCGAGGTCGCGACGGCGGCGACGTGGCGCGACGCGCTTCGGTCCGTTCACGAGTACCGCGCGCGTCGACGTGAAGACGCAGAGGAGACGCGGCGCCGAGCGGCGAGCCTCGTCCGGCACAGCGGCGTGGCGGGCACGGACGGCGAGGGCCGTCAACTCGATCGGCGGGAGGTCGACGAGACGACCGATGCTCTCAGGTGGCTCAGCACGTGCCACATGGGCTGGTTTCGGCGAGCCGCCCCACCCCGCTACGACGACGACCTTCTGCGCATCTTCCAGCCCGGCCTCACACGGGGGCTCCCAGAGCAGCACGGGATCACGATGCAGGTGAGTCCGAGCGGTCAGAGCTGGTTCGCATGGAGACGCACGGTCACCGGATGGGTGTACGCCATCGGCGCAAACGGCCCGCCACCGAGTCAGTGGTTCTTCGACGGACCGGAACCGCCGACCGGGTATCCCGGCGAGGACGCATCGTGGGGAGATACGCCGTTCGATCCCAGCCTGAACTGGAACCCGCCCGACTGAGCGGAGAGCGACCACCGCGAGGTGCGTCGAGATTCGGCGCATGCCCACGCGGCTCAAGCGCTCTGAAGGCAGAACGGTCGTTGGTTGAGAACGCCTGAGTCGTGGCGTCCATTGAGGAGTGGTACGCTCACGGAGACCACGAGACACGTGTGGGGAGCGGAGCGGGACAAGTGAGCCTACGTGACGTCGAGTTCGGCGTGGTCGATGTCGAGACCACGGGCCTGTTCCCCGGAGGACACGATCGAATCTGCGAGATCGCGGTCGTGCGCGTCCGAGCCGACGGCTCGGTGATCGATGAGTACAGCACACTCGTCAACCCGGAACGGGATCTGGGACCGACTCACCTACATGAGATTCGCGCGGCCGATGTTCGCGACGCGCCACTGTTCGCTGAGATCGCCGGTGCCGTGGCACGGCTCCTCGACAGGGCGGTGTTCGCTGCCCACAACGTGTCGTTCGATGCGCGATTCGTGAGCGCCGAGATCCGCCGTGCCGGCCACGAGGTGCCACCGTTCCCACGGGTCTGCACCCTGCGTCTCGCGGCAATGGCTGACGCCGACGTCCAGAGCAGGCGATTGCCCGATCTATGCGCGCACTTCGGAATCGGGCTCGCAGAGCACCACTCTGCGCGGGCCGATGCGCACGCCACGGCAGCTCTGCTCGCGCAGTGCCTCGGCCGACTCGACGGGAGCACGCACGTCAACGCCCTGGTGGATAGACGAACTCTCGTCGCATGGCCGAGCATCGCGATCACCGCGCAACCGTTGCAGAGATACGACGCGGCGGCGCGACGCGACGCAGCCCCCTCGTACATCGGGACACTTGTTGCGCGCCTACCGGCGCATCGCGACGTCTCGCCGGAGACCACGGCCTACATGGATCTGCTCGACCGTGCGCTGGAGGACCGTCGCATCACCGAGAGTGAGGCTCACTCACTCATCGAACTGGCCTCGATGGCGGGCCTCTCGCAGGCCAATGTCGTCGCGGCGCACGAGACGTACCTCCACGACGTCGTCTCGATGGCATTGGCCGATGGCGTCATCTCGGACTCCGAGCAGCGCGACCTCGACGAGGTCCGTCGTGCGCTCGGCATCGATGCTGGCGCCTTCGAGCAGAGTCTGCAGCGGGGGCGGGTCGATCCGCAGCCGGCGGTCGCGCGCTCCGTGAGCGAGGACCTCCAAGGCAAGACGATCTGCTTCACCGGCACTCTGCACTGCGCGATCGATGGTGAGCGCGTCGATCGAGCTGCCGCAGAGATACTCGCGACGAACGCTGGATTGGTCACCAGGCGGAGCGTCAGCAAGAAGCTCGACATCCTCGTCCTTGCCGACCCGGACTCCATGTCGGGGAAGGCGCGCAAGGCGCGTCAACTCGGCGTCCGTCTCATGTCCGAGGCGGTGTTTTGGCGCACGTTGGGCATCGTCGTGGACTGAGCCGATCCGGTCCGTCTCAAGCGGCCACCGTTCGGGGCGTGTCGGTGTCGCCTTCCGTGATAGCTCCCCCGTCTCGCCAACCCGGTTGCGAGCGCGGACGTCGGTCAGCCTCGCGCTCGCCGTCTCGCGTCCTCAACTCTGACCACGCACCGACACACAGACGATCGGTGACTCGGATCCGACGTCGTCCGCGCGGATCGACGTGCGCAGCGCGCGGCATCGCGACTGCGGGTGACGGTGCACGCCGACCGCGAGCCGGCGACGATTTCGAAGACGCCGGCGCTCAAGCTGGCGGACTTGGGCGTCACGAACTCGCACCGCCGGCCGTACACATCGGACGACAACCCCTTCAGCCAGGGACAGTTTCGGACCATCAGGTGTCGGCCAGACTTCCCCTCACACTTCGGCTCGATCGAGAACGCTCGCACCCACCGCCGCCCCCTCTTCGCTGGGTACACCCGCGAGCACCGGCACTCGCGGCTCGCTCAGCTCACGCCGGAGACCGTCCACTACGGACGCGCCGAGGCCGCGGTCGCGGCGCGCTCGGTCGTGCTCGACGCCGCGTACCGCGTGCATCCCGAACGATCCGTGCGCAGAGCGCCGGCTCTGCCGGCGGCAGAGGAGATCGCTCACGAAGCTCCAAGATGCGGAGTCTCAGCGTCGTTGACACGTCCCGCTCACTCTGACTCAGCGTCCGACTGGCTGAGTAACGTACGCTCGCTCGCAGAGGCTCGCAGGCGAGCAGGATCGCGTTGTCGCGCACGAGGGCTCCGTGGCACCCACGACCGGACTGGATACATACGAAGTTGCGTTCCTCCTTGGCGCGGGAGCGTCGGTTCCAGCCGGAGTTCCGGACACCATTCACTTCGTCACGGAGTTTGTGGAATCAACTCCGCCGCACGCCGAGCAGCTCGCGACTCTCATCGACTCCCTCAGAACCTGGTGCGACGCGCGCGGCCGTCTCCTCGACGTCGAGGTCCTCTACGAAGTGCTCCGGTCGCTGGGCGGCTTCGAGGAGAGCTACTTCGTCGACCAGGTCCCCGTCGAGAGCTGCGCGCTCTCTCGCAACGACGCTGCGACAGTCTGCCATGCCCTCGAGGACTTCATCCACGCGCGTGCGTTCGTCGCCCCGGACAAGGCGGAGTATCTGCACGAGCTCCGTCTGTTCGTCGCGCGGTCACGCCCGCTCCGCATCTTCTCGACGAACTACGACACGGCTGTGGAACTCGCCTGCTCGCAGCAGAAGTTGACCTGGGAGGACGGGTTCTCGCTGTACTGGAGCCCGGACGTATTCGAGGATCGCGACGCCGACGTGCACCTCGTGAAACTCCACGGATCGGTGCTGTGGTATCGCGACGATTGCGGCAACTACATCCGCTCTCCGATGGGTCGCCGCGCCGCGGACGACCAGCCGCCTCTGCTGTTCTCCGGGGCGTGCGAGCCGCTGTTGATCTACCCGGCCCGCAAGAGCGCGAACGATGCTCCGTACTCGCACAACATGCAGATGCTCTCTCGGTGCCTCGGAACACGAGAATCACGAGTCCTCCTCATCGTCGTTGGGTACTCGTTCCGCGACGATCACCTGCGGACACTGCTGTTCGATGCAGCGCGGCGCAACGCTTCGCTTCGTGTCGTACTCGTAGATCCGCGCGCGGCAGGGATCTATGAAGATCAACTGCGCCATGAGCCCCGCGACGGCGAGAACCCCTCCCCGCTCGACGGCCGCGTCGTTCCGCTGTCGCGCCCGCTTGATGCTGAACTACTCCGCGACTTGCGACGAGACGTCGTGCGCTCACTCGAGACCGCGCTGCAGCAGGAGGAACTCGGCATCGGACGGGAGGCCACCGACCGCGTTCCCTGGGCTCCGGTCGCCGCGCTCTACCTGAAGGCCGGCGACTTCGAGTCGGCGTGGCGATGCCTGGGCCGGGAGGGATTCCCGCAACTACTCGGCCCGAACCAACTCCCCCAGTTCCTCGCCGGTCTGCTTCGGGAACTCCGGCAACTCGTGGACGCTGGCTGGCCGCCGCACCCGTTCCGGAAGCTGCATCGGGACGTGGAGCAGGTTGCATCGAGATACCAGTCGGAGACCGCCGTCTCTCAGCGTGGCAACACGGATCGGTACCAGGCCTCCGGCCCTGGCGGTGCCGCGCTGATGATCGTGAACACCGTGCGCACGGAGGCCGAGACCTGCCTCCGTCGAGCCGACGCCCTGGAGAGATGCGCAGGGCACGAGGTCCGGGTTGAAGCGTATCGCGACCTTGCGGACTGGCTCCGTCAGCTCGCGCCAGCGTTGGAGGTGATTGAGGCTTCGTCGGATCGAGGCCTGGATTGGCGGGATCTCACAGACCTGCTTCCGGATCTTCCACCCACGCCCTCGGGTAACCCCACGCGCAATGCGGAGCTCGCGCAAGAGTCACTCAGGCGGCACCTCGACGCTCTCATCGGAGTGGGGGTTGCGTGGATCGAGCGTTGGAGGAACAACGCTCCGTGGCTTCCGCCCCCTGGGCCGTAGTTCAGGATCGCCCGCGGCGCGCCGGCGCGCGAGACTTGGACTCCGTTCGATGAGCACGCTGACCGTGTCAGACCGCAGCACGGAGCCGAGCGTTGATCCGACGCCACGAGTGGGCGGTACCGACGGGAGCTACCGCGGGCTCGTCACTCGCGTGGTGGACCTTGCGGTGCGGGCGCTGCCGTGGTCCTCGCGCTCCGTCGTCTTGCCGGGATAGTCACTGGCGAAGATGGAGAGGGCGATTGACTGACCTGGCTCGCGAGGCGAGACCGAAGAGTCTGACCGGGATCGGTAGTTCGCAAAGTTCGCAAGGGTGGCTTCGGCTCGGGCACGACTGGCAGCACGGTCAGGCTCGACGCGGACGCCAGGAGGTAGTCATGCACCAACGCCCTGACGTAGGCGAACACCGTGCTGGACCCTGCGGCGACGAGGCCTCTCGAGCAGAGCTCTGCGTTTCGCACTCCGTGCCACGACAGCGCCCCACGTGTGGTCGTCCCACGGTCGATCTTCACTCCGCGGGTCTTGCCTGAGCGACGCTGATTGACCCTGGTTAACTACTTGAAGGTGTCCCGCCCGCTACGCTCGCCGACAGGGATCACGCGTGGAAGTCGCGCATACCAAGAGGCGGCCCGCCGCCATCGAACGCGTTCCTCTGTCTCATCACGAATGTGCCGAGGAAGTTCCAGTCCGGTCAGTAGCTCAATCTGAGCGATCGCGTCATCGCCGACTCGATGGTATCCGCCAGGGTCCTCGTAGTCCCTCGACCGGTACTCGGCACTGAATTCAAGCACGGAGAGCGTCGCCATTGCCGCCGAGAGGGTGCACTCTCGCGCAAGTCGGCGTGCCGCGATCAATCTACTTCCCGCGTCGCGTAGCGGATCACGTGCCACCTGTCGCGCCAGAGTCGCGCCGATCGCGCTCTCGTCAAGTAAGACTGTGAGCGCCTCGCGAGCAACCGCTCGCCGCTCGTCCGACGTCCACTGAGAGCACTCGGTCAGGATGCGGCGTACGCGAGCATCATCGACGTGGTGAGCCGTCGCACGCACGCCGTCGGGTGTGAGGTGCTCCGCCTCAATGGCGAGTTCGAGCGCGCACGCCGCGACGCCAGCATCCGCGAACTTCATGGCCTCCAGCACGTCCGCGTGCCCATCCTGCATCAACTCGAGGAGTTGCGCGTCGTGCTGTCGCGTCGAGAACTCTGCGAGAGCCTCGATGCATGCTCGGCCCGTCCGATCGGACACACGCTCCGCTCCCGATGTCGATCGCAAGCGTCGGACGAGCAACGGAACTGCGAGCGTGCCGAGGGCGCGAAGTCGTGAGTACTCGCATCGGCGTTCCGCGCGGTCCGATAAGGACGCAGCGGACTCGAGGACTTCGCCGATCAGCCGATCCTGCTCCGCCGCCGTCTGGCGGGGGATCGCTCCCCCACTCGCAGATCTGGCGAGAGCTGCTGGCGCATGCCTGGCAACGCGTGCGGCATCAACGGGAACGCCCTCTGGTGGAGCGGACTCGCGCGCGTGGCTGGCGCCGGCCCACCATCCAGCGACGAACGCCAACGCGACGAGCGCGAGTGAAGATGCAGTCCATCGTCGTTCGATGTTCACGGTCGAGTTCCATCAGATCAACGCGCGCACGAGGTCAAACAACTACCATAGTTGCCGTCGAGTGAAGCCTGGTCGTGCGACGGCCGGGCCGCTCGGGTCCTCCCACATCGTGGAGAGCGCCGCGTCGGCGCCGATCGACGCGGTCCATCCCCCGTCGGGATGCCACCCAGGGACCGATGCGCGACGAGGGAACTCGTAGCTGAGCGAGAGCGGCAGGTCGACGTGGAACATGTCGTCGAGATCGCCGTCGAGCGTCGACATCCCGCCAGACCAGCCTCGCCTGCTCACCTTGAACCAGATCGTCGCTGTTCCTTCGAACGAGAAGATCTCTGTCTTGCTGTTGAACGAGTGCGTCCACTCGCCGACGATATCGATCGAGTCGATGGTGATCTCGACCCAGCCCGTACCTTGCCCCGCCAACAACGCCCAAGCGGCCTTCAAGATCGTGTCAGCGGCGGGCGACGAGTCGTCCGATGGCACCTCGGACTTGCTCCTCTCAAAGCCGAAGTGCGGTCCGTCGTCGCCGGATCCTGCGCCGCCGGCATCAGACGTGCCTGACTTCGTCGGCAGATCGCCGCCTTCTCCCGGCTTCTCGGGAGCCCGCGGCGCGCGCGGCAGCGGATAGAGCCCCAGCTTGCGAAGCACATCCTCGTCGAAGTCGCCACCGAGAACGTCCGGCGGCTGAGAATTTTCGCCCACGAAGCGAATCGTGAACGTCCCGAGAGGGTCCCCGGCCGCCGTGGGCCTGCCTCGCACGTACGCGTACTCGTTGGGGCCGTCCACCATGCCGAGCGGATCCCTCTGAAGAAACCGTCCAAGCTCCGCCGAGTAGTGCCGCGCCCGGTAGTAGTAGAGCCCGGTCTCTTCGTCGAGCCGCCGGCCCGTGAACGTGAACGGATTTCCGATCTGCGTCCCTGACACGGACCCGCCGTTCTTGTCCTCGATCTCGATCTCGCCGTACGGCGAGTAGTCGTAGCTCTCGACCACGTTCTGCTCCGGATCCGTCACCTGCGTGACCGACCCGATCAGCTGCGTGTGGAAGAAGAAGCGCTTCAGCTCGGTGATATTCGCGTCGTCATCGACGTCCGCAACGTCCTCCGCCTCCATCATCACAACGCCGTCGAGCTCGTCCGTGAACACGAACAGCCGCAGCAGATCGTCGGAGCCATCGAGTTCCTCGATGCACTGCTGCCCGGCGTAGATGAAGCGCGTGGTGTCGCTACCCACGACCTTCTCCGTCCGGCGACCGCGCCCGACCGCGTCGTAGTCGTACTCCGCCACCGTCGAGCTGTCCGATTTCTTGACGACCTTGATTAGGTGGTTGTGGAAGTCGTACTCGTAGGTGTTCGTGCCGTCGTCGGAGAGGTTGCCGTTCGCGTCGTACGTGTGGGTGGTCCCACCGACGTCGGTGTACTCGTTCATCGCGTTGTTCGTGAACTGGAACGTCGACGCCGATCCGCCATAGGGCGTCGTGACCACCGAGTCGAAGTTGTGCACGTCGTCGAGGTTCCACGCGACCTTGTCCACGTAGACCTCGGTGCCCGGGTTGTCCGACTCGTTCTCCGGATCGTCCACGTCCTCGAGCACCTGCTCGAGCCGGTTCGCTCTGTCGTAGCCGTACGTGTCGCCCTTGTCGCTCTGGTGGCTGCGCTCCTCCCAGAGCGGGTTGTCGTTCTTGTCCCAGCCGTACTCGAAGCCCGCGAACTCGAGAGAGGACGAGTCTTGATGAGCGATCTCGGTCGGCCGACGGAAGCCGTCCCACGTGTAGTTGGACGTCGTCGAGTTTCCGAAGCTGACGGTCTTCCGTCGACCGCCCGCGCCGTAGAGGTCGCAGTCGACGATGTCGTTCGTGTTCTTGTCGTCGATCGCCGTCAGGCGGTTGATGTCGTCGTACGTGCGTTGCGCCTCGAAGCCCGATGGATAGTCGAGCTGCGTGAGGTTGCTCTCATCGTCGTAGTCGTAGGTGACCGTCTGAGCCTCCGCGCCGAGCGGGTTGGCGCCCTGCTTCTCGGTCAGCATACGGCCCAGCGAGTCGAACGTGAACTCGACCGTCGAGTCGTCGTCCTGCGCCTCGGTCAGACGGTTGAGCGCGTCGTACTCGAAGCTCTCGTCGTCGTCGCCGCCGACGCCCGTGGCTCGCGTGACGTCGCGCGCCGTGAGGCGATTGATGTCGTCGAAGCTCTGATCGATGTCGTTGCCGATCTGGTCCACGATCGTCGTCGTGTTGCCCGACTTGTCGTACGTGAGGGTCACCGTCTCGGTGTCCTCGTACGTCTTGGTGACGAGGCGGTTGAGCGCGTCGTACTCGTAGTCCGTCTGCTTGCCGTTGTCGTCCTCGATCTGCCTGACGTTGTCGTTGTCGTCGTAGGCCCACTTGGTGACGATCGCCGCGCCCGAGCCGAGGTCACGTGAACTCTCGGTCATGCGGCCGAGGCCATCGTGCGTGAACGTCGTCTCGTAGCCCATCGGATCGACGATCTCGGCCACGACGTTGCGGCTGTTCAACTTCCACTCAGTCGTCTTCTTGTTCGTCGAGAGCGTCCGGTCGACGATCTCCTGCTTGGTCCGACGGTTGATCTCGTCGTACGTGAAGTCGGTCACGAACGCTTCGGTTGAACCGGACCCGGGGATCTTCTCCGTCTCGGTCACCTTCGTGGTGTTGCCGTTGTCGTCGTAGACCCACGCGACCTTGTTGCCGATCTCGTCCTCGCGCTCCGTCCGCCGGCCGGCGGCGTCGTACGTGAAAGTCGTCTCCTTCGAGCGACGGTCGGTCCAGCTCGTGACGAGCCCACGCTTGTCGAGCTCCGCCACGCGGTTCTTCCACGTGGTCGTCGTGTCGATGAGCGCATCCTCTTCCTTGTAGAAGCGGTTGAGCTCGTCGTAGTGGCGCTTCTGGTAGGCCATCAAGACGTCCGCCGTCGGGTGCGTCTTGTCCTCGAACCACTTGCGCTCGGTGACGTTGCCGTTGTCGTCGTAGATCGTGTCCTGGTAGTGGCCGAGCGCGTTCGTGACCTTCGTGCGCCGGTCGAACAGGTCGTACTCGAACGTGGTGTCCTTGTCGCGCGGATCCGCGTACTCGCTGACGTTGCCGTTGGCGTCGTACGTGTACGTCTCGATCGCGTTGACCTTGGGGGTCGTCCCCGGGTCGCGCTTGCGCTGGTAAGCGAGGTCGCGCTCGTCGTACGTCGTTTCGACGATCACGCCGTCGCGCTCCCACTTCTCGACGTTGTCGTTCACGTCGTAGAGCAGCGTTGTCGAGCGGAATGTCGTCGCACCCGTGTACTCGTCCACGAGCGACAGCTTGTCCATCATCGTGTACTCGTACTCGGTGACCCAGTGGGTCGGCGTCGTCTGCGCCGTGCCCGCCTCGTCGATGTTCTTCACCTTCTTCGTGACGACGTTCAGGTTCTCGTCGTGCTCGAAGACCGTCTCATAGCCGAGCGCGCTCGGGTAGTCGATCAGCGTGACGTTGCCGTACGCCTCGACGGTGTAGGTCGTCACGTTGCCCTCAGGATCTGTGACCTCCTTGACCTGCCCCCAGTCCGTGTAGTCGTACTCCGTGGTGAGGTTCAGTTTGCCGGTGCCCTCGTCGACGATGACCTTCTCGATGCGGCCCTTCTTCGCCGCCGGCGTCGTGTAGTAGTCGTACTTCGTCTTCGTGCCCTCGCCGTCGGTGAACGACTGCACTGTCCCGTCGGCGTTGTAGACGTACGTGTGGCTGATCTCCTGTGTCGGCGTCTTGTGGGTCGAGTCCGGGAAGTCGATCGTCGTCGGTTGGCCGTCGCTGTCCAGGGTGTACTCGGTCTCGTTGCCGCCTGGGTCGGTGTACGCGGTCTTGCCGTAGTACTTCGCCGAGTCGTACGTCCAGGTGTGCACGAGGTCTCCGGCGCTGTTCGAGGCGTCGACGTCCGCCTTGTGCCGCCGCTCCGTCGGGAGTTTCGCCGCGTTCAGCGTCCACTCGATGCCGTTGCCGCGCGGGAACTCCACCTCGATCAGGTAGCCGTCGGTGTCATGCGTCCACTCGGTCACCCACTCGGTCGGGTCGCCGGTGCGGACGTTGCGGTTGCTCTTCTGCTTCAGCTTAGTGCGCGTCAGCTTCGTCGAGTCCCACTCCCACACGCGGTTGTTGCCGGCGCGGTCGGTTACCGTGACCGACTGGCTGCCCTGGTTCGTGTAGTCGAACAGGTAGTCGGCGGTGCCACCGACGGTCTGGGTGTCGACGCGATCCGCGGTGTCGTACGTCATCTTCAGCCACGCCTGACCGAGGCCGTCGAACGCGGCGATCATGTTGTGGTTCAGGTCCGGGTCGCTCAGGCCATTCGTGTATCGAAACTCGAGATCAATGCCGTTCGTGAAGCTCGTCGTCGCCGGCCCCTCGATGCGGATCAACTGCGCGGTCGTCGAGTAGATGAACGTCCAGACGCGGCCGTCGGCGAAGTCGATCTGCTTCACGCGGCCGGTGCCGGAGTAGTACGTGAACGTGTTGTCCTCGCCGCGGCTGTCGGTGATCTTCGTGACCTGACCACCGCTCCAGACGAGATCGAGCGAGTTCCCGAACCGGTCCTCGACCTTCTCGAGGTTCTCGCTTGAGAACTGCAGTTCCATGCCGAACGGCGTCGTGTACGTGAACTCCCCCTCGCCGGTGGCTTCGAGCGTGCCGGTCAGGCCGGTCGGCGTGTCGTGGTCCGTCCCGTTCCACGTGAACGTCCACTCGAAGCCGTTCATGTCGCGGTAGATCTGGTCGCCGCTCGGCTGGCTGAGCAGCTTGATGTCGAGCATCGACGTCCAGCAGAACCCGAAGTACCCGTTGTAGAGCGACTGGTTGTCGTAGTGGATGTTGAACGGGAACTTCATCCGCACGCCCTTGCTCATGCCGACGTTCAGGTCGTAGAGCTGCCGTCCGTCCGACAGGACAACACCGACTCCGTCCTCGGCGTACTCGCCGGAGGCGGGGAGTTGGTAGCCGGGCGGGTTGCCGGAGAACGTCGGTGAGCTGCCGCCGTCGGGATCTCCGGACTGCATCTCGAGCGGAGCCGTGTCGACGTGGTCGTCATCCCCGTCCCCGTCGGTGTCCGCGATCGTTGGGTCGGTGCCGTACGTGAAGATCTCGGCGTAGTCGCCCCACCCGTCACCGTCCGTGTTCGAGTCGTTGGGGTTCGTGCCGTATGCGTTGTTCTCGGCCCAGTCCGACAGGCCGTCGGAGTCCGTGTCGGTCGCGAAGGCCGTTGGCGCGAACGCCATCAGCAGCGCCGCCGCCGCGATCGTGATCAGGTGCTTCTTGATCATCACTTCACCGCCTTACTGAAGCGCTTCGCCTTCACGGCCTCGGCCATCGCGTCCATCTCGTCCTCGCCGTCGACGGTGTCCTCGACCCAGGACTCGACCTCCGTCCAGTCGTGGCCGTCCGTCGCCTCGAGTTCGAGGCAGGCAGCGAGTGCCGTGCAGCGCACGGCTTCGCTCCGATCCGTGTCCTCGGCGATGTCGATGAGCGTCGCTCGAGCACCGCGGAAGTCCTCGCGGCAGAGAGCGGCGATCGCGACGAGCGCCGTTGCATCGTCCGCGTGCTTCGCCATGCCGGTGATCGCTCGACGGGCGTTGCCGTTGTTGAGCTTCACGAGCGCCTGGATCGCCATCGCCTTGCGATGATGTGCCGGACTCGACGTGGCGATGGACACCTGCGCATCGACGCGGCGATCCCCCGCCGTGGCCGTCGGCCACGCGAGGAGCAGTACCGCGAACGCGACGGCGACGAGCACCGTGCCGCGCAGGAGAGTCGAGTGTCCGAGTCCACGCATCGTCATCACCTCCGGAGTGCGGGCCGTAGAGAGATGCCCGCCAGTACCCGAGATGCAGCCGAACGTCGAAACGACGGCTCAATTCGGAGAAAACCTGCAGTCAGGCTCAACTCGACGGCGACTTGGTGAAGCAGCGCCGTCCCGAGGGGACTCGTTCGGCGCGGTCGCTACGTAGGCGCCGTCGCACGGCACCGCGGTCGGATGAACCCTGACCACGTCGGGGTGAGTATCCCGCCGGAGTCGGCCGTAGACCGCGGTGACCGCGCGGTCGATCATGGACCCGGCGTCGCCGCACGTCTGCGTGTCGAGATGCCAGCAGCTCCGCTTCGGAAACCACGGCCCCGAGTGGCGCGTCGGACCGGCCTCGAGGGTCTGGTCAGTGGGCCCTCAGGAACGCCGGCAGAGGTGCGGGCTCGTTGCGAGCTCGCGGCGTGAGCTCTGCGGCGATTGGGTCATCGACGGACCACTCCAGCGGTCCGTTCATCGGCGCAACTCCGCGGCGGCGAGGGCACCGCTCCGGCCATCAACTCGCCGAACTCCGGTTTGTCGAGCAGCAGCCGCGATGCTCCGCGCATCCACGGGAGCCACGATCTGGGTGGCTTGCAGAGGGCGACCAGGAACGTAACTCGGAGTTGGGCTTGGCGAGGGTCCGGCGAGACAACGACGTCTACGTGGGGACACGGGGGCGGCGGGCTGCGACTGCCAGACGCGCGAGAATCGTGCACGGCGCCGCTTCCGTCCACGGACGCCCGCTCGCGACGCGGTGCCCACCCGACGCGGAGACTACGTCGATCCGGTCTGCGCTTCAGGCATCGCGAGGCTGTGATGGACCACAGCTCAAGCGCTCCACCCGCCCCGGGCTGCGAAAGCCCCGGACGACGTGTCCATCGCGGCGACGACTGCGCCACACAGGCACCGAACTCGGCGCTCCTTGAGGCGCCGCAGCCGGGTGCTCGCACGGGCATCGCGAGGGGGGCGAAGTGCTCTAAGTCGAGAATCCGGGTTCCCGGTTGATCGACTATGCCCCCATCGACCGCGTGGGCCGCAACACCGTATAACGAGTACAACCCCATTCCCTGAAACACGTTATGGAGATGAGATGGGTTGACAGTGGTTGCCGTCCATCGACCAAGAAGTACCGTCATCGGGAGCTGTAACGCTGTGTTGCAGCATCGAACGCATTTCGACGCCACTTCGGGGCGTACGTGCATGCGGCGACAATCACGATCGACATAACATTACTTGTTCACAGTCACTTACGGTCGCCATCAACAAGAAGGCACGGTCGTCACGTTGTACCGGTCTGACCTGTAGACGGAGTGGCACGTCAGACGCGGAACCTGCGGTCGGCAGCACGGAGATCAGCTGCTCCCCTGCTCCCAGCTTCGGAACGCCTCGATGTCGTCGCGCACCTTGCTGATCACGAATCCGATGACGCCCACGTCGTCGATGAACCCCCAGGGGATGAGGAAGTCCGGGATCGCGTCGAGCGGGCTGAGGAAGTAGACGACGGCCAACAGGACGAGCACGAGGCTCTCCCAGGGGATCTGCGTGTACGTCCCTGTCGCCCACGCCTTCGCGATCCGCAGCAGCGTCATGAGGTCGTCCCACACCTCGCGAAGCCGTCCGCGGTGCTTCTCCGCCTTGCGCATCGCCTTGGCGACGGTCTCAGCGGCCTTCTCTGGGTCACGCGTGAGACGCTCCGCGCGCGTGCGGGACCGCTTGGTCGTCCGGGGAGTCTTCGCCATCGTGCGCCTCCTCTCTCGGGGGACGGACACGATAACCCGATATGGGATATCCCAGTTCGGTTTCTACGGTCCGCGGCGTGCGCCGATCCGGGGCTCGAGTCTCGGTCGGCGCCCCCCGCCGATGTCGACTCTCCACTCACGCCGATACCAACGATTCCGCAAGCGTCTACAGACGGCGCGGACCGACGCCGGAATGACACAGACGCAGGTCGCGAGCGCTCTCAAGCGCCCGCAGTCATGGGTGTCCAAGTCCGAGCGCGGGGAGCGACGCGTGGACGTGGTCGAACTGGCCGAGTTGGCCAAGCTCTACGGCAAGGAACTCGACTACTTCGTCCGTTGAGTCGTCGGCGCGAGACGCGCTGGCTGCGGGATCAGTTCGGTGAGCCCGGCGACTCGTCAGAGTCTGATCTCGGCTGTAGGCCCAGGAGGTCGAGTTGCTCCGGGCGCTCGTTGAGCCAGCGCAGCAGCTCACCTCCGACGACCGGATAGCGCTCTTGAACCTGGTCACGAACGCGGAAGAGCCGACGGTTCGCCGCCCGGATCATCTGGCCGAACGTCATCGCCTCGACGCGACCGACAACGGGATCTCCGAGCGGCCGAACGCGCATCATCTTGGGCTCCACCTTGTGGCCGACGACGAAGCCGGTGACATACGGAGCTCCGTCCAGCAGCCCGCAGTGGAGTAGATCCTCGACGTAGCCGACAGCCTGGTTCATCGCGGCTCGATCGATCGTCGAGCTGCCACGCTTCAGCTCGATCAGTACGACCTGTCGCAGCCGCGGCACACCGTTGGTGCCGTCAATCTCCTCCGTCGCCACCACGCTCAGAGTGCTCTCTGGCAAGAACAGGAGATCCGGGCGGACGCGCGGGTTCTCGAACGCCTCGGGAGGGCGGCTCTCGCCGAACACCTGCTTGACGGCGTTTCGGATCGAGACGTTCGACGCGAACTCCGGCGACTCGAACTCCGGCCCGAACAGCCAGCGGGCCCGCGTGACGAGGGGGTGGAGCACCTGGAGTTCGCTCACGCTGGCGTCGCCCATGACCTTCTCAAGGGCTTCGACCACCTTGATTCGCCGGCCGATCTCGTCGAGCACCGTCAAGGCGTCGCGCGCGGTCCACTCGTCCAGCAGACGATGAAGCGCATCGACGTCCTCGGGCGGGAGCGACATGATCCGCTCAACGAGGGCCTCGGCGGAGCGACGCCGCTTCACCTCGACAACGTGATCAACCACGGTCGCGAGCGCCCCGGCGTCGGTGAGGGGGTTGGCCTCTGTGACGGACTCGACGATCTCCGCCACCTCGAGGCGTTCACCTGGCATCAGCTCGCGCAGACTGGCGCGCGACCGCGACAGGGCCGCGCGGCGAGTCTCCCCCACTCGTTCTCTGAGAACCTCGCGGAGGACGTCATCCACCGCCGCGCGAACGGTCCCAAACACGTGCGACATGCGTTCGCTCGACCGGAAGCCGGTCCAGTCCGGAAACACCTCGTCGAAGAGGTCATCGGAGCGGACGACGAATGTCAGCCTGCGCCCGGGCCGCGTGCGACCGTCCAGGACTTGTTCGTGCCCAACGACCCAGCCGGGCTCGCCGACCAGCCGTCCGCCAACCCAGAACGCCACGCCACTCTGGTGCTTTGTCCGACCGGGCTCTCCGTCGACGCAGATCAGATTGAGTTCCACGCCTGGCTCAACTACGAGCGAGCGCTCAACGATGACCCCCGGTAGGTCGGCGACCGGTACAGAAAGGCCGTTCACGCTCACATCGAAGCTCGGGTCGTGGAGGAATTTCGTGGCGAGAAGTTCGCGGATTCGCTCCGGGTCCGGGAGGTGCCGCTCAACGATGACTCGGAGTTTCGTACCGTGACCGCCGCGTCCCTTGGCCCAGAGCCGAGACGCGAGAAACGGATGAACTCCACCACCCGTCGTCACCCGGAAGGCGACGGCCGTGCCGTCCCTCCACGTCTCGACCTCATAGGAGTCGCCGAAGCAGAGGAGCGCGTGACGTCCTTGACCGTTTCGTCCGAACGCGCGGCGTTGCCTGTCGGACCTCTCGGGTGGGAACTCCGCGTTCGCGCCCTGATGCAACTGTCGGTTGTAGCCCAGCTTCATCCACCGCTGGCTGAACAGCGACGCAGTGAGACCGCACCCGTCGTCAACCACCTCCAGGGCCTCCGATCGAGCCGATGGAATCGTGATCGCGACGCGGGCGGCGCCTGCATCCCAGGCGTTCGCGACAAGCTCTGTGAGCGCAACGTCCGGGACTCGCACGACGTCGCCGTGAGTACGACGGAGGTAGTCCTCCTCGAAGAGTGATTGCTGCACGCCATCGATCGGGAGATCCGGATCTGTGCTCATGTGTTGCCTTGGGGTGGGGACGCGAGCGCACGAAAGCGAACCGGCGGCGCCTGCGAAGTCGCTGCGAGACTACCGCAGCCCGACGTCGGCCGTGACCGGCGACGGAGGACTCTCAGCCGGACAGGGCGCGCGCGAGCACGTGCAGCGTGCTCACGAGAGACGTTTCGGTGGGCACAAGAACCGTGAGGAGCCGACGACGCCCCTCACGAGTCGTCAACTCCGGCGACCCGATCTCTGACGAACGGGGATCCTCATGAGCCTTGTGCCCACGAGCGATAAGGAACTGCTGCGCACCGCAGTCGGCGCTCAGGCTGCACGCACTCTGACTCGACACGGTGTGGACTTGAGCGAGCTACGGCAGCTCGCTGTGAGCGAGCTCGTCGAGAGCTACGGCCTGGCACCGAGAGCGGCCGAGAAGACGGCGGCCGTCGCCGAACTGGCGCGGCGCATGGCCAGCCGTCCGATTCGCCGTGGCGCCGCCTTCACGAGCAGCCGGCACGTGTTCGAGCAGTTCGGGCCGCGGATGCGCGATCTGCGCTTCGAGCAGTTCGTCACGCTGCTCCTGGATGGGAAGCACCGACTGATGCGAGAGCTGCTCGTGTCACAGGGCACCCTCACGTCGTCGCCGGTGCATCCGCGCGAGGTGTTCGGCCCCGCGATGCGACACGGCGCCGCGGCGCTGGTACTCGTGCACAACCACCCGAGCGGGGACCCGTCCCCAAGTGCGGATGACATCGAGATCACCCGCCGTCTGAACGACGTCGGCGACCTGGTTGGCATCCGCATCCTCGACCACATCGTGATCGGAGACGGGGCGTACGTCTCGTTCGCCGATCGCGGACTGCTCCCGCGATGAGGGATGGCGTGCTCGACGCCGCGCTGGACCTCACCGAACGCCTCCTCGAACGAGGGATAGTGCTCGTGCTCCAGCTCCGCCGCACACCAAGCGGCAAGCGTCTGACCATCGGAGTCGGTCTCCTCGACTCGACAGACGCACTCCTGCTCGGCGCCGCGGCGGAGCGACTGCTCCGACGACGGCGCCGACATGCAGCTCACGACGAGGAGCGACGTCGCTCCACGTACGACGACCCGCGGCCGGATTGGTCGCAAGACCCCATGGAGGAACTATGACCGCTCAGACCAAGCAGGCCCTGGCCACGGCGGGCCGGACCACTGCAACGACGGCCGCACAGGCCGTCCTGCTCTGCGTTGTGTTGCGACTCGCCGACGCCGCGCTGGATGCGGCCGGCAACTTCATCCGCAGGCGCCGCAGCGTGCGTGGCGACGACGGCCTCGAGTAGGCCGCAACCGGGGGCCCGCGCGCGCCGGCCCCCGCCCAACCCCACCCAGGCCCCCCCGGACCCACAGCCGACACCAGGAGGGCACCCCCCCGGCCGGGGCCCA
>JAJFFG010000098.1 GCA_021776825.1 Planctomycetota bacterium
CGCGCCTTGATCTCGACGATCTGTCCTTGCTCAGGGTGAGCCTCTCGGCGCGAGCAGTGGCCCCCGCATCCAGGCCGCTCCTCGACTCCCGGACGACGGTCGTCACGGAGTGTGCGAGCCTCATGAATAGGCCGGGCTAGCCCTCTTGCTACCCCGTGCGCCGCGCCTCCGATCCATCGACGCCGCCGGCGGAGAAGCGGGCGCGTGCAGCTGGCCGTGCGGCCCGCGGGGAGCACGGTGCGAGACATCAGTCCCGCCGCGTCGTGACGAGGCGAAACCGATCTCTCGGCGGCGGTCCGAACCGAATCCGTGTTCTGGGCGAAGCGTCCGGTGCGCGATGCAACTCCGCTCACCGACCGCCGCGGCGGGGGATAGGTGGTCTCGTGCAGCGAGTGCTGCAGCCCGCGGCGATGAGGGCCTGGGGCATCCACGGCGTCGTCGGGTCGAGATGGATCGATCCCTCGATCGGGTCCGGACCGAGACCGGGACGCGGAATCAAGGAAGCGCGACGACGCGGGGCGTTAGCCCCTCGGAGGAGCGCTGACGCAGAGTCCGTGTTCTGGGCGAAGCGTCCGGTGCGGCACTCGCGGCGCGAGGCCGCCTAGCCGCCGCTGAGCTTGAGCTGCGCCTTCTTCGCCCAGGAGGAGCGAGGGAAGCGCTGGATGCACTCGCGCCACTCGCGCACCGCGCGCATGTTGGCTTCGCGGGCCTTGCTCTTCTCTTCGTCCGTCGTCCGCTTCAGCGGCGCCAACTCCTTGAACAGTTCGCCCGCGTAGTAGAGCGACTCGGCGAGGTAGTCCTCGGCGCCGGGGGTCGACCCGTAGAGCGTCACGACCTTCAAGAAGTGCAGACGAGCGACCTTCAGGGCCTCGCGGTCGTTGGCGCCCGCGCTCTCCTTGTAGATCGCGCGGCCGAGCAGTGTGTGGCCGCCGGCGCGGAGAAGCGGGTCCGTGTTCTTCGTGACGAGCGCGGTGCAGAGCGTCTTGGCGCTCGCCGTCTGGCCCTGACCGAGCTGGCACGAGGCCTTGCCCACCGTGCACTTGCCCGCCAGCTCCGAGAAGCCCGTCCGCCCCCTCACCTTGAGCAGGATCGCGTTGTACATCTTCTCGGCCTTCGCGAGGCCGGCGCTGTCACCCTTGCCGAGGGCGACCTGCTCCTCGATCCAGGCGATGCCGTAGTCGGCCCCGATCTGGTCCGACTCGGAGAGGCCCTTCATCGTCTTCATCGACTGGAACGTCGCCTGCGCGGCTTTGACGTCACCGGCGGCCATCAGCGTGCGCGCCAGCGCCTGGGTCGCCTTCGGCACGTGCCACGAGTTCTGGTTGTTCGCGGCGAAGGCCTTCAGCGCGGCGACGCCCTCCTCCGGCGTGCCGACAAGCGAGGTCGCGAGGGCGATGAGGTACTCGGCCTGCGCCTTGGCCCAGACCGGTGCAGCGCGGTTGTCCAGGACACCCTGGAGGCGGTCCATGGCATCCAGGTACTGGCCCTTGTTGACGAGGTCCTCGCCGCGCGCCAGGCCGGCCGGCATGTTGGCGGGATCGTGGTGGACCGCGACGACCTTGTCGGTCGGGACGGACTGCGCCTGACCCAGGCCCGCGATCTTGTAGATCACCTTGTCGAGGTTCTCCTCGATGACGGTGAAGTTGCTCCCCGCGAAGTCATCCGCTGTCGGCGGATCGCTCGCCTTCGGGTTGCCGAGCGGGCGACCGCTCGACTGGATGATGATGTCTCCGGCGAGACTGGTTCCGGCGAACGCCGCGAGGGCGACGACGGCGAGGGTTGAGGTCATCCAGCGCATGGGGGAACTCCTGTCCGAGCAACGCTCTTGACGCAGGCGGCGTCAGGCGAGCCGCGGATCCTATGACAGCCCCCCGAAAGGGGCGCGGGGTTTTCACTCGAGGACAGGCGCCCCCAGTGTATCCGGACCCGGCATGATCGCTACCCGCCCTTGGCGCTGCCGATGGACTTCGAGCCTGCGCTAGCCTCGGCTCCACGGCGCTCACGCACGAGCTCCGCGACGATCGCGACGGCGATCTCGCCGTGCGTCTGAGCCCCGAGATCGAGACCTACCGGCGCCGCGAGGCGCGGGATCTCGGCCTCTAGGCCCTCCGCGCGCAGTGCGTCATGGCACGTGCGGACCTTCTTCGAGCTGCCGATCATGCCGACGTAGCGGGCCTCTGTCCGCAGGCACGCGGCGGCGCACGCCTCGTCGAACTGATGGGAGCGCGTGACGATCACGCAGTAGCTCGCGGCCCCCAGCCGAGGGGTGAGCGTCTCGAAGAGCTCGGGGAACGGCTCGGCCAGAGTCTCGACGGCGTCGGGGAAGCGCTCGGCGCTCGCGTGCGTCTCGCGATCGTCAACGACGACGACGCGGAAGCCCGCGACCGCGGCGACCTTCGAGATCGCCGTCGCCAGGTGCCCGGCGCCGAACACGAAGCAGGTCGGGATGGTCAGCGGTTCCACGAACACCTCCACCGTGCCGCCGCAGATCAGCTCCGAGTCGTCCACCGCCTCGGTCGACAGCTCGAACTCGCCGCGCAGGCACGCCTCGGTCGTCATCGCCTCGAGGCCCATCTGCCGCACGGCCTCTTCCATCGACCCGCCGCCGACCGTCCCGCGCGTCGACCCATCGGCCCGCACGAGCATCTTCATCGCGTCGCGGCCGGGCGTCGATCCGCGCGTGCCGATCACGCTCGCGAGCGCGGCCGGCTCGCCGCGCGCCCGGATCTCCCCGATCTCCTGGTAGAGGTCACGTCGCACGACCGGGAGCATACCGAGGTTCGGGGCAGGGATCACCGTGATCGCTATGCTGGCTGGGTCGAACGGACCGCGGAGGGGGGCGATGAACGGACGCGCTGGGCAGATCTTGGTCCTGTTGGTGGCGCTGATCGTCGGGTCGACCGGGTGCGCACATCGCATCGCCTGCGAGGTGCCGCCTCGCGTTGACCGGTTGTGGAAGCACCGGGGCAGCGGGATCAACAACATTGCGGTCAACCCGCGCTCGGAACGCCTGGTCATCGACATGACGGGCCCCGACGGACGCACGCTCCTGACCACCTCGGATCTGAAGGTGCTGTCCGCGACCTCCGGCAACTACAAGTACGGACTGCCGCGCGGCACCTCCGACCTCGTGGTCCGCATCGAGGGCGGACCTCTGCGCGTGACCGCCATCGCGAACGCGAAGGGCATCTACGCCGCTGGGGCCGCGATCGACGCGGAGTCTGGCGCCCTGCTGGTGAGCGAGACCGACGGCGTCGTTCATGTCTTCGACAACGGCGACGACGGACTGACCGAGGTCGACGCGGTCACCATTCAGTGCGACCAGTTGCCGTACGCCTTGGCGCTACTCGAGCAGAAGCGCTGGCTCCTCATGGGCGGCTACGGCGTCCTTCGTTGGCGATTTCGCGCCCCCGAGTGATTGCCGCGATCCGGATGTCACCTTCGTGGGCTCTCGCGCGTCCCTCTCCCGGGCGCCGGGCCGGTTACACTCGTATTCATGACTCGGCGTCCCAGAGTGACCGCGACTGTCGTCCGTCCCGGAGAGCCCGAACCGCTCGATCAGGACTGGCGCGCACTGAGCATCGCGGAGCGAATCGAGGCCGTGTGGACGCTGACGAGGCTCTGCACCGACTGGGGCGAGGACGCAGCGTGTGAACCGCGACTTCAGCGAGATGTTGTGCGCATTCGGCGCGCACCAGGTTGAGTTCCTCAATCTCAGGCGTCGACTTCGCCGATGCGTGGCGCGATCGGGTTGAGGTCCGTCTGGGAGATGAGCTGGTCCCGGTTCTCTCGCGAGCACACCTGATTGCAAGCAAGCGAGCGTGCGGTCGATTGCAGGACCTCGCCGACGTGCAGCGGTTGGAGGAACTCGGCGAGTAGCCGCTACCGCCGTCGTCGCACGAAGGCGAGGAGGGCGTCCGCGTCGCGGAGGCCGAGGAGTCGGCCGGCGACGATGTAGACCTGTGCCCCGACCGCGACGGCGGCGCCGACGGCCACGACGCGCTCCATGGTGCCGGCGGTGCCGAAGGACTCCTCGACCAGTGTGAGTATCCACAGGGCGGCCGCGCCGTTCAGGGCGGCCGCCAGCGCGACGCGCGCGCCGTGCCCGAAGAGGCCAGTGCCGCTGAGGCCGCCGCCGGCGGCGCGGTACGCGAGGAGCAGCACGGTCAGGTTCACGACGCCCGCGGCCGCCGTGCCGAGCGCCAGGCCGCGGAAGCCCATCACGGGGAACAGCGTCACGTTCAGGACGATGTTCACGATCACCGCCGCGATCGACGCCGTCATCGGCGCGCGGGCCTTGCCAAGCGCGTAGAACGCGGGCGCGATGACCTTCACGGCGGAGTAGGCGTAGAGACCGAACAGGTACATCAGCAGCGCGTCGGCGGTGGCCGCGGTGTCCGCGGCGGAGAACTCCCCGCGCTCGTAGATCAGTCGCACGATCGGTTCGCGGAGGACGGCCAGGCCGACCATGCTCGGCACGCTGAGGTATGCGACGAGACGCAGGCCCTCGCCGAGCGTCGTGCGCATCCCGTCGAGATCCTGAGCCGCCGCGCGCTGCGCCAACCGCGTGGTCGAGATCGTGGCGATCGCGATCGCGAATACGCCGATCGGCAGATAGATGAGGCGGAAGGCGTAGTGCAACCACGCCGCCGCGCCGGCCTCCTGCGTCGCGAAGAACGTGTTCACGAGCACGTTGACATTCATGGCGGCGACGCCGATCACCGCTGGACCCATCAGGACCGCGATGCGCCTCAGGCCTGGGTCCTTCCAGTCGATGCGCGGGCGCAGCCGGAACCCGGTCGAGCGTAGCGCCGGGATCTGCACCGCGAGCTGGGCCGCGCCCCCGAGCAGCGTTGCGACCGCCCAGGCCTTGAACGCCGCCTCCTGCGATGCCCCCGACCACCAGAGGTAGGCGCCGATCGTGCACGCGACAACGTTGAACGTCATCGGTGCCAAGGCCGGTGCCGTGTAGCGCTCCTGCGCGTTCAGCTGCCCCATCGCCAGCGCTGCCAGCGAGACGATCGGCAGGAACGGGAAGAGGATGCGCGTGGCTTGGACCGCCAGCGGTTCGGCGCCGGCCACCTTGAAGTCGGAGATCAGCGCGACGACCTGCGGCGCGAACGCGATCCCGACCAACGTGATCGTCCCGACGACGATCAGCACCGCTCCGATCATCACGTTCGCCAGGCGGAACGCCGCGTCCCGGCCTCGGTTCTGGAGCGTCTCCGTGAAGGTCGGCACGAACGCTGACGACAGCGCGCCCTCGGCGAAGAGGTCGCGCAGCAGGTTGGGAATGCGGAACGCGACGACGAACGCCTCGGCGAAGGCGGAGGCGCCGAGCAGTGCCGCGAAGAGCTGTTCCCGGACCAGACCCAGGATGCGGGACGACATGATCGCTGCCGAGACGCGCGCCGCCCGCCCGCCCATGCCGTAGCGGTCGCCGCTCACGTGGCGAAGACCACCCGACCGCCGACGATCGTCGCGGCCACCGCGCAGTCGGCGAGCGCCTCGGGACGCGCGGCGACGTTCTCGGAGAGGAGCGTCAGTGACGCCCGGGCCCCCTCGCGGAGCGAGCCGAGCTCGTCCTCGACGCCCGCTGCCCACGCCGCGCCCGACGTGTAGGCCCGAAGCGCCTCGGTGACTGTCAACGCCTCCTCGGGGTGCAGCACGCTCCCGTCGCGACCCGTCCGATCCACCGCGCAGCGGATGCCGTCGAGTACATCGAACGTCTCGATCGGCGTGTCCGACCCGAACGCGAGGGGCGCCCCGGCGTCGGCCAGTCGGCGCAGCGGGAACGCCTCGCGCGAGCGCGCGCCCCAGTGACGCGGCACGAGGCAGGCGTCCTCGGCCATGTGCACGGGCTGTACGGACGCAACGATCCCGTGCGCCGCGAACCGGCCGAGGTCGTCGTCGTGCACCATCTGGGCGTGTTCGACGCGGTGCCGCAGTGCGGGATCGCCGCGCGAGGTGATCGCATCGAGCGCTAGTCGTACGGCTCCGTTGCCGATCGCGTGGAGGCAGGCCGCCAGTCCGTGCGCGGAGGCCGCGGCGACGAGGTCGTGCACGTCCTCGGGTGGGAGCACGGGGATGCCCAAGTGCGCGGCGTCGCCCTCGTACGGCTCGAGAAGTAGTGCGGTGCGCGACCCGAGCGCGCCATCGAGGAACGCTTTCGCACCGATGATCCGCAGGCGCGATCCAGGCCGCCTGAGTGCCTCGTCGCCGACCTGGTTCGGGGTGACCGTGGCGAAGACGTCGAGGGGCAAGTCGCCGGCGTCGTCAAGCGCGCGGAGGACGCCCTGTCGTCGGGAGCCGCTCATGTCGTGCAACGCCGTGATGCCCGCCGCGTGCAGCTCGGCCGAGACAGCGAGGGTCGCGGCCGCTTGCTCGGCCTCGGTCAGGTCCCCGGCGCGGGCCTCGGCGGCGACCGCGGCGGCTTCGCGCAGCAGGCCGTTGGGCGCTCCGCTCTCGTCGCGTTCGATCCGGCCCCCTGGGATCTCCGGGGGAGTCGGCAGGAAGCCGGCCTGCTCGAGGGCGACGGAGTTCAGCGCCGCCGAGTGGTAGTCGTGGGAGCGCGCGAGCACCGGGTGGCTGGGGCAGGCCGCGTCGAGGATCTCTCGCGCCCACACTCCGTCGCCCGGGAAGAGCAGCGGATCGAAGCCCCGCCCGATGACCCAGCGCCGCGGTGCGCGCCCGGCTGCCGCGGCAGCGAGCCGGTCGCGCACGCCCGTGGGCCCCAGGCCGTGCAGATCCACCTCCAGCCGCGCCACGCCCGTCATGACGAGGTGGGCGTGCGCGTCGTGGATCCCCGCGCAGAGTAGCCCGCGCGGGGCGTCGACGACGCGCGTGCTGGGGCCTCGCCGCCGCAGGATGCTCGCGCGCTCGCCGATGGCTGTGATGCGGTCGCCGTGGACCGCCACGGCATCTCCGGGCGCATCGAGCAGCCCTTCGGCTAGGACGATCAGATCCGGCGCGCCGACCACGTCGCAGAGGGTAGCGAACGGTTCGGGTCAGGTCGGGAAGAGCCCGGGCGGTCGGCGCGTTGTGCCTGCGGTCTCACCCCGCCGGTAGGTTGTGCGGCCACGCAGAAGGAGAACGCCATGAAGATCCGTCTTCAGTACTGCTCGATGTGAAACTACGAGCCTCAGGCCGTGAGCCTGACCGGGTACCTGTTGTCCAATCTGAAGCAGCGCGTCTCCGCGATGGAGCTGGTGCCGGCATCCGGCGGCTGCTTCGAGCTCGAGGTGGACGGCAAGCTCGTCTACTCGAAGCTCGAGACCGATGAGTTCCCCGACGAGGGAGCGATGCTCGCCGCCGTCCAGGACGCCTAGCAGGCTGTCGGAGTTACGGCCTCGACGGGCCACGCAGGTTGGCGCGACAGCCTGCTAGCCATAGGCCGCTGGCTGGCGAGCGGAGGCGAGTTGCGGCGCGGCCCGGCCTCCTGCGGCGCCCCGCGCCGACGCGGGCGTCTTGGAGCGGGTTCCTCGCCGAATCCGGCTCGAAACGGCGGCTCACGCCCTCGCGGCGGACCGTTTCGGCAGGTTGTGCGCCGTGCAGAGCATGGTCCACTTCCCACGGACGAAACACCGCCTCCCTCATGCCCAAATCATGGTCCACGGCGACGACGCTCTGGTGCCCGGCGGGGGCCTATCTAGCAGCCTGTCACGCTGGCGGTCTCCCGCACGGCGATGCCGAAACTCCGACGGGCTGCTAGCCCACGTCCCCTCCGTCAGGGGCCAGCGTCAGGGGACAGCGCCGCGCGGCCCCGGGAGCACGCGCTCCCAGTCGAACGCTGGTCCCGGATCGACCTTCCCGCGCGAGACGTGGAAGTGACCGATCACTCCGGAGAATGCGGCGAGTTCCTCACCGGAGAGGGCGTCGGTACGCACGCTGCCGTCGACCGTCCGCGGCGCCCGCGCCGGGATGCCGAGGGCGCGCTCCATCTCCGCGATGAGCTGCGCGAGCGTGGCGTACTGGGCCGCCGTGAAGTCGTGCTGATAGAGCAGGCCGCCGTGCACGCGACCCGTCACGAACCCGGGCCGGTCGGGGCGAAATGGGCCACCGGGTGGCGGTTCGAGTCGGCGAGGCGGGACGAGAGCGCCCGTCTCCGTGTCGAGAGACCGCCCCGCGGCTTCCTCGGTCGCATGCGCACCTGGATGCGCGATCTCGATGCCGATCGAGCGGTCGTTGGCGGCGCCGGCGTGGCGCGCCCGGACGGCGAGGTCCGCGGTCTGGTAGAGCGTGCCGTCGACGTCGAGCAGGAAGTGGACGGAGAGCCCGCGCAGATCCTGCAGGACGCGGAAGCAGTTCGACGATGTGATGGCGACGTCGTAGTGCAGGACGAACAGGTCGACGTGCTGACGCACCGAGTCAGCGCTTGTCGGATCGAAGCCCTCGACTCGCCGTGCCGAGAAGCGGTTCGTCGTGTCACACCCGGCGGCGGGACGTGACGGGAGTCTCTCGTCCGGCCGGAACCACCGGTGCTTCGCGCTGGCGTCGAACCCGCCTGCGTCACGAAACGTGATCACCGGGAGATCGACCGCGATCCGCTCGCCGGCGACGATCACGAAGCCCGTCGCAGGCTCCATCGCGGCATGTGGTGGGGGTGGGCTCGCGCACGCCGCAAGCACAGTCAACGCTGCGCTGGCGACACCCATGCGACTGCGGGTGTCTGAAAATTGCCTCACGTGCTGTTCACCCTATTCGTCGTGTGGCAGAATGCCGTCGTTGCTCATGGCATTGAATCAACGAGGGCGCCACTCACTCGAGTGGTGTCGGGGGTCTCGGAGACATGCAGATGCGGAGACCGCTGTCGACACGCGACGGCACTGACTTCGCCGAGATGCAGTCCTTTCACTCTCCAGCGTCGCTGGAGGAGTGGCGGGACTTCATTGGGCATTACTCGTCCCTAATCTACTCCATCCCTCGTCGCTTCGGCCTCTCGGCGAACGACTCGGACGACGTCTTTCAGGCGACCTGCCTCACCGCCGTCCGCCGCCGCGACTCGCTGCCGCCGCCGGATCGTCTGGCAGGCTGGCTGGTCTCGATTGCATCGTGGGAGAGCCGCCGCGTGCTCCGTCGGCGCTCGCCCATGCTCGAGAGCCCCGAGATGCTCGACGCAATCCCCGAGCTCGGCGCCTCGCCGCCGGCGGAGGTGGTCGCGCGCGTCGAGCGGCACCGCATCCTCCTCGATGCGATGGCCACACTCAGTGACCGCGACCGCGACGTTCTGCGCTCGCTGTTCCTCGCAGAGGATCCCGTCTCGTACGAGGACCTAGCCGAGCGCTTCGGCATCGCGCTAGGGACCGTCGGGCCCATCCGCTGCCGCGCGCTGCAGCGCCTGCGCCGCGAGCTCGAACGCCGCGGCTTCTGACCGCGCCTCCGGGCTGCCGGTCGCTTCGCAGGCCGCTTTATCGGCCTCCCGTCACGGGAACTTGAGCCCGTTGTTCACTTTTCTCGACATCGAGATGCATTGATCCGCGGCCAGCGCGCATTACAGGGGCGCCGTTGGAGGGCAGAGGGTTGATGACAGAAAGCCGACATCTCGACGAGATCCACCGCTTGCGCTACGCGCTGTGGGGTCCCGTCGACGACGACGCGCGACGCGTCGAGGAGCACCTCTTCGCAGAAGCCTGCGAGGACTGCGCCCGCGAGATCGCGATGCTGCGCGGTGCCCAGAGTGCGATGGAGCGGATCGAAGAGCCGAGCGCGGCGGTGCTGCGTGCGGTGCAGGACCAGGCGCGCGAGCTCCTGGAGCCGTTCGAGAGCGAGCTCTTCTGGTTCACCGCGGAACCGGCGCCGCTCATGGCGGGCGTGCGCACCGGAGCGACAGCGGACCGCCAGGTGGTCTGCAAGGCCGGCGAGTACCACCTCGACGTCCTGATGCACCCCGGCGGCCGCGACGGTCGCTTCGCCGTCTCTGGTCAGCTGCTGACACCCGGCGACCTGCCGGCACCAGCCGTGCCCGTGACGCTGTTCATCGACCGCCGCCCGCGGACGACGACGCGCACGAACGGGTTCGGCGAGTTCGAGTTCGAGACCCACGAGGGCGGTCACTTCGGTGTCCGCGTCGGCGAGACCTCGTCGGCGCGCCACATCGAGGTGTGGTCGGCGGAGGACCTGCGGTGACCCCGGCAGTCCTGCGACCGGAGAGCGTCGAGTGGGCCAGGGAGACCGCCCGCGAATGAGTGCTCCCGTCTCTCCCGTCGTCACCCCCGAACGCATCGATTCCGTTCGGGCCCGAGCCCGCGGGGCCGCCACTGCGGCCGAGCTGGCTTGCGTCCTCCGCGATGCGGGGGATGTGGGACGGGGGAAGCTCGTTCAGCTCTTGCTGGACGAGTCCGTGGAGTGTCTGCGGTCCGAGCCGCGCCGATCGTTGGTGTTGGCTCGGGCCGCTTCCTCCGAGGCGCGCGCCGCCGCCGACGTCGCTCGACTCGCCGCCGCTCAGTCGCTGGCCGGCCAGGCATTGGTCATCGCCGGTCGCTGTCGACTCGGCCTCGGCCTTCTCGACCGTGCGCTCGCCCATCTCATGGCGGATGGACCGTCCCCAGCGGCCGGTCGCATCGAGGTGCGACGCATGTACGCGCTCTCCGAGCTCGGGCGGTACGAAGCCGCCCGGTTCGCGGGCGAGAGAGCGCGCAGCCTCTTCCAGGCCACCGACGACGTGATGGGGCTGGTGCAGGCCGACGTCGCGCTCGGTCGTCTCGCCTCGCGGCGCGACGACCACCGTGCTGCGGCGTGGCACTACCGCCGGGCGCGCGTGGCGCTCGGCGAGCGCGGCAAGGCGGTCGGGCGCGCCATCATCGACATGAACCTGGCGGTTTGCCTCGAAGCTCGACACCGCTATGGCGCTGCGCAGCGCTACCTCGCGCGAGCCCGCGCTCTCTTCGACGACGAGGAGCAGAATACGCTCGTCGCGCAGATCGATGCGAACCGCGCTCACCTCGCGTTCGTGCGCGGACTCTACGCGGAAGCTCTGCGCCTCTACCTGGGTGCCGAGGCCACGTTCCGCGCGGCCGCGGACGGCCGCAGCCTGGCGCAGTGCCATCTCGAGCGAGCCGACCTCCTGCTGCAGATGGGGATGCCCGGCGAGGCCCGCGATCTGGCGCGTCAGGCCGCCGTCGAGTTCGAGCGTGAGGGCGTTCGCAAGGAGCGCGCGCAGGCATGGCTCGCCGCGGGCGTCGCCGATCTCCTCGAGGACGAGTCCGCTCGCGCCGAGGAAGCCCTCGAGTCCGCCCGTCGGATCTTCGAAGAGGACGGCAACGTCGTCTGGGCTGCCGAGGCCGAGCTGCTCTTGGCCATGGCTGCCATGGAGCGCGGCGATCCCTCGCTGGCGCGCTCGCTGGCCAGCAACGCGCAGGAGACCTTCCTGCGCGAGTCGCGCACGGCGCGCGCGGGATCGGCCGACATCCTCCTGGCGCGGATCGATCTCGACTCCGGCTTCGCCGCCCGTGCTCTGGCGCAGCTCGATCGCGCCGAGGAGCGCACGCGCGGCCTCGACGCTCCGTGGTTGCGCGTCGAACTCGCGCGCTTCCGCGGTCTCGCACACTTGGCCCTCGGTCGCAGCGAGCAGGGTGTCGCGGCGCTCGAGGACGCGGTTGGCATGCTCGAGACGCATCGCGGCGCGCTGCCGTCCGACGAGTTCATGGTCGCGTTCCTGGCGTCCAAGGCGGCGCTCTACGCTGAGACCGTCGACGCGTTGGCGCGCGTCGGTCGTCATCGCGATGCCTTCGAGTTCTGCGAGCGCGCGAAGTCCCGCGCGCTGGTCGACATGCTCTCGCGGCGCGGCGCAGGTGCGGCGGGTCCCCGTGGCAGCCTCCGCGACGTCCGCATCCAGGCTCACCGTCAGCGACTGAACGCTCTGTACACGCGGCTGCACCGCGTGGCGATCGGCACGGAGCAGGTCGCCGACGATCGCGAGGCGGCCCTTCGAGAGCAACTCGCCATCGACGAGCGTGAGCTCGCGCGGCTGCTGCGCCAGCGGTGGTCGGCCGACCCCGAGATCGCCTCCGTCGACGCCGTCGGGGCGCTCGGCCTCGAGTCCGTTCAGGAGCTCCTCGACGACGAGACGACGCTCGTCGAGTACTTCCTGACCGGCTCACGCCTCTACGCGTTCACGGTGCGACGCGACGGCTTCCGGTGTCACGCGATCGACGTGCGCGAGGAGCAGCTCCTACGGCTCGTCCAGCGCTTCCGCTTCCATCTCGCGAAGTTCAACCTCCCACCCGAGAAGCGGCGCCTCGACGAGGCGACGATGCTCGCCGCGACCCGCGCCAACCTGTCGGCACTGCACATGATCCTGATCGAGCCGGTGCAGGCCGAACTGCGCGGCCGCCGCGTCGTGTTCGTCCCGCACGGGATACTTCACGGGTTCCCGTTCCACGCGCTGCCCGAGGGCGACGGCTGGTTCGCCGATCGCCACGACATCTGGTACGCGCCCAGCGCGACCGTGTTCGGGTTCTGCGCGCGGAAGGGCCCTCGCGCCGAGGGTCCGGCGGGCGTCTTCGCGCTGCCCGATGAGGCGGCTCCCGAGATCGCGGCCGAGGCCGTGGCCGTCGGCCGCGCTCTCGACGGGGCGCAGGTGCACATCGGCGACGAGGCGACGTCGGACCGTCTGCGCGAGGCCGCGGCGACCAGCCGCGTGCTCCATGTCGCGACGCACGGTCAGTTCCGTCGCGATCAGCCTTCGCTGTCGAGCATCCGGCTCGCCGACGGCTGGATGAATGTCTACGACGTGTACGAGCTCGACGTTCGCGCCGAGCTCGTCACGCTGGCTGCCTGCGAGAGCGGCGTCGCCGAGGTCACCGGAGGTGACGAGATGCTCGGCCTGCTCCGCGGGTTTCTGTTTGCGGGCGCGCCGCGGCTCCTCGCGAGCCAATGGCGCGTCCACGACGAAGCCACGGCGCTCTTCATGGAGGCGCTCTATCGGGCGCACCGCGAAGAGCGCTCCTGGGAACGTGCCGTTCGCGTGGCCATCGCCACCGTCCGGGCGCGCCACCCACATCCGTACTACTGGGCGCCGTTCTTCCTCGTGGGCTATCCGGACAGCCTGATGAGGGACGGCACAACGACACACCACCGACCGCGGCCTGGCGGACAGGCGGTCGGTGCGTTGAACGGGAGGTCACTCTGATGATGAGAAACGTGCAGCGTCTTGCGATGACGCTCGGAGCGTTTGCCCTGGTCGCAACGATCGGCTCGGGGGCGCTTGCTGGGAAGGACAAGGACAAGAAGGAGAAGGACGACAAGGTCGTTCTTTACGTCGACGGCCACCGGCTGAACCTGAAGAAGCTGAAGGCGATCCTCGCCGAGGAGGACACGAAGGACTTCGACCTCGAGCAGCTCGTCTTCGGCGACCCGATCGAGGTCGTCACGCGCCACCTCAAGACGGTCGAGGTGATCGTGATCGACATGCCGGAAGCAGCGACCGATGCCCAGAAGAAGACGCTGGAACGGTGGCTGAAGAAGATCGATCGCACGACCGGCGTCGTCGATGTCGGCCGACACGATCGCAAGCGCCCCAAGCGGCGTAAGCGGCCGAAGGACGACGACGAGGCGATCGATCCGACGGCGAATCCGTTTACGCAGGGCATCTTCGACGGCGACCTCGAGCGCTCGAACGTCGACAACCAGCCGCCCATGACGCAGATCGCGGCGCCCGCGGCACAGGCGTCGACGACCGGTCAGGGGGTGGTGGTGGCCGTGCTCGACGGCGGCTTCGACCTGAGTCACGAGATCTTCGTCGGCTCGCTCGCCGCGGTGCCCGCGTACGACGCGTTCGACGACGATGACAACGTGAACGATCTCGGCGACGGGATCGACAACGACGGAGACGGCTTCGTCGACTCCGTCGTCGGCCACGGCAACTTCGTCTCGAGCCTGATCTTGGCGGCCTCACCGGATGCGAAGATCCTGCCGATCCGCGTCCTCGACGACGAGGGGTTCGGCACGGACCTGGCCCTCGCGCAGGGGATCACGAAGGCCATCGAGGCCGGCGTCGGCGTCATCAACCTGAGCGTCGTGATCCCGGACCCCGGCGACGCGCTGCGTCTCGCGATCGGTTCGGCCGCCCTGGCGGGTATCCCGATCTCCACGTCGGCCGGAGACGAGACGGAGCAGCTCTTCGACCACCCGTACGTCCGCTCCCGCACGGTGACCGTGGGGGCCGTGAACGACGCTGACGGCATCAGTCCGTTCAGTCCGGCCGGTCAGATCGTGGATCTGTTCGCGCCGGGTGAGGAGATGCAGGGTGCCCTCGCCGGGTACGGCCCGGACGGGTACGGCTGGTGGGACGGGACCTCGTTCTCCGCCCCGCTGGGCGCGTCGGGGCTCGCGATGCTGATCGAGATCGATCCCGAGGCGACGCCGCGGGAGCTTGCGAAGCAGCTGTCGCACGTCAACTGCACGGATCCGGTCTCCGGCGGCGGACCCGCCGAGGCCGGTCGTCTCGATCTCGTTGAGGCTCTCGTCGGGTTCGGCGAGTAAGCGAAGGCGAGCCACCGTGAGGCACCGACTCCAACTGACCGGCACCGGCGGGGCGGCCCCCTGCCCCGCTGCCGAGTGCGCGCCCATGGCGGAGCTCGAGCTCAAGGTCCAGGACCTGGAGCGGCAGAGAGATCTGCTGCGACGTCAGGTCTGCCGACTGCAACGCTTTGCGCAGGCCGGTTGCCTCACCGGCGGACTCGCGCACGAGATCTTGAACCAGCTGTCGCTCCTCATGGGGACCGCCGAGTTGGGGCTGCAGATGGGAGACGCCGCCACGGCGCGGGAGGGCCTCGAGGCCGTCCTGTGCGAGGGCGGGCGGATGCACGAGACCGTCGAGGCCTTCCTCGGGTTCATGCAGGGCGGACGCGAACGCGTGCGCCGGCTGCCCGTGGCCGAGGCGCTGGCGCGGCTCGAGGATCTGGTCTCTCCCGTGGCCAAGAGCAAGGGCGTCTCCCTGCTGGTGTCGTGCGCGTCGCGCGCGGCGATCGAGGTGGACGCACAGATGATCGATCAGGCCTTCGTCAACCTCGCGGTGAACGGCATCCGTGCCGCTGCGAGAGGGGGCGGGCGTCTGGTCGTGAGCGCTTCCGACGGTCGCCGGGGCGACGTTCGCATCGTCTTCCGCGATACCGGTCCGGGAATTCGCGACGACGTGCGGCGGGGTCTGTTCCGGCCGTTCGTGACGGGACACCAGAGCGAGGGTGGCACCGGTCTAGGCCTCTACGTCGTCCGCCAGGTCGTCCAGAGGTACGAGGGCCGTATCACCGTGGAATCGTGTGCATCCGGGACGCGCGTCGAGGTTTGTCTTCCCACCTCGTCGCCTCCCAACACGACTTGAGCGGCGGGAGTGCTTTGTTCCCTTCCTCACGGGGCGGGCCTGCCCGGGTCCGCCCCAACCCGTTCCGCGCCATCGCGGCGCCACCGCGTATCCTCCGTCCGTGAGTGAGGACGAACTCGAGACCGCCGACGTGCCCGAGGCTCCCGACATGCTCGGCGCGCCAGACGAGCGCTCGGCCGACGTCGAGCGCTCCGCCGACGTCGAGATTTCGAACGACGTCGAGCTGTCGGACGAGATCGAGTTGTTCGACGAGGTCGAGCTGCCGCCGCCCGAGAGCTGCGCCAACAACCTCCATCGTCATCCGGAGATCGAGGGGCGCCCGCCCGTGGCGACGACGCTCTGCGTCAACGAGGTGGGCTCGTTCCACATGCTGGACTGCCCGCTGTTCCTCGGGCTGCCCTGCACGTACTACGAGGCCGCACCCGACGTGGTCGAGCCCTCGTCCGACGCCGCCATCGCGGCCGGCGAGGACGCTCTGCGCCGTGACTTCCTCTCGTCGATGTATCGACGGCGTGTGCACGCCCTCGGTCACGATCGCGGATGGCTTCCGCCGCTCCTGACGGTCGAGGCCATCGACGAGATCGATGCCGATGCCGCGCCCGAGGCGCTCATCCTCCGCACGACGGCCGAGGAACTGCTGGAGGAGCCCACCGAGCCGGTGGAGCCCGTGGTCCGCGGCCCCGAGCTCTACCCGGGTCAGCGGCGTTCCGAGGATCGCAAGCGAGGCCGCCGCCTCGCATCGCGTCCGGCGAGTGAGGATGGCGATGCGGCGGTCCCCGCGGTCGTCGGCGAGGATGTCGCCGGTGAGGATGTGGCCAGTGCGGATGTGGACAGTGCGGATTCGTGCAGTGCGGATGCGTTCGGGGCGGATGTGTTCGGTGCCGGTATCAACGGCGCGGGGGACGCCCGTGCGGAAGGTGCCGGCGCGGCGGACATCGAGCCCGCCGAGCCGCAGCGTCCGCGCACCGTCGAGGAACTCTTCGATTCGCTCCCGGAAGCGCACATGCCGGACCCGTCTGAAGCGCCGAGCCGTAAGGGCAGCCGTCGCCGGCGCGGGCGACGGGGCAAGGGTCCAGCAGCGGGCGACGGGAGCGGTCCGTCCGAGCGTCAACGACCCCCGCGGTCGCGGTCCCCTGGCTCCCCGGCATCGGGCGAGGGAGATGCGACCAAGAAGCCGTCGCGGCGTCGGCGCGGCCGCCGCGGAGGGTCTCGGCCCGGAGCGGGCCAGCCGGGAGCTGGTCGACCCGAGTCCGGGCCGTCTGGAGCCGGGCCCAAGACCGACGGCCGCGCCCCGCGTTCGGACGCCTCCCCAGGCGACGGCCCGAAGAAGCCCGGCGACCCGCCGCGGCGGCGCCGTCGGCGGCGCCCGCGTCGCGGCGGAAGTGGCTCGGGACCGACGTCGCCCCCTGCATCGCCCGCCTGATCCGTCCATACCCTGATCCGGCCACCCCCTGATCCGGCCGCCCACTGATCCGGCGAAATCCAGCGCTGGGCGCGGGTTTGGCTCGACGCCCCTGGGGCGCCCATCGGAACATGCCCGGTCGATGCCGCGATCGCGGCCGGGAGGCGTGCTGACTTGCCGCGACGTGACGACCTCGAATCGATCCTGATCATCGGCTCTGGGCCGATCGTCATCGGCCAGGCGTGCGAGTTCGACTACTCGGGCACGCAGGCCTGCAAGGCTCTCCGCGAGGAGGGCTACCGGGTGATCCTGGTGAACTCCAACCCGGCCACGATCATGACCGATCCCGAGACGGCGGATCGGACGTACATCGAGCCGATCACCTGGCAGGCGATCGAGAAGATTATCGAGCGCGAGAAGCCCGATGCGGTGCTGCCGACGCTCGGCGGACAGACCGGCCTGAACGCCGCGATCGAACTCCACGAGCACGGTGTGCTCGAGAAGCACGGCGTGATCCTGCTCGGCGCCCAGGTCGACGTCATCAAGAAGGCCGAGGACCGTCAGCTCTTCCGCGACGCGATGGAGAAGATCGGCCTCTCCTGCCCCCAGAGCCACGTCGTCGGAACACTCGAGGCAGCGATGGTGGCGATGGAGGACGTGGGCCTCCCGAACATCATCCGGCCCTCGTTCACGATGGGCGGCAAGGGTGGTGGCATCGCCTACAACCAGGAGGAATTCCGCGCGATCGTCACGCGCGGGCTCGCTCTCTCGCCCGTGCACGAGGTCCTCGTCGAGCAGAGCGTGCTCGGCTGGAAGGAGTTCGAGCTCGAGGTGATGCGGGACCACGCTGACAACTGCGTGGTGATCTGCTCGATCGAGAACCTCGATCCGATGGGCGTCCACACGGGCGACTCGATCACCGTCGCACCGGCGCTCACGCTGACCGACCGCGAGTACCAGCGCATGCGCGACTGGGGCTTCGCGTGCATCCGCGAGATCGGCGTCGAGACCGGTGGCTCGAACCTCCAGTTCGCGATCAATCCCGACAACGGCGACATGATCGTGATCGAGATGAACCCGCGCGTCTCGCGCAGCTCGGCCCTCGCGTCGAAGGCCACTGGGTTCCCGATCGCCAAACTCGCGGCCAAACTGGCAGTCGGCTACACGCTCGACGAGATCGACAACGACATCACGCGGAAGACGCCGGCGTGCTTCGAGCCGTCGATCGACTACATCGTCGTCAAGACGCCACGCTTCGCGTTCGAGAAGTTCCCCGACGCCGACTCGACCCTCGGGTCGCAGATGAAGTCGGTCGGCGAGGCGATGGCCATCGGACGCACCTTCAAGGAGGCCTTCCAGAAGGCGCTGCGCTCGTCGGAAGAGGGCTACATCGGCCTGGGGCTGAACAAGCGCGACCCCTTCCTGAACGGGACGCCGCCGTCGCGCCCCGACATCGATGAGCACCTTGGTCGAGGGAACTCGCGCCGTGCGCACTACCTGCGCTACGCGTTCCGTGCGGGCATGACGCTGGACGAGATCTTCGAGCTCACGAAGATCGATCCCTGGTTCCTCGCTCAGATCGAGGACCTGCAGCGCACCGAGGACGAACTGCGCGCCACGTCGTCGCTGCACGACCTCACCGACGACCTGCTGCGCCGCGCCAAGCGCGAGGGCTTCGCCGACGCGCAGATCGCCGCGGTGTTCGGCGCGACGATGCTCGAGGTACGAGCGGACCGGCTGCGGCGCGGCATCAAGCCGACGTACAAGCTGGTCGATACGTGCGCCGCCGAGTTCGAGGCGGAGACGCCGTACTACTACTCGACGTGGGAAGACGAGTGCGAGGCGCGCGTCTCCGATCGGCCGAAGATGATGATCCTCGGCTCCGGCCCGAACCGGATCGGCCAGGGCGTCGAGTTCGACTACTGCTGCGTGCACGCCGCGTTCGCTCTGCGCGACGCCGGGTTCGAGACCATCATGGTCAACTCGAACCCGGAGACCGTCTCGACCGACTACGACACGTCGGACCTGCTGTTCTTCGAGCCCCTGACCGCGGAAGACGTCCTGAACATCCACGATCTCCTGAAGCCGGAGGGTGTCATCGTGCAGTTCGGCGGGCAGACGCCGCTGAAGCTGGCGAAGGATCTCGAGGACGCGGGCGTGCGCATCATCGGCACGTCGCCGTACTCGATCGACCTCGCGGAGGATCGCGAGAGCTTCGCCGCGATTCTCGACGACCTCGGTCTCCGCCAGCCGCCGAACGGCATGGCACGCAACGCCGATGAGGCCGTCGAGGTCACGCGGCGCGTCGGCTTCCCGGTCCTCGTGCGACCGAGCTACGTGCTCGGCGGTCGCGGGATGATGCTCGTCTACGACGAGGAGACCCTCGTCCGCTACGTGCGCACGGGAGTCGAGGTGAGCGACGACCGCCCGGTGCTGCTCGACCGTTTCCTCGAAGGCGCGATCGAGATCGACGTCGACGCGATCTGTGACGGCACGGACGTCGTCGTGGCCGGGATCATGGAGCACATCGAAGAGGCCGGCGTGCACTCCGGCGACTCGCAGTGCGCCATCCCGCCGCCGACGCTGCCCGAGCACGTTCTCGACGAGGTGCGCCGCGCGACGATCGCACTCGCCAAGCGCCTGAACGTCATCGGCCTGATGAACGTGCAGTACGCGATCCAGAACGAGCAGGTCTACGTCCTCGAGGTGAACCCGCGCGCCTCCCGAACGGTGCCGTACGTCTCGAAGGCCATCGGCGTTCCGATTGCCAAGGTCGCGGCGCTCTGCATGTCCGGTACGTCGCTGAAGGAGCAGGGCATCACCGAGATCCCGATGCCCGTGCACAGTTCGGTAAAGGGGCCGGTGTTCCCGTTCGACCGCTTCCCCGGCGTCGACATCGTGCTCGGCCCCGAGATGCAGTCGACCGGCGAGGTCATGGGCATCGACCCCGACGTCGGCGTCGCGTTCGCGAAGTCCCTGATGTCGGCGGGCTCCAAGATCCCGTTCGACGGCGGCACCGTGTTCCTCTCCGTGAAGAAGGAGGACCACGAGGCCGCGGTGTTCATCGCGCAGGAGCTGCGCCGTCTCGGCTACCGGCTCGTCGCGACGAGCGGCACGCGCAAGGCACTCGATCGTGCCGGCGTCGAGTCCGACCTCGTGAACAAGATCCACGTCGGCCGGCCGCACGTCCTTGATCTGCTGACCGACAAGAAGATCGACCTGATCATCAACACGCCGACCGGCCGCGGCTGCCGCACGGACGAGGGCCAGATCCGCGCCGCGTCGGTCGCGCACGAGGTCGCCTGCATCACGACCCTCTCCGGCGCCGCCGCGGCCATCGCCGCGATCGAACGCATCCGCACGCGCGGCTACGGCGTGATGGCGCTGCAGGACTACTTCGCCAACTAGCAGCCTGTCCGAGTTACGGCCTCGACGGGCCACGCCGGTTGGTGCGACAGCCTGCTAGCTATGGGCCGGTTGGGTGGCGGGCGGCGGCGAAGCTCCATGGCGCGAGCGGCGACGCAGCTCCAGGGCGGCGTACGGATCTCCTGATCCGCCCCTCCGACGCGCGCCGTCCGGTCAGGGCGGGTCGATGGCGCTCATCGAACGACCACGCCCGATCGGACGGGAATCGGTCGACGACGTGACGGGCGTGCGACCGCTGGAGGCTCAACTGCTGCGCGTGTCCTCGCTGGCGGCCGTGCGCGTTACAGGCCCGTTTCGCGGCCCGCCGCCCACGCCACAGGCTTGAAATGTCAGCGCCGGACGCCGAGTCTTCAAGTATGCAGCCGATCGGCCGGCCGGGCGTGCGATCCCTCGTGGAGCGACAGTTCGGCGTTCATCCCGTCGTCGGCATCCTCGGCGCCCGCCAGGTCGGCAAGACAACGCTCGCGCGGAGGATCGTGGAGAGTGAACCGGGGCCGGTCCATTGGTTCGATCTCGAGGACCCCGCGGCGCTGGCGCGTCTCGCCGACCCCCGGCTCGCGCTCGCGGAGCTCGAAGGGCTCGTCGTGCTGGACGAGGTGCAGCGCCTGCCGAACGTCTTCCCCCTCCTCCGCGTCCTCGCTGACCGCCCGGATCACGCCCGCCGCTTCCTCGTGCTCGGCAGTGCCTCTCGCGTGATGGATGGACGCGTGGCGGGGCGAGGCGTGGCACGCGGCGATGACCAGGCGCGGTCGCGGACGAACTCTCTCTCAGGTCGTTTGGCGGGGGCTGACCACAGCCGTCGTTTCTCTCCCTACGGGCGCGATGGGCCGCGTCCGTCACTCTGGGAGGTCCTGAGATGCGCGGACTTCGCCGCTCGATGCCGGCCCGCCGGACGGCTCTCGCCGTCGCCGCGCTGGCCGTCGTGTTCGTGGCGCGACCAGACGCCGATGCCGGTGACTGCCGCGGTGAGAATCGGCTCGATCTCCAAGACGACGCCGGCCCGCGATCTCTACGTCGACCCACTCACTTCATGCAATCGATCATCAAATTCACGGTCAACTCGGCGTCGCGAACGCGTGACGGAGCCGACGGGGTGACGCTCACCTGAGGGAAGGAGAGTGGCTACTAGGATGAAGAGCAAGGTAGTCGCGCGGCTCGCAGTCGTTCTGGGCGTGGCAGCCGCGGGGTCACTCGTGCTGGCGAATGATCCGCCGAGCGCAACGGGGAGTACCGCGACCGCGACGAACACGAGCACCGACGCGAACGGAGACCCGGACAGCTCGAACGCCGACGGCACGGTCACGATGACCGTGAGCGTCATGATCGACAATCTCAGTCCAAATGGGACCCAGTGGAGGGACCTCAAGATCAAGCCGCCGCGCGGGAAGTCTCTCCCGCTTCTCAAGCCGCCGTCGAACGGAAAGGTGAACGTGCGCCCAGGCGACGACCCCGGCACCCCTGGCATGAATGAGTCCGACACGGACAGCGACGGCGACGTCGACAACGACGATGGCACGGGTTGGAGCTACGACCAGAAGGCCGAAGGAGGGGGGAATGGCATCCGAATCTTCACCGGCACTTCCGGGAGCTCCCCGGGCGGTGAGCTGGACAGCCCGGGTGCCACTGATGACCCGGCGACTCCTGACGACGATGAGTCGGACAGCGACGGAGACGGAAACGCGGATCCGATCCCGTACACGTTCGACCTGACGTTCAAGAAGGGAACCAAGCCGAAGAACCTCAAGAGCTGCAACTGGGAGTTGACCGAGTCGGGCAACAAGAAGGACAAGACGCCGATCGAGGACGACGGTCCGGCGGCGGGCGTGAACCTCCCGGTGGCCCACTGTTCAGTGAACGACGACGCGCCTGTCAGCGTCGTCACGGGCGTGACGACATCCGTCTCGGTCGTTTCCGAAGGCTGGCTCATGGGGCACACGTACACCGTCTATACGTCGCGCTCGCAGAATCTCGAGTTCACGGATGTCCTCGGAATCGGGATCAACTCCGAGATCGACCCCGTCCCGGCGGCGTGGGGCGTGACGTTCGAGAGTGCCACAGGCACGATCGACACGAGCGGAGAGCCACTCGGCGCCGGCTACAAGATCGTCGTGCCCAACGACCCTGCGCTGTCGGGGGAGACCTTCTACGCCGTGCTCGGTGTAGAGAACTCAGAAGGCGACCTCCTCTTCGCGTCGTCACCCGTCGAAGTGAACATCACGTCGCCGTAGCTGTCGCCACGTGACCCATTCCGAGCACGGCGAGCCAACTTCGCCGTGCTCGGATCCGCTGACCTCCCAGGCGCTCCGACGTCCGCGCCGGTGGCCATCGGCGTCACAGGCGAGGTTCGCTGACTGCCGCCTACCTGCGTCGCGCGCGCAACCCGCGGTCGGCGCGGGCGGTCCCCTCCTCTGCCGGCTGGCGTCCTTCATTGCGCGTTCGCTCGTCTCGAACCCCCCAGTGGGGAGTTCGAGAGGCGTGAACGCGGAGCGCGGGCGAAGCTGGCGCGGAGGGCACACACGAGCAACAACGGAGGGCGCGGCGATTGCCGCATGCCCCGATGCCCGCCACCAGTCCACGACCAGCAATCGCCGTGACCCCGCGCCGTGACCGCTACTCGCCCCGGATACGCGCCTTCCGGTAGCCGACGGTGACTTCGCCCCACCACTCCTTCGGCTTGTACTCGTCCTTCTTGCCGGCGCGGCGGAGCTTCAACTCGATGATGCGGAGGCGGGTGCTCGCGTGCTCGACCTCGTGGCAGAAGCGGCCGATGTCCTTGCGCGAGAGCGGCTTCTTGTTCTCGAACTTGAGCGTGATGCGCTCCTCGTCGAAGTTGCCGCGGGGGTAGTACTTCTGCGCCCACGCCTCGGGGCGAATGCTGCCCTCGGGGATGTTCACGCGCTGCCAGACGCGGGAGAACCAGGTGTTCGGGCGGTCGCGCGCCTCGTCTTCCTTGTTGCTCTCGAACACGGACAGCATCGCCAGGATCTCGTCCTTGTTCGTGCTGAACTTCTCGAGGTTCTTCTCCGCAGCGGCGACGAGCTTCTCGGTGTTCTGGACCTTGTCGACCGTGTACCAGAGGACGCCACCGAGGGCGACGGTCAGGAACAGCATGACCCAGATGTAGACCTTGATGAGGTCGATCTCGTCGCCGATGGCCGGGGTCTTCTCGGACTTCATCGCTGCTCTCCGGCGGCTTCGCGGGGCAACAGCACCATCTCGATGGCGGTCTCGATGTAGCCGCCCTTGACCGTACGCGGCGCGCGGTTGTCCACGCTCTCGAACAGGGTCCCGCCTTGCTCGGCGGTGTGCTTGCGCAGAGCCAGCGTGATCGTGTCGATATCGGGGTAGTCCCCGACGACGACCGTCAGCACGGCCTTCTCCTGCTCGTAGTCCTCCTGCTTCACGGCGAGGAACTTCACCTTGTCGCGGACCGACTTGACGCTCTCCATCACCGACTTCCAGGTCTCGAGGCCCGAGATGATCGGAGGGACCTCGGTGCCGAGGCCGAGCTCGTTCTTCAGGTGGCCCTGGATCTTGCGCAGCCCGGTTCCGGTCGTCTGGAAGTACTTCTCCGGCTCGCGGTTGATCTGGATCGTGCGCGAGGTCGTGACTCCGTCGCGGTAGGCGTCGAACACCTTCGCGTCGAGCTCGCCCTCGGCGACCCGCTGCAGGCCCCGGAGCTCGGCACCCGCCTTCTGGCTCTCCATGAAGAACGAGAGCCAGAGGAGGAACACCGCGAAGAAGAGCAGCGTCACTCCCATCGCGAGCGCGTTCTTCACCTGGTCGAACGTGCGGGCGAAGCGGAAGTCCTCGACCCGAAGGTCGATGGCACCGGCGTCGAGACCGACGACCTTCAGCGCCGTGCCGAGCGCGACGGCACCCGAGCGACGCACGGCGTCAGCATCGGACGGCGCGAGGTCGTGCTCGACCGCGGCCAGCACGGGCAGGACCTCGACGGGGGCGCCGAACTTCTCTTCGAGCTGGGCGCGGGCGTTGGGATGCGCCGAAGCGCCACCGCCCGTGATGAACACGCGCGAGAGGCCGTCATCGCCGGCCATCAGCGGCAGCGTGCGCTGCGTCTCGCGCAGGACGCGCTGCATGAACTCGTCCTTGCGGGCCTTCGCGACGGCGGCCTCCACGGCGCCGACGGTCGCGACGATCTCGACCGTGTTGGCGTCGCCGACGGGGAGGTTCGCGAGCGCCTCGACGCCCGCCGCATCCTCCATCGCGCGCTTCGCGGCTTCCTCGTCGCCCTGGAAGTCGGCGGTCAGGCGCTTGTTCGCGCTCTTCGAGCCGAGGCGGATCGAGCGCGCCACCTTCAGGATGCCGCCCTGTACGTAGAGCGTCTTCGTGGTCCGGGCGCCGATGTCGATGATCAGGCAGTTCGGGTGCTCTTCGATCACGCCAGACGCGAGGGCGACGTTGAAGAGGCTGGTCACGTCCACGTCGACGTGGAGCGGATCGACGCCGACCTGGCCGAGCTGCTCGAGGCGCGCCTTGAGCACGTCCTTCAGGCAGGCGAACACCAGCAGCCGCGTGCCGACGCGCGCCGGGCCGGTGGCGATGTAGTCGATCACGACGTCTTCGATGGCAGCGTTGTGCAGATGCGGCTCGAACTCGAACTTGGCGACCTTCGCGATCTGATCGGCGTCGGTGAACGGGACCGAGATCTCGCGCAGGATGCACTGCTCGGCGGCGAGCGCCAGGCTGGCGGCGTGCTTGGGCGCCTTCGCGTCGGCGAGCGCCTTGCGCACGGCGTCGAGGACGACCGCCGGAGTCAGCGCGGAGTGCTCGTCGTACTCGTACTCGCGCTCCACGAAGCGGAGCAGCTTGGCGCCCTTCGGGCTGCCGTCGACCACCGCGACCTTGCACGCGTGCGATCCGATATCAATCCCGACCGCCTTAGCCACCGTGCTGCGCCTCCATCACCTGAGCGAACCCACGAGGCTCCCCGCCGCAGGCCGACATGTCCAGTTGCGTCATCGGGGGTCACGCGCCTTCCAGCGGTCCTCGACGCCCTGCAGTCGCTCGGTCAGCCCGGCCTCGATCGTCTCCAGGTTGTCGACGTGTGCTTCGAGGAAGGCATCCCACCACGGCTGGTACTCGTCGAGGTAGCGCTGGTAGGCCTCGCGCGCCTCGCCCACGGCCTCGGCGTCGTAGCCCTGCGCCTCGAGCTTCTCGAGCTTCCCGGCGAACACGGCCTCAGCGGTGTACGCCTTGACCTGGGTGCCTGCAGAGTCGTGGGCGAAGTAGCCCATCGTGCCGCCAGAGGCGAATGTCAGTGCCAGTGCGGTTCCCAGGAGCGTCTTGTCGGCCAGCATGATCAGCGTCCTCTCTCGGCGAGGTTCGATGCGATGAGTGCGCGAGTGGCTTCGTGGCTCGTCGGCGCGGAGTCGAGCGACGTGCCCCCGCCGCGCCAGAGGACCGTGACGGCCGCGACGAGCACGGCGGCCACGGCGGCTGCCATCAGGAACCGGTTCTGAGATCGGGCGACCGCGGCTTGGTGCCGCGCGGCGGCGAGCACCTGCTCACCAAACCCCGGTGGGACCGAAGCCAGCTCTGCCAGACGGGCCCGAACAGCCTCGTCGGCGGCTCGAGCAGCCCGGCAGTCGGCACACTCCGGCAGATGCGCATCGATCTCGGCGCGCTGCTCGGCGGTCGCGACGGCGTCCGCTGCTCGCGAGAGCAGCAGCCGTACGCGCTCGCAGCGCAGGTCCTTCTCGGTGTTCTCGCTCATGATTCCATCCACGGTCGAAGCCGTTCCCGAAGGCGTTCTCGTGCTCGGAAGAGTCGGGACTCGACCGTGCCTTTGCTGATGTCCAGAGTGCGTGAGATGTCCTCGTAGGAGAGCCCCTGCACCTCGCGGAGCGTCAGGATCTCGTGATACCGAGGCGGCAGATCCGCGATCGCCCGATCGATGAGCTCACCGAGCTCATGCTGCGATGCGCGGGTCGCCGGGGTGGGACCCCCCGATGGCAACAGGTCCTCGCCGGCCGGTCCTTCCGGCAGCGGGGGATGGCGCCTGCGCGCCTCCTTCTTCCGCCAGTCCATCGCCGTGTTCGCGGTGATGCGATAGAGCCAGGTGTAGAAGGACGCACGTCCGTCGAAGAGATGCAGCTTCCGGAACGCCTTGAGAAACGCCTCCTGGGCCACGTCCTCCACGTCCGCTCTCGGAACCATTCCCCGGACGAGACGGAGGATCCTCTCCTCGTACCGGCCGATCAGTGATCCGAAGGATTCTGCATCGCCCGCTCGGGCGGCTGCAACGAGCTCAGAGTCGCTCACAGCGAAGAGGCCTCCGGATCACATATCGGGGGCGAAACGCAGGCAGTTGGACGCCCCGCTCGCCCCGAACTTCCCAACTCCGCCAGACGCCTGGCGCAACAGTCGTGGTACGGCCGGGGAACCGGTCGACAGCCGGGAAAGTTGCCGGCGCGGCGAAATCGAACGCGTCGAGATCCGCCGGGCCAGCAGGAGGGCTAGCCCGCACTATTCACGACGACTCACACACCTGAGCGGTCCAGACCGCCGATCTCTGCGTTGCGCCTCCTCCGAGACGGAACGGCGTCGCAGTCGTCGGCGCGCCTTGATCTCGACGTTCTGTCCTCGCTC
>JAJFFG010000099.1 GCA_021776825.1 Planctomycetota bacterium
GCGCGCCTTGATCTCGACGTTCTGTCCTCGCTCAGGACGGGCCACTCGGCGCGTGGCGTAGCCCCCGCATCCAGGCGGCTCCTCGACTCCTGGGCGATGGTCGTCACGGAGTGCGCGAGCCTCATGAATAGTCCGGGCTAGAACTCGGGGCAGTTCCAGCTAGCCCAGTTCGCCGCTCCGCGACGCGCCAGAGTCTCCCCGCTCAGGCACGGACGTTGGGCTTGTTGGAACTGTCTCCGTGTCCGGCCGCGTCCACCCATGTCCGTCTTCCGGCCTCGCTCAGGCGCAGGTCTCTCGACGAACGCCGCGTATCCTCGGTGGATGGCCTCGCGGCGATGGATTGCCCCGACGATCGTGGTGCTGCTGGCAGCGCTCCTCGGTGCCGCGTTCTGGGTGAGCTCTGGAGATCGGCAACGCACGGTTTCGGTAGGGGATCCCGCCGCGGCTCCCGCACCGGACGAGCTCTCTCGCGGGAGTCGTCGCCGCGCGGCGACCGCCCCCGCAGAACCGGCTCCGGAGTCGGCGACGCCGGACGCACCCTCGCTCGTCGCAGGACTCGTGGTCCGTGTGGTCGAGGCGACGCAGGAACTCCCGATCGCCGGCGCGTTCGTCGCGGTGGGGGATCTCCGGGCGACGACGGACGCCGAGGGCCGAGCCAGCTTCGAGCTGGCGGCCGCCGGCACGTTCGACGTCGTCGCGCGGGCGCCCGGTCACGTCCGGGCCGAGGGCTCCGTCGAAGTCGCGCTGGGCGAGGCAAGCACGATCGACCTGGTGCTCGCTGTCGGCGTGGCTGTCGAGGGGCGCGTGGTGCGCGACGAGGACGGCACGCCGATCGAAGGCGCGACGATCGAGGCGACCGAAGGCGGCACACGCGGCGGGGCGTCGAGCGTCTCTGCAGCGGGCCCGCTCGGGTCCACTCGGTCGGGCGCCGACGGCCGGTTTCGACTCGATGGCATACCGCTCGGGAAGATGGCGACGCTGCGTGCCAGCGCGGCGGGACGCGCCACGGCGAGCACGACCCTCGTCCCACCGCAGGACGGCATAGAACCGCCGGCCATCGAGCTGCGACTGGAAGCGGCCGGGACGATCCGCGGCGTGGTCCGCGACCGTGGTGGGAGCCCGCTCGTCGACGCCCGTGTCTACCTCATCCCGGCAGACGCGCCGATGCTGCTGGACGATCCCGACGGCACCGTCTCGAGCAGCCGTTTCGGGCACCTCCAGGCGATCCGGACCCGCACCGGTGACGACGGCAGGTTCGCGGTGACGAGCGTGCCCTACGGATCGGCTCACTTCGCGCTGGCCCGTGCCGATGGGCACGCCACCTCGGAGGCCGTGTCCGACCTGCGCGTCGACGCGCTCCATCCGGTCGCTGTGTGCGAGCTCGTCGTGCGCGCACCGGGCGCACTCGACGTGACGGTGCTCACGAACTCCGGCGAGCTCGTTGCCAATGGCGAGGTCGAGGTGCGGCGGGACTCCACCGTCGTCCGGAAGCTCGCGACGGACGAGACCGGACACGCGCTCGCGTCCGGCCTGGATATGGGCCCGTACGTCGTGACGGTCCGCGCGACGGGTCTCCCGAAGCTGATCCGGGCGTACGCCGTCCAGGAAGGCGCCACGCTCCGTGTCGAGCTGCGTCTCCCGAACGCCGTCGCGCTCGAGGGCGTGATCGTCGATGACATGGGGCGTCCCCTGCCGGCTGCCCGGGTGCGCGCGTTCCGGCCGGCGTGGGGGGACGCGTACGAGGGGCTGCCCGAGTCCGACGACGAGGGCCGCTTCCGCATCGAGGGCCTGCTCGCGGGACCGCACGAGATCTGGGCGCAGGAGAAGGGGCGGCCGGTGACGGGGCGACTCCTGGTTGTCGAGGCACCGGGCGCGGGCGTGCGCCTCGTCTCGCTCCGCCGAGCCACCTTGCGGTTCCGGCTTGTTCCGCCGCAGGGCGTCGCCCCTCCCGCGGAGCTGCACGTCCATATCGGGTCGCTGGTCTACCACCCGCAGTGGCAGGACGGCCCCGTCGAGATCAGCGAGCTCTCGCCCGGCGGCGAGAGCGTGCGGGTCCGGATCGCGGGCTTTGTTCCCTTCGACCGCCAGGGCGCGTTCGCGGCGGGAGAGGTCACGGATCTCGGCGACATCGATCTCGATCCCGGCTGGGATGTGCGCGGCCAAGTCGTGGACTTCGCCGGACGCGCGGTCGCGGACGCCGCCGTGCGCTGGGGCGACGTGTTCACCCCCACGTTCCAGGACGTCTCCACCGACGCGCAGGGCGCCTTCCGCCTTCAGCATCTCCCCGCGGGAACGAACGACGTAGACGTTGCTGCCGAGGGCTTCCTCGATCGAGCGATCGAGGTGCGCGTGGGCCGGGGCGAGACGGACGCGCGCGTCGTTCTCGTGCGGGGCGGTCTGCTGCAGGGAACGGTCCGGCGCCCGGACGGCGCGACGGCTGCCGACGTGTTCGTGCACGTCTTCGACGCCGACCGGAAGGCGCGTGACGAGGACATGGACGACCGCGAGGAGTGGGAGCGGACCGACGCCAGAGGTGCGTTCGAGGCGCGTCTCCTCCCCGGCACCTACCGCGTGGACGTCGTGTGGAAGCGGAACGGAAAGACCAACGTCGAGGTTTCGGCCGACGTCGAACTCGCGGAGGGCTCCGAGACGCCCCTCGTCATCGACCTCACGGAGTGAGTGACCGGGCCGCGGTCACGACTTCCGCGGACCGCGCCGCGAAGCCACCGCAATCTCCCACGCACGCGTGAACGCGACCGGAGTCCGTGCTACATAGCCCGCAATCACTTGGCTGCAAGTCCGCGCAGCCTCGACGAAGGGGAAGTTCACATGGCCGGCCGTGGAACGTGCACGATCCGAGGTTGCACCGAGCAGGTGCCGCGCGCCGGATTCCAGCTTTGCTACGCCCATTGGAAGTCGGATCGTGGGGCCGACACTCCACGGCAGGAACTGCTCAGCTCGACGAAACTCGGTGGCGAGCTCGATCTCTCAAACAAGCGCGTGAACCTCGTCTTCGCGGAACTTGGCTGGATCGAGAAGGGGCCGACCGGCAAGGGTTGGGTGCCAACGGACCAGGGGCTGCGTCGCGGCGCGAGGCCGATGACGGTGAAGCGATCCGGCATCCCGTACGTCGTTTGGCCGGCGGAGATCCTTGAGGATCGCGTGCTCGTCGGGACGGTCGACACACTCTTCCCGGAGTACGACGACGACGAGACGGAGCCCGAGGTCGAACGCGAGGTAGCCGAGGCTGCCCCCGTGTCCGACGCCTCGGCGCGCGCGCTGGCGTTCCGGGCGCGCATGCCGGGGACCCTCCGCACGCAGGACGGCCACTTCGTTCGCTCCCGCGGCGAGGCGATGATCGACGACTGGCTCTACCACCAACAGATCGTGCACGCGTACGAGCGCCGCCTACCGATCGAGCAGGATGTCTACTGCGACTTCTGGATCCCCAAGGGCAAGGTCTACATCGAGTACTGGGGCCTCGAGTCGCAGCCGAAGTACGCGGGACGCATGACCGAGAAGAAGGCCGTCTACGCCGAGCATGGCCTCAGCCTGATCGAGATCACGAATGCGCACATGAACTCGCTCGACGACGTCCTGCCCGCGCTCCTGCTGCCGTTCGGAGTTGGTACGCAGTAGAAGGCGCGGCGCACTCGCAACACGGAACCCGGTCCGATTCTCCGGCCCCGAGGAATCGGATCGGGTTCCGTATCGCGCAGGGTTCCGTATCGCGCAGGCGACGTCGCGGGAGAGCCGGGCCAGGACTCGGCGTCCGCGGGCTCCGCGCTCGTCGGTTTCGGGGCGGCCTCCTGAACGATGCGGGCTAGGCGCCATGCGGCGGATTCGCGGCAATGTTGCACCCGCGCGCCAGCGCCCTGGGATTGTAGGGAGGATGAGTGCCGCTGACGCCGCCGTTCCCCTGGAGACTCTCCTCGCGCATCGCGAGTGGGTGCGCGGCCTCGCTCGTGCGTTGACGCGGGACGAGAACGAGGCGGACGACGTCGAGCAGCAGACCTGGCTGGCCGCCGTGCTGAGCCCGCCGCGGACCGACGCGTCGCCGCGCGGGTGGCTCGGCGCGGTCGCGCGAAACGCAGCACGAAAACGCGGACGGAGTGCTGAGCGTCGTCGTCGGCGGGAGGCGTGCGCGGCGCAGCGCCAGGTCGCCCGCGTGGGTAGCGCCGCCGGAGATCCCGCCGACCTTGCGGCGCGTGCAGACCTCCACGCGAGGGTCGCTGCCGCCGTCGTCGCACTCGCCGAGCCCTATCGACAGACACTCCTGCTGCGCTACTTCGAGGGGTTGTCGATCGCGGACGTGTCGACGCGCATGGCGGCGCCGCTCGAGACAACGCGGGCCCGGTTGCGCCGCGGGCGTGAGCACCTGCGCGGTCGGCTGCAGCGCGACGTCGGTCGCGACCGATCGCTCGCCGTGATCCTGCTCCCGCTCCTCGGACCGGGCGCGCGAACGAACGCAACCGCTGCGGCGACCGCGGTCGCTACGGGAGGATTGGCCATGTCGTCAAAGGCCTTTATCGCTGCCGCCGTCGCGGCTCTGCTCGTCTCAGGAGTGTGGGGGGCCGGAGTGTGGTGGGGAGCGCGACCGGGCGACACGCCGGATGTCGACTCAGCGGTGGCGCTACCGGTCGCGGGCGCCGAGACGGAGACCGCCTCGCCCGAGACACCGCCCGCGGCGGTGACCTCGCGGCGACGGGTTCGCCCTCCCCCGCCGGACGACGCTGCGCCATTCGTCCCCGAGGAGGAGACGCCGACCGACTTCGCGGAACGCACGCTCGCGGAACGGCTCGAGGGAAACATCCCGGAGATCTCGTTCGAGAACGAGCAGTTCGATGCGGTTCTCGCTGAGATCTCGGACCTGACCGGCATCCCGATCCACATCGATGCGCGGGCGGTGAACGCGATCGAGGACGTGCCGATCTGGCTGAAGCTCTCGGACGTGTCGGTGAACAACGCTCTACGCGTCCTCACGATGATCTCTGGAATGCGCATGGCCGTCGAGGACGAGCGAGTCGTGGTGCACCGGTCCGGGGTCGAGTGGTCGTCCGACCTCGAGACCACCCTGATCGAGCCGAAGTCGCGCGATCCAGATCGTCCGGTCCACATCATCATCCGCGGCCGCGTGACCGATCACGCCGGCAACCCGCCGGTCGGCGCGGAGCTCATGCATCAGCGTCGCGTCGTGGGAACGGCGGACTCGAACGGCGAGTTCCGGCTCGAGCTGAAGAAGCCGTTCTTCCACCTCACGGCCCAGATCGCGGGCGCCCAGCGCTCGAAGCCGCAGCTCATCCGCGGAGACGTCGGCGACGAGATCGAGATGGACTTCGTCCTCGGACCGCCCGCCGGCGCGGCGACCATCGTGGTGACGAGCTCGTCGGGCCACACACCGCCGCGATGGGAGTGTGCGTTCCGCTGGACGGTCCCCGGCGAGACGCGACGCACGCTTGACGGCGACGAGGTCCCGATGATCGGCGGGCTGAAGGGACGGTCGGTCGAAGGCGAGCCCGTCACCGTCGAGGTCCTACCACCCGGCGAGGTCGAGCTGACCATCTCGGCGCGGGGACATGTCCGGGAGAGGCGCATCGTGGAGATTTGGGCCGGAGCGGCCGCCGAGGTCACGGTCCAGCTCCGCCGCGCCGACGTAGCAGACCGGATCCGCGACGAACGCATCTCGTTCGACGTGCAGGATGAGCAGCTCCACCGGGTCCTCGCGATGATCCGCCGCGAGAAGGCCCTCGACGTCGTCCTCTCCGGTCCCGCAGCTCAGAGGCTGTTCCAGCACCGCGTCTCGCTCACCGTTTCGAACGACACGATCGAGAACGCGCTCCGGGCGATCTGCCAGGCGTGCCCCGGCAACGTGACATGGGTGGTCAGCCGGGACGTGGTGAAGATCTACGAACCCGACGACGCGTGACGCGAGCGGGCGACGATCGCCAGGAACGGCAGCGTCAGCGCTGCGGCGAAGATCGCGTGTCCGGGCAGCCACGGGAACTCGACGCCGACGAACACGCACCCACACCCCTGCCACGGCAGGCCCCGCGCATCTGCGATGAAGGCGACGGCGATGAGCCCGAGATTCGTGGCCGTGCCCGCGATGGCTGCAATGCGTTGCGTGCTGCGCATGCAGAGAGTGACGCCAATGACGAGTTCCCCAAGGGCGGCGAGCATGGCGAACCCCGCGATCGGCGGTGGCTCGCACAACATCGGGATCATCCCCTGGAACAACTTCAGCCCCGCCCATGCCGCATAGGTGGCGCCCCATGCGGTCGCGAGGATCTCGCCGCCCGGCCGACTCATTGCGATGCTCGCTCCCGCCGCATGACGTTGCCCCGCGTGTCCGACGCCATACCGTACCCGGCTCAATGCGGCGACTCAGCCGCTCCAGTTGCTCTCAGGCTCAGCGGTCTCCCTACTCCCGCGTTCTGCGCGCTTCGTCGTCGGCGTCGGCCATCCGGTAGCTGGTGCTCCTCCCGCCGCCTTCGTTCTTGATGACGATGTCGCGCTCCAGCATCTGCCTGATGTCGCGCAGGGCCGTGTCCGGGGAGCACTTGGCGAGCTTGGCATACTTCGAGGTGCTGAGGTGGCCCAGCCAGTCGCGTTCGAGCATCCGGTTGATGACTCGGCGTTGGCGATCGTTGACGGGCTTGGTGTTGATCCGCTGCCAGAGCCGGGCCTTGTGGAGCACGGTGCCGAGCATCGTGTCCGACGCGTCAACGGCGCGCTCGAGACAGCCGAGGAACCACGCCAGCCAGGAGGTGATGTCGAGCGATCCCCGCTGGGCGGATTCGAGCTGGATGTAGTACTCGTTCCGCTCCGCTGCGATGCCCGACGACATGGCGTAGAAGCGGTCCCTCGATCCATCAGCCCGGGACAGAGCCAGTTCGGCGACGGCCCTTGCGATGCGACCGTTGCCGTCGTCGAACGGGTGGATCGTCACGAACCACAGGTGGGCCACGCCCGCCTTGAGCACGGGGTCCATGTCGGGCGGTCGGTTGAACCAGGCCAGGAACCGCGCCATCTCGTCTTCGAGGCGGTCTGCGTTCGGGGCCTGAACGTGGACGCGCTCTCGTCCCGTGGGTCCCGAGACCACCCGCATCGGTCCGGAGCGGCCGCCGCGCAACGCTCCAGCCGTGATGCGGACCATGCCGCTGCGGCCCGACGGGAAGAGCGCCGCGTGCCATCCGTAGAGCCGCTCGAGCGTCAGGGGCTGATCGAAGTTCTGCGTCGCATCGATCATCATTTCGACGATCCCGTCGACGTCGCGTCCGGGCGTGGGCAGGCCGGCAGCGTCCAGTCCGAGCTGAAGCGCAATCGACGAGCGGACTTCGTCTGTGTCGAGGCTCTCGCCCTCGATCGCTGACGACTTGACGACCTCGTCGGTGAGTGCTGTGAGGCTCGCCTCTGCTCGGAGATCGAACCCCAGCGCCTCCATCCTGCCGAGATGCTTGCCCTGCTTGTGGCGCACTGCCGCGAGGGCCATGGCCAACGCCCGCATCTCCCAGGCGAAGTCCGGCCACTCGAGCAACTCATGAATGTAGGTCATGATCCAGGCGTTCCCTGCGGGGATCATACGCCGGGTTCACCGCAGATCCATGTAATCGATGCAAGTTGTGCGGTGAATAGGTTCGTGATCGTCGCATTTCCGGGAGCGTCAGCCCAGCTGCGCGCCCGCGAGTCGGCCCCTCCTCCGCCGGGTCCTCGAGCGCTTCCTTCAGGACGGAGTTCGTGAACTCCTCCGTCTTCGACTCTCTCACGGTCCGGAATGCCGTCCTTACCTCCAGTCCTGACTCTCTCTGGAACTCGAACACGCGGTCTCTGAGCGACGTGAAGGTCGCCTCGGACTGCGGAAACGAGATGCGCAGTCGCTCGACGTCCCTGCCCAGCTTCGGGAGATCGCGCAGCAGCCCATCGGCCCATCGGCCTCGCGGTTCAGCCGGCGAACCTCGTGTCTCCCGCGCTTGCGGATGAGCTTGTTGGCTCGGCGCACCGCCGTGGCCTTGGCGTCGCCATCACCGCCGCGTGCGACGTACGGTGGAGGAGTCCCTGACGCGATCGGAGCAACCTGCTCCGCAACCGCGGCGTCGCTACTCGAGCGCAGCGCGCAGCCAGGCGCGCGCCATCCGCCAGTCGGACTCGACGGTCTTCACCGACACGCCGAGCACGTCGGCGATCTCCGCGTGCTTCATCCCCCCGAAGAAGCGCAGCTCCACCACGCTTGCCTTGCGCTCGTGCAGCGTGGCGAGCTTGGAGAGCGCGTCGTTCAGCTCCAGGATCTCGAGACCCTGCTCGCGCTGCTGCTCGAGCATCTCGTCGAGCGTGATCCGCAGCCGGTCCCCGCCCCGCTTGCTGCGGCCCTTCGTGCGCGCATGATCCACGAGGATCTGCCGCATCGCCCGCGCCGCGATCCCGAGGAAACTGCGCCGCGTCTCGACGCCCGTCACGTCAGAGCGGATCAACTTGATGTAGGCCTCGTTGATCAGCGCCGTCGCCTGCAGCGTGTGGCCGGCCGACTCGCGCGAGAGGTACGCGCGGGCGACCGAGCGGAGATCGACGTAGAGCCTTTCGAGGAGCTCGCCCTCGACCTCCCGCTCCCCCGCGTGCAGTCGCAGCAGGAGCTGCGTCGTCCGCTCACCATCCACGCCGTCCATCGCACTCCTCGCAAGGCGATGTTCGCACGGTGCCGACGGGCGAACAACACGACCGCCCACGCCGACCCATCCAACCCGACTCAGCTCAGCTCAGCTCAGCGAGACGCGCGAGCGCGGGATGGCCCCGGAGCAGGGTCTCCCGGGGCGTGCCGGGATTGCGCTCCGCGACGAGCTCGACGAGCTTCGTGGACTCACTGCACGACGCGAAGTCGTCCGTCGCGGAGTGGAGATGCAGTAGCGCCTCGGCTCGGTCGTGCAGCGGCATGCGCTCGCCGTCCGTCTCGAGCAGGCTGCGCGCTCGCCGCACGAGCGCCGGATCGGCCGGCGGTCCCGAGAGTCGGGCGAGCACGGACAGCGCAACGCACTCCACGCCGGGCAGGTCCGCGCGCCGGGTCAGTCGGCGGAGCTCTCGGACGAGCTTCCGCGCCCGATCGGTCTGACCGTCCTCGAGCAGCACAGACACGGAGAAGCGGCGGGCGTCGGCTCGCGCTTCGTCGAGATTGCACCGTTCGGCTGCGGCGAGCGCCGCCTCGGCGTGGCGCAGCGCCGCCTCTCGGTCGCCGCGCGACATCGACGTCGCGCAGAGCAGGCCCTGCACCGTGACGACGTGCGGGCCACCGCTGCGTGCCATCACCTCGCCAGCCGTGCTCGTCAGGTCCTCCGCCTCGTCGATCTCGCCGAGTGGCACGAGAGCCGAAGCGACACCGAGCTGGGCGATCGCAGAGCGACGTGGATCGCCGATGCGGTCGGCAACGATCACGGCCGCGAGAGCATGCTCGCGCGCCACGCTGTACTCGGCGCGGTCCAGGGCCAGTCGAGCGAGGAACCCGAGCGCGGCGAACTCTCCCGGGGTGACGCGCGAGGCGTGCGCCGCATCGAGCGACTCGTTCAGCAGTCGATGTGCTGCGTCCCAGTCGCCTGCGGCGCGCGCAAGGTCGCCGAGCATCGCCGTCGGAAGAGGTCGCGCCACGCCGAACTCACGGTGCAGCGACGCCCCGGATGCCAACACTCGGCGTGCGCCTGGGTAGTCGAGCCGGCTGTGCATCTGCTGCCCGCGTGTCATGTGGACGAGGGCTTGGATCTGCCGGCGTCCGGACCGCTCCGCGGCTGTATGGGCACGCTCCAGGGCGGCAGCCGCAGCGTCGTGCCGGCCCTGACGCCGCTCGACGACCTCGAGCGCCAGGCTCGCGACGCAGAACGCGCGCGGCCGCGTTTCGAGGTCGAGCAGCCGGAGCGAGTGCAGTGCCTGCTCGCGGCCCTCGTCCAGTCGCCGCATGCGTGTGAGCGCGCTCGACAGCACCGCGCGTTGCGCACCCTCTTCCAGCGCGGTCGTCGGGAGCTCGAGTGCTCGCTCGACGATCTCGATGGCGTCGGCGGGACGTCCGCGGCCGGTCGCTGCGAGCGCGAGGCAGCGGTAGGCGGCCCCGCGCTCGTCCGGCGTGCTGTCGGCACTGTCGAGGACGACGCGCGCGTGACGCTCCAGGCGCCCGAGGTCGCCCGCGTCCCCACTCGCGAAGCAGATCGCGAGATGCACGTGGGTCACGGACTCGGGCGCACCGCCCGCGGCGGCAGCCAGCGCACGCTCGAGCAGCTCGAAGCGCCGCTCGACGTCGCCCACGCACTCGGCCGCGACGGCACTCTCGAGGAGACGTGCGACGCGCGTGACCGCGGGTATCCCGTCGAGATCCGCAGCCCACCCGCACACCTCGCTGACCTCCGCGTAGCGCCCGCGGCGCGCCAGCGCGTGGACTCCGCGGTCGAGCTCGTCCCCGAGCAGCTCCGGGACGTTGGCTCGCATTGCATGGACACACAGCTCGGCCGCGAGCTCGTCCGGGGCACAATGGTCCGTGCGGTGCGCGCAGGCGCGTGCGAGCGCCCGATGGATCGCCGTTCGCGATGACTCGGTCAGGATCTCCCGCACCCTCGTGGCGACGCCTTCCGAGCGACATCGCCAGTCGCCGCCGGACGTGGTGACGACCAGTCCCACGACGCGACCTTGCCCGGCGCCGTCCTTCACGTCGGCGACAGTCAGCTCGACGGCCGTCGCGATCAGCTCCGCGGACGCGTCGGCTCCGTGACAGGCGACCGTCTCGACGCAGCGGCGCGCGTTTTTCGACAGACTCTCGAGGGCCGTCTCGACGCGGCGCTGCATGGAGCGTGGGGGCGGCAGGTCCGCCAGCACGCGCGCGGCGAACCACGAGCCATCGGGGAGCGCCGCGACCACTCCGGTCGCAGCGAGGTCGTTCACGATCTCGTGCACGGCTCGGGGCGACCCGCGCGCGTGGTCGACGACGTGCGAGAGGAGCTGTGCGGCCAGGTCCGCGTTCCGCAGTCGGTCCCGGAGGATGCGAGCGACGCTCTCCTCGGCGAGCGCGGCAACCTGCACGATGCGAGCACCTGCGAGATCCACGACGAGTGGCGCGATGCGTTCAGCGACGGCCCCGTTCGCCACTCCCAGAACGACGAGTGAGTCCGCGCACGCGTGTCGCGCGAGTGACAGGAACACGCGCTGGAACAGTTCTCCCCGTCGATCGAGATCGTCCACGACGATGACGAGCGGCCGCCGCGACGCGCGCTGACGCAGCTCTTCGACCATGGCGGCCACGAGCCTGTCTGCGCTCGGCCGGTCGTCGGCGCTCGCGACGGGGGTCAGGTCAGCCAGGCGTTGCGAGGTCAGCACGTCGATGTCGAACGACGCGCCGCTGCGCAGCGCGTCGGAGAGCGCCTCGTCGAGCAGCCGCGTCGCGCCGCAGCCGGAGGGCCCGGAGACGAGCGCGCTCCCTCCGCGACCGCGTCCGAGTTCCGCGAGGACGGCGCGCAGGGTCTCGCGCTCCGCCCGTCGCCCCCGGAGCTCCGGCGTGCGATCCGCCTCGAGCGAGTCGAGGCGTGCATCCAGAGCCCTCGATCCGTGGTCGCGCCACCACGACGACGTGCGACCGGACTCGAGCGCATCCACGACGGAGGCTGCGTCGTCGACGCGATGACGCGGCGACTTTGCGAGCAGTCGCGCGATGAGTTCGTCGACGTCCTGAGTCAGATCGTCGCGATGGTCGCTCGGGCGCGCGGCGCGCCCGTCGAGGACCGCGGCAACGGTCGCAGCGACGGACTCTCCGCGATGTGGGTGGCGACCTGTCAGGAGCCCCGTGAGGACCACGCCGAGGGAAAACAGGTCGGTGCGGGCGTCGACCGTGCCGCCGGGATGCAACTGCTCCGGCGCCGCGTAGGCGACCGTGCCCGTGAACACCCCTGCCCCGGCTTCCTCGCGGAGCTGTTCGGGATCGACCGAGATCCCGAGGTCCGTGACCTTCACGACATCGTCCGGCGTGATGACGAGGTTGTCGGGCTTGACGTCGCGGTGCACGATACCGGCTTCGTGGAGCGCGCCCAGACCGCGCGCGACGGCAGCGCCGATGTGCCGGCAGCGCGTCTCGGAGAGCGGGCCGTCCTCGTCGATCACGGCGCGGAGCGTGCGGCCCTCGACGAGCTCCATCGACAGGAAGTGCACCTCACGTCGATCGATCGTGACAGAGCCCGCTTCGAACGTACGAGCGACGTTCGGATGGACGACGTCGGAGCCGCGCCGCGCCTCGCGGCGGAACGACGCCAACGCACGCTCCGAGTAGACGAGCTCCGGATGGAGGATCTTCAGCGCGACGGTCGTGCGTCCGTCGAGCCCGGATGCATCGTCGGCGACCGTCGCCCGGAACACCTCGCCGGACGCACCGGAGCCGATGCGCGCGCAAAGCGTGTAACGACCGACGCGCTCGCCCGGTCGGCGTCGCGTGACGGCCGCACCCAGCATCGACCCGACGCCGAGGTCCAGGCCCGACGTTCCGGCGACGTCGAGCCGCAGGAGGTCGGCCAGCCGCTCGGCCAGGGCGTCGTCCTCCTGGCGGACGCGCGCGACGAAGTCGCCGCGCGCATCGGCGTCGAGGCCGCTCGCCGCATCGAACAGCTCGGACAGTCGGTCGAACGCGTCGTTCTGCATCGGGTCGGCGGAGGCCGCGCGGCGGTGACGTGCAACTACGTCGAGGGGTTGCGCGCCGAATTGTCGCACAGAGAGATAGAGGCCCATCGCGGCGCACGCCGCCACGCCCACCAAGGAGAGAGCATGAGCATCGCAACACGAGTCCGAAACGTGATCGCCGCCGCAGTCATCGCCGCCGCAGTCATCGCCGCCGCCGCCATCCCCGCGCTGGCCGTTCTGGGTCTCGGCCCTGATACCCAGAACTCACTGAACAACCTCCTGGCGACCGTCGCGACGCTCCCCGATCCGTCGCTCGCACAGAGGCGCGCCGCTCATCGAGTGGAGCGGAAGTCCGCGAAGGCGTTCCGCACGGGACGTTCGCGCTCCGACTGCATCAACGACATCAAGAAGATCATCAAGGCCGCCGGCACGCTCTACGACGACGAGATCGTGTCCACAGGGCAGGGCCCGGTGACCGGCGCCTCGCTGCGCACGACGATCGTGAACGCGGTGTTCAGCGACGTCGAGGGGCTGGGGTTGAATGCAGCGGTCGTCGCGGGGTCGGCCTTGGACGATCTCTCCGAGAAACAGAGCACGAAACTTGCGAAGCCGCTGGGTAAGGCAGCGGCAGCGCTCGGACAGGCGCGAGCGCTTCTCGGCGACGAAGACCTCTCTCCCAAGGAGGCGTGCGAGGTATTGAAGTTGCTCGTGAAGGCGATGAAGTTCCTCGAGAAGAGCGACCGCAAGGCCCGCAAGTTCGGCGTGCCGATCTCCCTGTTCGAGCCGCTCCCGATCTAGCCCGGACTATTCATGAGGCTCGCGCACTCCGTGACAACTGTCGTCCGGGAGTACAGGAGCAGCCTGGATGCGGGGGCCACGGCACGCGCAGAGAGGCCCGTCCTGAGCGAGGACAGATCGTCGAGGTCAAGGCGCGC
>JAJFFG010000100.1 GCA_021776825.1 Planctomycetota bacterium
GCGGAATTTCCGCCATGAGGCGGTGCGAGGAGGCTTCGTCTGCTCCCGTTCGCGGGCGACAAGGCGCGGCACAGCGGACTGCCGGAGCGGCCAGCACGCTGGCGGGGAGGAGGTCTACCGTGGCGAACCGGACCAGCATGCTTTCGATGTACTTCTCCGGGTTCGCCATGAAATTCACCTCGTCGATCAGCGAGATGTACGAGCCCAGCAACTGGTCGTACGTGTTGCACGTTTCGCACGCGAGATCGGCGACTCGCCGATTGTATCGGTTCTCCTTGACGATGCGATAGAGCGGGCTCTCGTCGATCTGCCGCACGGTACATCCGTCGAGCTTGGTCACGCGCTTCACGAGCCAGTCATAGCCGCCGTTCACTGCCTGAATGACGCCAAGCACTCCGTTGCTCCGGGAAGTCCTGTTCTTTCGAGTCATCTCCTTCAGGCAGTACTCGATCTCCCAGTCGATCCAGTCGCTCTGCCGGAAGTTGGGCGACACGACGACGATCGTGACCGATGTGTCGTACATCATGTCCCTCAGGACCTTCTTGATGTTCTCCGTCGAGGTGTCATTCAGGTCCGGTGAGTCAGACGTCTCGCCCTGGTAGTAGGTCGCGTCGTCGCCTAACGCCTTGACGATCGCGTCGCGGGTCGATTGGGCTTCGCTGTGCTTGTACGAGATGAATGTCTTTCGCGCCATCTGGACGCCTCCTACGTTAGCACCAAGGCGACGATCATCACCACGACGATGGTCCCGGTCACGGTGCCGTGAAATAGACGCAGCGTCGCTGAAAACCCGATACTGAACTGAGCGTCCACATTGCCCTCAAATGGGCGCGTGTCCATCGAGTAGTCGATCTCGCTCGGCGACAGGGCAGCAGTGTGATCGTAGAGTTCGCGGAACAGAGTCTCCTGCCTGAGAAAGTAGGCGTCAAGAGTCCAGAAAGCGAAGCCTGGGAAGTACGCGAGATACACGAATAGAGGATTCGTCTCAGCGGCCGCCAGCGCGAAAAGAGCTGAGCAGAGAGTCACGCTCCAGCCCTTGATGGCGAACGAGTTGCTTGCCATTCGATTGATGACCCCCTGGATCATCTGCAAGTGAGCAATCTTGCCGTCCATGCGCACCTCGATGTGCCGGTTGCCTTGAGCCCGCGATTGTCCTGGGTGGTCCGTGTCTGCGGATGCTCGGATCTGCGCCCGGCGTCCGACTCGACCCGCAGGATACACGTCCCTACCTCGGCGTTTCTTCGGCCCGGGCGACGGCACGGGCGCCCTGGGACCGGGTGTGGTGGTTGGATGGTGGGACCGTGCGGCACGCTGAGAAGTGGGGTTAACTCGGAGCGTCTCCACTTCCACGCCGTGGCCGCTCACTCCGTTGGCGGAGCGTTCTCCACCGGCTCCAGAGCCGCTGCCACATGGTCCTGGTCGAGCCCGTACCAAGCGCCGCTCGCGGCGTCCACCACGACCGGGATGAGACCGAAGACGATGTCGAGCACGACCCAGCCAGCACCGACAGAGTTCGTCAGCACGACAGTCTTGTTCTCGAAGCCCGACTTCCGAAACTCGACATTGTGGCTCTGGTCGGACTTCAGTACGACCTCGAACGGCGTCTTGCCCAGCATCTGGCCGTTCACGTACACGTTCGCGCCAGTCGGTTCCGAGCTGAAGTTCACGGCATCGGTGGAGCCGCTGAAAACCGTGGCGCACCCCGGAGCCACGAACAGTGCGAGTCCCAGCGCGATCACAAACAACTTGCGAGTCATGGTTGCTCCTCCGTTGCGTCTGCTCTCGACATCACACCCCCACTCTCCAGGAACCGCGGCTGCGCATGCAACTCGCAACTTCAAGTTGCCCGGTGCGCGGGCGGGCAGGTTCACCAGATGGGACCGCAGTCACTGGTTCTGCCCTCAGAGTGCATACCTCTCCCCTTCAAGCAACGGGGAGAGGTATGCAGCCAACCGACTCGCAGGCTTAGCCGTGCGAGCGGAACAAGGGCAGCGTCTCAGTCCCGCGCAGGTGCCCGACGAGCGTCCAGTCGCCGTCGAACTCCTTGGTGGCGTACTTCACGGCGTACGCCGCACCGCCGCGCTCCGGGTCGTACGCGTAGATGCGCGCGAACCCGTGGCGCTTCGACCAGATGTCCATCGCGTGCAGCCGCCGCATCTCGCGCGTGCCGGCTGCCAGGAAGTGCGCGTGCCAGTCGCCGCGCTTCTGCCGCTCGAACGCGACGAAGGCGTAGAGGCCCTCGTGCGGTCGCTTCCAGTAGTTGCGTCCCCACTGTCGGCGTGAGAGCTCGTTGAAGAACCGACCAACGGCGCGCTGCGCGTAGTCGAGACTCAGGCACGTCTCGAACGTCAGGTGCCCGAACCACTGCCACGGGTAGGGGAGCAGCATGTCGCGCAGCGCCTTCTGCACGGCCCAGCCGCGCTGACGGTCGGCGCGGATGCGCTTCCATCGCCGCTTCTCGTGCGGGGCCATGTCCTTGAGGTGCCACCACTCGCAGTGCGCGAGCATCTCCGGGATGGCGTGAACGTCGATAGCCGTCCCGATACGCTTCGCTGCGATGAGGAGGCGTTCGCGATCTGAGTCCGGGTTCGGTCCGATCTGGGAGCCGCTCGCGATGCTCTTCCTGTTGGCGTTTGCGGTTGCCGCGTTCCAGGTGTTGACTCCGCGTTTCGGCTGGCTGCTCGCGCTCGGCGCATCCGTCGTAGGGTTCGCGGTTGCGGCCTGGCTCGTCAGCCTGCTTGCGTCCATCGGTGCGCCTGGACGACCCGACGAGTAGTCGTTCGCGTCGGTCACGGCCGCACCTCGCGCGAGTTCCGCGACAGTGAGTCAGCGATGCGGAGCAGCGTGTCCCGGTCGTCGTCTGAGAGCTTGGGCCACGCGGCCAGGAGCGCGCGCAGACGTGCGTCTTGCGCGCCTTCCTGGCCAAGCGTGACCCCAAGCGCGGGCGTTTCGAGCCTAGATCCGGGGTTTCCTAAACCGTAGGTCGCAGGTTGTGGTGCCCTCAGCTGCACTCCTGAGACCGCGTTCTGAGCTCACCGCCTGCGCAGAAGCAACACGGCCCCGGCTGGGACTTCCCAGCCGGGGCCGTGTTCGTTCGCGGGTCTTCGCCGCCTACGGATCGTCGCCACCCAGGACGCGCGCCCGCGCTCAGAAGCGGAGCACGAGGTCGAACGTCAGCCGATTCTCGAGCAGATGCTCGCGGTCGGTCGCCGACCACTCGTACGCCGCACCGAAACTCACGTCCTCCGAGGCGAACCAGCGGAAGCCGAATGCCAGTGACACGACCGTGTCGCCTTCGACGTCACCGGCGCCGATGCTCGTGAGGTCGAAGCCCTCCACCGGCAGCGGCACGGTCGGACCGAGGCCGAGGTTGCGCTCGGCATCGTCGAGGTAATGGTAGCCGTTGGCCTCCAGCACGCCGGACAGAGACTCGGTCAGCGGGACGTCGACGTGGGCGTGGGCGTGAACGAGGCTCGGGTCGTCGTCGCTGTCGGTCGGCAGCTTGATGCCAGCGGTCGTGATGATGTTGAAGCCGTCCATCGCTCGCGCGTACGAGCCGAACACGTCGAAGATGCCGCTGCCGGTGCCCTGGAGCACGTCCTTCGCGCCCGTCTTGGTCTCGTAGGTGACGCCCACGGCGGCGGTCGCGAGCGCGTCGTCGTCCTCCCACACCTTCACCTTGGGACCGACCGCGATGTCCACAAAGCCCGTGCCGTTCGGAAGCCCGGCCGCCTCGAGATCGGCGTAGCCGTCCTTGTAGGCGGTGATTTGGACGTCATCGCTCACGGCGACGTGGATCTGCATCGCGGCGATGCGGGCGCGGCCGCCGGCGACGGCGCTCGTCCGGGGGAAGTGCTGGTACATCACCAGTGGGCGGAGCTCGTTCCAGATGAAGGGATGGTGGAAGTCGAGGTTGGTGATCGGTCGAGCAAACGAGTCGTAGCGGTTCGCCTTGCGTGGGGCGGAGCCCGTCCAGCAACGCAGACCCTCGACCGAACTGCGCTCCTCGCCCAGCGCGGCGTAGGTGTCCGCGTCCTCCGCGATGATCGCCTCGACCGTCTCTGCCAGCGCCGACGGCGCTCTCTCGCTCGTCGTGTCGTCGGCAAGTGCCGCTGTCGCCACCATGGCCAGTAGGCCAGCTGCTCCCAGGATCGTCCGCATGGTCTTCTCCTCCGGGCTTCGCAGTTCGTGCAGCCCTCCGGCCGCTCACACGCCGGTCTACGTGTGGAGCGAGTCTGGTCACAGGGGCAATCAGGGGTGCCGGGGCATTAGGGCCATTCGGGTGTGACGGATGTCGCCAATCAGGCGATGGCACGGGTCGGCGCTCGGATGGGCTGCATCGCCGCCGAGACGATCCCGCCCAGACTCGCACCGAGCGTGATCCGGAGGATGGACCAAGCTCTCCGCGTGTGCTGACGTGTTCACGGACCTCGCTCCGATTCGTCGAGATCTGGGCCGCCTCCTGACCCGTCACCCGGCCCCTCCCCGGGCGGTCCGATCGGCGGCTGGGGCGGTGCCGGCGGAGCCGCGGCCCGGGACGCAGAAGGCGTTCGGTCTCAAGTGGTCCGCCTGGGCTGGGTGGCCCGTGCGATGCCGAAGGACGCCAGCGTGCGCCCCGCGTTTGCGTCTCGCGGCATGCACGTCGACACTGGCTGAAGGGAGGCTGATCCGACACGCGTGCGGAGTGACGACGACTCGTCCCGAAGGGAAGCGCCTACGCGACGTCGGGCCCGAAGGGCGCGGTGGACGCCGCTCGTTCTGATGGCGTGCGTGCTCCTGCTTGCCGCAACGGCAGGGCGCGCGGCGGCTCAGGACGCTCCCGGCGCCCTGGCCGATCCGACAGACCTCACCGAGATCGTGGAGCGCGTCTTCTCCGACGAGCGTTACCAGCGCGAGCTCCCGGAACCCCGCGCCCAGGTTCCGCCCCCGGACTCCCCTGACCGGACGCAGCCGACGACCCAGACGAATCCGGAAGAGGACGGCGGCGGCACGGGCGGGCTGCCGAACGTCGGCTTCTCGGCCGGCGGGATGATTGCCACGGTGTTCACCTGGCTGATGTGGGGCGCGATGGCCATTGGTGTCATCGTCTTGATCATCTGGCTCGTGCGGACGCGAGCGGCGCTCGTCGACCCGACGAAAGAGGCTCGACGTGACGTCGCGAAGGGACGGTCCGTCGACGCGCGAGCGCCGGACGCGGGCCTGCCCGGCGACGACGCCGATGCACTCGCATTGGCGGCCGAAGGAGACTACGACGCCGCCGTGCACGCACTGCTCCTGGCAGCGCTCGGCAGCCTGTTCCGGTCCGGGCGCGCGGAGCGCGACGATGCGCTGACGAGTCGCGAACTCCTCGAGGTCGCCCAGCTCGAGGACGAGTCACGGGACTCGCTGGGCACGCTGGTCGCGACCGTCGAACGAAGCCACTTCGGCGGTCGCCCTCTCACCCGCGACGATTTCGACTCATCCCATCGCCGATACGAGTGCCTCCAGCTGAGCGACGAGCGGCCATGAGTAGTCCATTCCGTCGCCGGACTCTCATCACGCTCGTCACAGTGACCGCTCTCTCGTTTGGGTTGGCACTCCTGCTGAGCGTCTTCGACGACGGTCTCGGCGGGGATCCCTCCACCGGATCCGACACCTTCAGCGTGTCCGCGCTCGGGCATGCGGCGTGGATCGAGATGCTGGATCACGCCGGTGTGCCCATCGTCGTCGCTCGCAGCGCTCGGCGAGAGGGCCAGGAGGGTTTGCTCGTCGTGGCGGAGCCCGAGCTCGATGAGGAGACCATGGACGCCGTGGTCCGCCGGATCCGGTCGTCGTCTGCGGCGTTGATCGTCCTGCCAAAACGGCTCGGTGTTCGAGACCGTCGGCGTCCCGAATGGATTCGCGGCGTGACCACTGTGCCGGCCGATCAGGTGGATACGCTGCTCGAGCGACTCGAGGTCGACGCGCGAGTGATCCGACCGACCGACGGCCTGCGGCTCGGACGATGGAGCGGCTCGGACCGACCGACTCTCTCCGACCCCCAACTGCTCACCTCGGTGGAGGGTGTCGAGACGATCCTGGGCGGCCCGGATGGCGTGCTGCTCGGCCGCGTCCGGTTTCGTGCCAGGCCGGTGCTGATCCTCAGCGACCCCGACATCATCGCCAACCACGGCCTGCATCGGGGCGACAACGCCGCCATTGCGTTACGGGCCGTGCGCGACGCGGCTTCGGCCGGCACCGTGGCGGTCTTCGACGAGACCGTCCACGGGTTCGCGCTCGAGCGCTCCATATGGCGCGAGCTGTTTCGCTTCCCGCTGGCGTTTGCCACCGTGCACGCGGCGCTCGCTCTGATCCTGCTCCTGTGGGCCGGGATGGTGCGCTTCGGCACGCCCGAGCTCGTCCCGCCGGAGTTGGGGGAGGGGCGACGCGCCCTGATCGACAACACGGCCGACCTCCTCGCGTACGGCGGACACTCGGCCCACGCGCTGCGTCGCTCGTTCGATCGCGCGGTCGACGACGTGCTCGCACGCTACGGCGACGAGACGCTCCGGCGTCGCGAACGACTCGCCGCGGTGGAGGCCATCGCGGCGCAGCGCGGAGTGACGGTCGACGTCCGGCGGATCGCCGCCGACGTGTCGAACGTCGTCGCAGTCGCCGGCAGGCGAGGGGCATCGGCAAGGCGGATCGTCGCGATCGCTCGACGGGTCCACGCATGGAGACGTGAGACCCTCGACGGAACACGCTGAGAGGCAGGAGACACTCGATGGAAATCGCTGAGATCCAGGAGACCGTGGGCCGGCTGCGCGAGCAGATCCGGAGGGTCGTCGTCGGTCAGGACCACGTCGTGAACCTGGTCCTCGTGGCGCTCTTCTCCGAAGGGCACGTGCTGCTCGAGGGCGTTCCCGGCACGGCCAAGACGCTGCTCGCGCGCACCTTTGCCGCGAGCCTCGCGCTGGACTTCAAGCGCATCCAGTTCACGCCCGATCTCATGCCGGGCGACGTGATCGGAACCAACCTCTTCAACTTCCAGACGAACGAGTTCATGCTGAAACGTGGTCCGATCTTCACGCAGATCCTGCTGGCCGACGAGATCAACCGCACGCCTCCGAAGACGCAGGCCGCCTTGCTCGAAGCGATGCAGGAACGCTCCGTCACGATCGACGGGACGTCGTATGAAGTGGGCGGGCATTTCACCGTGATCGCGACTCAGAACCCCGTGGAGCAGGAGGGGACGTACCCACTGCCGGAGGCGCAACTCGATCGGTTCCTCTTCAAGGTGACCGTGAGCTACCCCACGCGTGAGCACGAGCTGGCGCTCGTGAAACTGCACGGTGGACGCTCGACCATGCCGCGACTCGAGTCGTTCGAACTCGAGCCAGTCGCCGATGGCGCCTTCTTGGATGCTGCCCGTGCTCGCGTCGAGGAGGTGCTGCTCTCGGACGAGATCGTCGAGTACATCGTCGACATCGCACGCAGCACGCGCGATCACTCGTCGCTGCTCTGCGGTGCCTCTCCCCGCGCGGCCAGCATGCTGGCCAGTGCGTCCCGAGCGTACGCGCTGCTCTCGGGTCGCGACTTCGTGATCCCGGACGACGTCAAGCGACTCGCGCGTCCGGCACTCGAGCATCGGCTGGTGCTCGCACCCGGCGCCGAGGTCGAAGGGCGGACGCGCTCCGACGTGATCCAACAGGTCGTGACTCAGGTGGCTGCTCCCCGGTGATCGTCCCGACCCGTCGGTTCGTGGTCTTCGGCGTCGCGGGCACTGTGCTCGCGTTGCTGCCGATCCTCGTCGTTCCGCACGCCTGGGTCGTCTGGGCTGCGTATGTCGCGGTGCTCGCCGTGCTCGCGCTCGGCGATCTCGCGCTGACGCCGTCACGGGGCCTCGTCGAACTGAACGTCGTGACGCCCGATCTGATCTACATCGGCGCCGACGCCGTTCTGAGCGTCGAGATCGGGGTGCCGCGCTGGCGTCGCGCGGCCCGCTTCCACGGACTCGTCGAGGTCGATCCCGATCTGGTCGAGCCGGAGCTGTTCGAGATCGACGTCCCGGCGCAGGGACGGGGCGTTGTCTCTCTGACGCTCAGTGCCCACCGACGCGGACGGCCGATGGTGCGTCTTGTTTGGCTGCGATGGCAGGGTCCGTCCGGGTTGCTCGAGCGGCGGCTACGACAACCGCTCGACACGGTCGTGCGAGTCGCGCCCAACGTGCGGGCCGTGCAGACCGCGGCCCTGCGCATGTTCAGCAACCGCGAGTTCCTGACCGGTCTCAAGGTCGAGCGGCACCTCGGCGAGGGTTCCGAGTTCGATGCACTGCGCGACTACGTCCAGGGCATGGACCCACGCGCCATCGACTGGAAGGCGTCGGCTCGTCACACCAAGCTGATCTGCCGTCAGTTCCGCGCCGAGCGCAACCACCAGATCGTGCTCGCGTTCGACACTGGGCACCTGATGAGTGAGCCGCTGAACGGCGTTCCGAAGCTCGATCACGCCATCAACGCCGCCTTGCTGCTCGGCTACGTGTCGCTCCGGACCGGTGACCGCGTCGGGATGCTGTCATTCGACGCCGAAGTGCGGAGCGTGCTGGCCCCGCAGTCGGGCGTCTCGGCGTTACGGCGTCTGCAGGAACACGCCGCCGACATCGACTACACCGCAACGGAGACGAACTTCACGCTGGGTCTGACGACGTTGCTCGGGCACCTGAACCGTCGCTCGCTCGTCGTGCTGTTCACCGACTTCGTCGACTCCGTGACGGCGGAGCTGTTGGTGGAGAACGCGCGGCGCCTTTCGCGGCGTCACGTTCTCCTGTTCGTCGCGCTGCGCGACGCCGGACTGGATGCGATGGAGCACGCGCTGCCGCAGTCGATCGACGACGTGAACCGCTCCGTTGTCGCCGGTGATCTCGTGCGAGAGCGCGACGTCGTGCTGAGCCGCCTCCGCCGAATGGGGGTGCTCGTGCTCGATGCGCCGCCGGAGCGACTCTCCGCGAACCTCATCAATCGGTACCTCGACGTGAAGCGCCGCGAGCTCGTGGGATGAGCGACGTCGCGCAGTCGGCCACGTCGGAGCCCGCGCTCAAGAGCGCCGCGTTTCGCCGCGAACGCGAGGCGACCTGGCGGGAGCTCGAGACCCTCGTGAACGTGGCCGAGTCGCGGGGCGTGCGGCGCCTCTCGGCATCGGAGCTCGTGCAGCTCGCGCGTCTCTACCGCGCCACGCTCTCGGCACTGAGCGTCGCACGCGCGATCTCGCTGGATCGCAACCTACTCGAATACCTCGAGACGCTGGGGGCCCGGGCGTACTTCGTCGTGTACGGCCCGAAGCGCGGCATCGGCGCCACGCTGCAGCACTTCTTCGGCGTGCGCCTGCCGGAGGCGGTGCGCGAGTGCCGCCGCCACGTCGGCTTGGCCTCGCTGTTCCTCCTGCTCGGCGTCGCCGTTGGCTGGGTGATGACCAGTCACGACCTCGAACACTTCCATACGTTTGTGGATGTGGAGTACGCCGGTGGCCGCGGTCCCACCGCCACGACGGAGGAACTACGCGACGTTCTGTACGGAGTGAACGAGCACGGCGGCGACCTGTCGGCGTTCGCGTCGTACCTGTTCTCGCACAACGCTCAGATCGGGATCATGTCGTTCGCGCTGGGGTTCCTCGCCGGAGTGCCCGTCTTCTTCCTGCTGTTCTTGAACGGTCTCGTCCTCGGAGCGTTCGGCGCGCTGCACGCTGAGCGCGGACTCGGGCTCGACTTCTGGGGCTGGGTGCTGCCGCACGGCGTGCCGGAGATCTTTGCACTCGTGCTCTGCGGGGCAGCCGGCCTCGTGATCGGCGAGAGCCTCGTCTTTCCCGGGCGTCATGGACGCATCGAGAACCTCCGGCTGAGAGGCCGCACGGCCGGCGTGATCGTCGTCGGCGCAGTCGTGATGCTGTTCTACGCCGCATTCATCGAGGGGTTCTTCCGGCAGCTCGTGGAGGCTCCGGCAGCGCGCTACTCGCTGGCGGCGCTGAACGCGGCGTTGTTGGCCGCGTACTTCATCTGGATGGGACGTCGTCGATGGCGGTAGCGGCACGCGTCTTGGACACCCCGACCGGCGGGCGCGTCGTCGCGCTGATGACCCCCGAGGGCGTCCCGTTCCGGCTTGGGTTGGCGTCGCGCACCGATCGCATTGCGGCATTCCTGATCGATGCGCTGGTGATCGTCGTCGTGGTGATCCTCGTCCTCGTTGCAGCGATGCTCCTCGAGGGCGCTGTCGAGGGGATCGGCCTCGGTGTCGCGTTCTCGATGATCGCGATCTTCCTCCTGCGGAACTTCTACTTCGCGGGCTGCGAGCTGCTGCTGCAGGGGGCAACGCTCGGAAAGAAGGTGCTGCGTCTGCGTGTGGTCGACGCTCGGGGAGGACCGCTGCGCGCCGAAGCCGTCTTCGCCCGCAACCTGACGCGCGAGATCGAGATCTTCGTTCCGCTTGTGCTCCTCATCGCACCGCAGGCGATCTGGCCCGGGAGCAGCGGCTGGCTGCGTCTGATCGCGGTGCTGTGGGGGTTGGTGTTCGCGCTGCTGCCGTTCTTCAACCGCGAGCACCGGCGAGTCGGGGACTTCGTCGGCGGCACGCTCGTCGTCAAACGCCCCGAGGCGCGCCTCGGCCGCGATCTGACGCAAGCGCCGCGCAGCAAGGCGGCCCGCAAGGCGACGTACACGTTCACTCCAGAGCAGCTCTCGAAGTACGGCGTCTACGAGCTCCAGGTACTCGAGGAACTGCTCCGCGACCGGACACGTGGGTCGCGGCGCACCATGGCCTCCGTCTGCGAGCGGATCCAGCGCAAGATCGACTGGCCTCGCGACCAGAGGAAGGTCGACCACGACGCGTTCCTGCGGGACTTCTACGCCGCCCAGCGTGCTGCGCTCGAGACCGGACTTCTGTTCGGACGCCGGAAGGAACGGAAGGACGATCCGCCGGCAGCCCGGCTGCAACCGCCGAAGTGATCAGCTGAACACTGCAGCGACGTCGGAGTCCTCGCGGTCGTGAGTCCACCGCAATCGGTGGTAACTGAGCGATTGGGCGGCGGCGCCCCAGGCGCCGACCAGCAGCGTCAACGGTGCGTCGAGGAACAGCGCGGTGCTCTCGCTCATCGCTCCGAACGACACAGCGATGCGAAGCGAGACCCACGGTGCGACGAGGCAGAACAGCAGGACGACGACGATGGCCAGAACGGTGGCTCGGACGTCGTTGGTCATCGTGCCGCTCCGACTCATGGCGTCGATCGGACCAGATCGTTCCGCGACGGTGAGCGGTAGCGCCTCCCACAGGATCGCCATCAGCACCGCGCCCGGCACGATGCACGCTGCCGTCCCGATCCACACCGCGCATGTGCAGAGGAAGGCGGTGAGAAGCACGCTGCCGAGTCGCGGCACGACGGCGACGATGGAGGCGCGCACCGTGACCTCACGCGAACTGACGTAGGCGCCCGCCAGAGGCGTCATGAGCGCCGCGAGGATCAGCTGGCACGGGAGGACCGTTGGGAGCAGCCAGAGCGACAGAGGCGTGCCGCGACCGTCCGCTGACGAGTCGACGAGAGCAGCGAGGTCCGACGCTCGCCACAGGAGCGTCGGAAGGAATGCGAGCACCGTGAGCATGCCGAATGGCACAGCATGGGCGAGGAGCATGCGGGCGCTGTCCGCGAGCAGCGTGATGGCCCCGAGGTCGCGACGCCGCTCTGGCGCGTCGCTTCTCACGATGGCGAACCCTCGCCCGTCGTACGTGGCAGATGGACCTCGCAGAGCAGGCAGCGGGCGCTGCCTCCGCCGACGTCCTCGATCGTCGTGAGCGGCGTCGCGACGAGCGTCGCGCGTTCGCCGAGGCGCTCGCGGGCGGAGCGAGGGAGCGCGTCGAGTGCGCGAGTCGAGAGCGCAATGACGGCGCCCGCCGCGCCGCGTAGCGACAGCACGTTCGCCCCGAACGCCCGCATCGTCTCGACCGGGATCTCGATCACGTTGCGTCCCGATTCTGAGAGCCGGGCGACGATCGCGGCGCGTTCCCGGCGTTGCGCGATCACGTCGGCGCTGACCACCGCCCAGTCGGGCCCGAGCGCCAGGAGCACGTTCGTGTGGTAGATGGGCCGTCCCGCGCCGTGGCGCGTCTCGAACGCCACGAGGTCGTGCTCCAGGATCACGCGGATGCCGTGGCGGGCGAGTGCTGCCGCGAGCCGCTGAACCTCCTCCGCCGCGCGCTCCGGGATCCCCGACTGTCGTGCGCCAGTCGGCGCGCGCTGAAACGCGTTGCTCGCGGCGGCTTGGGGATCGCAGCCGAACTCCGCGGGGCGGATCATCAGGACGGTGTCGGCGTCTGCCCGAGTGCTCATGAACGATTGCGGTAGAGCGACGGATCCACCACGGCGGCCATGGCGTCGACGTCGAGCCCATCGAGGAACTCCGCCACTCGCTCGAGGTGCGGTCGCGGCTCGACGAGCAGGGCGTTGTAGTCGACGTCGAGGACCTGGAACCCCGGGTACCGCGCCAGCCACTGGCCGATCTGATCGAGATGCTTCTCGAACATCTCCACCACGCGCTCGTCGCTGATCCCACGACGTGGCTTGCCCAGCCGCTCGAGCATCTTGTTCTGCGAACGCACGACCTCGCGTAGGTCGCGCCGCATCATGACGACGCGATAGCCGCGGTCGACCGGCAGGTCGCGCAGCAACGCGTACACCATCTTGACCGCGTGTCCGCCGGCGTCGTCGAGCCAGCTCGCGTCGACGCGCGTCTGCTTGACGGCCTCGAACTCGTAGTAGCCGTTCGGGTTGTCGACGTCCGCGGTACGCGCGTGATCCGTGACCGGAGCCATTCCGCCGGCTTCGAGCATGCGCATCATCATGGACGTGCCCGATCGGGGCGCGCCGCTGACGACGGTGACGTAGTTGCGGGTGGGGCTGGTCATGGCGCTCGTGAAGATAGCGTGAACTCGTTCCGTAGGACGCGCCATTGCATGCCGTGGCGCCGAGGCTTCGTGCATGATGGTCGCGCTCAGTGGCGGGGAGAAGAACGTGGCGAACGAAGTCGAGTTGAAGCTGCTCGTGGATCCGACTCACCTCGCGCGTCTGCGCCGCTCCCCCGCGATCCGCAAGGTGGCCGAAGGGCGCTCACGGCGCTCGCAACTGCTGACGATCTACTACGACACGCCCGACGAGCGCCTTCGTGCGGAGGGCATCGCGCTGCGGGTGCGCAAGCGCGGGCGCGGCTACGTGCAGTGCGTCAAGGCGCGCCAGCAGGGACTGGGCGGCGTCCTGGTGCGGCGCGAGATCGAGGCGCCGGTGCCGACCGAGACGCCGGACCTCGCGCTCATCGACGACGATGAACTGCGCCGTCTGATCGTGCGCACCGCTGCCGGGCGTCTCCAGCCCGTGTTCCGGACCGAGATGTCGCGCTCCACGCGTGCGCTCCGATTCGCCGACGGCACGACCGGACGCCTCGACATCGACACGGGCCACGTCACCACGGCCGAGTCGTCCGAGCCTCTGTGTGAGGTGGAGATCGAGCTCGACGGCGGCGATCCCGCGCCGCTCTTCGATCTGGCAGGCGAACTGCTCGAGACTGTGCCGCTCCGCGTGTCGACGGTGACCAAGGCCGCGCGCGGGTACGCGCTGCTGGCCGGGAAACCGCCGCAGCCCACGAAGTCGGGCAAACTCGCGCTGAAGGATGGTGCGACCGTCGAGGAGGCGCTCTGCAGCACCGTGCAGCACTGCCTCGATCAGATCCTCGCCAACGAAGCCCCGGTGCTGGTCAACGACCACCCCGAGGGCGTGCACCAGATGCGAGTCGGCATCCGCCGCTTCCGCACGGCGCTCGGGCTCTTCCGCAGCGTTCTCCCCGACGAACAGCGCGCGCGGCTCGGAGCGGAACTGCGTTGGCTCGGCACGGAACTCGGCGGCGCCCGCGACATGGATGTGTTCCTCGACGAGATCGTCGGACCAGTCGCAGCCGCGTTGCCGGATGACGACGGTCTGCGCCTGCTCGTCAATCGCCTGATCGAAGAGCGCGAGTCCCAGCGGGCCTTGGCGCGTGTGGCGGTCAGTTCCCGCCGCTTCACCGAGATCATCCTCGACGTGAGCGCGTGGATGTCCCGACGGCACTGGCGTGATCAGCCGCTCTCCGAAGGCGCCGCCCGTCTGTTCCAGCCCATCGAGACCGTGGCCGGTGACGTCCTCAGCCGACGCTTTCGCAAGGTGCGGAAGAAGGCCCGCGCGTTCGAGACGGCGACGATCGAGGAACGACACGAGCTGCGCATCGACGTGAAGAAGCTGCGCTACGCGGTCGAGTTCTTCCGCTCGCTGTACGGCCGACGCGCGGTGGAACGCTTCGTCCGACCGCTCGAGAAGCTGCAGGACTCCCTCGGCTACCTCAACGACGTGTCCGTCGCCGAGGGACTGGTCGCGCGCATCGACGGACTCGGTCCGCCCGAGGAGGCGCGGCCCCTCGGCATCGCGGGCGGCATCGTCACCGGCTGGCACGTTCATGGCCTGGTGGCGGTGGAGCGTCGGCTCCTGGATCGCCTCGAACGCCTGGTCGACGCCCGCCCGTTCTGGAGCTAACAGCCTGTCGGAGGATGGGCGCCGCCGTGTGGGAGACCGACCGCGCGACAGGCTGCTAGTTAGAGCGCCCGCCGGGTACCAGAGCGTCGCCGTCGTGGACGATGATCTGGGCACAGCGCACGACCTACTGAAACTGGCCGCTGCGAGGGCGTGAGCAGCGGTTCCGAGTCCGATTCGGCGACGGATCCGGGCCAGACTGCCCGCATCGGCGCGTGCCGCCGCCGGCGGTCCCGGCCGCGCCACAATTCGCCGCCGCTCGCCACCCCAGTCGGGCCGATTATCAGCAGGCTGTCGCGCCAACCGGCGTGGCCTGTCGAGGCCGCCACTCCGACAGCCTGCTAGTAGTTCGGGGTCGGGGCTCGGAACGAGTCCATGTCGACCGAACGGAACCACTCGATCGTGCGGGTGAGGCCCTCGCGCAGCGCGATCTGCGGCTCCCACTCGAGCTTCGCCTTCGCCAGCGTGATGTCGGGCTGACGTTGGAGCGGATCGTCCTCGGGGAGCGGTCGGTCTTGGACGATCTGTGACGACGACCCGGAGACGTCGACGACCAACTCGGCAAGCTCGCGAATGGTGAACTCGCCGGGGTTGCCGATATTGATCGGCCCCGTCACGTCGTCGGGCGCGTCCATCATCCGGAGCATCGCCTCGACGAGATCGTCGCGGTAGCAGAACGAGCGAGTCTGCGAGCCATCGCCGTAGATCGTGATGTCCTCGCCCTGCAGCGCTTGGCGGATGAAGTTGCTGACGACGCGGCCGTCGTACGGGTGCATGCGGGGTCCGTACGTGTTGAAGATCCGGACGACGCGGATGCGCGTGTTGTGCATGCGGTGGTAGTCGAACAGCAGCGTCTCGGCGGCGCGCTTGCCCTCGTCGTAGCAGGCGCGGGGACCGATCGGGTTGACGTTGCCGCGATAACTCTCGGGCTGCGGGTGGATGGTCGGGTCGCCATAGACCTCGCTGGTCGAGGCGTGCAGCACCTTCGCTCCGACGCGCTTCGCCATCCCGAGCACGTTGATCACGCCGAGCACGGACGTCTTCATCGTCTTGATCGGGTTGTACTGGTAGTGGCCCGGTGCCGCAGGACAGGCGAGGTTGAAGATCTCGTCGACCTCGAGCCACGTCGGATGCGTGATGTCGTGGCGGACGAGCTCGAAGTTCGGCTTGCCGAGCAGGTGCGCGATGTTGCGCTTCTGGCTGGTGTAGAAGTTGTCCAGGCAGATGACGTCCTGGCCGGCCTCGACGAGGCGCTCGCAGAGGTGCGAACCGAGGAAGCCGGCGCCGCCGGTCACGAGGATGCGCTTGATCATTCTGCCTGCTCCCGTGGGGCTCGAATCCAGGCCGGAGGGTACCGCGTGTGACCCACGGCACGCCGAGATCACGGGCCGGAGCCAGTGCCTTCATCCGGGCCTCGGTGTCTGGTCGGTGTTCTGAGTCAGAAGATCGGACGCACTGCCGGGATCGGCACCTCCTCGTAGACTCGGGGAGAGGTCGCTGAGGAGGAGCACGTGCGTCAATCGATTCGCTGGACTGCCCATGTGTTCCGGACTGCCCATGTGTTCCGGACAGGCGGTGCGTTCTGGAAGGGCCGGGTGCTCTGGAGGGGCGCCGCACTGGTTGCTCTGGGTGTGCTGGCGCTCGCATCCGCTGGGACGGGCGTCGCCGCCGAAGATCCCAAGGCTGCGACGGCCGGGACGATCGAGTGGAAGATCGGTGACCCCACACCCGAGGCGACGTTCCTCGTCGAGCTGATCAATCGCGCGCGACGGGATCCGGCGGCCGAGGCCGACCTCATCTTTCGCGACTACGACTCCGCCAGCGTGACGTCGCTCGTCGATCAGTTCGCGCCGCTCACGACGAACCCGTGGACCCGTACCGAGAACCGTGACGCGTGGCGCACCTACGCGCCGCGCCCGCCGCTGGCGATCAACTCGGCACTGACGGCTACCGCGCATCAGTGGAGCGTCACGATGCGCGACTTCGACACCTCCGCACAGGCGATCGCCGGGCAGCCCGGGTTGTTCGCTCGCATGGGGGCCAATGGCTACCAGATGTTCTGGGCGGCGCAGCTCATCCAGGGGTTCGCGCCCGACATGATCTCGGCGCATGCGTCGTGGACGATTGACTGGGGTCAGGCGACGGACAACACCACCGGCCGCCCGGCGCTGCCCAATCGCACGGCGCTGATCAACTTCAACAACGCCGCGCGTCACGGGTACGTCGAGATTGGCGTCGGCGTCGTCCAGCAGGCGAACGCCGCGGTGTCGCTCGGTCCACGCGTCGTCACGGCCGCGCTGGCTTCGCCGTTCGACTCCAGCCGCCGCTTCGTGACCGGCATCGTCTACGAGGACAAGAACACGAACGGGCGCTACGACCAGGGCGAGGGCTTCCCCGGCGTGCGTGTCGACGTGGATGCGTCGCAGTTCTTCGCGATCTCGACCGCCACCGGCGCGTACTCGATCCCCGTGGACCGACTCGCCGGTGACGTGCAGGTGGTCGCCCAGGGCATCGCCGGCGAGCGATCGGAGATCTTCGCGCGACAGATCGTGAACGGCACCACGCTCCCGGTCGGGATCGAACAGGGCAACGTCAAGGCCGACTTCGTGCTGCAGCCACGCAGCGATCCGCCCTCGACGACGACGCTGGCCGGAATCGGCGGCGCGGTCGAGGCCTCGGCCACGCAGTCGTTCCAGATCGACGTCGGCGCCATCGACGCGACGCGCGTCACGGTGGGGGACCTCGACGTCTCCGTCGACCTGTCGCACCCGGATCGCTCCGGACTCGACGTGCGCCTGCGGGCGCCGTCCGGACGTCAGATTCCGCTCTGGACCGGATCAGGGACCGGAGCCGACCTGGTCGGCACGTTCGACACCAGCCTGCGACCAGTCGAGACGCTCGGGACGTTCGTCGACGAGCCGTACGAGGGCACATGGACGCTGACGGTGACCGACTCGTCGGGACAGGCGGGCACGCTCAACGACTGGAACCTGCACGTGCGCCCGCGGTGGGAGGGTTCGCTCCACTCGCGCCGCAGCAGCCTGTTCCTGACGAAACTGAAGGTGAAGGACAAGAAGAAGGCCGCGTCGGACCAGATCCAGCTCTCGGCCGACATCGAGACCGGCGCGCCGCTCGCGAGTGACGCCGAGCAGCGAATGGAACTCGTCCTGCGCGACGCCGAGACACTCGACGAGGTCCTGCGCGTGGACCTGTCACAGCCCGGACCCGGGGCGAAGCGCGTCACGCTGACCGGTGCTGTTTCGGCATCGCTCGTGCCGAGTTTCCGCGGTACGTCGCGCGCTCGCCTCACGGCGAAGATCCGCGGGCTCGACCTGCCTACGGTTCCGCGCGATGTGCGCGTGGAGCTGAGCGTCGGCGACGTCTTTGTGACCGAGGACGTGCGGCTCGCGCGCGGCCAGTTCAAGGCCAAGCGCACCGCTCCGTTGACGACGTTGTTCCGCGTGGAGCGTATCAAGAGCCGCGTGCGGAACGGGGCGCGCAAGACCGTCGTCCGCGGGCGCTACCACCAGCGCGGCGCGGACCCGATCCCGGCGATTGTCGAGCTGCGCGTCGGTAGCGCGTCGGCCCTCTACCGTGGCAGCCCGATCGTGCTCGAGGAGACGCGCATCGAGTACGCACCGTCTGGGAACATCCGCAAGCTCGTGCTGAACCCGGTTGCGGGGACGTTCACGGCGAAGATCACCGGCGACCACGAGCTGGTCGTCGATGGGCGCACCGAGGTGTCGCTCTGGCTCGGCGACTACTTCGGCACGATGGACGTGGCACCGCGCGTCGACGGCGACGACGTCGACTACTAAGTGGGGTAACGCGGAGTCGGTCGCGCGTCCGTGAACAGGCACTGGAAGAGCGTGGCCTCGCCCGGCTTGCAGAGGTCGGTCCAGGCGCCCGGGACCGGCGTCGCGAGGTCCGCGTTTGCGAGACGTCGGAACCCGCGCGCCTCGAGCACGGCGGTCGCGAGGTCGAGAGCCTGACGCTCCGCCGCGTCCAGCCGTAGCGCCGTGTCGCGCTGGATGCCGCCAGCGCCGACGCCGAACGCCTCGATGGCGTAGACCGGGGCGAGCAGGCTGCGATAGAGCGCCAGGACACGGACATCGCTCCCGAGCTGCCTGGCGAGGTCGGCGCGCCAGTCATCGACCTCCCAGGCTTCGCGATGGAGCAGCACGTCGAACGCGAACGCGGGGTCCCCGAGCGCGGTCCCGACTCCGGGCTGAAGTGCGTCCAGAGCGGCCGGCCCGCTCCGCAGCGCCGCGATGACGTCGTCCGCCAGCATGCACTCACCGTCGACGCGGAACCCGGTCGCGTTCTCGAGGACGCTCTCGACGTCGCGCCAGTCCCTCAGCCGCGCGCTCTGTTCGAGCAGCGCGGCGTGCAATGGCGCGTGATCACCGGACCAGAGCGTGGTGCAGTGACGGACAAGCGCTGCGACGTCTTCGTGCATCGACTACTCGCCGGGCGTCTTGGCTGGGCGCCGCGCGTCGACCGCGAGATCTGACAGCAACGGCGTCAGCACGATGGGCTCAGTCGACACCGTACTCCGCCAGGTACGCGTCGATGCGCCCACGCATCTCGTCGTCGATGACGACGCGCCCGTCGATCTCGCGACCGTGCAGGTGCTCGATCACCTCGTGGATCGTCACGATGGCGTGGCACGCCATGCCGTACTCCTCGGAGAGCTCGTCGAAGGCGGAGCGACCGTTGGGTCCCATCTCGCGACGGTCCACCGAGATGATCAGCCCGGTCAGCGTGACATCGGCCGTCGCGCGGAGCAGCGGCACGGTGTTGCGGATCGAGGTCCCGGCGGTCGTGACATCCTCGAGGATCAGCACGCGCTCGCCGTCGCGCGGGGTGTGCCCGACGAGTTGCCCGCCCTCTCCGTGCTTCTTCGCCTCTTTGCGGTCGAAGCAGTACGGCACGACGCGGTCGTGCTGCTCGGACAGTGCGATCGAGGTCGCGGCGACCAGCGGGATGCCCTTGTAGGCCGGGCCGAAGAGCACGTCGTAGCCATCGCCGAAGCAGTCGTTCGCCGTGGCTGCGTAGTAGCGGCCGAGCTCGGCGAGCTGGCGGCCCGTGCGATAGAGCCCCGTGTTGATGAAGTAGGGCGTCTGTCGCCCGCTCTTGGTCGTGAAGTCGCCGAAGAGCAGGACCCCGCTCTCGAGCATGAACTCGACGAACCGCTGTTTGGTGGCGTTCACTCGATCGCTCTAACTTGCGGTGTGGCCGGCGGCCGACAGGGCGGCGGACCAGGCGTCCGCGTCCATCTGCTCGCTCTCGTCGATGAGCATGATCGGAATGCCGTCGCGGATGGCATAGCGACGGCGCGTCTCGGCGTCGGTGGAGATCAGCCACTCGCCGTCGGCGTCGGTGTGGTGGACGACGGCTGCGCGGCTCTCCGGGCAGGCCAGGATCTCCAGAAGCTCGGGTTCGATCGGCACGGCAGGTCGCTCCTTCGTTCGGACGGCGCGATGGTATCGCCCCTATGGGGCGGGACGGTGCGGGATCGGAGACGCCGGAGAAGATGTCCCCGGGATCCTCGATCGTCGGTTAACCCTGCTCGCTTCCGCCGTCGACGGATCTCCCTCTACGGATCCCCCAGTACGGATCCCACTGTCCGGCCTCCACCGCTCCGAGGAACCTCGAACCCGCCATGTCGAAGTCACTCGTCATCGTCGAGTCGCCCACCAAGGCCAACACGCTGCGCAAGTTCCTCGGCGACGGCTACCTGGTCGAGGCGACGGTCGGCCACATCCGTGATCTGCCCGAGAACGCGGCCCAGATCCCGGCAGCCCACAAGAAGAAGAAGTGGGCCCGCCTCGGCGTCGACGTCGAGAACGACTTCGAGCCGCTGTACGTCGTGCAGCCGGACAAGAAGAAGACGATCACGGCGTTGAAGAAGCTCCTCAAGGAGTGCGACGAACTCCTTCTCGCGACTGATGAGGACCGCGAGGGCGAGGCCATCAGCTGGCACGTCCTGGAGCTCCTGAAGCCCAAGGTGCCGGTCAAGCGGATGGTGTTCCACGAGATCACGAAGACCGCCGTCCAGCACGCGCTCGCGAACACCCGCGAGGTCGACACCCACCTCGTCGAGGCCCAAGAGGCGCGGCGGATTATCGATCGCCTGTACGGCTACGAGGTCTCGCCGATCCTCTGGCGCAAGATCGCGAAGGGGCTCTCGGCCGGTCGCGTGCAGAGCGTCGCCGTACGCATGGTTGTCGAGCGTGAGCAGGCGCGCATGCGCTTCCACAGAGCGTCGTACTGGGACCTCGTCGCGACGTTCCAGACGCCGGCCGGCGGCAAGTTCGACGCACGACTGCACGAGCTCGAAGGGCGTCGGATTGCCTCGGGCAAGGACTTCGATCCCGACTCCGGAACGTTGAAGAAGGCCTCGCTGGCGCACCTCGACGAGGCCGCTGCCAACGACCTCCGCGACGCGCTCGCCGCGGGCGCCTTCTCGGTCTCCGAGGCCGACGAGAAGCCGTTCACGCGCTCTCCGGCGCCGCCGTTCACGACGTCGACGCTCCAGCAGGAGGCGAACCGCAAGCTGCGCTTCGACGCCCGCCGCACGATGCGCGCGGCGCAGAAGCTCTACGAGAGCGGTCTCATCACCTACATGCGAACCGACTCGGTCGCACTCTCGAACGACGCCATCGCGATGACGCGGAAGAACATCGAGCAGCAGTACGGCCCCGAGCTGCTCCCGCCGTCACCGCGTCGCTACAAGAACAAGGTCAAGAACGCCCAGGAGGCGCACGAGTGCATCCGCCCCGCGGGGGACCGCATTCGGTCCGTTGACGAGGTGCGCAAGCTCGGCAGCGATGAGGCCAAGCTCTACGAGCTCATCTGGAAGCGCACGATGGCGTGCCAGATGACCGACGCGCGCGGTCGCCGCATGAGCCTGAAGGTCTCGGGCAGCGCGGCCGGTCGCTCGGCCCTCTTCCAGGCCCGCGGCAGTGTGGTCGACAAGCCCGGTTTCCTCCGCGCGTACGTCGAGGGTTCGGACGATCCCGATGCGGTGCTGGCCGACAAGGACACGCTCCTGCCGCCGGTCGAGGAGGGGCAGACTCTCACGTGCGACCAGCTCGTGTCCGACGGCCACGAGACGACGCCTCCGCCGCGTCTCACCGAGGCCGCGCTGATCAAGGCGCTCGAGGAGTCCGGCATCGGACGACCTAGCACGTACGCCTCGATCATCGACACCATCCAGCGACGTGACTACACGTTCAAGAAGGGCAACGCGCTCGTCCCGAGCTTCGTCGCCTTTGCGGTTGTGGCGCTCATGCGCGAGCACCTCACGGATCTGATCGATCCGACGTTCACCGCGCGGATGGAGGATCGCCTCGACGCCATCTCACGTGGTGAGCAGGGGACACTCCCGTACCTGAAGGAGTTCTACTTCGGGAACGGCACGCTCGGACTGCGCCCGCTGCTCGACCAGAAGGCCGCCGACATCGACCCGCGCACGGTGTGCACGATCTCGATCGGTACCGACGCGGACGGCAACGACGTGGCGGTACGCGTGGGTCGCTACGGGCCGTACTTGCAGCGTGGTGAGGACACCGCGCCGCTGCCCGAGGGTCTCTGCCCCGACGAGGTCGATCTCGCTCGCGCCGAGATCCTCTTCGCCGAGGTCAAGCGCGCCGACACGCCGATCGGGCACCACCCCGAGAACGGCAAGCCGATCTACGTGAAGAGCGGGCGCTACGGCCCGTACGTCCAGCTCGGCGAGAGCCAGGCGAGGCCGGCAAAGAAGAGCGCCAAGAGCACCAAGAGCTCCGCGAAGGGTGAGGCCAAGAGCGAGGACGGTGAGGAGCCGAAGAAGCCGGCGAAGAGCACGAAGAAGACCAAGGCGAAGAGCGCGGCGAAGGCCGAGGTCGGCGAGAAGCCGAAGATGGTCTCGCTCCTGAAGGGCATGATCCCGGCCGAGATGACGTTCGAGGTCGCGCTGAGCCTGCTCGCCCTGCCGCGTCCGCTCGGCGTCGACAGCGAGGGACGTGCGATCGAGGCCGGCGTCGGCCGCTACGGCCCGTTCGTCAAGCGCGAGCGCGAGTACCGCAGCCTGACCGCTGACGACAACGTGCTGACCGTGGACCTGGCGCGCGCGCTCGTGCTGTTCGCGCAGGAGAAGCGCTCCGGACGGGCCGCTCCCGCGACGCTGAAACTGTTCGAGAACGTCAAAGCGCTCGGCGGCAAGGACATCAAGATGCTCGACGGCCGCTACGGGCCGTACGTCACCGATGGCGACTTCAATGCCTCCTTGCCGAAGGACACCGCCGATCCGCAGGCACTGACGGTCGAAGAGGCCCTCGAGCTTCTGGCGGTGGCGCGGACGAAGAAGAAGAAGCCCCGCCGGCGGACGAAGAAGTAGCGAGCCTTCGGCTCGCTACTTCGGACAGGGCGCGGGCACCGCCCCGCGCCGTAGGGGCGGACCCCCGGGTCCGCCCGCGCCGACCGGCGCTGCACGATCGACGCGGGTGTGTGGCGCTGCCGTGCGACGCGCGTGACCCGATCGACGCCCGGTGGACCGTGTCGCGGGGCGCGTTGCCCGCCGCGTTCGCCCTGCGCGCCGTGGGGCGGATCTCTGCGTCCGCCCGCGCTGTCGCGCAACGCTCGAACCGAACGTCGCACCTCGGCCGATGCCCGGTGCGCGCGCGGTCTCCGACGGACGGCGCCTCATCCACCGCGTTCGCCCTGGGCGCCGTAGGGGCGGACCCCCAGGTCCCCCCCCCCCCCCGGGGGGGCCGGCGCACGACCCCCCACCCACGGCGCACCGCCGGCGAACGGTGCCACGCGGTCGGGCTCCGGACGGGGTCCGTGGCGAGCCGAACGACCGCGCCCCGGAAGCGACGTCCTCGCCGGTCCCCGCCCGCGTCAGCGACGACGCTCGCTGAGCGCCATCGGACCGGAGCCGACCGAGAGAGAGGTTGCGGGCGCGGGCGGATCAGGAGATCCGCCCCTACGGGGATATCTCCGGTGCCGCGGCCTCTCCGCCGTCACTCCGCCACCAGCTCCCGGATCCGCGGCAGCGCCTCTTCCGCCGCCCGCGCTCCCGCATCCATCATCTGCTGCGCCTTGTCGTAGTCGAACAGGCTCGCATCCCCGCAGTCGGGCGCGATGACCAGGTCCGGCTTCGCCCGCGAGAGCTGGAGCTCCGCGAGTTCGACCTGCATCCAGTCGATGCTGCGCGTCAGCGTGTAGCCCATCCCGGGCGGCTTGCCGTCCTCCTCACGCCCCAGAATGCGGGACGCGAAGTTGGAGTGCTTCGCCTCCGACAGATCGATCGGCCCGATCTCCATCGCCATCTCCGCGCTCATCCCGTCGACGCTGTGGCGCTCGAACATCGGGAGCTCTTCCGGCTCCTCTTCCAGTGCAGCGAGGTCGAGGTCGATCGCCGTCCTGAACGCGGGCGCACCGACCAGGATGGTCTCGTCGACGCCGACCGCGACCGGGGAGTCGGGTGCGTCCGTTCTCGCGCCGCTGAGCGACGCGCGGAGCATCGACTCCCGCGTGTTCAGGTTCACGGCCAGGATGCGATTCGCGCCGAGAGCCTTGGCGGCCTCGACCGGGACGGGCGCGCTGACTCCGCCGTCGACGAGCCAACGCCCGTCCCAACGCACGGGGGTGAACAGGCCCGGGATCGCGAACGAAGCGCGCAGCGCCTGCACGAGGTCGCCGCGAAACAGACGCACCTCCTGACCGGTCTCGTTGTCGGTCGCCACCGCGACGAAGCGCACCCCGATGTCCTCGATCTTCGGGCTGTGGGTCAGTTCGATCAGCGTGGTCTCGAGGCGTCCGCCGCTGAACAGCCCGGCGCGGGAGAACGCCGGCTCGAAGAAGCCCATCACGTTCCACCAGCTCAGGCCCTGGAGGATGCGCTTGTAGCCCTCGAGACCGCCGGTGGCGTGCAGGCCGCCGATGACGGCGCCGATGCTTGTTCCGGCGATGCAGTGGATCGGGATGCCCTCGCGCTCGAGGACCTCCAGCACACCGATGTGTGCCAATCCACGTGCGGAACCACTGCCAAGGGCCAGTCCGAGCTTCGGTCGCGACATGGCGGCGAGGCTACGCGGGGGCGGTCAGCGAGTTCCAGCGCCCTTAGAACGCCAACTCGAAACGGAGCACGAACGACGAGTCGCGCCGCTTCGTGCCGAGCGTGTGCAGATCCTCGTCGACGATCGTGTTGAACCAGCCGAGGGTCACCCGCAGTGGAGGTCGCGGCGTCCACGAGAGCGCCATCGTGAACGTGCGCCCCTCCTGCGTCGCCGCCAGCGGGATCGTCCGGCGACCGACGAGCAACTCGCGATCGATGTCTTGGTTCGAGTAGCGCGCCGCCAGCTCCCAGCGACCGGGCAGGCCGAGCACCCCGTGATCGTCCGGGGCCGAGGGCAGCGTGATCCGTCGGCCGGCGCGCCACGCGTAGCGTTCGCCGGAGAGCGCCCACGCAGCGGTCCACGAGAAGGCTGTGAGCTGATCGGCATCGACGGTCCCGACGGCCACCGGAACGTTCTCCGCCTCGCCCTCGACGCGCGTCACCGCGACGCGCCACGGACCGTGCGCCCACCCCAGTTCGACGGCTGCCCAGCTACCGCTGTCGCCGCCGAGGTCTCCGGTTCGGAACGTGGTCGACTCGAGCGGTGTGCTCACGATCAGCGGATCGTCGAAGTCGTCCTCCTCGGCGAGCGCGAGGCCGACGAAGAACCCGTTCGCGGCGTCCTGTAGCGGACCGTCGCCGTCGACCAGACCGCGCAACACGTGGCCGGCAACGCGCAGCGAGATCCGGCGTGCATCGCGTCGCTCGCCCTCCAGGCCGAACCCGTTGCCGCCAGTGGCCGTGAGCTCGTACCAGAGGCGCTCGTCGAGTAGGCGGCCATCGGCGCGCGCCGCGAGGTCGTGACGCCCGGAGAGGTGTGCCGGGAAGCCGAAGCCCGGGAGCGGCAGGTCCTGCTCGAGCGTGGCGTACTCGGAGGTCAGCGCGGAGCGCAACTGGCCGGCGCTCAGCCGCAGTGCGTCGTCGAGGTCGACAGCGGCCCAGGCCTCGTAGAGATGACGACGCGTGTCGTCACCGATCAGGTCGACGGCCACCTGGAACGACGCGCAGCCCGAGTCGCCGCGCAGCCGCAGGGCGGCTGCCGAGAGATCCCCGCCGTCGCTCTTGCGGTTCTCGTGACCGTGGCGGAGCAGGTCCCACGCGAGGCGGCCCCCGGCGCGCCAGCGTGTGTTCGCCACGTCGACCTGGGTGGCTTCGACCGCGTGTTCGAGAGCCGTGAGCGTCTCGTCGGCCAACTGCTCCTGAGCGACGGCGGGCGCCGCGAGGCAGAGAAGGGCTGCGAGCGCGCGGCACATTCGCATGCGCTCAAGGTTAGCGGGCCGCCCGACGGGCGGCCGTGATCAGCCTCACGTCCTGCAGGTGGCGAGGTAGACGACGACGCCGATTGCCGCGAGGACAGCGACGGCGGCGATGAGGATGGGAGCGGATAGGAATGACATCGGGCACCTCTCTCGAAGAGGGAACCGTAGCACGCACGTGGAGTTCCCCCGGGAGTTCCGCGAGATCACAGTGGAGATCGCAGCAGCGACAACAGCGCAGTCCTTGGCGACCCCGCTGCCCCGTGCGACGTTGCCGCCGCGATGGACACGCACACGCTTCCCGACGGCCGCACGCTGCAATTCGACCTGCGTCGACAGGGCAACTCTGCCGGTCCGCCGATCGTCTTCCTGAACGGGCTCTCGCAGACGACCGTCGGGTGGAGCCTGCAGGCGCAACGCCTCCGCGAGGTGCGGGACGTGCTGCTCTACGACGCGGCGGGGCAGGGTCGCAGCGCGCCGCCGCCGCCGGGTTCACGACCCGAGCACCACGCCCTGGATCTGCTGCATCTCCTCGATGCGCTCGGTCTCGACCGCGTCGACCTCTGCGGCTTCTCGTTCGGATCGCGCATCGCGTTGCGACTCGCGCTGGCCGTACCGGCTCGCGTGCGTCGCCTCGCCCTTCTCGGGTGTGCGCATCGCGAGACGGCGCTGCGCCGCTGGATCGTGCAGGGCTGGCTCGACGCGCTCGACGCCGGCGGGATGGAACTCTGCTTCCAGGTCGTCACGCCCGACGTGGTGGGGGAGGAGTGGCTCCGCAAGAACGACGCCCTGCGCCCGAACATGCTGCGCGCGTTCCTGCGGCGCAACGACCCGGCAAGCCTGCGCATCCTGCTGGCGGACTCGCTGCTCGAGGGCGGCGATCTCGGTGACGAGCTGCGCGCGCTCACGCACCCGACGATCATCTGCCGCGGGGCGCAAGACGCTGTCGTCAGTCGCGCGCTCAACGACGAACTCCTCGGGCTGCTGCCGAACGCGACGTACCACGAGCACGCGGACTGCGGCCACACGGTGGCGATCGAGCGGCCGGACTGGTTGGCCGAGCGGCTGAGCGCGCACCTCGTCAGTCGGTGATCTCGAGCTCCACTTCGGTGACGGCGCCCACCGCGTGATCGACGGTCCCCTCGCCCCAGCCGCGTCCGCTTGGCCAGGCAACCACCTGCCACTGGCCTGAGGGAAGCCCGTGGACGGTGAGGCTCTTGCCCGGTGTCGTGAGGAGACGGAGAAAGTCCCAGGGCAGTCCGAGCTTGCGCCCGTGCGGTGCGCCAAGGAACACAGTCGCTGTCCCCGCGCCCAACTCGGAGGAGAGATGCACGATCGCGCGCCCGGCGAGCTCCGACTCGAGCGTCACATCTGTGGTTCCTGCATCGATCGCGTCAGCCGTACCGATCTGCAGGTGGACCCCATCGGGAGCATCCCGCCACGCGAATACGCGCACGCTGGAGCCCACGCGAATCAGGTTCGAGGTCTGCGCCGCTCGCGGGGGAACTCCAGGCCCCATCGTGATGTCCCAGGCGTGCGTGCTGGACCACTCGTCCGCGCCGTCGCGGCGGTTGAGGACGCACATCTCCCACGCGCCGCGCGGCGCGGCGCCGATCGGCCGGAGTGGGAGCGGCACCCGCACGCGCGCCGCTGTCTCGTAGGCCAGATCCCTCGATCCGGGACAGAGCGTCCCACGTCCGGTCGGCTTGCGGCTCACCGGGAGACAGTCGTCGATCTCGGCCACGACCACGAAGGCCACACCGCGACGCAGGTCCGTGAGCTGGTATGAGCCGTCACTGGCCGTCATCGCCGTCAGCTCTTCGTCGGGGTCCCCGCGTACGAGCCGGAGCAGCTTCGCGAGGAGAGACGGTTCGCGCGCACCGTAGACCTTCATCACCGTGGCGCTGACGACCGCGCCCCCGCGGGGCACGCCGTCCACGAGCAGCGTCCCGGTGATCATCCCCCTCGGGGGCGTGTCGAACGCCACGATCGTCAGCGCGAGCACGACTGCGAGGACACCGACTAGTCCCCAGCGTGCGACGCGAGAACTACTCCCGCGCGCGTCGTCGGATGGCGTCTTCGTCGAGGTCATCGCTCTCCCAGAGCGTACGGCCCTCCATGCCGCCGGCCACCGTCACGGTCTGACCCGTGACGTGACGCGAGAGCACGGGAGAGGAGAGCGCGAGCACGGTGCGGGCGATGTCCTGCGCGCGGGCGAGCCGGCGGAGCGCCATGGTGCGGACGACCTTCTCGACGTTGCCGGGCACGTCCAGCGCCGGGCGCGCCATGTGGGTCACGGTCCAGCCGGGCTCGACGAGATTGACGCGGGCGAAGGGATCGAGGAGCACGATCTCGTTCTTCAGGCTCTGCGTCAGGCCGACGAGTCCCGCCTTGGCCGCGGCGTAGTCGCTGTGGCCGCGCTCGCCGAAGCGACCGGCGGTGGACCCGATGAACGTGAGCGCGGCGCCGTCGCCGTCTTCGCGCGGGCCCGACCTCTCCAGAGCGCGCAGGAACGCACGCGCCGTCCACGCGGCGCCCAGCAGGTTGATCTCGATCGTGTTGCGGAAGCGAGCGGGGTCGATCGTGTCGAGCCGCGCGTCGTCCGGCGGCCAAGCACCGGCATTGGCGACCGCGATATCGAGCCGGCCCCACGCGGCGATCACCTCGTCGACGGCGGCCTCGACCTCGGCCGCGCTGCGGACGTCTGCCGTGACGCACAGCGAGCGATCGGCCCACGGCTGCCCGCAGGCCCACGCACGCATCTCGTCGGCGTGAGTGTGGCCGTGGAGGGCCACACGGGCGCCTTCCGCGGCGAACTCCTCGACGAGTGCGCGTCCGATGCCGCCCGAGGCGCCCGTCACGAGCACCGTCTTGTCCGCGAGTCGCAGGTCCATGAGCAGAAGGTACCGACCCGTCACCCGGGGCGCGCTGGTTGCGCGCCTTCGCGCAGGCGGCGTGACGCGGGGAGCGAGGCCACGCAAGGCTGCGGCCCAGCGGGATGGCACGCGCGGGAGAGCTGTCGCCGCCGCGGAGCCGACCAGACCACCACTGGGGCGCGGCGATTGCTGCCCTCGCGACCCACATCCACCAACGACGCGCCGTGCAATCGCCGTGAACCACCGTCACCACCCCTTAGGATCGCTCGCGTGAAGATCTACCTCGCCTCCCCCCGCGGTTTCTGTGCCGGCGTGGAGTACGCCATCGAGATCGTCGAGCGCTCGCTCAAGCGCTTCGGACCGGTCTACGTACGCCACGAGATCGTGCACAACCATCGCGTCGTCGATCGGCTGAAGGACCTCGGCGCGATCTTCGTCGAGGAGCCGCACGAGGTCCCGGCGGACGAGACCGTCATCTACTCGGCCCACGGCGTGTCGCCCGCCGTGCGAGCGGAGAGCCGGGCGAAGGGGCTGCGCGAGATCGACGCCACCTGCCCGCTCGTGCGCAAGGTGCACGACGAGGCGGTGCGCCTCGCGAAGGACGGCTACGAGATCCTGCTCATCGGTCACGAAGGCCACGTCGAGGTCGAGGGCACGAAGGGCGAGGCGCCCGACCGGATCCGTGTCGTCGAGACGATCGAGGATGCCGCCACGATCGAGGTGCGCGACCCCGAGCGCGTCGGCTACCTGACGCAGACCACGCTCTCGGTCGACGACACGGCCGGCATCGTGGCGAAGCTGAAGGAGCGCTTCCCGAAGATCGCCGGTCCCGCCAAGGACGACATCTGCTACGCCACGCAGAACCGCCAGAACGCCGTGAAGGAGCTCTGCACGTACGTCGATGCGGTGCTCGTCGTGGGCGATCCGCACTCGTCCAACAGCAACCGACTGGTCGATGTGGCGCGCGGGCAGGGGCTCTTTGCCCACCTGCTCCAGACAGCCGACCAGGTCGAGACGCTGCTCGAAGAGGCCCGCGGCTGCATTGGGCGCGACGTCGCCTCGGTGGGGTTGACGGCCGGGGCGTCGGCTCCGGCGGATCTGATCGAAGGCGTGCTGGAGAAGCTGGTCGAGTTGGGCGGCGTGATGGAGGACGAGATCGTGACCGCGCGGGAGCGGATCCACTTCGCGCTGCCCCCGGAGCTTCGGTAACGCCGATTGCGGGGGACTGCCGGGTGGGCGCGCTTGTCGAGAGGCGGCAATCGGCGTTCCCTCAGTCGTTTCTGGTCGGCTCCGCGGGTGTGTCACCTCGTGCGCGAGAGCCATCCCCGGTCACACCCTTGCGTGGCCTCATCTCCCGCGTGAGCGGTCACGTCGATTGCAGGGCGATCGGCTGGTGACGTCGATCGGGACATGAGGCAATCGCCGCGCCCTGCGTTGTTGTCTGGCGTGTGCTCGGTCTCGTGACGCGTCATTCGAGCGCCGGCCGTCTCGGGCGAGGACCTGCGCGCACGCATTCCCGCGTCACGGCGCTTGCGCTCGAGCGCAACCGCCGCGCCCCGGGTGGTGATCCGGGCGGCTTGGGTCTCCTCCGATCCAACCGGTCCGCTTCGTCAACGGCGCCGTAGGGGCGGACCCCCTGGTCCGCCCCGCCCGCTGGGGTCATCGGCGCGAGGCGGGTCCACTGGCGCACCGCGGACGACCCTCGTGATCCGGACGGCCATCGTTCGATGACGGTGCTCCCGCTCATTGCGGCATCTCGTCGCCGGTGCGCATCCGCCCGCCGACGTGCGCAATCTCAATCGGGTCGTACGGGCGGATCTCCTGATCCGCCCCGCCCGCTGGGGTCGCTCGCGCGAGGCGGGTCCGGTGGCGCTCGGCGGACGACCCTCGTGATCCGGACGGCCATCGGTCGATGACCGGGCTCTCGCTCGCTGCGGCATCGCGTCGCCGGTGCGCATCCGCCCGCCGACGTGCGCAATCTCAATCGGGTCGTACGGGCGGATCTCCTGATCCGCCCCGCCCGCCCGGGTCGCTCGCGCGATGCCGGTCCGGTGGCGCTCGGCGGACGTCCCTTGTGACGCGGTCGGCCGTCGGTCGACGGTGGCGCCCCCGATGGATCGCCCTCCGCGTCGGCGTCCTCGGCTCGCCACGTCGATCGCCCGTGATCGTCCGGTCCGCCGCGGTCGCTCGCTGACCGTCATCCAACGTCCCGGCCCGAGCCCCCCGCGTCGGCGGGGCGGACCAGGGGGTTCGCCCCTACGGGGACTCTCGTGAGTCGACGCCCTCGCGCGCCGCCAGATCCTCCGGCGTGTTCAGATCCACCAGCACTCCCGGATCGTCGACCGCGACCTCCGTCGACGCGGCCGCCCGCACCACGTCTCGCAACGGCTGATCCGGGCCCAACGCCCGCACCTTTGGCAGCATCGCCGCCGACAACACGATCGGGTGCCCTCGTCGTCCGCCGTGTGCGGCGATGGCCACGTCCGGGCGTGACGCCTCGAACGCTGCGATCAGCGCCGTAACTGTCGCCGCCCGCACGTACGGCATGTCCACCAGCGCCAGCACCACCCCCGCGGCGTCGCTCGACAGTGCCGCCCGTGCCGCCAGTGCCGCCAGCCCTGCCTGGATCGACGACGTCCGGCCGGTCGCCCACCCGGCATGCCGTACGACGGTCACCCCGACGAGACTCGCCTCGGCCTCAATCTCGTCTGCGTGTCGCCCGATGACCACGACCACCGGCGCGCAGCCCCCGGCCACGAGCGTCTGAACGACCTGCTCCACTGCCGGTCGTCCGTCGATGGGCAGGAGCGCCTTCGGGCGGCCCATGCGCGACGACGCTCCGGCGGCCAGGACGACAGCAGGCAGCACGATGCTGGTTGGTAGTCGGGGGGCCGGCGGCGGTTGGGGTGTCCCCATGGGGAGATAGTCTCCGCGCCCGGAGGAGTCTGATGAAGCAGTACCTCGATCTCGTGCAACACGTCCTGGAGTACGGGCAGCGCAAGCCCAGCCGGACCGGCGTGGACTGCATCACCTGCTTCGGCGCCCACTACAAGGTGGATCTCGCCGAGGGCTTCCCGCTCCTGACCACCAAGAAGGTGTTCTTCAAGAGCATGCTGCGCGAACTGCTCTGGTACCTCTCCGGCGAGAACCACATTCGCAACCTGCGCAAGCACACGCGGATCTGGGACGCCTGGGCCGACGAGGACGGCAACCTCGATACGGCCTACGGCTACTACTGGCGCAACTTCCCGAGCGCCCAGCGCAACGGTGACGGCGAGTGGCACGTGCGCGAGGTCGATCAGATCGGCTACGTGCTGAAGACGCTCCGTGAGCAGCCGCACAGCCGGCGCATGGTCGTCACGGCCTGGGAGCCAGGTAACGCGACGACGAGCAAGCTCCCGCCGTGTCACTACACGTTCACGTTCCAGGTGCAGGGCAACCGCCTGAACTGCCACCTGAACCAGCGCTCCGGTGACGTCGCGCTCGGCATCCCGTTCAACCTCGCCGCGTACTCCACGCTGACGATGGCGATCGCCCAGGACGTGGGCCTCGAGCCGGGTGTCTTCAGCCACTTCATCGTCGATGCGCACATCTATACGAAGAGCCTCGACGGCGGGAACGCGAACTACGACCACCTGCCGGGCCTCCGCGAGCAGCTCGAACGCGAGCCGCGTCCGCTGCCTCAGCTCACGATCGCCAAGAAGCCGCTCGACGAGCTCACGTTCGAGGACTTCCAGCTGACCGGGTACGACCCGCATCCGGTGATCGACTTCGCCGTCGCCGTCTGACCCGATGAGCTCCCTCCCCCGGATCGTCATCATCGCGGGCATTGCTCGCGATCGGACCATCGGCAAGTGCGGCGGCATCCCGTGGCACTACGGCGAGGACTTCCGCAACTTCAAGCGGATCACGATGGGCACCGTGCTCGTGATGGGACGCAAGACCATGGAGTCGATCGGCCGGCTCCTGCCAGGCCGCGAGACCGTCGTTGTCTCGCGCTCACCCGAGCGCGTCGCCACGCGCTGGCCGGGGGCCCACGCCGCCGACTCGCTGCGCTCAGCACTCGAACAGGCGCGCGCATTGGGCGCCGTGTCGATCACGATCGCCGGCGGAGCCGAGATCTACCGCCTGGCGCTGCCGGTCGCGGACGAGATGATCCTCACGCTCGTCCCAGAGGACGGTGGTGGCGACACGTTCTTCCCGGAGTGGGACGCCGCCGCGTGGCACGAGGTCTCGCGCGAGCCGCTCGAGCGCGTGCAGGTCGTTCGACTCGTGCGCGCGTCGGCCTCTGTCGTCGACGCCTGAGCGGCGCGCTCGCCCGTCCCGTCGCTGCTCCGATCTGTGCTGGCTCGAATCTGGCCCGGCTTGAATCTGGGCGGCTCGAAACGTCGCCGGTTCGAATCTGGGGCCGCCGGGAATCGAAGAACCGGGACGCAGCAAGGCCACATCCCGGTCAGAAGGCCAGCGTGAGAGTTGCGGACGCTCACGCAGCGCTGTCGTTACTCCGGCGCCATGCCCCACAGGTGCATGGTGTTCACGGGCTTGCCCTGCAGCTTCAGGTAGTAGAAGAGCTGGCCCTTGTGCGAGGTGAGGTGGCCGACCATTTCGAGGAACTGGTAGCCGATCGGTCGCGGCGTGGGGTTCCAGGGCGCCGTCTCCATGCGCGTGCCGAGGGCCTCTTCGCCGACGTCCGCGACCATCTGCAACGCCACCGCCTTGTCGGCGGCTAGCAGCTCCTTCGCCTGCGCCACGGTCTCTGCGCTCGGCATCGAGTCGGCCGGCGGGAGCATGTCGGCCGGCGGGGGATCGCCCTCGGGCTGTGGGCCCCAGTCACCCGTCGCGAAGCCCTTGCAGCAGAAGCCACAGGCGTTCGTCAGGTGCATGAGCAGCTGACCGGTGGTCATCCAGTTCGAGCCCGACTCGGGCGTCCAGTCGAGCGCATCGTCGTCAACCAGGCTCATCAGGCCTTCGGTCGCGCGATAGTGCGCCTCGATCTCGCTCGTGAGCAGCGCAGTCCAGTTCATCGGTTCATCCTCCAGGGGGTCCGTCGATGGGGACGAAGAGCATAACCGGACCTGTGTTAGGTCGGTGTTCGCATTCTCGGGAGAATCGCAACAGAGCCCGAGGCTCAGTCGTGGTTGACCCGGATCAGCCGGCCGCGGAGGAAGGACAGCTCGTACTCCTCGCTGATCGGATCTCCGTCCTCGTCGACGTTCCCCGTCTCGAGTTCGTAGTGCCACGTCTCACCGCCACCCTCGCGCGCCCACACGAAGCTGGGCGTGCCGAACGTCGCCAGGGCGTCATGCTCACTCGTGAACATCCAACGACGATGGACGTGGGCGTTCTCCTCCTCCTCGAAGCCGCGCAGCAGGCGCAGGTCGAGCAACGACGCCTCGGGCGTCAGGCCACCGTCCGTCGAACGCAGCGCCGGCAGGGTGGGCGTTCGAGCGGGCAGCGCGATCCGTCGCCGGCCAGAAGCCGTGGGCTCGACCGCACCGGTCGCCGTCGGTTCCTCCGACTTCCGCGCCGCGCGCCCGTCGTCCTGGCGACTCCGAGCGAGCTCCTCGCGCAGCGGCCCGACCTCGTCGGCCAGTGCACGTCGGAACGCGGCCTCCAGCTCCCCGGCTGTCGGCCCGCGGAGATCCGGGGGCTCCGTGGAGAGCGCCATGGTCACGAGCGAGCCGATGATCGCTCCCGCGATCCCGCCCACGACGGCCGCGATGAATGGCGTGCTGTTGCTCATGATGTCTCCTCCACCGGCTGGACACCGTGGAGGATACGGCGTCGTGCGACTACGCGAGGGCGTCGCAGCACGCCTCGACGAGCTGCGAGACGCGGAACGGCTTCTGCACGACTCGGCAACCACGGCGCCCGAGGAGCTGGAGCACGGGTTCCGTGAGCACGCTGCCAGTGACCAGCACGCAGTGCCGGCCGAGCCCCGGGAAACGCGTCTCGAGCTCCTCGACGAGCGCGAAGCCGTCCATGCCCGGGAGTCCGGCGTCGATGACACAGACCGACGGCGCGGCATCGCCGAGCGAAGCGAGCGCCGCCTCGGCGGACGCGTGGTCGCTGGCCGTGAACCCGCCCGACTCGAGCGCCATCACCATCAGCTCACGCAGGTCGTCCTGGTCCTCGACCACCAGAACGGAGCCGTTGCTCACCGCCGCCGCTCCTCGGCCGGCCAGATGACCTTGTGCAGCTGCAGGTTCAGTCGCGCCGGAAGTCGATCGGCGACGATCCACTCGGCGAGCAGCCCGGCGAGCGCCGGATCACCCCAGACCGGTGAGATCAGGACAGCGCCACAGCGGTCGGCCAGCCGACGTTCCTGGACGATGTCGCGAGCCCACTCGTAGTCCGTGCGATCGGCGACGACGAACTTCACTTCGTCGCGCGAAGCGAGCAGCTCGACGTTGGGCCAGTGATTGCGGTCGCACTCGCCGCTGGCCGGGCACTTCACGTCGACGATGCGGTGCACGCGTTCGTCGACCTCGCCGATGTCGAGGGAGCCTCCGGTCTCGAGCAGCACGGTCTGCCCCTCGTCGCAGAGTCGAGTCATGAACGGCAGCACGGCGGGCTGCAGAAGGGGCTCACCCCCGGTGACGAGCACGTGTGAGAGCCCGGACGATCGAATCTCATCGATCACCGCGTCGACTGCGCGGCGCTCACCGCCCTTGAAGGTGAACTCCGAGTCGCACCACACGCAGCGCAGATTGCAGCGCGCCAATCGCACGAGGACGAACGGCACGCCCGCGAACGTGCTCTCGCCCTGGACGCTGGCGTAGACCTCGGTGAGGAGGAGCGAGTCCGCTGACCGTTCGGGGAGCGTCGCGAGGACGTCCAGCTCCAACTGCGAGGTCACGCGACGGCTCCGGCGTACACGGTCGGGTCCGGCACTCCGGACTCTCGGAACCCCTTGCTGCGCAGCGCGCACGAGTCGCATCCGCCGCAGGCGCGCCGGTCACCCTCCGGGCTCTCGGGCGGGTCGTAGCACGACATGGTGGCCGCCAGCGGTACGCCGAGTTCGACGCCGCGCGTGACGATCTCCGCCTTCGACAGTTCCAGCAGCGGCGCCCACACGCGATAGCGCGCGCGGCCCTCGACACCGGCCGCTGTCGCGAGCGTCGCGAGGTTCTCGAACGCACGCAGGTAGGGGCCGCGGCAGTCCGGGTAGCCGGAGTAGTCGAGTGCGTTCGCTCCGATCACGAGCTCTTCAGCACCGAGTACCTCCGCGAGACCGAGCGCGAACGAGAGCATCACCGTGTTGCGCGCGGGGACGTACGTCGAGGGGATGCCGCTGCCGATCGCGGACTCGTCGCGATGGGTCGGTACGGCCTCGTCCGTCGTGAGGGAGCTGCCTCCGATCGCGCGCAGGTCGGCGCGAATGATCCGATGGGAGGCGAGACCGAGCGGTTCGATGAGCGCGCCCGCCGCCGCGAGCTCGGCCTGACAGCGCTGCCCGTAGTCGAGCGACAGGGCATGGACCGTGCGTCCCTCCGCGACGGCACAGGCAGCCGCCACAGCCGAGTCCATACCCCCGGAGAGGAGGACGACGGCAGCGGGTCCGACCACCTCGCTTCGCGTCATCGATCCATTGTCGCGATCCCGTGGCGCGGCGCCAGCACGCGGGTTGGACTAACCCGCATCGTTCAGTGCGCCACGAGGGTGCACGCATCCAGCAGATGGAAGTTCTGCCCGTGAAGTTGATGGTTCATCACGGTAGCTACCTGGACGCCTGGGACCGGCGACGGTCCGGGGCGAAGCTCCGGGGACAAC